>NZ_JANQTA010000020.1 GCF_028278985.1 Candidatus Nitrosopumilus sp. | reverse complement strand
TCATGGTTTACTGCTGCATATGCACCTGGTTCATCAAATACCAAATCTACAATCATACCTTGTGAGCCACCGAGTAACCATGTCTCAGTTGCTGCAGATTGTACTCTGTTACCTTGAACAACTCTATCCAAGATTTCTCCAACAATGTGGAAGAATACTGGTTCATTGCCTTGGTTTTCAACAAAGAGTCTTACATGTTGATCATTTTCAACAAACAAGAGCTGTGATTGGTGTTGCTTGTGTTCAATTCCATTCCATGGTTGTGCAACAAAGATGTTCTTGTTAACATCACCATTGACAAGTAAGTTGTGTGCCATGTTTGGTACATAACCGAATTGATATCCGTTGACAACAGTTGCAGTGTTTTGATGTTTGAACATTGCACCTGCATCGTAGTTACCATCTTCTGTCAAATACATTTGGTTGTATTGAAGTTGGAATTCTAATGCATCTGCATCATAGAATTTTCTGTCGAGTTCACCGCTACCACTTGTCTTCTCTACCATGAGTTTCTTGTATCCATTTGCAGGATCAACAATTGTAATTCCGTACATGCCGGAAAGTACGTGTTGGTCCATACCAATTAGTTTGACACCAGAACAATGGTACTTGAAGATACCAGCGGATTCAGCGATGTAACAGTACTGACTTGTTTCACCAGGATTAACTGATTCAAAGTTTCCTGCTGACATTTGTGATGCGTGCATGTCGTTACCGTGACCAGTAACTTCCCAATCAGGGATTGTAAGGGTCATTTTAACAACGTCACCTTGTGTAACTCTAAGTGTTGGTCCTGGGACTTGTCCACTAAAAGTCATGGCGTTGAATTCTTTACCACCCATAAGTGGAAGAGTAACGCTTTCACCAGTCAAATTGAACTCAACTACGTTGCGTCCAGAATTTTCTAGTACACCACAGTCAGTTTCTGCGAATGCTTCAGGCATTACAAGCTGTAAACCTCCCATACGATGGATTTTCTCAATTACATCGACATCCATTTCATTGATATCGAGTGATTGTCCAGCGATCTGGGTTTGTGTGTATGTGCTTCCGAATAAGGTTGCGCCCATTACAGCTACTGCTGCAATTGTAAAGAGCATACTAACACGCTTATTCATTAAATGCGGTGGCTCTCAAATACTATATAATAATTCCCATTCGTGGGATATGAGATTATGAAGATTCATCAAAAAAGAATGAATTATAGGGAAAATATTCAGTAAAGTCAGCATGAAATTCAGATTAGATCAAGATTCACTAGGCAAAGTCAAAATTCCTTCAGATGCATACTATGGAGCATTCACTGGTAGAGCAATCAAACAGTACAATGTTACTGGTCACAAAGCCCACGAGAATCTGATAAAGTCATTTGTTATGATAAAGCGTTCAGCAGCAGTTGCCAACATGAAAACAAAATCCATCGATAACAAAAGAGGAAAAGCAATTGTTACAGCATGTGACAAAATCCTAGCAGGAAAACATGTTGATCAATTTGTAGTGGATATGATAAACTCTGGAGCTGGAACTGCATTTAACATGAACTCTAACGAAGTAATTTCAAATGTAGCATTGGAAGTAATGAAAAAGAAGAAAGGACAATACGAATTCTTACATCCAAATGATCATGTAAACATGTCACAATCAAGTAATGACACATACCCAACTGCAATGCATGTTGCAATTTTGATGAATCTAAAAGAGACAGTACCTGCAATTGATATTTTGATTAAATCATTAACAAAAAAAGCAAAACAATTCTCAACATTCAAGAAAATTGGAAGAACCCATTTGATGGATGCACTTCCAGTTACACTTGGAAGTGAATTTGCAGCTTATGTAACATCAATTACTAAAGCAAGAAACGAAATTGTTGTAGCACAAAAAGAACTTCAAAATGTTGCATTAGGGGGAACAGCTGTTGGTTCTGGTGCCAACACACCAAAAGGATATAGAAAAATTGCAATTGCAGAACTAGCAAAGATTTCAAAATTACCACTAAAACCTGAAAAAGACATGCAACATGGTTTACAAAGTAAGTTCGCAGTAGCCAGCATGTCTGGTGCTCTTAGAAACTTGGCATTAGAAATTGGAAAACTTTCAAATGATATCAGATTAATGGCATCAGGTCCAATTGCAGGATTAGCTGAATTGGGAATTCCTGCAGTTCATGCAGGTTCATCAATCATGCCTGGAAAAGTAAATCCATCACTTGCTGAATGCATGAATATGGTTTGTTTTAACATAATTGGGAACGATACTGCAGTATCTTATGCAGCTCAAAGTGGTCAGTTTGAGTTAAACGTCATGTTACCTGGCATGCTAAAGTGCATGTTAGAATCAACTGACATGTTGAAAAATTTCTTGCCAATATTTTCTGCAAATCTAATTGATGGTTTGACTGCAAACAGAGACAAGCTAAAAGCAGATATTGAAAACAGTCCAGTAATTGTAACTTTGCTTACACCAAAAATTGGTTATCTAAAATCTGCAGAGTTATTCAAAGAGTCATTGAAGACAGGAAAAACAATTAGAGAATTAGTTGTTTCAAAGAAACTAATGACAAACAAAGAAATCGATTCTCTATTTGGATAAACTATGGCAAAAATTTTCGTAGAAGCATATGGATGTTCTGCTAGCTTTGCAGATTCTGAAATGATTTCAGGGTTAATTCAAAATGGAGGTCATACATTAGTTGAGGATTCTTCTCAGTCAGATCTGAATGTTGTAGTTACATGTTCTGTAAAAGATGCAACTGCAAACAAAATGATCCATAGGATAAAGTCATTGAAAACAAAACCACTCATAGTTGCCGGATGTCTTCCTAAAGCAGAAAAAGAAACAGTAGAGAAATTTACAGAAAATGCCAGTCTATTAGGGCCAAATTCACTAGGCCAAACTCTTCAAGTAATCAATTCTACCTTAAAGGGAAGAAAAGAGATAGCACTAGAGGATTCTGATCTATCCAAGGTAGGATTACCAAAAGTTAGATTGAATCCTGCAGTTGGAATCGTTGAAATTGCAAGTGGATGTATGAGTGAATGCACATTCTGTCAGACTAAACTATCAAAAGGAGATCTTGTAAGTTACAGACTAGGAGATATTGTAAGACAAGTAAGAACAGAAATCAATGAGGGATGTAAGGAAATTTGGCTTACATCTACAGACAACGGATGTTATGGTTTTGACATTGGAACTGATTTGCCAACACTAGTAAATGCAGTTGCTGAAATTCCAGATGATTTCATGCTAAGAGTTGGAATGATGAATCCAATGTACATGCCAAGAATCAAAGAAGAATTAGTAAAATCATTTGATAATGACAAAGTCTTCAAATTTTTACATGTTCCAGTTCAGAGTGGAAGTGATAAAGTCCTCCACGACATGAAAAGAGGTCACACTGCCAACACTTACAGAGAAATTGTTCAAAAAGTAAGAGAGAGATTTGAAAACTTTACAATTTCAACTGACATCATAGTAGGATTTCCTTCAGAGACAGAGGAAGACTTTGAAAAGACTGTCAAATTAATCGATGAGACAAAACCAGAAGTGGTTAACCTATCAAGATACAGTGCCAGACCAGGAACTGAAGCTGCAGAATGGGAGCAAATTGATGTTAGTGAAGTGAAAAGAAGAAGTAAGAAAATTTTTGAGCAGATCAGTAAAATCACTCTAGAAAATAATCAAAAGTGGATCGGATGGACTGGTAAAGTCCTATTTGATGAAAAGACAGATGACGGAATCAAGGGACGAAATTATGCTTACAAGCCTATATTTGTCAAAGACATTGTGGATATCGGGCAATCATTAACAGTGGAGATCACTGATGCTACTGTCAGTAGTCTTGTTGGAAAGATCGCAAGCTAAATTTTTTAGATCTAAAATTTGATTAAAAAAACGTAAGAAGGTTTTTTATGGAAATCTGCAAATAGGATCAGAATGAGTTTTCAAGTTAAAGAACCAGTATTAGTAATTGGTCTAGGAGGAGCAGGCTCAAAATTAGCAATGGACGCTAAAGAGACCCTCAATTCTGACTGTATGATAATTAGTAATGACGCTAAAGATTTCAAACCAGGCGTAACTTCAGTTCACGTTTCAACTGAATCAGTGATTAATCCATCTGTTCAATTAATCAGAGGCTCAACTTACAAAGTATCTGAAGCAATCAAAGACAAAATCAATGGTTATTCAACAGTCGTAATGATGAGTAACCTTGCAGGCAAAGCAGGCTCAGCCATTGCCCCAGTTGTTTCTGAAATTTGTAAAGAATCCGTAGCAGGACTAGTTTCATTTGCAATAATGCCATTCAAGTATGAAAAAGACAGAATTTTCAACTCGGGAGTATCTTTGAAGAGAGTAAGAGAGAATTCAGAATGTACGATTGTTTTAGATAATGACGCATTACTAGAAAGCAATCCAGACCTTAGTGCAAAATCATGCTATGATATTGCAAATTCTGCAATTATGCACGTTGTAAAATCCTTAGAATCATCTGAAATCACAGGAGAAACAAACATTCTCTCAACAAGTAAAGAAGGTCAGGCAATGGAAGACTCTTTGAGAGATTCATTAAAGATGCTATATGAGAATGCACCACCAAATTCAGTAAAAAGTTCAATGTTGTACGTTGTAGGTGGCAGTAACATTCCAGTTGGAGTTTTGAATTCAATCACAAGTATGACTAGCGGCATAATCAGTGAAAGTCAATCACAAGTTGATATGACTTCAGACGAATCAAACGTTGTAATGCTATCATCAATACAAGGAATGACAAAATTCGATAACTATGATCCACTTGGAGCAATCCCTCAAGAAGATTCTCTTGACTGGTCAACTCCTGAATGTAGTATTGATTGTCAACTAGATCTTTATCAATTAGAATAAAATTATTTTTTAATTTAATTTTTTGAAAAGAATTATTCTTTTGGTTCTTCTTTCTTTGGTGCTTCTTTAGCTGGTTCTTCTTTCTTTGGTGCTTCTTTAGCTGGTTCTTCAGCTTTAGGGTCTTCTACAGTATCTTCAACCTTTTCTTCAACTGCAGGAGTCTCTTCTACTTTATCTTCAACCTTAGGAGTTTCTTTTTCTGGAACTACTTTAGATTCTGCTTCCTCATCATATGGAGAAACTAAAACATAACCTTCGTCAGTTTTACTCATTCTAACTCTGACTTTTCTTGGAGGACTTCTAACTCCTTTTGCCCAAATTTGGTGAGCTAGTTCTTCTTCGATTTTGATTTCTTCAACTTTCATGTGATGTCGAGCAAATTCTTTGATCATATTGATTGCTCTAACAGCTCTGTGTTGAGACTGAGAAAGTAATACTTTACCTAGATTAATTGTATAAACTCGTTCTAATTCCTGAGACATCTATCCTACCTCCACATCAGTTGATCTCCAAGCTCTACGTTTTGGATTTGTTCTAACACTTCTCTTTGTTCTAAGAATAATCCAAGCTGGTACCGGTGAAGTCTGCTTTGTTTTCTTGAGCAGACGAATCTTTCTTGGAGAAGACTTACGTGCAGCCATAGATTTTCAGGCACGCGGAGCTCTTTTTAAATGAATCTCAGGAATTTAGGCAGTTTTGTATCTGTTTGAGGATTCTTGCTGAAGCCCCCCAAACAATCTTCTTTTCATATTCAAAAGTATACATTTCTTGGATAATGTTATGAGAAGGATCTGGATCAACAGCCATAGTTTCTAAAAATGATTCTAGGGGAATATGAAAAATTTTTTCAACTTCAGCATTTGCTGTCAGAGAAGGAACTGAATCAACAATTGAAACAAAAGGCAATATCAGAAAACCAGAATTCAAAGTAACTACAGGTTCTAGCTGACCTACAACTTGGTCTTTTGAAATAATTAAACCAATTTCTTCCCGAGTTTCTCTTATTGCAGTTTCTAGTAAATCAGAATCAGATGAATCTAGTTTTCCTCCAGGAAAAGAAATTTCTCCAGCATGAAATTTCATACTTTTGGGTTTTTCAGTCATTATTACAATTGGTTCATTTCCATAAATTACAACAAGAACTGAAGCTAGTTTGTAATTTTTATCATTTGTAATTTGAGGATTCAGTGATGTGGTTAGTATAGATTTTAGATTTTCAAGTGGCATTAGATTTCTTTCCTACCATTCCATATGGGTTTTGGTATTCAAAGGTTTTAACCAAGGATTAAAGAAAAGAGATTATGACAATTAGATACGAAGCAAATCCTCCAAAAATTGTTCCGGATGCAGATGTATCTGAATTAATTGTAAAATTTGTAGATAAAATTAAAATAATTTCTAAAAAATGTGATGCAATACATCTAACTGAAAATGTTTTAGGATTTCAAAGAGTATCTCCAATTGAAGTAGGAAAAATTATCAAAAAAGAAATTCCCAACTTACCAATTACCGTTAGTCTTAGAGTTAGAGATAAGGAAGAAAATGAAGTCATAGAGTTTGTTGAAGAATGTGTTTCAATAGGCTTTGATGGAATTCTTGTTTTAATGGGGGACCCATCCCAATCAGGAAAGAAAGATTCCGGATTAATTCCTAGTAGAACTGTAAAAATGCTCAAAGAGAAAGGATTTGATGGTAAAATTGATCTTTATCTTTCAATTTCAAACAAACCTAATTTTGAAAAAATTGGAAAGAAGATAGATGCAAAACCTAAAGGATTCATGACACAGGTTGTGCAGAATTTGGAACAAGTTCAAAAATTAAATGAGAATCTAAAAGGATTTGATGTGATTCCCATCATTTTGTATCCATCACAGAAAAATGAAAAATCTGCAAAATTTTTGAATCTAGATTTTGAAGAGTATTCAAAAAATTTCAAAGATTTTGTTTCAAAAACTCATGAAATTACAGGAGATGTGTTACTTACATCTCCAAGTGATTTTAACGGATTGAATGAATTTCTAGATAACAAAATCTAAGTCTCATTGTTGATTGTTTATTGTAAACAATCAAGATGATTTAGTATATTGAATACTATTTGAGACTGTTGATAGTTTCAAAAAATAACCTACTGTTTGCAATCGGTTCCATTATTGGATTCATTACAACACCAATTATTGCATAATGGTTACAAATCTAGCAAGGCTTGAACCATTTTAGAAAAAATTAATCAAACCTACGTGCTGATTTAATGTGTAATTTTAGATAGTTATGATCATAGCAAGTAAGTTCTAACTTGTTTCCATCAGGATCATCAAAATAAAGTGAATATGACAAATCATGATCTACTACATGTTCTTTGGTGACTTTTTTTCCTATGAAAAGTAAATTCAAACTATCAACTCTGTTTAGAAAATCTAGAAATTTTTCTCCTGCAGTACTAAAGGCAATTCTGTTAATCGAACCATCAGTGTCTTTTACACCATTAAACAAAGCTAGTTTGACTGAACCATCTTCATTTCCAATGAATAAAGGTCCAATTTTTGACCACATTTCAAGTTCTTGAACTGGTTTTAGTCCAAAAATTTCCTCATACCATTTTGCAGATTTTTCTCTATCTTTTACTGAAACCTCAATATGATCAACATCCACAATTGAAAAATCGGTCAACATCAACAAGTGTTATTTTGCATATTAGTAATTTTCTAGGTTTTATTCTGTAAAGGCTTGAAGCAATTACTGGTTTTACGAGTTTTGTCTCTAAAGAACAAAATATTGTGCTTTGGGATGATGAACAACAATTGCAGCAGTTGATTGTTCTGGAATAATTTGTCCTGATTCAGTTAATGTCATACCTGATTGTTCAGGATGTAATAATTTCCAAACCAAATGATGCTGTGAGACATCAGGGCAACTTGGGAAACCCCAACTATACCTTAGACCACCTTGTTGTAAGTTCATTTCATTTTTGATTTTTTGGTTAATCCATTCAGCTAGGGCTTCTGCAACTTCAACTGCTAATCCATGAAGATAGTATGCATCAGTATACTTGTCTTCTTTATTCCATTGTTCAATAATATCAGCAACTTTGTTGCCTACAGTAACTGATTGAAATGCAACAACATCATCATTTCCAAAATAATCAGTCAAGCACAAATGCTCAGGTTTTGTTGAACGAGGAAAATCAAATTCAATATTTCCACCTTCAGGATTTTCAACTGAGAGTTTTCCATCTTTGTTTTGACATTTGAAATATCCGTAGACTACTTCAGGTTCAAAGAGTTTCTCACGAATTATTCTAATCTTCCATTCGCTTAGTAATTGTTCATGTTCTTCTTGTGATTCTGAGCCTGCTTTTCCTCTTAGACCCCAAGAAAGTTTGAAAAGAGATTTTTTATCAATTAGCTGCCATACTTCATCCATCTTAATCTGATCAGCCTTGAGTCTAATTGGTTCCCCAACGTTTGAAATTGAAGGTGGAGATGCTGGAACAATGTCACTTTTTGGAAGGTTTGCAGGATCTACTGAAGCAGTTGCTCTTTCTTTCCAATTTTCTAGTTTTTCTTTCCAATCAGACAAGAGTTTTGGTTTTTCATCTGAAATCAAAACATCCATTGTCTTTAGTCCTTCAAACATTGTGTTACAGTAAAAGACACCAGATTCATAGATGCCATCTTGTTTTGCAATTCTGTTTATGTAATTGCTGTTAATGGCAGCACCACCACACAATATTGGAATATCCATGTTGTTTTTTCTTGCATGCTCTACAAAGAATTGCATCTGTTTTGATGTAGATACTAACAATGCAGACAAGCCAACTGCATCAGGTTTAACTTCATCAATTTTTTCTAGGAATTTTTGTAACGGAACTTGTTTTCCAAGATCGTAGACGTCATATCCATTATTTTGAAAGATGGTTTTCACAAGATTTTTTCCAATATCATGAACATCACCATAAACTGTTCCTAAAACAAGTTTACCTTTGCTGGTTCCTTCTTCTTTGAGCAGATATTTTTCAAGTTCTCCAACTGCAGCTTTCATACATTCAGCAGATTTTAGAACAAAGGGGAGAATTAATTCTCCTGAGCCAAACTTGTCACCAACTTCTTTCATAGCAGGAAGCAAATCATCATTGAGAGTCTTGATTGCTCCTTCATGAGTAATTTCCTGAGTAGCATCCAAAGTGAAATTTCCATCAACTTCTTTTACTAATTCTGGTTTTCCCAAGTTTTCTGCAATTGCATACACTACATCATTTTGTATGCCATCTTTGAGCCTATTTATGATTCTAAAATTTGCTCTTTTTCCTGCAGGCCATGAAGGATCGACATCTACTTTTTTCTCAGTGGAACTACTTTGTGGTCCAGCCTTTTCAAAATAAGAAATCAAGTCAGAAAGTGCATTAGGATGTGTATTGTAGATTAAATCTTCAGCAAGTTTTCTTTCCTTCTCATCAATTTCTCCATAAGGGATGATTTCTTTTGCATTTACAATTGCAGTATCTAATCCAGCCTTTACTGCATGATACAAAAATACAGAATTGAGAATTTTTCTAGCATACGGAACTAGGCCAAAACTAATGTTGCTTAGACCAAGTGTTGTAAATGATTGAGGATATTTTTCTTTTACAAGTTTGATTCCTTCCAAAGTATTTTTTCCAGCATCAAGAAATTCATCTTCGCCTGTAGCTAAAGTAAAAGTCAAAACATCAAAAATGAATTGTCCAATTTTTAATCCATATTTTTTTCCAGTTTCATAAAGTAATTCAGCAGTTGCAACTTTTTGTTCAGGTGTTTTGGCCATTCCGTCAGGACCAATACATAAGGCAATTGCAGGTAATCCATATTTTGCCATAAGTGGTGCTAACTTTTCAAATCTACTTCCATCGCCTTCCAAATTAATAGAATTGATTATTGGTCTACCAGGAATTTGTTGTACTGCAGAATCAATAACATCTGGATCAGTAGAATCAATTACCAACGGGGCATCAATTTCTAAACTCAGTCTCTTTACAAGATTTAGCATGAATTCTTTCTCATCAGAACGCTCAGTTGTTGCAACACATACATCAAGACAATGTGCACCATCTTCTACCTGAATTCGTCCAAGATCAACTAGACCATCAAAGTCATCTTGAAGAACAAGTTTCTTTGCTTTTCTAGAACCCTGTGTATTGATACGTTCTCCAATGATTAACGGTGCAGGAATTTGTTTAAGATCAACTGCTTTTAACGCAGAACTAACTCTCGGAATGGCCAATATTGTAAAATCACCAACGTTTTTCTAAATACTTAACCCTTGAGAGAGTTAGCTTTTTCGTCAATTACTTTTCTTAGAGCTTTGATGTGTTCAGGACCTGTTCCACAACATCCGCCTATGATTCTAACTTTTTTGTAATCATTAAGAAAATCGCCCAAAACACTGCTCAACTTTTCAGGGGTCATCTTGTATACAGCACAGCCTCCCTCATTTTCAGGCATTCCAGCATTTGGTACTACCAACAAATTTTGATCATTTTGCTCATCAAGCCATCTAACGCTAGGAGTCATCTCAGTTGGACCAGTAGAACAGTTCAATCCAAAAAGATCAATGCCCATATCACATACAGTTGTGTATGCAGCTTGTACATTGGTTCCAAGCAACATCTTACCATATTGATCCAAAGTAGTATTTGCAATAATTGGAACTTTGGTATTTGTTTTTTTCATTGCATTATGGCATGCTTCAATTACTAATTTCACTTCCAAAATATCTTGACTTGTCTCAATAAGTAATGCGTCAACTCCACCAAGAATCAAACCTTCAGCTTGTAATTCAAAGGCTATTCTGATTTCATCAAGAGGTTTCTGTCCTAAATCTGGATCATTTGAACTTGGAAGAAACCCAGATGGTCCCATAGAGCCAATTGCATATCGTGGTCGATCATTATATTCAGCACAAACTTCAGCTGCTAGTTGTGCAACTTTTTTATTAAATTCAATTGTTTGATCACCAAAACCATATTCATCTAATTTTATTTTATTTGAACCAAAAGAATTTGTTTCAATACAATCAGAACCAGCATCCAAATAATTTCTATGAATTTGTTTTATCCATTCAGGATGAGTCAATACTAATCCATCATTGAATCCATCTTGATTGTTTGGAAAGTCTTCAGGTTTAGGATCATATTTTTGAATTTCAGTTCCCATTGCACCATCAAACAATAGTACTTTAGATTGGATTGCTTGCAAAAAGGGTTCTTTCTCAGTCAATTTGATTTGAAAATAAATTGGCACAGTTTAACTCTTTTCTGAAAAATCCACGTGAAAAGAAGGTATACGTATGTTGAAATTAGGTCAAGATGAATTTTTTGTACATTTATGCAAAAGTCTCAAGTAAACAATTTTGTTCGTAGCGCCACATTTTTTCAGCATGCAGGCATCTCCATTGTCTTTGTCTTTATGCCCTTAATTGCTAAAGAAGTCACTGAATCAGTATTTGAGATTGGACTCATTGTAGCCTCGTTTAGTTTTGCTCAAATTCTCTCTGAAATCTACTTTGGAAGACACTCAGACAAGAAGGGAACCAGGCTCAAATTCATCAGAATTGGCTTTATTGGCTGTGCTGCTGCGTTTGGGTTGCATATTTTTGCTGAAGACATTACAATGCTGTTTCTGGTCAGAATTGCAGCAGGGATTGCAAGTGGAATAATGATTCCCGCCATGATTGCATATGCATATGAGGCAAATGTGGAAAGGAAAAGAGCAGCTACTGTAATCTCATTTCATGCATTAGGATGGCTTGCTGGAATTGCAGCTGCTGGAATTGCAAATGATTTGAAATTGATTTTCCTTATCAGTGCTGCATCATTTATTATTGGATTAATGTTTACAATGAAACTTTCAAATCCAAAACAAGAACAAGAATTAGAGCCAGGAACTACAAAAAAAGTAATTTCAAAAAATAAATTTTTGTTTTTGTCGTTATTACTACGACATATTGGAGCATCAGCAGTTTGGGTATTTCTTCCAATAATGATTGTAGAAGAATGGGGTGGAGACTTGTATCACATTTCAATTGTGTATGTCTCAAACACACTTACTGCATTTATTTTGATGAATGTGATGGCATCAAAAATTCATTTATCAAATGTAACAAAATTCAAAATTGGGATTGGGTGTACAACGTTTGTTTTTGTTGGATTGTCATTTGTTACTGAATGGTGGATGGCAATGCCGTTTATGTCACTTGTTGGTGCAACATGGGCATTCTTGTTTATTGGTGGAAACTTTCATCTCATGGATAACAATCCACGTTCAACTTCAACTGGAATATTTAGTTCAACGCTTTCTATTGCAACAGTTGTAGGACCAATTGTTGCAGGAGGGATTGCATTTTTGTATGACTATACTGCAGTACTTTACTTTGCAATAGCAATAATCATTTGTGCATTCGTAGTATCACTAAAGGTTAGAAAATAAAAAAGAAAAAAGAGAATTTGAAGTTATACTTTTCTTATGGTCCTAGAGGATCCAATTGATTTGGCTGTAGAGCATTAAGATATTCCTTCATTTCCTTACCACAGAATTTGTTTTTGAAAACTCCGGAATTATTACTACATTCTTCAGCGGTTTGTTGAATCCATCCTTCATACACATTAGGCACTGTTAAGACACCTTGACCACCTTGACCAGCATAGCCAATCACACGATCATCAATATCAGTTCCAAATTCTTTTGTGAGAATTATTGAACCAACGATATCAGCATCTGTACCATCACCATTTCCATCAGGATCTGGATCCACTACAAGTAGATTATTTGCAAACTTGCTTGATACATATGCATAGTATCCACCACCGTCTTTAGCACCCCATTGTACACCATGACAACCAGGTTCACATTGAAGAACTGCTACTACAGTACCAGGATCAGAAGAGACATCAACAACACCAATCTTTCCACCCAAAGTTAGAGCAGTTACCATCCATTTATCGTCTGGACTGATTGGAGTCTGAATTGGAAGTCCTAACAAACCATTTGGTACACTGAAATCAGAACCTGCTACAAGCCAATCAATTTGACCAACAGTTGAACCAGTAGATGGGTCTATTGCAGTCATAGAATTTCCTAAGAAATCAGCTGTGTAGAAAACAGATTCATCTCCTTTCATACCAGTAGCAATTGGGCCAAACAACAAAGCATCTGAAGTATCAACAGAGTTATCATCCAGATCAATTATTGATGCTTTCAGTCCAATAAAGTCCGGAGTAACAACATACTGTCCAGAACTACTAATCCAGTGTCCATGTGGATGTGAACGGAAACCTGTTGAGATTTGTCGAGTCAGATCATATGTCTCAGAATCAAATTCAAAAACAGCATCTTCGCCATTCACAGCAATGTAAACATCACCAGTAGTTGGAGATGTCATGACATGTGAAGGGGATTGTCCTGTGTAAACTTCTTTAACTAGTTCACCAGAATCCCTGTCAATTATTGCCATTTCATTTCCAAACCATTGAGTTTGATAGATTACTTCGTTCTTGGCATCAGCCCACATGTTGTGAGGATGATTCATGTTGATTTCAGGTAATGCGATTTTTTGTTTGATCTTCCAATCTTCAGTATCAACTACAGTAATTGTTCCAGGTTTGTCATCAGGAGAGCCTTCATGATTCTTGGCTACTGTTAACTCAAACTGAGTATTTACCCATACTTCACCTACACCACTAGTAACAGGATCACTGACATTTGGAATTGGCATACTTGAATCTAATTCAAGTCCAATTACCACATCAGGAGCACCACCAGTTGAAGTAGTTAGTCCTAATTCAGTAGCAGCAAATAATGTAGTTGGCGTGTCGTAAGCCAATGCTGCAACTATTTGTTCAGTATTAGTTGTAACTAAAACTGGAGGAAGACCAACATTCCATTCAGAGTCATTATAGTCCTTCCAATTGTTAGGATCTGTAATAATGTAGAATATTTTCAACAAAGTAGTAGCTAATGGATGTGTGGCAGGAACAGTAGTTGGGAAAGTAGGATCATCAACAGGTCCAGTTCTTGTTAAGACTGTGAGATTTTCTGACAAGTCTAACAATGGGAATGGTGTATCAGAATTACCACCAATTAACAAATTAGTAGTTGGATCATCAACAATTACTGCACTGAACATGTATGGATGTATTTTACATACAAAGACATACAGTCCAGGAGTTTCCAATCCTACTGGAAGTCCATCTTTATCTGTCAACATTGTTGAGCCACGAATTCCTAGTTGTTGATCAAAGTGACCGATACTTGCAGCACTAAGTATTCCGTTGCCACCAAGTTGAGCAGCATTTTCTGGATAAATCAGAGTAGTGATAGTATGTTTTGTTTGAGAGTCTTTCATGCCAAAGAGCACAGTTTCTCCAGGATTAATTACAGCAAGGGAACGTGCTTCTGAATCAGAGAAGTGAGTTCCGGCACCCGGAACAGTTACCTCTAATGCATCACTGATGTATGAAAGTGGGAAACCAGTTCCTGCTCTTGGTTCAATTAAACCAAGTGTTGCAAGATATTCATCTAGTTGATCTGCGACACCAGCATCAAGTGTTTTCATCCATACACCTGGTTCATCACTAAGTGTGAATGTTGCACCAATTACTGGTAAGTCATCAATTCCATGGTGAGCCAAACTCATCATACCACTCATTCCCTGTTTCATGTGATCCACGAAATGACAGTGATACATCCAACCTTCCATGCCTTTTCCATTTTCAGCTTCATCATTGTCGCTAGCTTTGATTAGGAATGTATGTCTCTGCAAAGGAGTGATCTCCTTTACATCAATAATATCCTCAACCGCTTTCTTTTCGTCACTAATCTCTTCAGTCCACCTATGACCATGCAAATGGAATGCATGAGTCTCTTCACCTAAACCAATTACGTGGAATCTGTAGATTCCATCATGTTGAGTAAGGAGATTAGGGTTTGTCCAAAGAGCAGTCTCTCTAACACCGGAATCGCCAGAATAGTTATTTGCAGTATCATAATCGATTTCATTTCCATAGAAAACACTTCTGCCTAGAGCCTCAGATGAGACCATCCACAGGATGAAGTCTTTTTCAATATCTTTGACTCGGACATCTTTAATTTTTCCATTTTCACCGACTAAACCATTGACTTTACCATTTGCTGGATTGATAATGACGGTACCAAATAATCCTAATTCTTCTGCACCAACTTCATTGATTGCAAAAGTGTGATCATGGTATGGCCATGCGCCAGATGTGCCTGGAGCAGCAACCCAATGATATTCTATTTCTTCACCACATAATGCACCTGAATCTTCACTCATATTCATTCTAGCATATGATGCATCATCACTAATGTCGTAATGAACACCATGTACATGAATTCCGAGCATTGAATTTTCAGAGTACGTTGGTAGTGGGCCAAATGGTGCACCATCTAATGGGTGACCAGGACCATCAACAAACATTTCATCACATGCACTGTTGATTAAGGTGACATTTGCTTCGTCACCTTCGTTCATGATAATTGTTGGACCAGGAATTGAAGGCTTGCCAGAATACATTGTTCCAACTAACTCTTCACCACCATTGCCGTTTCCATTATCATCATCGTCATCATCGTCATCATGATCACCGTTTGTGATTGTATAAGATACCATTCTGTATGCAAACAGACCGTCAGGCATTGCTACTGCTTCCATTGTAATGTCGTGAGTGTCTCCAGATAGAGCTTCTACAACAAATGGAAGTTCTGTATCCAATGTGTTATTTTCTGTTGTGTTTGTATCAAATGCAAAAACTGACGTTAATGCAATTGAAAGTATAACCGACGTTATTATCATTGTTCTCGTACGTTGCATAAGTTATTGGTACAACTTTCAAACATGAATAATATAAGCACTTAGTTATTTCATAAAGTGTTATGATGATCGCATAAACTCATACGATCTTAGGATTCATCAATATGAAATACTGTAATTGTTAGAAACTTATCTTAAGCCCCAACGGGACATGACTTTATTTTCTAGACGTTTGAAAATTACACCATCAACTACCAATCCAATTCCCATGATAACTAGCATAATTGCAATTACTTGAGAAACATCTGTCAGGGAACGTGCAGCATATAATAAATGACCCAATCCAAGATATGCAAAGAGTAATTCAGCACCAATTACACCTCTCCAGGCAAAGGCCCAGCCTTGTTTAAAGCCTGAAATCATGTATGGGAATGCAGCTGGTAGCAAAACTGCAGTGACTAATTGACTTCCTTTAGCACCCATATTTCTGGCAGCCTCTATAAAGTGAGGATCAATGTTCTTGACTCCAGTGTATGTGTTGATAGTTACTGCAAAGATAGCACCGATGGCAACTACAAAAATAATTCCAGCATCATTTAGTCCATACCAAAGTATCGCTAATGGAACCCATGCAATTGATGGAATTGATTGCAAACCAAGGACTAAAGAGCCAACAGTTTGATTAACAAATTCAACTCTTGCCATAAAGACACCAAGAATAATTCCTCCACCAATTGCAATTGCAAGACCTACAACTAATCTCCACATACTCATTGCTACTCCATAAAATAGACTACCATCCATTGCAGTGTATACCAAATCTTCTGCTACTTCATATGGAGATGGAAAAACATTGGATGGCCATATTCCAATCATTGCAATTATTTGCCAAACAACAACCAGTCCAACGTAAAATGCAATTCTATGAGGCGTAAAATTTTTTCCCAATTTCATAACTCCTTTGATTTCTTTACCTCTGGTCTAAGTTCTGAAAGAATGTCTTGTTGGAATTGTAACAAAGATTCATCTTCTGCAATTCTAGGTCGTGGGAAATCATTTTCAACTTCTTTTTTAATTGAAGATGGTCTGTTGCTAAAGATTGCAACTTTGGTTCCCAACACAGCAGCTTCTGCAACATTATGTGTCACAAACAAAATTGTTTTCTTTGTCTTTTCCCAAATCAATTGCATTTCGACTAAAAGTAAATCACGTGTTTGAGCATCTAATGCTGCAAATGGTTCATCCATTAGTAATACATCAGGATCCATTACAAGTGCTCTAGCAATAGCTACACGTTGTTTCATTCCAGTAGATAGTTGATAGGTGTAAGAATTAGCAAATTTTGTTAGTTGCATCATGTCAAGATATCTGGTTGAAATCTTTGTTCTCTCGTCTTTTGGGATTCCAGCCATTTTGAGACCAAACTCCACATTATCCTGAACCGTTAGCCATGGAAATAGTGCACCCTCCTGAAATACCATAATTCTTTCAGGCCCAGTCTCAGTCACTGGACGTCCATCAAAGAGAATTTGTCCTTCATCAGGTGTTTCAAGACCCGCTACTATGCGTAAAAATGTGGATTTTCCACATCCAGAAGGACCTACCAAACATACAAAGTCACCAGCCTCTACCTTGAGATTTACTCCGCCCAAAGCTTTGAGATTGTGAGATTCATGAGAGAAATACTTTACAATATTTTTTGCCTCTAGTTTTGTCATCTAGGTCAACTCCTCCTCAACAGAATTTGAATCATGATAAAAAATTTCAGAAATATCATATCCATTTCGTCCTAAATAACCCAAAGAATCTGCTTGCTCTGCAAATGAATGGATAGAATTAGGTAAAGGATCATCAATTATTTGTAGATTGGATAACGCAATATCAACAATGTCATCAGAAAGTGACTGACCCAAATATGATTTTAAAAATGCATTAAAGACATTTCTTGTTTCAATAGGATTCTCATTAATCCACTGTACAGTATCATGATGTGATTGCAAAAAGTTTGAAACAATTTCAGGATTATTTTTTACATAATCAGTATTTCCAATTACTAAAACTGATGCAAATTGTTTATTAGGCCACAAGTCTTCTTCAAAAAACAATCGTTTTCCATCTAGTTCTGTTTCTAAGATAGTAGCCCAAGGTTCTGCAACCCATGCTCCGTCAACTTCACCCTTAACAAACAGTGTATAGATATCAGGATTAGGTATATTGTAAACAGTAACTGAGCCACCTCTTTCTTTAGGTTGTAATCCATTTTCAGAAAGGTAGTTTCTCAATGAAACGTCTTGAGTGTTTCCAATTTGAGGAGCAGCAATTTTCTTTCCTGCAAAGTCAGATGCAGAAGTAATATCAGAATTCGGATGAACAATAAAACTTGCACCACCGCTAGCAGCACCTGCAAGAATTTTCACATTTTTGTTTTCTGAATTTAGATGACCATTAATTGCAGGACCAGGACCAACATATGCAATATCTACAGAATTTGAAAATAATGATTCAATGACTTGAGGTCCACTATCAAATACTCTAGTTTCAATTTCAATATCAGAGCCTAGTTTATCAGCAAAGTATCCTTGTTCTATTCCAACAATAGGAACTGCATGCCCAATGTTTGGAAAATATGCAATTCTCAGTTTGTTTTCATGCGTAGTATCACTAGAATTTAGTGCAACACCTAGTGCAGAAAGTGCCACAATTCCTACAATTCCTGCAGTAATTGCCGATCTAGCATTCATAAAACAGCGTTATATTTGGCGGTTAAATAATCATCGAATTTTAGCTCAAGCTAGCCAGAAAATTTTCAAAAAATAAAATCAAAATCCAGCCTATCACAAAAGATAAATTCCAAAATACGACGGAAAAGATGTTTTGACTCAAAAAGGAATTCTTGCATTTTCAGGAGGACTAGATACTTCTGTTGTTGTAAAATATCTTCAAGATGAACATGACATGGATGTCATTACAGTTACAGTAGATGTAGGTCAAGGTGACGATCATAAAAAAATTGCAGCTAAAGCAAAAAAGCTTGGAGTAAAAAAACACTACAACATTGATGCAAGAAAAGAGTTTGTCAAAGATTACATTTTCCCATCAATTAAAGCAAATGCATTATATCAAAAAAAATATTGTCTTGCAACAGCTCTTGCAAGACCATTAATTGCTGAAAAAGTTTTAGAGATTGCTAAAAAAGAAAAAGTAACATCACTTGCACACGGATGTTCTGGAAAAGGAAATGATCAAGTACGATTTGACATAACATTACGTTCAGGTTCTAATCTACCAATCATTGCACCAATTAGAGATAAAAATTTGGATAGAGTTACAGAGTTAAAATTTGCAAAGAAACATGGAATTGAAATTGAAACTGTTGCAAAAAAATTCAGTATTGATCAAAATTTGTGGGGACGTGCAATTGAAGGCGGAGTATTAGAAGATCCTTACAATGAACCACCTGCTGATGCATTCATTTGGGTTAAAACAAAAAACCTTCCAGAAAAACCAACATACATTGAAATCAAATTTGAAAAAGGAATTCCAGTTGCAGTTGATGGCAAAACAATGGAACCAGTCAAACTAATAGAATATCTTAACAAAAAGGCAGGAGCCGCAGGAGTTGGAATTGTTGATCATATTGAAGACAGGGTTGTCGGAATCAAATCACGTGAAGTGTATGAAACTCCCGCTGCAACTTGTCTGATTGAAGCTCATACAGACTTGGAGAAAATGGTTCATACAAAGCATCAAAATAAATTCAAATCTCTAATTGATGACGAGTGGTCTTACCTAGTATATTCAGGACTTTGGCAAGATCCATTAAAGACGGATTTAGATGGCTTTATTGAGGCATCTCAAAAACCCGTCTCTGGTACTGTAAAACTGAAGCTATACAAGGGAAGTTTGAGGGTAGTTGGAAGAAAATCCAAGAACTCTCTATACAGCCATGAAATTGCTACTTATGGAACAGAATCAACATTTGATCAAAGATTGGCTAAAGGATTCGTCGAATTGTGGGGAATGCAGTCAACAGAAGCTAATAAATTACAAAAGAAAAGGTCAACAAAAACATGAACTGCCCAGAATGTGACGCAGCACTAAACATCCCAGAAGATGCCGCCGTAGGAGAAATCATCTCTTGTCCTGATTGTGGAGCTGACTATGAAATCGCAAAGAAAGATGGATCAAATGTTGAGCTTAAACAAGCAGAAAGCGTAGGCGAAGACTGGGGAGAGTAATGTCAAAAGTCTGTATTGTGTTTGACCGTTTAAGAACGGAAGAGAAGATGCTACAAAAAGAAGCATCTGAGTTAGGACATGATGCAGTGATGTTAGATGCTAAGATCACTCAAGTGAATACCGACAGCAAGAAAGAAGATTACGATCTTGGTGACGTAGTCTTAGAAAGATGTGTCAGTTATTTTAGAGGATTGCACTTTACATCAAGTTTAGAGTTTATGGATATTCCTGTTCTCAACAAATTTGATGTTGCAAGTGTTTGTGGAAATAAAATGTTCATGACGTTACTTTTAAAGAAAAATAATGTTCCAACACCTAAAACATATTTTTCATTTTCAAGTGATAGTGCATCTGAGAATTTAGAAAAAGTTGGGTATCCACTTGTTATCAAACCTGTAATTGGAAGTTGGGGAAGAGGAGTAATGCCAATTCAAAATAAAGATACTATGGATGCAATAATCGAAGTAAGAGAAATTACTGACAGTCCACATGATAGAATTTACTATTTGCAAGAAATGATCAATAGACCTCCTAGAGATATCAGAGTTATTACAGTCGGAGATGAGCCTATTGCTGCAATGTATAGAAAATCATCAGGTGGATTTAAGACAAATATTGCTTTAGGAGCCGATCCAGAGATCTGTGAAATCACAAAAGAGATAGAAGATTTAGCTTCAAAAGCATCTAAAGCCATGGGTGGAGGAATTCTTGGAGTAGACATAATGGAAGATGAGAAAAGAGGATTAGTTGTTCATGAAGTAAACAATACTGTTGAATTCAAAGGATTAGCAAGAGTTGCCAAACGAAATATACCAAAAGAAATGGTAGAATTTGCTCTAAACTACGTTAGGAAATAAATTATACTCCTTTACGAGGAGGTTTATCATGAAAGTAGGTGTTGTTGGAGCTTCAGGATATGTAGGTGGAGAAACATTACGTCTTCTAGTAAACCATCCAGAAGTAGAGATCTCAATGGTTACGTCTAGACAACATGTAGGAGAATATCTTCACAGAGTCCAACCAAGTTTGAAAGGATTTACCGATCTAACATTTTCAGAATTAGACTATGACAAATTGACTGACAAGTGTGATCTTGTTTTTACAGCAGTTCCGCATGGAACAGCAACTGAGATTGTAAAAGCATTGTATGACAGAGGAGTCAAAATTATTGATTTGAGTGCAGATTATAGATTACACAATCAAGATGCATATGACAAATGGTATGGATGGGAGCATCCACATCCAGATTATCTTAAGAAATCAGTTTTTGGTGTACCAGAATTACACAGAGAAGAAATTAAAAAAGCACAACTTGTTTCATGTCCAGGATGTATGGCAGTAACTTCAATGTTAGCTCTTGCACCATTGATTAGAAACAACATCATTGATACTGAGCACATTGTTGTTGATTCTAAAATTGGTTCATCAGGGGCAGGTTCTGGTTCAGGAACTGCACATGCAATGAGAGCAGGTGTAATTAGACCATACAAACCAGCAAAGCACAGACACACCGGAGAAATTGAGCAAGAGTTAAGCGAAATAGCTGGAAAGAAAATTAATGTATCTATGAGTCCACATGCAGTTGATGTTGTAAGAGGAATCTTATGTACAAACCACACATTCATGAATAAAGAAGTTGATGAAAAAGAATTGTGGAAACTATATCGTCAAACTTATGGTGAAGAGAAATTTGTCAGATTAATTAGAGATAAGAAAGGGTTGTACAAGTTCCCAGATCCAAAATTCCTTGTCGGTTCTAATTTCTGTGACATTGGATTTGATTTAGATGAAGACAATCATAGATTAATTGCATTATCTGCATCAGACAATCTTATGAAAGGTGCAGCAGGTTCAGCCATTCAAAACATGAATGTAATGTCTGGTTTTGATGAGATGGACGGATTAAGATACACACCATTAACTCCTGTTTAGAAATGATCACTATCAAAATTGGTGGAAGTGTAGTAGATGATTTACATCCATCAACAATTACAGATATCAAAAAAGTCGCAGAGTCTGAAGGATTAATTTTAGTTCATGGTGGCGGAAAAGAAGTCACAAAAGTTTGTGAACAACTTGGAAAAGAACCAAAGTTTGTTACATCGCCTAGTGGAATCAAAAGTAGATACACAGACAAAGAAACAGCAGAAATTTTTACCATGGTAATGTCTGGAAGAATCAACAAAACAATTGTCCAAATGCTTCAAAAAAATGGAATCAATGCAATTGGACTTTCAGGAGTCGATGCAAAAGTAATTGAGGCAGACAGAAAGAAAAAACTTCTCATAGTAAACGAAAAAGGCAGAAAACAGGCTATTGATGGCGGATATACAGGTAAAATTAAGGAAGTAAACTCTACATTTATCAAATCACTGCTTGAGCAAGGCCTAACGCCAGTAATTTCACCAATAGCAATTAGTGAAGAATCAGAATTTCTCAACGTTGATGGAGACAGGGCTGCAGCATATGTTGCAGGCAAAGTTGGTAGCGATAAGGTGTTATTCATTACAAATGTAGATGGATTACTAATGGATGATCAAGTTGTTCCAAAACTTACATTAGCAGAAGCAAAAGAAATCAGACCTAAAATTGGTCCAGGCATGGAAAAGAAAATTCTGGCATCAACTGAAGCATTAGATATGGGTGTAAAACAAGCATTCATTGCAAATGGACAAAAAGAAAACCCAGTATCTTCAGCAATCTCACACGAGGGATGCACGGTGATAGAGCATGAGTGAAGACCAACACATGGGAAATCTGTATCAAAGATTTCCAGTAACAATTGAAAAAGGAAAAGGCGCACACGTTTGGGATGTGGATGGTAAAGAATACATCGATTGTATGGGAGGTTATGGTGTTGCTCTAGTAGGACATCAAAATCAAAGAGTAAATGATGCAATCAAACAACAAGTAGATAAAATCATTACAGTTCACAGTTCATTGTACAATAAAACTAGAGAAGAATTTTTGCAAACTTTAATTGGGTTAGCTCCTGAAAAATTAACTCAAGTTCATTTGAACAATAGTGGTGCAGAAGCTATTGAAGCAGCAATCAAATTTGCTAGAAAGTTTACGGGTAAAAAAGGAATGGTTGCAATGAAGGGTTCATACCATGGAAAATCATTTGGGGCATTATCCTTAACATTTAATCCAAAATACAAAAAAGCTTTCCAACCTTTAGTTGAAAAAGTATCATTTGCAACATTTGGAGATATTGAATCACTACGTGATGTAGTAGATGACGATACTGCCTTTGTAATTTTAGAACCAATTCAAGGAGAAAGTGGAATCAATGTAGCCCCTGAAGGATTTTTGCAGGATGTAAGAAAGCTTTGTGATGAGAAAGGAATCCTGTTAATTTTTGACGAAATTCAAGCAGGACTTGGTAGAACTGGACGATTATGGGCCCATGATCACTGGGATACAGCACCAGATATTTTGTGTCTTGCAAAAGGAATTGCAGGTGGTGTTCCAATGGGTGCAACATTAGTTAGACCAGATATTTTAGCTTCAATAAGTAAAGGAGAACACTCCTCAACATTTGGTGGAAATCCAATTTCATGTGCAGCCGGTACTGCAGCATTAAAAGCACTAACCGAAGATGGATTAATTGAAAATTCTGAAAAGATGGGAAAAATTTTCAGAGAAGGATTAGAAAAATTAAAAGAAAAACACACAATGATCAGAGAAATCAGAGGAAAAGGACTCATGATTGGAATTGAAATGAAATTTGAGGTCAGAGATATCTTAATGGGCCTTATCAGAGAGGGTGTTTTGATGCTTTATTCTGGAAGAAACATACTACGAATTCTTCCTCCACTAGTAATATCTGAAGAAGACATAACAAAAGTTTTACATTCTCTAGATACTATACTAACTGAAGAGGAAGAAAAACGAAATGTACAAGGATAAAGTAGACGAGAAAATCATAGGTTATCTTAAAGAAGACTCTAGGGAATCATTTGTAGACATTGGTAAAAAATTAAAGTTATCTGAATCAGCAGTACGAAGAAGAGTAAAGAATCTAGTAGACAGTGGAACAATCAAAAAATTCACATTAGAATTAGGCGAAGAAAATGCAACCAGTGCTATCGTTTTGGTTTCTGTTGATTCAGCAACAGACACTTCAAAGGTTTCACTAAAACTAGGAAAACTGGAAGGAGTAAAAACAGTATATGAGATTACAGGGCAATATGACATTACAACTATCATTAGTGCACCAAGCATTGCAGAAATTAACAGTAGTATTGATGCATTAAGAAAAATTCAAGGTGTTGTAGATACCAATACTGTAATAATTTTGAGAAAAGTAGTCTAAAACGACTTTCGTTTCAAAATATCTTTTCTAAACTATTTTAGGATCAACTACTAACTTTTTCAACGAACATAGTACGAATATGTTTATAAGAAGAAATTTGAGCAACGAAATCAGCAATGAAAGATTCGAATCATTATGCAAATCTGTATAACGCATACGACAAGAATCCAAAGAAAATCAGAGTATTAGATAGTACGCTAAGAGAAGGAGAACAACACCCAGGTGTCTCATTTACAAACAAGCAAAGAATTCAGATTGCATGGATGCTGGATTATTTTGGAGTAGACCAAATTGAAATTTCTCCAGTAGTTTCTAGTGATCACAAAGAAGCAACTAAAACAATTATCAAACAAGGATTAAAGGCAGACATTGTTTCTCATGGTCGCGCATTAAAACAAGATATTGATACATCTTTGGATTGTGATGCAAAGTGGTGTGCAGCATATTTAGGAATTTCAGATATTCATCTTAAAGACAAATTAAGAATTACAAGAGAAGAAGCACTTACAAGAGCAGTTGAAACTGTCGAATATGCAAAATCTCATGGATTAAAAATTAGGTTTACCGTAGAGGATGGAAGTAGAGCAGAACCAGAATTCTTACTCAAAGTATGTAAAGCAATTGAAGAAGCCGGGGTAGATAGAATTAGTTTACCAGATACAGTAGGAATTCTAAGACCTATTGGAATGTACAATTTTGTTAAGAAGGTAAGTGATACAGTTGATGTTCCATTAGATGCACATGTACATAATGATATTGGATTTGCAGTAGCAAATGCATTTTCTGCTTGTGAAGCAGGAGTTGATCAAATCCATACAACGATTGATGGGATTGGAGAAAGAACAGGAATCCCACCTCTGGCTGAAGTTGCAGTAGCCTTGACTTATCTTTACAAATCACCAAATGATTTCCGATTAGATATGCTGCTAGACTTATCAAGATTAATTGAAGATTATACAGAAATTGAGCCATATGATTCAAAACCAATTGTTGGATCTTCTGCATACAAACACAAAGCAGGGACTCACTTGGCAGCAATTCTAAGAAATCCTGCAGCATACGAACCTATTCCACCACGTGCAGTAGGGAATAGACGAAGAATCGTTTTCGGTGAATTGGCAGGAAAAACGGGTGCTGCTTATTTGATGTCGCTGTTAGGATTAGAGAAAGATGATGAAAGAGCCAAGGCAGTTGCAGCAGGGCTAAAAGGACTCAGAATGGGTGATCTAATCGAAATCCCATTAGAAGACAGACTTGAAAAAAAGATAACTAATGATAAATAAAGAGGAGGTGTAAAGACAAGATATGTCCAAATGTGAAGAATGTGATGCAGAAATTTCAATTCCAAGTGATGCACTTGAAGGAGAAATTGTAACTTGTCCAGAATGTGGAGCAAGTTATGAATTAGCAAAAGGTTCAGATGGCTTCGATCTTAAGCCTGCCCAAACGGTTGGCGAGGATTGGGGACAGTGAGTCCTGACGTAACTGTTCTTTATGATACCATTCGTTGGGAAGAAAAAGCTCTTCTAGAAGCTGGAAAAAAAAATAATATCAATATCCAGATGGTAGATTGTAAGAAATTAGCTTTAGATTTAGAAAAGAAACCAGAAGATTACGGAGTTGTAATTCAAAGATGTGTAAGTTATTATCGTAACTTGCATTCTACTGCAGCACTTGAAGGTCTTGGAGTCAAAGTAATTAATTGTCTAAACACAGGAGTGTTTGCTGGAAACAAATTATTCACACATATGTTGTTAAAGAAATCAGGAGTTCCAACTCCAGATGCTACAGTTGCATTTTCAAAAGATGCTGCATTAGATGCATTGGATTCTCAAGGATTTCCCAGAGTAATCAAACCAACGGTTGGTAGTTGGGGAAGATTAATTTCAAAACTAAATGACAAAGAAGCTGCTGAAGGTATTATTGAGAGTAGAGAAAGTATGTATCCAATTTATCAAATTCATTATCTAGAAGAATTTGTAAAAAGACCTCCAAGAGATATTCGTGCAATTATGGTTGGAGACAAAATAGTTGCTGCAATTTATAGAAATTCTGAGCATTGGAAAACAAACATGGCACTTGGAGGAGTAGCAGAACCATGTGAAGTGACCTCAGAGATGGAAGAAATGTGTATCAAAGCAAAAAACGCCGTTCAGGGAGACATAGTAGGCGTAGATTTGATGGAAAGTGAAGATAAAGGACTGGTTGTGCATGAGGTCAACAATACTACAGAGTACAAAAATACGGTTAGAGTTTGTGAAGTAGATATTCCTTCCCTAATGCTAAAGTATGCCATTGAAAAATACAAGTGAGAAAGAATTGGATGCACATATTTCAGTAACACCTAGATTTACAGTCAAGATGCTTGAAAAAGCATTAAGACTCTATACGCCATCACTTAGCGAAAAACCAATGGCTGAATTTCTAGCAGACAAGTGTGATGACTTGGGTTTTGAAGATATTCAAATTGACGAAGTTGGAAATGTAATTGCAAAAAAAGGTTCAGGGTCTCCAACAATCATGTTATGTGGTCATATGGATGTAGTTCCAGGAAAAGTCAAGGTACGAAGAGAAGGAGACTCACTACACGGTAGAGGAGCATCAGATGCCAAAGCACCATTAATGGCAATGTTATTTGCAGCTGCATCAGTTAAAGAAAATAACGGTACAATAATTTTTGTAGGTGCAGTTGATGAAGAGGGAAATGCAACCGGTATCAAAAATTTAGTGAAAAAAGATTTAGGTGTTGATTATGCAGTGTTTGGAGAACCAAGCGGGACCAAACAAGTCACCATTGCATACAAAGGACGATTGGCAATTAATCTCAAAGTAAGTGTGGAAGATAGTTCACATGCTAGTGCACCATGGCTTTCTAAAAATGCAATTGAGGAATCTTTGATTTTTGTAAATGAATTAAAGAAAAAATTAGAATCTAATCAGGAAGACAGAACTAAAGGAATGCTGTTGACAGCAACAATGACAGAAATTAAAGGTGGAATGAGTCACAATGTTACACCAAAAGAATGTGAAACGACTTTTGATATTAGAATTCCAGTAGACAATAATTGTAAAAATGTAGAACAGCAAATAGCTACATCAGTCAAAGAGATTTCAGAGGAACGTGGAGTAGAGGCATTTTATTCCATTTTAGATGAAACAGAACCATTTGAGGCACCACACAATTCACCAATTGTTAGGGCAATTACATTAGGAATTAGAGAAGTTGAAGAGGCACATCCAAAATTAATTAGAAAAACAGGCACAGGAGACATGAATGTATTAGGTAATCAATGGAAGATTCCTGTTGTCACATATGGTCCAGGGGATCCTCATGAAGCCCACACCATTGATGAAAAAGTATCAATTGATGAATATCTAAGAGGAATAGAAATTCTCAAGAAATCACTACAGCATTTAAAAAGACTACATGATAAAAAATTGAAATAATGTTATGGTTTGTTGGATTAGGAATTTCCGGATTCAAATCAATTCCTAATGAAGCATTGGATATTTTATCAAAAACAGATATTGTTTACTTGGAGCAATTTACAAGCCCAATTAGTAAATCAGATTTGAAAAAAATTAAAGATGCTTCTAAAGGAGAGTTCAAGCTAGCAAAGAGATGGTTAGTAGAAGACGGAAATGAGATTTTAGAAAATGCCAAAAAGAAAAAGGTTGCACTTTTGTCTTATGGAGACCCATACATTGCAACTACACATATTGA
Organism: Candidatus Nitrosopumilus sp.; assembly: GCF_028278985.1. Classification (GTDB taxonomy): domain Archaea; phylum Thermoproteota; class Nitrososphaeria; order Nitrososphaerales; family Nitrosopumilaceae; genus Nitrosopumilus. The sequence continues at coordinate 3,265 of NZ_JANQTA010000020.1, read as the reverse complement.
ATTAAGAGCAAGAGCCATTGAAGAGAAAATAAAAACGCAATCAATTCATGCATCTTCATCGTTAACATCAATGATTGGAGAATGTGGTTTACACTTTTACAAAATTGGAAGAATAGCAACTATAATGAGTGAAATGAAATCACTTACTACACCATATTATGTAATTTACAAAAATATCATAGAAGGAAATCATTCAGTTCTACTATTAGAATATAATCAAGACAAAGATTTCTTTTTGGATCCAAAAGATGCCATGAAAGAATTACTTGAGACAGAAAAAGGTCAAAGAAGAAACGTAATCTCTAACAAAACATATGCTATTGTTGCATCACGAATTGGATTCAAAGACCAGTCCATCATTGCTGGAACAATTGCTAGTATGAAAAAACAAGATTTTGGAAAGCCACCTCACACTCTAATTATTCCAGGAAGAATGCATTTTACAGAATCAGATGCACTGAAAATATTTGGAAACTGTCTAGATGAACCATTTGATAATTCAGAGAAAACAAAGAAAATCTCAAAGCAAATGATGGAGAAATATGTTCCAATGGTTAGAGAGGCATTAGAAGAGATTATGCCACATTACAAAGACCAAAAAGAATTCCAAATAATTTTAGAAAATGCTGAATTGTACATTCAGGATGCAGAAAAATTCCTCGAAGATGGTCAAGATGAAGTAGCAATTCTGAGTATTGGATATGCAGATGGCCTAGTTGATGCATTAAGGTTGGCAAAAGGCTTTGATCCTAAAATGTGATTTTTAGCGATTAATTAAAGAAGGGTTTAGAATCACGGAGATTAGTGAATACAAAAGAAAAACTTGTTTTGTCATCATTGTATCTGAGTCAAATCAACGGAAAAACTGCACTAGAAATCTCTAAAGAAAAAAGTACTCTATCTGAAGAAGAATTCAATTCAATTACAGAGAAATTAATTCAAGAAAATCTGCTTGAAAATGATTCTAAAATATTGACTGAAACAGGGAGAGATAGTCTCAAAGTTGTTCTTGCAGGCGGAGTTTTTGATATTATTCATCCAGGACATATCCATACATTAAACTCTGCAAAAAAACTTGGAGACGTGTTGGTAGTAGTAGTTGCTACTGATAATACTGCAGTAAAAATGAAAAAAAGAGAACCCCTACATTCACAAGAACAAAGAAAAGAATTGGTAGAATCACTAACAATGGTCGATTTATGTTTAATTGGACAAGAAGATGATATTTTCAAAACAGTAAACCGAGTTAGGCCCCAAATTATTGCTTTAGGATATGATCAAGCTCATCAAGAAAAATTCATCACAGAAGGATGTAAGAAAATTAATTTAGATGCAGAAGTTGCAAGACTACAATCACCCATTCCAGATAGTTCAAGTTCTAAAATTGAAAAAGAATACGGCGAATCGATTCACGGAATCTAAGAATTAATTGGAATTTTTATGGTTACTTTAGAACCATCTTTTAATTTACCAGATTTTCTAATGCAAACTTTGGAAATTAATTCAATAATTGAATCATCGTGATGAGTTCTCTCTAAAATTATCAATTCACAATTAATAGAATTATTTAATTTGGCTGAGAAACATTTTACCCATCCATAGGTTCGTTTACCATCAGAAAAACTCTTGATTTTAGTACCTTCAAGAGTTTCAAATTGCTTTATGGCTTCTTGATGGATTTTTTTATCTAATCTAACATTTAGAGTACCTGGAAATGGAACATAACCAATTTTTGATTTGAATTGTTTTGTATATCCTTTCAAACCCATATAGTATGCACCCTCACCCATCCCAGAAATCAAAGTTCCTTTAAGCTCAACAAATGATGGTGATGAATCCAAACTTTTTTGAAGAATTGCAGAAAGTTTAACCATTTCAGAATATCCCTTTGACGTAATTTTTACAGAGATATTTCTTCCACTAATTATTCGTTCAATGAATTGATTTTCTTCTAATTCAAGTAGATGTTTGGATGCGGATTGTTGTGATTTTTTGATATTTTTACCCAAAGAAGAAGTAGTAATTGTAACAAAATTGTGTTTTGCCCCTTTTGATAAAAGATAAGAAAGAGTAAGAATATGCTGAATCTTTAGTTCAGTCATCTGAATTCTATGCTACGCCTAGATCACTAAATGTTTTGAGATTCATACCATCAGAGTTTGATAGTTTTGCTACTCTGTGACCAACAACACATTCGATTCCAGCATTCTTTGCGCCTTCTAAGAGTCTTTGAGTGATAATTCCATCAAGTAGAAGATATTTGATTCCGGATTGAGTTGACAATTTACTTACAACTTCACTGATTGGAACTTTGAATATTTCATTTTGAGAATCATCTAGTGCAACAGCTTCTAATGTTTCATTTAGATTTGGAAATATTTGTGATGCCATGTCTGCTAGAGGTTTGTCATCTTCACTTTTTAGAGAAGGTGCGGGTTTTCCTCCTTTGATTTCATCAGCTACTGGTTTGAGAATTTCATCAATTCTTTGAGGTGTTAATTCTTCAACTTCAACGCCATTGTCAGCTCTTAATTCATAATCGATTGGAACAACCGATTTGAGTTCTTTGAGAATAAATCCACCTGCTCTATCACCATCAAGAAATGCTACAATAGTGTCTTTTGAATTACATAGTTCTTTGATAGATTCATCAATTTTTGCGCCTTCTATTGCTAATGCGTTATCATAGCCTGCACGAAGTAAATTGATTACATCGGCTCTACCTTCTACAAGGATTATCCAGTTAGAATCATGAACGCCAGAACTACATGTGAGTTTTGATGGTCCATAACTAGATAATTTCTTTGAATCTCCTTGGTGAACATCATTTAGCATACTTTCTCCTTCACTAACTGTTTTAGTTGCCCATTTTTGCTTGATTTCTTTTGCGCGTTTAACAATGTCGTCTTTCTTTGCAGCTCGAACATCATCAATAGCATCTAATCTAAAAGAGCAATCAAATGGTCCAACTTTGTCTATGCTCTCAATACCTGCTGCAATTAATGCACATGTATCAATATCAGTACTCATTGGAATTAATGCATCACCAGATGTAGTGTTTGCTGTAGATTTTGCATTAACTTCAATTCTACCTACTTTGGAAACTCGTTGCAGTTCATTCAGATTCATCTCTGGACCTAACAGACCTTCTGTCTGTCCAAAGATAGCTCCGATTATGTCTGCTCTTTCAACGAGCCCATCAACTTCATAGGAAAGTTTAACATGATATTTGACAATTCCTGATTGAGGCATAAATTATTCATCT
>NZ_JANQTA010000030.1 GCF_028278985.1 Candidatus Nitrosopumilus sp. | reverse complement strand
ACGATGATGAGCGAGATGAAGATGACGAAGCAAGAGATGATGACGATGATGAGCGAGATGAAGATGACGAAGCAAGAGATGATGACGATGATGAACTAGACAACTCTAGTATTGAAAATTCCAACGAAGATGAAGATGAAGATGAAGATGAAGATGAAGATGAAGATGAAGATGAAGAATAATTCCTTAGTTGCTAATTAATCGATCTTGGGTTATGTTATGTTAAAAAAACACGTCTTGGATTTGAGAAATTCTAAATTCCAAAATATAGAATTTAATAACATTCGGGTTAGATGGAAATTATGAATTACTATTCACTTATCCCAGTTTTGTTGCTTGTATTCATTATTCCCACAAGCATTGGTGCAGCTGAAAAAAATCTTGAAATAAACATCTCAGCAAAAGGAGATGCAAAAGTTGTTCATACTCTTAGTACAAAATCAACAATTTCAACAGTAGTAGTGACGTCTATTTCTGAAAAAATTTCTGAAATAGTAGCAATAGATGATGAAGGAATTATTTTAGATACTACTCAACAAGGAGATTCAATACGTATAGACACACTTGGTGTAACTTTTGTTACGCTATCTTACAATGCTGATATTGTTACGAATGATGCAGGATTGTGGAGAATTTCTTACACTGTTAATGAAAATACCTTCATAACTTTACCACCTCTGGCAAATGTTGTTTCAATGAATGATTTTCCAATCTCTGTAGAAAATAATTCTTTAGAAATGTCTCCAGGACAAATCTCAATTAGTTATGATACTAGTGATGCAACTATCAAAGAATTTTCAGTTTCTACAAAAGGTACTAAACAAAGTGTTCAAATTATGTCTGATTCAAATATTGATGGCTTTATTCATGATGATGGAAAAGTTTTGTTTAACATATATGATAACATGCCTATGATTGTGCGAATTCCAGATTCTTTGATGACAAAACCATTGCAAGTTTTCCTTGATGGAAAATTAATCGAACATCAAATTTACTATCAAGGTAATACCGATTCTTGGTTAAGAATTGAACCTGCACAAAGCGGAACAATTGCCATAAGTGGAATCATTGCAGAACCAAAAATTACAGAACCCCCAATTGCAGAAAAGACTATAGAACAACCAATTTCAGAACCGAAAATTACTAAATCGGAAGGAGGAGGGTGTCTTATTGCAACTGCAACATATGGATCAGAGCTTGCCCCCCAAGTACAGTTCTTGAGAGAAATTAGAGACAACACAGTAATGAACACTTCATCAGGTTCTTTCTTCATGGCCGAATTCAACCAATTGTACTATTCGTTCTCACCAACAATAGCTGACTGGGAAAGAGAAAACCCAATATTCCAAGAAGCAGTTAGAGCATTCATCACTCCGATGATTTCAACTCTATCCCTCATGACATTGGCTGACAGTGGCTCTGAAATTGAAGTTCTTGGATTAGGAATATCTGTTATTGCACTTAACTTGGGCATGTACGTTGCAGCTCCAACAATAATGATTTATCAAATTAGAAAGTCATTCTAATCTCTATTGGATAAACAATTCTCATGCCTACATGCATCCATTTTTGTACCCAAAATAGCGGCTGAGTTTCTGTGGAGTTGAATCCTTACAGACCCGGACCGTTATGGAAACAAATTCAGTTCCTTATGGGGAATTATCCATTTAGTTAAACTCTCTCTGAAACCAATATTTGTGAAATGGTGGTTGGTCTGTGAACCAAATATGTTCTCCAAAAATAACTCAAAGCCTTATGGAATTCTGACTTCCATACGATCACCTTTAAGTAAAATCTTCTAGTCTTGAAAGTATTGCTTAGATTTTTTATCGTTACATTTCTGAGAATGATCTTACTTTTACAAAGTTATTCCATGTCTTATGGCCAAGAAGAAGACATTCCATTTCCTCAACAGTGGGGAGGAGGAACTGGAGTTCAGAGTGCACAATCTGATGCAATAATGCCTGATTGGTTCAAAAGCAATGCCAAATGGTGGAAAAATGGTCTAATCTCTGATGCAGATATGATTAATGCATTGGAGAGTTTGATGATTCAAGATGTAATTCCTCTTGATAAATTCATCAAATCGTCATCTGGACTTGAACATCAAGCAGGTGTACCAAAAGGTGGAGATTTTGTTATTCCAAGTTATCAAAAAGATGTTTTTGGTTTTTGGAGTGATGGAATTGTTTCAGATGGTGAAATTGTTAACTCTATTGGACATTTAATGAGTCAAGGAATAATTAATTCTGAAAAAATACAAAACGAAGTCTCTGAACGTAAAGAAAAACAAAAACTTTCTACAGATGAAGTAAAAGAACTTGGTGAACTTCTTGATACAAATGAAGATGAAGACTGGCCTGATATCTTTATTCCTGGTGATGTATTTACACAAGAGGAATTAGAATATCTGAACGGTTTACCAACATTTCAAAATGGGGAATTAGTTGACAGTGTGATTGATGATTTACACCCTGGAACTGGTGTTGGTGCCACTTTAGGAGATTTTCCAGACGGCAACTCTTCTGTTTCTGAATCTATTATTCCCATGCTTGCAGATCAACAATATGTTGAATCTTTAATCTCTGGTGCCACGCTTTTTGAAAGAAGCGATGATTATGGATATTCTAAATATATTCATGTCAATGGTACTATTGTAATTGTTTATGTTTATGGGCAAACTGCTGTTGTAACTCCTCAATGCAATGATTTCTATTCATGGACTGATTTAGTTCCTGGAAAATGTTTCTTCGATAAGAAAACTCTCTGTCCTGATGGTTTGACTCTAAACCCAATGGATTCTGGTGAATGTATTGATTTGGTTGATGTGACTTTTTCTGAACAAATCTGTGAATTTATTGATGATGGAGATATCACAGAAGAAGAATGGGAGTATCTGAGTGGATTACCTGGATTTGAAGAAGATGCAGTACTTGACGTCTGTCAATATTGTGGTTCTTGCTCTGGCGAATTAGATGAAAATATCTGTATCACGTGCTTTGGCCCCCATGACGGAAACGAAATTCATGTTTCTGAAGTTTCACCATCTCCAATCCCTCCTGAACCTGATCTTGATTGTGATTCATGTGGGGTTGAATATGGTCAAGAAGATGATGAGATATGTCTAGAGTGCGGTGAGTTAGTTGGAGGTACCGAGACAGACCCTACTGAAAATCCATGTGAAACATGTGATAATGAATTACAAGATGAAAATAATGATACTGCATGTGATACCTGTGGAGAAAATATTGTAACAGGAACTACTGATAATGCTGATGGCTCAACAACTACTTACTATGATGACGGAAGTAGTGCTACCACCACAAAAGATGGAGTGCATACGACAAGATATCCAGATGGAACAACCATCACCACATACCAAAATGGGAATTCAATTACCACTGATCCAAATGGTGTTGAAACTGTAATGGACTCTGCTGGAAATACTATTGAAGGATATAGTGAAGATATTGCACCTGGAGTGGGAAAAATTACTACATATCCTGATGGTATGGAAATTCTTCAATATGATGATGGATTCACAATAATTGTATATCCAGATGGGACACGAACAGTATTGCATCCTAACGAGGATGTCGAAACTAATTCAAATAATTTAGAAGATGAAAATAATATCTCTAGAGTTGAGAATCCTAATGGCACTGTCACTATTATTTATCCAGATGGAACCACTGTCTTGCTGACAAACAGTGGAACAAAAGCAACAATAACTTATCCAGACAGTTCAACTACCTCCACCTCTGTTGTACCTACTATTAGTGGAAAAATCCAAGTGAAACTTGGTACTAGCACATACAATTTTGACACGTATGATGAAGCATATGCTGCAATTGAAGATATAGTTGAAGAATATCTTGCAGGCATCTCATCTATAGATGGGCCATATGATCCAAACCAATCTTTTTCTATTCCTCTAGTTACTGTAGATAATGGACGCCAATATCCTGCATTTCAATTTACAATATACCAACATAACTCAATATGTAATGGAGAACCACATTACATTTCTTCAAGTCAATTTGCAACAACGCTTTCATTAAATGGTTTTGCTGCAGTTGGGAATTGTGGTTTTGGCACTTTAAACAATTATCCAATTCAAAATGTGCCTATTGATGGAAATATCTTAAACAACTTTCTTAATCATATGAGTCTTGACGCATTTCCTTCAGTGTCTGAGGATGTAACAGGCTCTTATACAGGATCTTCAGATCCTGAAAACCCAAATGACTCTGGATTAAATTGATGTTGTTCATACTTGACCAATACTCGGTAAACAGTATTTGGCGTGCAAGCCAAATCTCTGGTTTTGAATCATTACAGGCATGCAGTGTAATTATGTTCATCTGTAGAACAATTTTTTGTTAGTACGGCCTTCATAGTTTCATGTTGAGCAAATAAATCTAGAATGGACTATTCCAAGCTTGGAGACTCCATATTTGAGATAAGCAGCACGGTACGTTTTGTCGAAATATACCATAAAGACAACAAATACTGTCATGTCAGAAAAGACATGACTCCATTACTAGAAGAAACTGAGACAGAACAGTCAATTGAAGATGCGTTAGATAGATGGAAAACCAGAATCAGATTATCTGAGAAACTTGGAGCTCCCAAGTATGCTATGGCAGAGTATGGAAAAGTAAAAAGAATCACAATCCCATTTAATGAGAATGGATTAATTCTTGTAAGTCTTGACTGTGAAGGATTTCATGAAGTTGTACTCAAGGAAATTTTAGAAATCATAAACTCATTTTCCAAAGAGAAATGATGATGTATGCTATTCTGGTTCAAACATCTAGCAACTTTCATATTTCTATCAGTTGAGATATTTCGAATCATTGGTAAAAAATTAACTAAAACAGTTGTTTTATAATGTGTAAATCCAAAACGTCATGTAAACATTGAATTTAAAAAAATAAATTTAGGCCAACAATTTGTCTTAAATGTAGTGAAGAAATTGATTGGATGTCTTTTGATAAAATTTAAAATTATTTTAAATCCAAGGTCAACAAACACATTTTAATTCACACATCACAATTACACGTAAGCCAATATTCGCTAAAATAGTATTTGATGTGCAAGCCTATCTATTGAAAACTCGTATGGAGCATTTTCTAATTGGTTAAAATCTCACTAGTGAGAATCTAAAAAAATGTTTAAAGATGAATTTGTCACGTGTATCGTATGCATGTTGAATGGAAAGGACCTATGATTCATAAAGAAAAAAACAGTGAGGAAAAACCTGTAACGTATTCCGAAGAAAAAGGTGTATACATAATTGCAAATACTCTTGGCCAAACTAATCAAATAGCACGATATGTAGGAAAAGGCGATATTGCCGAAAGAATCAATGCTCACAAAAGAGATAACAAAAAATGCATGCAAGAAGCAACTGACGAGAACAGACATATCTACTATGCTTTGGTGCCCGATGAAACTATGCGAAGTAATATCGAACACACATTATACTATGGCTATGGTGGGGATAAGGGTAAACTCTGTAATGATAAAGATACTCCGCCCAAAGGAGAAAAAATCCAAATTAATTATCCTCCTAAAGTACATTCACCATAAATGTCTCTAATTTTTTTCTACATTGGGTGATTCCAAAATATTTTTTTTATTTGTCAATCTGATTTCAATGATGCATAAATCTAATCTGTACGTTGATTGAATTTGTTTAATCTATTATGATTCCTGAATTTTCTTTTTAGCTCTTCTTTGTTCGTAACATTATTTTCATTCAAAATAGTGCCTAGTTGTGTATCTTTTCTTCTACCTTCTACAGCTTTTTTTGGAAGATCTTTTATGTTTCCAATTTTTTTATCGCTGCGAACTTTTCTAAAAGGTTCTCTTTTCATACTTTTTCGTATCTTAATATTCTATAAAAATATGATCTCAATATTATTTTTAAAAATAATGATCCTCTTTAAATTCTAGTTCTCTTATTTTATCTAAATGAGCAAATCTCAGTTTGATTCTGAACAACAATGTCCACTTTGTAATAGGCCTATTACAACTGAAGAATACAATTTGGCATTAAACAAATTAGAAAAGCAAATTGAAGAAAGATACAAAAATGAAGAGCAAAAAAACAAAGAAAAATTTGACAAGAAATTAGATGAAATTACAAAAAAACATGAAAATGATAAAAAAGAACAACAAACATTTTACAAGGTTCAAATCAACACGCTTCGTACAGATTTAGAAAAAGATAAGAAGCAATCAGAAATCAAACTGAAACAACATTATGCAGATATGTTAAAACAAACAAAAAAACAATCTGATGAAACAGGACGTAGTAATAAAAAACAATATGAAGAAATGATCAAACAAATTAAAAAACAGCATAAAGATGCAGAACTTCAATTTAACAAATCAATGAAAGCCTTAATGAAAGAAAAGAATGAAGAGATTAAGAAATTAGAAAAAATCAAACAAAAAGCACATCAGATTGCATATGAAAAAGCAAAAAGTGATTATGATATTAAACTATTGGAAATAGAAAAAGAACTACGTCAAAAAGATATTCAGATAAAACGTGCAAATGACCAAGCTGAAGAATTACAAAACAAACTTTCTCAAACTCAGTCAGAGCTAAAAGGTGAAGTAGGTGAATTGAATTTGTTAGAACAATTACATGCTGCATTTCCAAATGATAAATTCAATCGCCAGAAAAGAGGCATTTCCACTGCAGATATTTATCAAACAATTGTATCGAATGAGAAAAAATTAGATATTCAAATTGCTTTTGACAATAAAGAAAATACAAAAGTAAAATCTACAGATATTGAAAAAGCTAAGAAATATGCTGAAAATAGTAATATAAAATACGTCATCATAGTTTCAACTGACATTCCAAAATCATATGCTCCAAATGGAATCTATGGACTCAAAGATGGAATGATTATTGTAAATCCAAGGATACTGATTGAAGTTGTAACTAGATGCAGAGACAACATAATTGAAATTTCACGGATAAAAAAAGGTGCAAAAGATAGGGATGCAAAAGAGGCAAAACTCTTTGATTATATGATAAGTTCAGAATTCTCAAATCTGATTAAGATCGTATATGAAACGAATGAGAAAATGCGTAAATTACAAGATAAAGAAATTCGTTTACATCAAACATTATGGAAAGATCGAAGTAAACTTCGCAATGAACTCATACGTGCATACATGGACATTGAATCAAGTGTGGAAAGTATAACACAAAAGGAAACCGTTGCCAAGGAAATAATTGCAGAAACATGATAGAATTTGTCAAATTGGAATAGTGATAATCGAGTTGAGTTAAGGTATTTTGATACCTATGGCGTAAAAAACAAACTTAGGCAATTAATTTTTGATAGACCTAAGGATTTGTCAAATCTATTAAAGGCATATGAAATAATCAATGCCCAACAATCTCGCGGTCTAACAATACAAAATTCATTAAATTCAACTATCTCAATTTTTGATCATCAAATCATGGCAGCAAAACTTGTAAAAAACAATCTTAATGGAAGAGTAATCCTAGCCGACGAAGTGGGTTTGGGAAAAACAGTTGAAGCAGGGATTTTACTAAAAGAATATTTTGTAACTGGAATAATACGCAATGCATTAATTCTTACTCCTCCCTCATTACGAAGTCAATGGCAAGAAGAACTAAAGTCAAAATTTGAACTTGATTTCATAGTTAACAAAGATGATTCTAGATTTGAAGGATATGATAAACATACTATGCTTATCACTTCAATATCATCCGCCATTCAACCACGAAATGCAAATTTGTTAAAAGATATTGAATGGGATGTAGTAATTGTAGATGAGGCTCATAGGTTAAAAAAATCCACTACCCAGGCAAATCAGTTTGTAAGAGAATTACAGAAAAAATTTATCTTCTTATTATCCGCTACTCCAATTCAAAATAGTTTAGAAGAGCTATACAACCTAGTTGAAATAATCAAACCAGGATATCTCGGGTCTTGGAGAGATTTTGCATCTAGTTTTACAAGTGATAAAAAGGCACAGAAAATTATTCCTCAAAGAAGATTTGAATTACAAGAAATTCTAAGACAAGCAGTTATCAGAACAACGCGAGAAGAAGTAAAAGAATACATTGAATTTACAGATAGAATTCCGAGAACTCATCTTTTAGAGCCATCTGAATATGAAAGTCAACTGTATCAACATGCAACAGAATTTGTTAGGAAATTATGGCTTGCACAAAAAGGAGGAAGAAACTTTGTCCTGCCTCTAATGACACTTCAGAGGCAAATTTCAAGCAGTACATCTGCTTTGAGAGGCGCAATTAGGAACAAAAAACAGCAATTCCCTCAGTATGTAGATGAACTTGAGAGTATTTTGGAGTTGGCTGACAAAATTAAAGTTGATTCTAAAATGCAAAGATTACGGGACATAATCAAAGAAAACCCCGAAGAAAAACATCTGATATTTACAGAATTTAGAGACACACAAGATTACATTTTTGATTATTTTGATGATGAAGAAATTGAAGCAGTAAAATTTAACGGTTCAATGTCTGCACGGGAAAGAGATACCGCGGTTAGTAAATTTAAACGAGATATTCAAATTATGATTGCAACAGAAGCTGGTGGCGAAGGTCAAAATTTTCAATTTTGTAGTAAAGTGATCAATTATGATTTGCCATGGAATCCAATGCGAGTAGAGCAAAGAGTAGGAAGAGTTCATAGAATCGGGCAGGAGGAAGATGTCCATATTCATAATTTAGCAATCATTGGAAGTATTGAGGAATATGTTCTAAAATTACTATTTGACAAAATTAATTTATTTAAAATGACTATAGGAGATCTTGATTTATTATTCGAAGATGAAGGATTTGAAAAACTTCCTTCAGAAATTTTTGAATCATACATGTCAGCAACAACTAGAAAAGATACACAAAACAAGTTCTCAGCATTAGGTGATAGGCTATCTCACACCAAAAAAAACTTGCATGATACGATTATGGACTTTGATGATCAAGTATTTGCTAATTTTGATTTGTCAACGAGTAGATAAAAATGAACGATAAAGAAATTTTAGAACTTTCAAAAGAACTTTCTCTAGATTATCTGCAGAAGATTGGAGCTGAAGTAGAAGAATCTCATGGATTGTATTCTATTACAATACCTAAGGAATTTGAATCCATTTTTGGAACGATCTCCAAGAGAGTTACATTTGATCATGAAATTGCCGAAACCCATTCATGTGAACTTGTTGTGCCTGGAAGTAATTTTTTAGATATTATTCTCAGCCAGATTCGAAAACAGGCTCCCGTGGTCGGTGTACATCTCCAAAAACGGGTACAAAATCCACAAGAAGAAGTAGGCACAATACCTACTCATAATTGTGAAATTGCTTGTATTGATTCTAAAGAAGAAATCAAAATGGCAGTTAGGTATTTTTTCAATATTAACGTGAAGAGTATCAAACGAGTTGCTATGCTAAGGTGGGTCGATGTTGATTTAGAGACACTTGAGATCCTTGAATTTCCGTCGGAAATAATGGTTGATGAATCGTTAGGAGAAATAAAATATGAGCAAAACGATTCTAGAATTGACTATGCATATAGCAAAGCAACAGAATTTCTAGATGATGAAATTCAGTATCTGGCACTAAAATATGCAGATTTAACTGAAAACAACAAAACAAGAGACATCAATTCGGTTCTCCAAGCACATGAAAGACGAATGAAAGAATACAATCAAGATGTTAGTTTACAGAGGAATAAATTACATGAATATGATAGAAAAATTTTGAATGCACGGTCGTATGAAACTCAGGTAAAATACGCAGAACAAAAAAGTAAACAAGAGGAAAGAATTGTAAAAGAACAAGAGAAACTAGGAAAACTAGTTCAAAGATTAACTAAAGATAAAGCAGTTCAGATAGAACAAATAGAGAAGAGATACCGCCCAATAGTGGATTTTGCACTTGTAGCAGCTAAAGTGTATTCGTATAGCGTAACAGATTGTAATTTAGAATTTAAAAATAATGTTTCAGATAAGCAAATTTATACAAAATATGTTGATCCTTCAAAAAATTTCATTATGACTTGTGAAGTCTGTAATAACCAAATGGAAATGACTCATCTCTGCGTTAATTCTCATCTAAGTTGTGACTTTTGTACAACTCATTGCGTAAAATGTGGGAAGGATGTTTGTGCATCATGTGCTGATGAACTTAATCCATGCTATGTGTGCCAAGAGGGACTTTGTTCTGATTGTACCTCAAGATGTAATTTTTGTACCGAATTGACATGCAAGAATCATCTTATTACGTGTACCCATTGTTCTGAGAAAACATGTTATTTTTGCTCTGATAGCTGTCAGATTTGTTTCCAAAGATTCTGTGAAAAGTCTCTTTATGCCTGTAAAATATGTAAAAAACGTCTATGCCAATCAGACTCTATTGAATGTGTCGAATGTAAATCTCGTTTTTGCTCAACTGATATTACTATCTGTGGAATTTGTGGGGAAAATCATTGTTTGAAAGATTCCAGAAAATGTAATCTATGTGAACAATCTTACAACAGCAGTTGTGTTGGTGGAAAACTTTGCAACACATGTAGAAAATTGCAACCAGTAGAAAAAGAACACCAAGAGGTTCAAGAGATTATTCAATCCTATAAAGAACTCCAAAAAATAAAGAAATGGGAGTGCGCATCAAACAGTAAATTCTCTGTGTTTAAAGTCAAAAAATTATTTGGAAGTAAAATAATTGTGTTTGATAAAATCAAAAAACAGGTTCTAGTTCATAAAAAAGGAGGATGGAGATAGTTGGCATATCTTGGTGGGGATGCTTATTCTCCAATAGCACTAGATCTCGAAAATAATTTTTGGACTGATTTTGAATCTACACGAACTTTATCTAATGTAATTCAACATTTCATGCAAAATTTTTCATATGATGATGAAGAATATAGAGAAAGTTTTGCCATTGTAATTGTACAAGATCAGATGATTAAAAAAAATTACCAAAGAGAAAATTAATGGAGTTAATTCATGCAGAAATTGAAAAGACAAATATCACAAAACCTCAAATTAAAAATAGAAATGATCCAACAAGAACAAATATTCAGAAATTGAACATGTTTCAAGCTGACAGATTAGATGGGAATGCATTTCAAGAGTTTGTAGCTGAGTTGCTAAAAAGCGATGGATTTTCAGATGTAGTAGTAACTGGAAAAAGCGGTGATCAAGGTGGGGATGTGCTTGCAACAAAAGATGGTACCAAATATGTTTTTCAAGCAAAACGATATTCTATTGACAGAAAAGTGTCAAATGGTGCAGTACAAGAAGCACATGGTGCAGTAGCATATTATGACGCAGACGTTGGTATAGTAATTACAAATTCATTTTACACAAATGGGGCACGAGAATTGGCTACAAAAATAGGAATTGTTCTATGGAATAGAAAAGATGTCATCAAACTTATAGAGAATTTTAATGGAGATAATAATATTTGAAAAATACAGAGCTTTTTGTACATGTATTTTTTGTAGACATGGTTTCATTGTCCGATAGAAGTTTAGGATCTACTGAGACACAAAGTAAAAAATTAGAAACTATGTTTAGGTATATCACAAATAGTAAAATTCTAAAAAATTCTACAATTACATCACATACAGGAGATGGGGTTGCAATTTGTTTTACTGAAAATCCACGTTTACCGTTAGAGTTGTCAATTGATCTCCATAAAAAATTAAATCGTTTTAATAAAAATAAACCCAAAAAAGAAAAAATTTTGGTCCGAATAGGAATTAACTCAGGGTTAATTTCAAAAACCAGAGGAGTTAAGGGACAGGGAAATTATTGGGGGCGAGGTCTTATTCATGCTCAAAGAATTATGAGTGCCGGAGACGCATCTCATATTTTACTTAGTGCTAATACAGCACAAGAACTCATAGAAATATCTGATGAATACAAACAGAACATTCACTATATTGGAAATATCGAAATTAAACATGAAGAAATCATACCAGTCTATTCTGCTTATGGGGAGTGTTTTGGAAATAATGACAACTCAAAATTCACAGAGAAACCAATTCAAGAAGAATCTGGCCGTGTTATTTTTGAAGGATTAAAGAAAGATGAAATAAATCCAAAAAAATTATTAGAGTTATTGAAACAAAACAAACAAACTAAATTATCACTATCTTCAAAAAGGAAGAGGAAAAAGAATTGAAAGGAAACCCAATTACAGTGTCATTTGACCGAACAGTATATCCATTAGATAGCATCATGCATATTCGTTTTAGAATATTTGATTTGATTCCAAATGAGTCAATCCATATGGATATAATTGATAATAATAAAAAATCAATTATTTCTAGAACCATTAATCCGTATAAGACACATAATTTAGAGCGTCCTCCTGATTACTTATTCCAAACCGATGTTAGGATGAAAGGAAATGTTTGGAAATTAGGGCATAGTTATACTGTAATTGCAAAATATGGTAATTTTGAAGCATCTGACTCTACAATCATTGCAAAACGTAGACCGGTTATTCAAACAGACAAATCAGTTTACATCAATGGTTCGGATGTAATTGTGACAGTGATTGCTCCTGATTTAGATAAGGACAATCAGAAAGCTGAGATTATTGGAAACAAACCAGAACATTTCTTAACACTTTCTTCTAGTCATGGAATAATCAAGGGTTACAAATTACGTGAAACAGGTGATTCTACAGGAATATTTCAAGGAGTTTTAGAACTTACTCCATTATACACACAGAAAAAAGGTAAAAGAGTAAAAAACAAGGCAAAAGGAACAGGTCCATTTAATGGCCAACTGCCGGTTTCTATTGGAG
Organism: Candidatus Nitrosopumilus sp.; assembly: GCF_028278985.1. Lineage (GTDB taxonomy): Archaea > Thermoproteota > Nitrososphaeria > Nitrososphaerales > Nitrosopumilaceae > Nitrosopumilus. The sequence goes on along the minus strand of NZ_JANQTA010000030.1, from coordinate 39,404 downwards.
AGGAAATTTTAATTGAATTCAAATCTAGTAGTGGAAATGAAAAACTTTCAATTTTCTCATCTAATTTTGGTGCAGCAATTGAATTAGATCAAAGAGTGTATGTTCCTACAGATAAAGTGTGTCTTACAATAGTTGCTCCAGATTTTAATTTTGATTCTCATAAAGCTGATGTAATTGGAAATAAGCCTGATTGCAAAGTAAACATATCTACAAAAAAAGGAAAGCTTTTGAATTATAAATTGATAGAAACAGGAAAAGACTCAGGAATTTTTACAGGTGACATCACGCTTACTAGTTTAAAAAACAATTTTCCAAAAAATGCCAAAAAAATTCCTAAAAAAATTGGGATTACGAAAGGAAATGGTCCAATAAATGGTAAATTAGCATGTGATAAAGATGACATCTTAAATGTAGAAATGATTACTGAATATGAAAAATACACCGGTTCTGCAATGATTCGATACAATATAGGTGAAATTGAATGGGATAATGAATACTATTCATCCCCATCTTCTGCAAAAATAAGAGTAATTGATCCGGATATGAACTTGGATCCTGAAAAAATAGATGTTGTAAAAATTAGAGTTTGGTCTGATACAGATTTAGAAGGAATAGAGGTGGAATTGTCTGAAACAAGTGAGGCTACAGGTATTTTTGAAGGAGTCGTTCTTTTAGATAAAAAAATCTCTGGAAACAATCGCCTTCAGATTTCTACAGGAGATAGCATTTTTGCAAAATATGTTGACTGGAGTGTTCCAGCAAATATCAAAAAATCTAATTTAGATATCATTGCCACTGCAAAAGTAAATTTTGAACAGCCGCAGAAAACAGTGAAAATTTTGCCCAAATCATCTGTTCCTCATGATGGAAAATACTTGGAGCCAGAAATCATAACCATTGAAAAAGGAACCATTGTAAAATGGATAAATGATGACAATGCAGCACATACAATTACAAGTGGAACTCCTGACGGAGGTCCTGATGGAGATTTTGATAGTTCATTGTTTATGCCAAATGAAAAGTTTGAACATGTTTTTGACAAAGCAGGTGTTGTCGAATATTTTTGCATGGTACACCCATGGATAACGGGAAAAATAATTGTTATAGAAACTGAAACAAAAGAAAAAAAGCGAATCCAAATTAAGCATTGATTTGCAAGTCTAAATTCAACATAAAAGGGAAAACCAACGCTAAGCATGATTTCCTTTGATCAACTATAGCACATCCCTTATGGAGAATTTTTGCTTTGGTTCGAATCTCTAAAGTAATTCAATGGTACAACCCACTTGCATCATATCCTTCTTTTCGGTTTGCAATTTCTTTTGATAACCAAAGGAAAGTAGTCCAATGCAATTACAAAAACTACCAAACTGTTAATTCGTGCCTGAAAACATGTATGATTTACTACCATTTTAAAATCCATGTTATACTAGCATGAAAACAACTATGTTAAACAAGGTTATTAACAAGGTAGTAATACATATATGTTATACATGGTTGGTAAAAACATGCGAAAAAACGTAACTACATCCCTCCTTACTAATGAGGAATTGAAAGGATTGCGCCCTAGAGAGCGTGGCAGATATGTTCAAAATTTGATTTTGAATACATTAGATGAAAAAAAAGATTACGCATTATCTGAAATCATCGAGAAAACCGGTCTTGCAAGACCTACAATTACCAAACACCTAGATGCATTGGTATCTACTCAGCAAGTATTCAAAGAGAGTAGGCAACTAGGACGAATGCAAATTGCATTTTACAAACGCACAGGTTCAATTAAACAAAAAGAAGAAATGAAATCAAAAAACAACGAAAGTACATACTCATTTTTTGTATTAGATAATGGGGATGAAAAATCAATATGTATTCAACAAAAAATTGAAGATGAATACAACAATCCTACTGTAAAAGGTGCTGTAACGATAAACTTTGTTGATCTACAATCCTTTATTACTGAGTTACACGCATATGGAGCAAGAGTGGTAGACAAGTGATCAGTAACAAACCACTAAATGTTGAAGAGCCAAAATGGGATAGATGCACTAGAAATGGTTTTCTAAGAGTTGGCAACAAAAGAGTACCATTTCATACATTAGCACCATTAATAACAAGTTATGATTACGACTTCATTCCTTATTTTGATAATTTAAAACAACATCCTTCTGAATCAACTCATGCTAGGATGATGACGTTTAGAATGTTTGAACTTCATAATACACTAAAGCCATTATTGCAATCCATCTATCAAACAACATTAGATGGAAAACTTGCTTATGATTTTGAAAAAGATGTTATTGAAACAACTCCGATTCTAATTGATCCTTGTATGGAGTACACATGGTACTCTCAATACAGAAAAATTCTTTCTACTAACAAAGACACGCCAATAGAAGTTCGTAAACTAGCAAAACGAATACTTGCCATTGTAACAAAAGTGGAAAAAGGCGAACTAACAAAATCAGAAGGTTATGTAAAAGAAAAAATTGAATATGAGAAATTTTGGTTAGGATTAGCAAAAGATAAGAGAAAATTATCTGATGTAGTTACAAAAATTCTTGACTTACAAAACTCCATGCGTGCAGATATTGGATTGCCTCCAGTACCTGCTGTGTACAGTCCAGAACTATTAGAGGTTACAAAACAAATCAATAAAATAGCACAAGCAGTATGGGTAGGAGAAAATTGTGCTACATATGTGGTTCTTACTCCTCAATGGCTAAAAAGTGAGGCACTAGTCGACCTTTTGATAGATTATTTGAAATCTGTGGATTCCAAGTTCATCGTGTTAAAAATTAAAAATTTAGAATTAGACAAAGTTACCTATGTCTACCAGAGGCGAATGTTCAAGAAAATATTGGAAGCAGTTAATGTAGTAAAACAAAATGATGAGGAAAAAGTTTTCATGTTACTTGAAGCAGGATATCAAATGTATCCTGCCATCACAGGAGGCTTTGATTTTGTTTCTACAAGTTTAAGAGCATTGGATAAAGACGGTGGTGGATTTTCACCAGATAGTGAAGGGTATGGGGGATTTTTTAGTCCTAAACATTTAGTCGTATTACCATGGCGTGATGTAAAAATAATGTTCGCTAACGGTGGATTGAAATGTAGTTGCGAAATATGTCGTGGCATTACTTCAATTCCTTCTAAAGATGAATGGAATGTATTACGTAGAATGCATTACATGCTTGTAGTAAGTAGAATGTTGGAAGATGTTAACAAATTTGTTCTTGATCAAAAAATAGAGTTGGCAATTGAAAAATTATCCTTGTCTGAACTTTCTAATTTCAAACGTATGTTGCCATACATAAGTTAAGGTACATAAAATTGCAATTAGATCCACATCACTGTCATTGTTTTCAAATACTTTCATTAAATTCAGAAACAATTGATAAAATGAAACAAACAGGATTCAAAAAACAAATTCTCGAAGAACCACGTGGACAAATTTTTAGTAGAACAAAAAGAATAGATGAATTCACACAAGTTCATTTCAAAGTTTTACAAGACGGAACAATAGAAAGTGAAATGGAATATCCCCCTGAATACATGTTTGCACACTTAAACCCAGAACACAGTTATTCTGCACATAAAGAAACAGAGATAATTCTAAACCATTTTTCAATTCCTTACAAACTAAAGAAAATTCCTCCTGTTACTTGCATTAAAAGAAAAATTGTCAAGGCAGTAAAACCAAGTCATTGGACTACCATTCTAGGAGTTGTACTTGCAGTTGCTGTGATTGCAGGTACTGTTTATGTTGCTTCTAAAAGCAAAGCCTAATTTCATGTCCCGATTCTTGCCAGAACCGACTAAGACTATGAAGCTAATTTTTAATTATCTTATTATATTTTCATAATGTATGAAAGCTGGATTTATTGTTGCAATTGTAATAGTGGTTGTAATGGCAGGAATAGTAATTGCTGGAAATCTTGTTTCTCCAAACCAAAGTAGTGATACAGCAGACATACCAAAATCATCTGCTCCACACGAGTTATCTCAATCATTTCAACAATCATCTCAACCAGCAAGACCCTCCTGTGATCCTTCGTACTCTGTTTGCATTCCGCCATATCCTCCAGATCTGGATTGTGGAGAAATTCCACATTCTAATTTCAGAGTATCTGGCTCTGATCCTCATGGATTTGACAGAGATGGAGATGGAATTGGATGTGAATCATAAAAAAAGTTGGTAAAGACTAGACGTAAGTTTGTGGAAAATTCTTTCAAGATTAAGATCTGGATTTTTTAAGATGTTGAGATGAATACTGCTGTGAATAAGACTGTAAGTGAATTTGAAAAGAATTTATTGAAAATGAAGCAGTTGTATCTGTCAACTGAACGTCAATTTATTGAATTCAATGAAATAATACCGTATACCCAAAATGATCCTGCAAAGGGTTGGAATGAAATACATTCACCTAGATTGGTCAATCTTATTCTCAGTATTTGTCCTCAGATTGAAAAAATATCTAAACTGTTACTAAGCGAACTAGACTTGGTACCAGAAAATAATGGACGTAGCTCATATGATTATTTGAATCGACTTGACAGAAAAAAACTATTGACAATACAACATGTGGGTATGGCAAACCCTGGTAGTGTTAACATTCTCCTTCAACCTTTCTTAAAAAACTCCGATAATATAGAATGGTGGTTTGCATATAATAAAATCAAACATGACATAATTGAAGGGATTGATTATGGTACGTTATCTAATACCATTAATGCTTTAGCAGGTTTATCCATTTTGCATCACATTGCTTACACCATACTTACTTTCAAACATTATGCTGGAGTGAGTTGGGAAGATGAAATATTGGATTCAGAAAAATGGTTTTTCGATGAAGAACAAGGATTGGCTTTCCAACATCCTGATGAAAAGTTATTCCCTAATCAACTCTCAGTTGTGTGGTCATCAAAGATCTTCTTTTTTTGTAATCACAGAATAAAAGGAGTGTAAACTTGCCAAGATTTGAACCGTCCAATATTTACAAAATATCTTTCATAATTTAGACGAATAACATGGAAGAGTTATCCATGTTTTGAGGTTCAATATTTACTGCACCAAAATGCTAAAAATAAGAAGATAGTTATTTATTTAATTGATTTCACTAAATACACAAATTCAATTAAAGAAAATTAAAAACAGGGTATCTCAATATAAAATTTGGATTTTACTATCAATATTCTATATAGCTGTTTCATTATCTGTGCTAAATTGGTTTAATGAAGATACAAATCAAATTGGAAATAATATGACACTTGCTGTTGAAATTTTTCTAGGTACATTGATAGCCGTTATTGCACATAAACAAAATCAGCAAACAAATAAGGTGTCCCAATTTTTGGATAATCAAGTAAACTATGTCAAGGAAGACATAGGACGATGTCTTGTTAATATTTTTGCAACTCTGTATCCTTCAACTTCATTAAATATTTCTGAATTAGAAGCTAAACGTTTAACAAAAAATGAGATTTCTTCAAATCTTCAAACTATTGAATTTCATCATTCTAATAATTCGATGTATCTCGAAGCTTACACACAAAATGGATTGTCTTCCTTGATTTCTCAGATGAAAAGAATTAATGATGGACATCCAGGCATATTTCCGTTATTAAATAACATCATTTTATCATTAGAACGAAACTTCCCAAATAGATATACCCAAGAAATTGACTATCTACTTCAAGATTTTATTAAAAAAATCTCTCAAAAATATCCAAATCTTGAATTACGAAATCTTTCTTTGTATAATCCTAATGCACAACAACCATATCTCGATTTTATAACTGAAAAAATTTATGATGTTAAATCTTTACCCAACTGGATTCTAACACATTTAAAATTTCCAGGTATTGAAGTTGAATTAAATTCATTTAAGACTAGAACCGAAAATAGAATTGAATCACTACAACATGTTAAAAATAATAAAACAGTAAAAAATCTTGATTCTGAAGAAATAGATTTTTTAATTGAATTATATTCAAATGCATTAAAAATTTTTAAAATAACCCATACAAATGAGATAAATCCAAATGATCTTAAAGTATTCATAGAAAATTTAAAATTGTTTGTGGAAAAATATGGGAATTTGATGAAAACTCTTTATTAAAATCTATTTTGGATCAAATCATGTAAAACACAGACAACTGTGCCATGTTTTACACTAAAATTTTGGAATTTTTTCCAAGTTCAAATCTGTTGAGATTTGTCCCTTAATTCTCTCATAGAGAAATGTAAAATCAGTCTAAGGCTCTCAATTAAACATAATTAATACAATTGTTCCTAGCACAATCTTTTACTAATTCTATAAGCATAATACCTCATGAGTTGGGATTACGAAACACCTACTTGTCTATACTGTAAACATTCTGAAAGACATATGAAAACGGTAAATTTTCACAATAATGGATATCCTTACTATACTTGGGCTTGTACAAATTTTGGATGCGAATGTGAAATTACCGATAGAGACCTAATAATGTAAAATAATCAGTATTCTGACTCAAAATCAGCATTAATCTATCTGACGTGTTGATTCTTCAATTGATCAATTTTTGTTCTTTGACTATTCTTGCACAATATTCAATACCATGACTTATTGTCGCAAATCTTCCACGCTTGACCATAGATTCAATCCACTTGTAGACTTCTATGTCTATAGATACAGTAGTCTTTGTCTTCATATATGATAACGGCATACTTTGTAACACATAACCAAGGTATTCTAGTAGAATATAATAGAATACTTTATAATCTATTGAACTGTCTAATTCAACATATGCATAATACAATTATGGTAGCCATTACATTTTCATTACTTTTTGGAACCATGTTTTCAATAACACTTCAAGAAGCATTTGCAGAAACTGTTACAATCTCAATACCTTCTGGAACTGCCGCACCAGGTTGCGAGACAAGCAACAGCTGTTACGATCCATCAGGAGTCCTTGTTCAACAAGGAAGCACTGTAAAGTGGATTAACAAGGACGCTGCTGCACATTCAGTTACAAGTGGAAATCCGACAGATGGTCCGGACGGTGTGTTTGATTCAGGACTGATAATGGGAAGCTATGATTATTCTTTCAGATTTACCAGTGTAGGAAGCTATGATTATTTCTGTATTCTCCATCCTTGGATGGAAGGAAACATAGTTGTCTTTGAGCTTCCAGATGAACCAGAAAACAAGGACAGATACACCCCACCAAATTCTAATGGAAACAATCCGGCACAAAATAACAACGGTTATGATGAGGATTCCAGAATCAACGTTGTACTTAGCAACAGAATAACTACACTGAATTACGAGGTTGAAAATCTAAAGTCACAATTAGAGACTGAAAAAACACGTGCCGAAATGCTGGCATTGGACAAGGGACAATTAAGAATCATGTATGATGAGCTGGAATCCGAATCAAACAGTATGAGACAGACAATTTCTGAACAAAAAGATCACATTGCAGAGCTAAAAGATGAAATAAAATCACTTAGGGCACTTGCAATGGAGCAGCTTGCAGTTCTAAATGATTTGTTTTTGAAATTCAGCTCTTGAAATCACCAGAATTTAGACAATAACAGGTTATTTTTCACGCCTAGAATATGGCAAAATTGGTTAGGTATTTGGTTAGGTTTTGCCCAATTTCGTGCCTAAAAACTAACTAACTAACACAATTCCCTATATTCTGCCGGTTAGTTAGTAGGTTAGAATTTAGAAAATAGAACATTTTGAGTTGTGCTTTTTAGAAAACAAGAAACTGGTATCACCAATTTACGTCTGTATATATACACATCAAAGAAAAAAATGATTTTTTGGGTCACAACCGGGTTGGAAATCGTGCCTAAATTATCAAAAACTGGTTGTGAATTGGGTTGTGAATTGCTTAATTTTGTGCCTAAAAATCCAACCAACCAACCATTTTCCCTATATCTTTGGGTTGGTTGGACAAGTTGGAAATAAGAAAATGAAATAATTTGAGTGATGCTTTGATAAAACAAGAAACTGGTATCACCAATTTTTGCGACGTGTAACATGACACATGTTATGACTTGTTTTTCTTGTAGAACTTTTCATCCATGTCATCCAGTCGCTTGATCAATGCATCGTTTTCCTTGTCATAGATTTTCTCTATTTCTTTGATGAATGATTTGTTGTATTCTTCCATTTTTTGCTGAATTATGGTATCCATATTCTCCTTTAGATTGTCAACTTCTTTTTTGAGACTTTGTCTTTCTTCTTCATTTTTTTCTTCATTTTCTAGTACTGTTTTGAGGTCCAACGGCTTGCCACATTTTGAGCAGATTTTAGAATCGTAGGAATTTGGAAGGTCACAAATATGGCAGATTTTTGGTTTGTTTACCAAGTTCTCTTTTTTGGTAGTTGAAATTCCATAGTGTTTGAGCATTGCCTCTTCTACGTCTGAATTCATCATGTGTTCATATCGACCTGGCATTTTAGAGCCTGAAGACCATCCGTATCTCTTCTTTTGCAGTGATTCAGTAAGGAACATTCCTGTTTTTGTTGCACCTGTATGTCTGAACAAATTTGGCCATACTCTCTTGTGTACTTCGGCAACATCGCAAACTCTTTGCAGTCTTTTCCTCATTGCATGATAAGACCAAGCCTCTCCGAACTTTTTCTCATCCATTGCAATCCATAACGGTGCATCAGGATCGTCGTTTTTTGGATGCTTGTCAAAGTATGATGCCAAATCTGGAACGCATTCAATTACTCTGACTGGTCTAGGTCCAGTTTTTCCATCAACTACAATCACTGCTCCCTTGTCATCAAATCTTACATGTTTGATTTGACGACTCAATATTTCTCCAGGCCTGCAAGCTAAATCAGAAAACGTGTGGACAAATGCTCTGTCCCTGAGATTCTCTCCGCATGCTTTGAGCAAAGAATTTTTTTCTGCTTCTGTAATTAGCATGTCTGCAGTTAGATTTTCTTTTGGTTTCTTGATTCTAATCCAACTTGTTTCTGTAGGATCCCCAACTTGCTTTTGGTCTCTTGAATCAAACTTTAACCATCTGTAAAAGTTCTTGAGAATCTTTTTGTGGTCTGCAGTTGTGTTTGTCTCTTGACCATCTTTGCTGAATTTTTTGTTAAAGTTGTACACTAGTTCTTCAATGTCTTCTTTGGTGGTTTCATCCCAATTCATTTTGAGCATTCTTGACAAACTTAGTAGCGTTCCAAGTATCTTAGAGCGTCTGGCATCGGATAATGACTCGTTTACCAGGACCCTGTCAAACTTCTTGATAATTCTAAAATTATTTTCATTGAGATCTTTTTCCATCAGGGCAAAAGTATTGGTGATGATTCTATCATAATTGTAGAGTTTTATCTTGTCCTGCTTTGAGCCGGAAATCTGCTGTTTTGACATTAATCATATCATAATACTGGCAGAGTATTAAACCAGATGTGTAATGCTCCCATCGGGATTTGAACCCGAGTCACTGCCTTGAGAGGGCAGTATGCTTAACCGGACTACACTATAGGAGCTTGATAAAAAACAATTTCAATCTCAATTTAAAGGAAATGTTTCGACTTTGGATGAATTAGTAAATTTTTGTGAGTTGGTTACTTTATAGAAAAATCTAATCAAGAATCCATATGGATTTTTCACAAGTAATCAAAGATCATAATCTCTCTGATTTTCCTATTGGAATGGCAGAATACAAATTAACTAATGATAATTCTGATTCTAATGTATTTGATTTAGTAGTCTTTGATGGAAAACCTGAACAAAATCAATTAATTGAAAATGAGAGAAATCTGATTGTACTTCATCACGGTACATTATCTGAAAATAATTCTAAATTACTTCTTCAGTATGATACTCTTCAAATAATTCAGGATGATTCCTGGGAATTGAAAATGTTATTATCTAAAATTAAAGAAAAACGGCAGCAACTCTTTTCTGATTTTGCAAAAAATTGCTTAATTGAATCCCTTTTTTGTTGCCAAAAGACTAAAGATGCTGTTGAAAACGCTGATATTTTTGCACCCTGTTGGCAAAAATGTTCTTCTTATTTTCTAATTGATGCTATTTCTGCATTAAACCAAATTCATTCTAACTCTTCTAGTATGCTTGATGCATTAAGAAAATTAGAAAAAAATCCTATAAATGATCACATTTCTGTTGCTACTCAAACTATTGGAATTGAACGTGCTATTCCTACTCTTCTTGAAAGAATGGTAAAGTCTACAATCGGGTTTTCTGATGTTGTTAACGATTCCTCCTTTTCTAATTTAATTAGATTCAAACATGATTATTTTGTTTCAAATTCTATGCTTGCTAACTGTTATTTCTATCTGGGATATGTAAATAGAAATAATTTCATAAGCATAAAAGACAGATTGAATAGAGAACAGGATCTATTTCATATCTTGAAGATTGCTTTTGATGTGGAGGCTGACTCTAATGATTTAATCCATCAATCTGAATCTGTAAAAAATTCTGCAAATTCCATTCTAGAAATAATTTCTACTACGTAATTTCTAAATAATTTATTGCAAAAAGCTTAGTGCATTTTATTAAAATTCAAAAAATTTGTAATAATTTTTCTAACTTGATTCTGAATTTTATGTTAATAAAATAATGTTTTAAAACAAGTAATGTTTGCTGTATCATATGTCAGACGCAGCATGTGGTTGTGCAGCATCCGCCGATAACGGCGTTGAATGCGATTGTGCAATGCAGAGTGAATGTTACTGTGATTCTACTTGTGATTGTAACGGCGATCTTTGTAAAAACGCAGAACATTAAAGAAAGACAAACTTTTTTCTTTTCTTTTTATTCTTCTTCTTCTTCCATACCCCATGATTTGACTAATTCTTTTTGGAATTTGTCTGCCTGTTTCTCATCAAGGGGAAAACCACAATCTTTGCATGTTGGAACTACTGTCATTCCATCTAGTTTGAATTCTACTCCATACAAGTGAATTTTTGAGCAATCACACATGTCTAATTTTTCTGTAATTTTGCCTCTATATTTGCTTATTTGAAAAGATCGTCGATTGTATTTTTACTTGTTTTTCAATTTATGAATAACGTTTAACTATCCGTTTTGCCAATTTTTTATAGATTTGAAAGGAATTTTTCTTGCTTTGTCAGTAATTACTGCATTACTTTTAGGTTCATTGATGATGCCTTCAGCATTTGCTCAATTCCAACAAGGCGGTGTAGACAAAGAGGGTACTTGGCATGCTGGTGAAGGACTCAAACATGGAGATTATTTTTCTTATGAAATATGTCATGTTGACTACAAAGAATGTGCAGAATTTGGAATGGATTTGTGGATAAAAGGTGATGTTACTTCTGGAAGTGAAACAAAATGGTTAGCTGAAACAGTAGTTTATGATGGTAACAAAGTAGTTGTTGGCGAAATGGAGCTTGGAAAGATTGCTCCAGAACCAACTGGCGGTAGTGAAGAACTTGGTGTTTATCGAGGTGCATTCAAATCCTCTGTTGTTTGGCTTTCAGCATTTGCAACATCTGATGGTCCATCACATGGAAAAGGTCCAAAGGCATTCTCAGCTACATCTTGGGGAAAAATTGGTAACATTGGTGGAGAACAAGTTTTACCTCAAGTAATTGAAACTGTAACTGTTCCAGCCGGAACTTGGGAAACTGTTCAAGTAGGCTGGAAAACTGGTGGCGCATCAAGTAAAGTTTGGATTGTAGATGATTTTCCATTCCCAATTAAAGCTAAAACTTTCACTCATGTTTCAGAAGGAATTCCTCCACCTGAATATGAATTCACTTTATTAGAATATAGAGAAAATGTTGAATCAAGTCCATTTGTTGGAATTGTTTCTACTGCAGATAAATTTGCAGCTCAAGGCTGTCAAACTGATATAGAAAAAACTACTGCTGTAAAGAAGTCAACGGTAGGTTTTGATTATCAAGTTCATGTATTTTACGGACCTGAGGATCCTGTTCAAGGATGTGAAATGGACTGGCTAATCAAATTCATCAGTAAATTTGATGATACTGAATTTTTGAATCAAGTTCAATTTGACTTTCTTGTAGTAGATGATAATCTTAAACCATTACGTTCCATTGCTCAGGAAGAAGGTAGACCATTTCTTTACTCTCCATCAGGTCAGTATATCCTTGACTTGATTGTAGAAGAAGAACCTGGAGAAGCAAAATATGTTGTTTGGATTTACGGATTAGCACCTGAAGGAATTGTCCCATCTACTGCATCTGACTATGTTGAAATTCCCGTAACGATTTTTGCTGGTGAAGGTGGTTCTCCATCAATACCAACAATCCCAGATCCAGTTACTCCCTCCACTCCTGCAATCCCTGATTGGATTAAGACAAATGCTGGTTGGTGGGCAGATGGAGCAATCGATGATGGTTCTTTTGTTCAAGGAATTCAATTCTTGATTAAAGAAGGAATAATGCAAATTCCACCTACAACTCAGGGTTCTAGTGGTGGATCTGATGGAATCCCTGATTGGATTAAGACAAATGCTGGTTGGTGGGCAGATGGAGCAATTGATGATAACTCCTTTGTTCAAGGTATACAATTCTTAATCAAAGAAGGAATCATGAATATTTCCTAGGTGTCTACATTCAAATTGTTTTAATTTCAAAAAATACTGTATAGAATATGGCAGGATTCACTCTCTATCCAAAACGTAAGATGAAAAAACTTCTCAAAGATGGGGAGTATGATGAGGCTATAGCATTTGGAAAAAGTCTAGAAGACAAATTTGCCGAAGACCATGATTTCATGTTTATCATGGGAAGTGCATTCTTTATTGTAGATGATGCAAAAAAAGCACTGCCTTACTTTGAGAAAGCATTTGAACTTGACAAAAAAGACGTTGAAACATTAACTCTAAAAACTAATGTTCATCTTGCCCTGCAACAAAAAGATGAGGCAATTGATTGTGTAAATAGAATTTTAGAAATCCAACCTAAAAATGATGAGGCACTGGATCTCTTAGAGAAATTAAACGAAGCCTAGGATTCTTGCTTTTTCATTTGATAGGCGTTTTCCATTAACCAATCACAAAACTTTGTAACATTTTCATCAAATTCTGTCCAGATATGAACTGAATGAGGCAAAATATCGATTTTCCATTTGTTTGTAAATACTCTGACCCCTTCTTTATTTTCATACATGTAAGCATCCTCTGTTTTAACATCTCCAAGAATCTCAATTGCCTTGTCTTTGATTAGCTGTCTATCTATTGGAAATCTCTTTCTTTCTTGATCAATAATTAAACTCAAATCTCTTTTTCCATACATGTCAAACTCTTCAATTCTGCCCTCTTTTGGAAAATTAACTACTAGTTTGATATTGTATCTCTTACCGACTTCTTTTCCGATTTCAACAATTTTGGTATATCCCATAGCCGGATTTTTCTTTAACATGAATCGAATCTGTGCCAAATCTCGTTTGAGTTGATTTTGAAGATCTGTGATTAATTCGGTAAATATCATGTATGGTGTTTCAAAAATTCCTATTATAATCATAATCTTTCAAGATTGGTTTTTTTAGAACTTGTTTGGAATTTCTGTATGGCAATGCCGATGGATTTTGATGGTATGCGAACTGATGATGCATCAGAGAGAACAGATGATCCTACTGAATACAAGCGAACATGTATTGACTTTATTGAGGATATTTCCCATGATTATGAGGCTTGGGTAGATTATTACAAATTGCCTGAAGATGAAGATAAACGCCGTCGTGCAGGAATTCGTGCTACCATCACTAGAACTAACGAGTGGATTGCAAAAGTTGCACAAACTATCAAAGCAATTGATGTGACCATGAATGATGGAATTCAAAAGATGGCCGAATCTACTGCTGGAAAACCCATGCAAATTGGCGTCTTTGTAAATCAACAATCAAGCTACACCGAATCCAAGCCTGGTGTTATTGATGTTAATGTAAAGGCAAGTGGTAGAGATGGAAGAAAAATGAAACTAGGTTTTCATTTTAAAGATGACCGCTTTAGAATCGAATCTACATGTGGCGCATATCTGGAAGAAACAGATCTTCCTGATGAAGAATTTGATTTGATGGATATTCATCTAAAACTTCATGCAGAAAAAGCACATCAACGCGATGTGATTTCATTCACAGTAACTGTTTTTGAAATAGAAAATCATGTGGAAGTTGACAAACGTGGAGTCTCTACAATAGTTCACATTGTGTGATTATCTGATAAATTCTTCTTCCAAGTATTCAATGAATTTACCAGTATTCTCTAATTTGATTGTGTTTACTTCATCCAGATTATCAAATGAATTCATTTTCAAATAACTTTCAGAAGCTGTATACAATACATCATCAATATAGAATGTTCTAGCATTACCCATTCCATAATATCTTGAATCGCCATCAGAATGCGTAACGGTTCCTTTCAAATCAAAGCCTGATTTGCCATCAAGATCAAATACATAAAATCCACTCCATCTGTCATATTCTGGTGCAATCATTTTTGAACTTGATAATTCATCAAGCTCATTTGCATCACCAGTTATTGGGATGGATAAAACACCTCTAGTTTTATCAAAGAAAAATGCCTTGTGGTTATGTAGTGCTTCTGAATGAGTTGATCTGTCACCAATGACGATATCATCAGCAACTATTGGGTTACTGACATCTGCTACATTGAATAGTGCAATCTTGATTCCTAACTGTTGAACTCTGCCATCTCCAATTTCTTTAGTATCTCTACCAACTCCAATGATGTGTTCTTCATCATATGGGTGAAGGTAATTTGAAAATCCAGGAATCTTTAACTCTCCAAGGATTTTAGGCGTGTCAGTAGACAAATCAATCACAAAAAATGGGTCGATTTGTTGGAATGTTACCATGTATAGTCTGTCATCAATAAACCTGGCAGAGAAAATACTTTCATCTGGAGCAATTTGGTCTAATCCTCCTACAATTTTCAGATTTTCATCAAGTATGTATACTGCATTTGAACGAATTGTTCCTTCATACTGAGTATAGATTTCAGTAGTTGTGGCAACTCTGAACCTGTCACCATTTTCATCCATTGAAAATTGATTTAACAATCTACCTGGAATTGAGCCTTTAGCAACATATTCAATTTTTTCTTCATCAATTGCAATTTTGTGGATGATTGTTTTTCTAGTGTCTTCTTGAATTTTAGTGTCGTATTCGATTAATGCTTCTTTGATATCTTCAAAGAGTTTGTCTTTTTGGACTTTGTCCATTTGATTGTAAGAGTTTTGCATTACTTCAGAAATCATTGACCACTGTTGAGCAGAACTTAGTGAAGAATCACTTTGTATGGATTTGATTTCATCTTGAACACTTGCTGGTAATAATGGAACTATAACATCAAAGAATCTATCTCTTGAAGAATCTTCATGGAAACCAAATGGAAGATATTGCTGATATGTCAAATAGAAATTACTTTCAGATACGTAAAATGTTCCAGTGTGTCCCATTAGAAAAGTTTCAGAGTTTATGGTATCTCCAAATATGTCGATTGCAGTTAATGTGTTAAAGTTTGAGAATTCTTCAATATTGTCAAAGTAAAATGCTTCAGGCGTCATAATTGAAACTGAATCTTCCATGATTACTGGGAATCTTGGATGTTGATGATTGATGTAGCTGTTTGTAACAAAGTATGCATAGTCTCCTATCATCCTTGCATCCATAAAGTGGCCATCAATAGAGTAGTCTTTGAGGATGGATGGATTTTCTCTGTCTGATACGTCGATAATTAGTGCGTGGGTGACTGGATCATAAGATTGCCTTGGAATAAAGTCATACTCTGGAATGATTTCTCTATCACTTTGTCCGTTATAGAAAATAACTAATCTGTCTCCATTAAGGAACATGTTTTGGATGTATTGATGCTCAACATCTAACGCAATTTTTAGAATTAAACTTGCATCTTCTGCTGGATATGCATCAATTATTGAAAGTGTGTTTCTTGAAACAATGTAAACATATTTTCCATCATTTTTCAGATAGTCTGGCTCATCAACATTTTCTTCTTGAACATTAGTAGTTGAATAGTCATCAGAACCCTGTGATTTTGATTCAGCAACTGGTGCTCCTGAAGTAGCAACAGCATCTGACTCCATCATTACTGCAGCTTCTGGCATTGCAAAGTCTACCATTCTGGCTCTGTTATCGTAAAAATTGCCTCCAAAAAGTGCAGAAGCTTGCAACAAGTCAGTTAATTCCTCTTCAGATGAAATTTTTTTTATTTCATTTGTTCCTTCTAAAATATCTGAGACAGTCTTTTCAACATAGACAATTTCCGTTTGTGGAGTTTGAGTAACTTGAACTTCTTGTTCAAATCCAACTGAATACATTATTCCAGCTGTAACTATAACCGAAATGACAACTGCAATTGGGATTGTTATTTTTGAATTCATTTTTTATTTCACTCCGAATGCCTTCAATTTTGAAAACTATCATTTAGTGATTACTACTATTTAGTAGTTGAAGATAAAAGGATTAGTGAAATTTCATTTTTACCAAACAATTTACATATACATGATTTACAATAACAACTCTAATGTCTGTAGATGAGAATCCTGATGAACTAACAGAAAAAATTAAAATTTTAGCTACTGACGATGAAAAGATAAAATCGTTTGGGGAACTCTTTACCAATGATTCTAGCCGTGAAATCCTTCAATTATTGTTCAATGAAGAACTCTCTGCAACTCAAATTTCTCAAAAAACAGAGATTTCACTTCAACTTGTAAAGTACCATTTGAATAAACTTCAAGATCTTGGTGTCGTAAAAATTTCCAAGATTGAAAAAAATTCAAAATCCCAAGATATGAAAATCTATACTGCATCAAAATTTAGTATTGTAATTGTACCTCCAAAACTTTCTGAAAAAACTAGGGAGAGTAAGTTATTGGTTCGCTCATTTCGTCATATTTACAAAGTAGCAGGATTGGGTATTGCTACTGGAATTTCTGGATTGCTTTCTGCATTTCAGTTAGAACAACCAAATTCAGTTGTTGTAGATGATCCTGCTCAGTTTGCAAGTGAAATGTCTGAAAAGCAACTTCAATTCTCTGAATCTGCCCCTGAATCCTCTGCTAGAATTGCTGCGGCACCTGTTGCTGAATCTGATTTGGATGATAGTGCAGCTAATTTAGAATCTGATGAGGTAGTTGAATTTCAAAATTTTGCTAATGAAGAAGCAATACAAATGACTTCCGCATCCAGTTCTGAATTATTTTTACCTTTAGTAATAATTACTACAATTTTAGGTGGATTGACAATTTTTTATCTTGTAAAATATTTTAAAAAATAATTATTCTTCTAATGTAATTTCTATTGTAACTCTTTTTTCTTTAGCTCTTTCTTCTCCAGGATATTTTAATTCTGAAATTTTTTTGTTCAACTCTTCATCTGTTATTTCATTAGCTCTACCAGAATATGTTTGTCCATTATACTCTATTTTGATTGCAGGATTTTTTATTGCATTTTTGAACCAGTCTCCATCAGGTCTGTGTCTTGAAACGTAAATCTTTCCATTATGATTTACTGCCCTTAATTCAACTGAATGAGGTTTTCCTGAAACTCGCCCCTTTGTAATTAGAATTGGTCTGAAAATTTTTTCTTTGATTTCCATGCGTGGTTACTTGTTCTGTCAAGTAATTTAACCCCATTGATAGAAAATTCTGATATCTGTTATGATAAGCAAATCTCATGATTTGTGACTATGTCCGTAAAACTAGAAGGAATGCCAACCAATTTGGCTACTGCTGATACATTTACTGGAAAAAAAGTAATTGACAGAGAAGGAATTCAGTATGGTAAAGTAAAACACATCCATATCAATCAAGACACATTAGCAGTTTCTGGTGTTACAATCCATCAGGGATTTAGAAGAGATTACTTTCTTTCAGAAGATTACATTGACAAATTTTCTGAAGAGACATTGCTCTTGAGCAGACCTCCTGTAAGAATTGGAATTCCAGTAACTGACATAGACAGTCGTAAAATTGGAAAGGTGAAACACATTCACAGACATCCTGATACAAATGAAATTGAAACTATTGAAGTCAGTGATGGTTTGTTGAATTCTAAAGTCCTGTCCAGATCAGATATTTGGGGAGTTGGAGAAAAAGTCATTTTAAGAATGACAAAAGATGAATTCAAGACTCTTGAATAATCTCTTTACATTTCTTTTTTCAAATAATGTCTAATTTGCTTTTTTGATACATGCTTCACATAGTGGAATTCCTTCTACTATGATGATTTCAACATTTGAAGCGTGACATTTCTGACAAAGTCCTTTCATCGCAAAAATTTTCATATTGGTCTTTAAATTTTTTATGAGGATCGATTGAAACAATACTTAGCAATTTATAATTGAGAAAAGCGTTCAAAATATTGTATTCTGTTGAAACACAGTCTCTTGTAAAATCATTTGGAGATGTCACTGCAGTTAACGATGTATCCTTTTCAGTTGAGACTGGTGAAATTTTTGGATTCTTGGGTCCTAATGGAGCTGGCAAAAGTACTACAATGATGATTCTTACAACTCTGTTAAAACCCACATCTGGAAAAGCAATGATCTCTGGGTTTGATGTTAGACAAAATCCAAAAAAAGTTAGAGAAAACATTGGTTATGTTCAACAAGAGACTACTGTAGATGAATATCTTACAGGACGAGAAAATCTAATTCTTCAAGCAAAACTGAATCACATTCCAACCTCAGAAATTGATTCTAGAATTGATGATGTATTAGATTTGATAGAGTTGACTGATAAACAAAACGAGGCAGTTGTTACTTATTCAGGTGGAATGAGAAAACGACTAGATATTGCTGGTGGTTTACTACATCGTCCCAAAGTCTTGTTTCTAGATGAGCCTACAGTAGGTCTTGATATTCAAACTAGGCGCAAAATTTGGGAATATATCAAGAAAATTCATGATGAGTTTGACATGACAATTTTTCTTACTACTCACTATATGGAAGAAGCTGACCAATTATGTGATAGAATAGGAATTATTGATGGAGGAAAAATCCAAGTAATTGATTCCCCTGAAAATATGAAAAATGCAATGGGAAATGAGGTAATTTCAATTACTATAGAAAATGATGAGAATTTTGAATCTATACAATCTGAATTTGAAAAACTAGAACATGTTTCAAAGATTAATCGTGATCAAAACAAGTTTACATTATTTGCATCAAATGGTACCGAAGTAATTCCAAAAATTTTCCAAATATCAAATAATCTTTCTATGACAATCACTTCAATCTCTCTAACAAAGCCAACACTTGATGATGTTTTCATCTCATATACCGGACATGAAATTCGAGATGATGATTCAACATACAACAGAAAACGAGAACATGCAAAAATGAAGAGGTTACGTGTATGAACACCTTGATGTATGATACTTATACGATTTTTTGGAGGGAACTAAAACGTTACAAAAAATCCCGAAGTGGTGTCTTAATTCGATTAATCCAACCTGCAATTTGGATTATTGTGATTGGTAATACTTTTTCAGGAACTCAACCTTTGATTCAATCAGTCGGATTTGAAGGTGAATACATTGAGTTTATGGCACCAGGTGTGATTATTCTAACTGCAATTTTTACAAGTATTTTTGGTGGGGTCAATACTTTATGGGATAGACGTTATGGATTTATGAATAAAGCACTAACTTCACCAATTTCTCGTTCTGCAATTGCATTAGGTAAAATGTCTGCAATCTCTTTAATTTCAGCTTTACAAGCTAGTTTGATTTTAGGAATTGCTTTAGCTATTGGAGTTACATTTCCTAACCCTCTAATGATTGCACCAATTATGGCAATTGTTATTTTGTTTTCTTTGGGATTTTCTGGAATCTCTGTGATGGTAGCAGCTACTGCAAAGTCTCAAGAAACCTTTTGGGGTGTGATTAATTTTCTTGGAATGCCATTGTTTATGCTCAGTCCAGCTTTATTCCCCTTGGAATTATTACCTGATTGGCTTGCTGCAATTGCAAAACTAAATCCTGTAACTTACACCGTTTTGCTTGTCCGAGAAATGATGACAGGAGTTTCAGAAGGTGGGATCTCTATAATTTTGAGCCTGGGAATTATTTGTGCATTTGTTCTTGTAATGGTTGGACTTGCAAGTTACGTGTTTACGCGTGAAGTAAACAAGCCATTTTGACAGAAAGTTGACAAGAATTGTAACATTAGCTAACTTTGGTATTGTTTCTTAAATTTTGAAATCAATTATTGTTGAAACTGTTTCTCGTACTTTCAATATTTTCAGTATTTCTTCTAGCTAATTCATTTACCCAAAATTCTTTTGGAATGTCTGATTATGAGGAAATTGGAAAATGGGGTTCACTTGGAACTCAGCCAGGCAAATTTGTTAACCCATTACAAATTGGAGTTGGTGAAGATGGTACTATCTATGTAAATGATTTAGGAACTAAAAGAGTTCAAAAATTCCAAAGTAGTGGTGATTACATACTTGATTGGGGTTCTAGTGGAAAACAATCTGGTGGATTTTACTATCCTGCAGGAATTGCAGTAAGTAGTGATGCTGTCTTTGTTGTAGATAGAGATCTTCACAGAATTCAAAAATTTAGTTTAAGTGGTGAATTTGTTCTAGAATGGGGACAAAAAGGTAGCTATGATGGACAATTATTCTTCCCAAATGATATTAGACTTTACAATGACAAACTCTATGTTGTAGATACTGGTAATCAACGCATTCAAATATTTTCAACTGAAGGAGAATTCATTTCTTCATTTGGCTCAAGTGGTCTAGGTGAGGGACAATTTGTTGCACCAGTTGGAATTGCAATTGATTCAGAAGGTAATGTCTATGTAACTGACAGAGGAAATGGAAAAATTGACAAATTTACTTCTGATGGTGTTTTTGTAAAGTCACTTGCATATTATTACAATGAATATGTATTTTCTCCAGAATCTATCACAGTTGATCCTAATGGCGAATTGTTTGTAGTTAACAGTGCAAATGGTAGAATCTTACATTTGTCTCCTGATGCAAATTTGTTATTGACACCTGTTCAAACAATTGGTCCATATCCTGATTCTTTTGTAACAATTTCTGATATTGAAATTGGCATAAATGGTGAATTGTTAATTGTTGATTCTTCAACTCATAAAATACAAATCTTTGAAACAGAATTTTATGAACAATCTGAAGATCAAATTCCATACTTTGAACCTGTAATTGAGAAAGAAGTAATTGATCAAACCAAGCCTGAAATCATTGCTCCAGAGTCTCTTATTGTAGAGGCAACAGGAAGATTAACCAGCGTAAACATTGGAAATGCCACTGCCACTGATGAAAGTGGAATAAAGGCTCTCATTAACAATGCCCCTGAGTTGTTCTCTCCGGGAATCTCAAATATTATCTGGGTTGCATTTGATAACAGTGGACATACTTCGAGTGCCTATCAAACAGTAAATGTTGTAGCTTGTGGCAAGAATGCATCTGATTACAATTTCATTGAAGGAACTGAATCTGATGATGTCATTGTTGGCACTGATGGTGATGATTTGATATTTGGATTATCTGGAGATGATATGATATCTGGTGGATCTGGTAATGATTGTATTTACGGTGGTCCCGGCAATGACATTATTTCTGGAAATGAAGGGGATGATGTGCTCAAAGGAGATTCTGGCGATGATGTTCTAAAAGGCGATGCCGGAATTGATATTCTATATTCTCATGCAGGATCTGATGTTCTTGATGGCGGAACCTATCTTGATCGCTGCTACCCATATTCCGTAACTGATGTTCTAGTAAACTGTGAAGAATAGGTTCTTTCTATATAGATAATAGAGACGTATTGTTTTTTCGTAATCTATTATTGTTATTTGTAAATAAATTCCGAATCATGTAAATCCAATGAGAACAAAGATAACTTCGTTACTGTTGATTGCAACCCTAGTTGCAATAGTACCTCCATTAAGTGCAAACGCAGATTCAATGCCAGATGCCCCTCAGGATAATATTGAATACAATATTACTGCTGCTGGTGCAACATTTCCATTCCCACTAATTGATTTGTGGAGAGTTGAATACAATAACTTGTATGACAACGTTAACCTAAACTACCAATCAATTGGAAGTGGTGGTGGAATTAAACAACACATTGAAAAAACTGTAAACTTTGCAGCCTCAGACAAACCAATGAGTGACTCAGAAAGAGAACTAGCTCCAGGTACATTACACATCCCAGAATCAATTGGTGGTGTAGTACTAGTTTACAACGTACCTGAAGTTCCAAATAAAGGACTCAAATTGACTGCTGATGCAGTTGCCGGAATATTTTTGGGAGAAATTACAAAATGGAATGATCCTGCTATTGCAGCAGAAAATCCAGGTTTGAATCTTCCTGACAAAGATATTGTAACTGCTCACAGATCAGATGGTTCTGGAACTACTTTCATCTTTACTGATTATCTAACAGTTGTTAGTCCTACATGGGATGAGCAAATTGGAAAAGGTAAATCTGTTCCATGGCCAAACGGTTTAGCTGCTGCAGGAAATGAAGGAGTTGCAGGTATTGTAAAATCTACCGAATACTCTATTGGATACATTGAACTTGCTTATGCATTCCAAACAGGAATGTCTTATGCATCAGTACAAAATGGTGATAAATCTGGATTCATCGAACCAACATTAGATACCATTTCTGCCGCTTCTAGCGGTGTTGCAGATTCATTACCTGCCGCTATCGACAGCTGGGTAGGTGTATCTCTTGTAAATGCACCAGGTGCCGATTCATATCCTCTAGCAAGTTTCACATACCTCTTAGTGTATGATGATCTAAAGTCAGTAACTGATAACAAAGAACAGGCAAAAGCTGTAATCCACTTGATTTATTGGATGATTACTGATGGTCAAGAATTCTCATCAAGCTTACTCTATGTTCCCCTTGCCGATAAGGTAACTGAACTTGGTAAAGTAGGATTAGGTCAAGTAACCTATGATGGAGAAACATTGTGGAATTATGAAGCATCTGCAGATACTGGAAGCTTAGAAATTCCAAAATGGATTAGAGATAATGCCAAATGGTGGTCTGAAGGATTAATCACAGACGAAGACTACATCAACGGACTACAATTCCTCATTAAAGAAGGAATTCTCAAAGTCTAAACTTTTTCTTTTCTTTATTTTCTTTAACTTGATTTTATTTTGTAATTTTGATTTGTAATTCTAATTTTTTAGAATTTGATTTTTTTCTGTAGTACTATATAGAGTTACGAAGTCTACCTACTGCAATATTCTAATCGTAGTGAATAAGGATCCAGCTTATACTATCATTTGGAATATGCAATTCAATGATGACAAAAAACGCAATGATGACGACAACATTCAGCTTAGTTGCAATTCTTGCACTTGGAACTATTGCAGAATTTAACAGTGCATTTGCAGAAGAAGAATCAACAACAAAATACAAAATGGCAGATGATATAGAAGCAATTCTAACATTTACCTTTAGAGATGGTGTAGAAGTACACAACTTCCCAGTATTCAACATGGGTGAAGATTTCATTGCAAACAATGGTATCTCATTTAATGTTGAAGGAGTTTTAACTGATGCACCTCATTTGTATGAAGCACTAGACCAAGCATATCAATACAGACTTCAAACTTCAGGCGGTTCTAGCTTTGAATATGACTATCGTTATTTTGAAGTAGATGTTGATTTTGTAAAAAATGGTGAAGTGATTAAAACTCTAAACTATCATGATTGTGATGTCACAGATTATGAAGTAAAAACACTTAGAGATGACCAAGAAAGTTACATGTCCTCTAAGACTGGTTTTGCAATAGTCGATGACATTGAATTCAATTGTGGTGGATTGGACAAAGTTGGTCCTTCTGTAACACCTGTAAGAGCATCTGAAAGAACATTCACTGACTATGGTACACTTGACTACAAATTTGCAAATGATGTAAGAACAATTGTCACTTTTGACTTTGATGAAGGAGTAGAGAGAATTGAATTCCCATTCTTTGAAACTACCTCTGGATTTTCAGAAGATTTTGACAATGTTGCTGCTCAATTTGAAGTAGAAAGTGTTGTAGCAGATTATCCTTTGCTCTATGCAGCAATTGATAAATCAAGAAAAGTTTCTGGCATTACTGCAGCATTCAACAATGACTTTGATGCATTAGTTGAATTTACTAAAGGTGGTCAGACTCTTCGTGCTATTGACTATAGGGATTGTATTGTAGATACTGCACAAATCACTACCTGGCAAGATAAAGAAGATGGATTCACAGGAAAAAGTGGATTTGCAATGGTTAATCAAATTGGATTTAATTGCGCTGGCCTAACTCCAGTCAATGATAATTTAGAATCACTTTATGGTGATGCTCCAATTTGGAAAACAAGATATGTATCCAATGAACTTCCAGCACATGAATTCCCAGTTTCTGGAAACGTTCAAGCAATTACTACATTTACCTATGAAGAAGGACAAGAAGTAATTGACTTTCCATTCTATGATCAAGGTGATGATGTGTTAGCAAAATCTAGTCCTACCTTTACACTTGAAGGAATTGTTGGTGATACTCCGCTACTCTATAATGTAATAGATGAAAATCTTAGCATCCAACGTCAATCTGGAACAAATCCTGTTTTACAGCTATTCCAAGTCGATGTTGATTTACTTGTGGATGGAAAACATGTTCGTTCATTTAACTACAAAGATTGTAGGGTAACAGATTATGTTGTTGAATCAGACCGCGATAAAGAAGACGGTTACTTTAAGGGATTTGCTTTGGCAAACATCATCGACTTTGAATGTTTAGGATATCATCCTAACAATCCTGTCTATGATGCAATGTTTGAAATAGAAAAAGCAAAGAACATTAAATCAAGTGACCTTAGAGATACCCACGATTGGGGTCAAGGCTTCTACGTACAGTAGATTCTCTTTTCTTTTCCTTTTATTTTGATTTAGATAGTTCCAACATAACTTATGCTGCAGCTTGCATGACCTACTACCTCTGTAAAATGAGAAGTCAACCAGATGTATGCATTTGCAACAGTTGATGAATCTACTATCCCTTCATGTTTCCAACACAAGACTTGGGAAAACCATTCAATCATTCCTCTAAATGATCATTTTTGTTCAATAAAATGAAAAGAAAGTTAATTTTTTGACAAAAAAGATTATTTTTTGAATATTTGAGGCTAGTTGAATGGAGTTTTTCTATAAATTATTCTTCTGTAATGATATTTTGAATATTTTCATCTATAGCTACTTCTGCAATGTCACTTGAATATTCAGCAATCCTTCTCAAATCTTCTAAAATAAATCTGATAATAGTTACATTTTTTTCATTTTCTTTTACTTTACTCATTATCTGTTTTTCTTCATCAATTACTTGGCTTACTTCTTCAGCAACTTTTTCCCCTTTTTCAAAATCATGTTCTTGAACTGCAGCAATTGATTTCTCAAAAACTTCTAATGATTTTTCGGATAATTTTTTTATTTTTGTAAAAATTTTTGAATCAATTTCATCTTCTACAAATTTTGTTCTTTTAGCAATTAATCCTGCATGGTCCGCAATTCTTTCAATTCTACTAACAATAGCTCTATATCCTAAACAATCCGATGCTTTTCTTAACCCCATGTCTTGAAGAATACTTTCGTTGCCAACAGCAAGAACAAGATTTCTTCTCATGTATAGTCCAAATCTGTCTACTTCGTCATCCATATTTACTACTTCATCTGCATGAGCAATGTCTACTTCTTCTATCGATTCCATGGCTTCTAGAACCATGTTATTTGCCATTAGATACATTCTCTTTAACGCAGTTTCAAATGATAATTCTGGTAATCTTGTCAATATTTGAATAATCATGGTTTCTGAACTAGATTCAACAATTTCTGTTCCAATCATTGTAGAACGAACCAACTCTCTAATGCCTCTGGAATGCTCAGCAGGAATCCTCATTCCTTTTGTTTTAATTTTGATTGTTTTGTATCCTGCCAAATATGCCGAAATTACTTTGCGTTTGATAGTTTCTCCTGAATCTTTTTGACTGGATGAAATGATCGCAGTACTTTTTCCTGTTTCATT
Source organism: Candidatus Nitrosopumilus sp. (assembly GCF_028278985.1). GTDB lineage: Archaea > Thermoproteota > Nitrososphaeria > Nitrososphaerales > Nitrosopumilaceae > Nitrosopumilus. The sequence goes on along the minus strand of NZ_JANQTA010000030.1, from coordinate 13,320 downwards.
GTTTTTTTCTTTTGAAATTAGTGTTAATGATTGATTTGCATTTTTAATTATGGTGACATTATCTCCTACTTTGATCTTTAGCTCTTCAATCCAACTTTTAGGGAGTGAAATAATGTATGTAGAACCTCCACTGAGTTGCATTCTTCTTGTTTGTTTTGCACTTTCTATAGTTTCCAATTAACAACTATTTGCTAAACTTTCCTTTTTACAATTTTGATGTGAAACTATATAGATCTATGATCTTCTCATAAAATATGATCACATGTTAGATAATGCTATTTTCACGCTTCAAAAACATGGCTAGGCCAAAATTAAAACCTGAAAAACCCAAAAGGCGACCAATTTCTGATAAAGTTTTCAAAATTGGAGCATTGTTAGCTGGTGTTTATGTTCTCATAATGGTTGCACTTTTAGTTTTTCAACTAGTCGCTGAATCTTATCCTATTTGGGAAGAAGATGGATTATCATTTATTGCAAAAACAGATTGGAATGCAGTTGAAGGCCGTGAATCATTTGGAGCATTACCGTACATCATTGGAACATTGGTAACTGCAGGACTTGCTATGGCAATTGGTGTTCCACTAAGTTTAGGGATAGCAATGTTCATCTCAGACGCACCTGCAAAGATTGGCGGTCCATTAGGATTTCTTGTTGAGTTACTAGCTGCCGTACCAAGTGTAATTTACGGACTTTGGGGTCTTTTTGTTTTCAGAATTTATTTCAAGGATTGGGTTGAAAAACCCCTTCATGATGCATTTGGTGATTCTATTTGGTTATTTTCAGATACTCCATTCGGTCTTGACATACTTACTGCAAGTGTAATTTTGGCAATTATGATTATCCCTACTGTCTCTGCTGTATCTCGTGAAGTAATGAAAGCTGTACCTCAACAACAAAAAGAAGCAGCATACATGTTAGGTGCAACAAAATGGGAAATGTTCAAATTAGCTGTATTTCCTTATTCTAAAACTGGTTTAATTGGTGCATCTATTCTTGGTTTGGGTAGAGCCGTGGGTGAAACTATGGCAGTTACCATGTTAATTGGAAATGCAACTGGATTGAATGCAATTCCTGGTTCTTTGTTTGATTCAAGTCAAACAATGTCTAGCATTATTGCAAATGAATTCAATGAAGCTTCGTTGGGAACATTACATCTTCCAGCAATAATTGGTGTTGCGTTAGTATTGTTATTAATTGCAATTGCAATCAATGTTGTTGCTCACATTTTAGTTACAAGAATGCTAAAAGTAAAAGAGGGAGCAATAAATAATTGAGTACCACTACAGAACGTAGACAACAATATCGTGCACTCTTCAAACAAAATGTTGAAAAGAGATTGGTAGTTGATAAGGCTGTTCGTATTGTAGTTTTTGCATGTGTGATAATTGCAATAATTCCGTTAGGAAGTATTCTTGTTGAAGTTTTTAAAAATGGAATTTCTGCTATCAGTTATGAATTTTTAACAGAAACTCCTGGTGCAATTGGTACTGGTGAGGGTGGAATTGGTCCTGCCATACAAGGTACTCTGATAATTATTGGTCTCTCAAGTTTAATTGGAGTGCCGATTGGTGTAATGTCTGGAATCTATCTTTCTGAATATGGTGATAACAAACTTGCAAAAAGTATTCGATTTTTCAATGATGTCTTTATGGAGTTTCCGTCAATTGTTCTAGGTATTTTTGCATTCTTGATGATTGTATTGATTCTAGGTCATTTTTCAGTATGGGCTGGTGCTTTTGCATTATCTCTTATCATGTTCCCAATTGTGGCGCGTACTACTGAAGAATCATTGAAAATGGTTCCAGTCACATATCGTGAAGCAGGAACCGCTTTGGGACTGAAAAAATGGGTTATTACCTTTAGAATTGTAATTTCTGCTGCCAAAAATGGTATGATAACAGGAGTTTTACTCTCTGTTTCTAGAATTGGTGGCGAAACTGCTCCTTTGATCATGACTATTTTGGGTAGTAGTCAGTTCTTTAGTAGCATGGATGTTCCTATGGATGCTTTACCACTTAGAATTTGGAGATTGTCGTTGCTACCCTATGATAGTGCACAACTTCAAGGATGGGGATCAGCTCTTGTTTTGATTATAATCATTCTTGGCATTAATCTTGGTGTTCGCTACTTCTTTGCTAGCAGAAAAGGAAAGAATGCATTATTCGGACGATTAATTAAGAAAGGAGTTAAAGGATCAAATTGACAGCGTTGACAACAAAACCTGCAGATCTTGAAAAACAAATGACATCTGATCAACCAGATATTGTAGATTCTGACAAATTCAAAATGGTTGCAGAAAATGTTACTATTAGTTATGATGGAATTCAAGCTGTCAAAGATATTACAATGAAATTCAAAGAACGTTCTGTTACTGCATTAATTGGTCCATCTGGTTGTGGTAAAACTACCTTTTTGCGTTGTTTAAACAGAATGCATGATATGACAAAAAATGCTAAAGTTGAAGGGAAAGTTATGATTGATAATATTGACCTTTATGATAAATCCATAGATCCTATCTACCATAGAAGAAAAGTCGGGATGGTTTTCCAAAAACCTAATCCATTCCCAACAATGTCTATTTACGATAACGTCACAGCTGGTCTGAAATTAAATGGTGTTAGAGATAAAAAAATACTCAATGAAATTGTTGAAGATTCCCTAAAGATGGCATATCTTTGGGATGAAGTAAAACATGATTTGAAAAAATCTGCAATTGAATTATCTGGTGGTCAACAACAACGACTTTGTATTGCTCGTGCACTAGCAATTCAACCCGAGGTTCTACTCATGGATGAGCCTGCATCTGCACTTGATCCTATTGCAACTCAAAAAATTGAAGAAACTATAACAGAATTGAAAAAAGAATACACTATAATTATTGTTACCCACAACATGCAACAAGCAGTTAGAGTTTCTGATTATACTGGTTTCATGTATTTGGGCGATTTAATTGAATTTAGAGAAACAAAGAAACTGTTTACAGATCCTAAAAATGAACTTACTGCAAAATATGTTCAAGGTCAGTTTGGTTAAATGACTCGTCTAATTGATGCTTCTCTTCAGAAGTTATCTTACATAATGGCAGAAATGGGCGATATGGTCGTTGAATCAATTTCATTAGCTATCGATTCCTATGTAGATGGAACAAACACTAAAGACAAAGTTTTGAAACTCTCAGATGCAATAAGAGAGAAATACTTTGAAGTAGAAGATTTGACCTTTGATATGCTTCTAAAATATCAACCAGTAGCTGATGATTTCAGATTGATCCGTTCATCAACTGAAATATCTTATGCATTTTCAAGATTTGGACGATATGCTTATGATATCACTTTGGTACGAGACTTGTTTGGCGATGTATCCGAATGTACAAATGCATCGTTAATTGAATCTTCTAAAAAAGTAAAACACATGATCAAAGAAGCAGTCATGTCTTTTGCAGAACTTGATGTTAGAAAGGCAATCAAAATCCGTGAAGATGAAAAAGTTATTGATAGAATCTACAAAGAACGTCTTCCAAAACTAATTGAATCTGATAATACAAGATGTGCTTTGGCCGAAGCTCTTCTCTTGAGATATTTAGAAAGAATTGGAGACCATGCAGTTTTCATGAGTGATGCAATCAACTACATTGTTACAGGCAAGCACAGACCTAGTCCTGAGCGTATAGCTTCACACACAAAGCCAGAATAAATTACTCTTGGTTTTTATTCTAGCACAAAATTTCCGAATTATCAATGGAAATTCTTGAACTAATTCAGGCTAACTTACTTACTCCAATAATTCTATTCTTCTTGTTTGGAATTGTTGCAGCTAGAATAAAATCTGATTTGAAAATTCCTGAAGCAATTTCTGAATTCCTACCCATCTATCTTCTTGCTGCAATTGGATTACACGGAGGAATTGAAATGAGAAATACTGGTTTTGAGAATATGTTAATTCCAATGTTTGTTGCAATTGGTTTGTCATTACTGTTCACACTAAATCACTATCAGATTTTACGTAGACTTGGTAAATTCAATATCTTTGATTCTTATGCACTTGCATCAACTTATGGTGCAGTGGGCGCAGTTCATTTCTCAGTTGGTTTATCGTTTTTGAAAAACCAAGGAGTTTCTTCTGAGGGATACATTGCAGCAATTCTAGCAGTTTTGGAACCTATGGCATTCATCATGGCAATATTTTTGACAAATATGGCAGTCTCAAAACAGATTAAAGCAAAGAAGCAATCTTTGGGAGATGATGCTTCTGACTTGGAAATAGGGATTAATCAAACAAAGACAAAACTTTCCCAAGTATTACGTGAATCCATTACCGGAAAAGCCATTGTTATTCTTCTAGGAAGTATAGTAATTGGTTACATTATTGGCAAAGATGGTTTTGAACCAATCAAGATCGTTTTTGATGATATGTTTACTGGAGCAATAGTAATTTTCATGATTGAAATGGGAATTATTGCTGGTCAAAGACTTGATGATATCAAAAAGGTTGGCGTATTTCTTACTGCTTTTGCAATAATCATTCCTGTGTTTAATGGAACTATTGGTGTTGTAGTCGCAACTCTGCTTGGATTGAGCGTAGGTGGTGCAGTAATGTTTGGATTACTTATGGCTAGTGCTTCATTTATTGCAGCACCTGCAGTTTTGCGTTATGCAATTCCTCAAGCAAAACCAAGTTTGTACATTACTTCTGCATTGGGAATCACATTCCCATTTAACATCATTGTTACTTTGCCAATTCTATTTACATTATCTACATTCCTTCATTCTGGAGAAGGAACGATAGACTTATTCCAACATGTTACGGAGGTATTTCGATGAAACTATTCAATGTAAAACTGCTTACCATCACTTGTGAAATTTTAGCACAAAAAAATATCCTTGAAATTCTAGACAAACATGAGATTACAGGTTACACAACTTATGAAGTAGATGGAAACGGTGCTAGAGGAGTTCGTGGACAAGGTCTAAAAAACGAAAAAAATGTTAAAGTCGAAGTGATTATGCGTGAAGAAAAACTATCTGATATAGTTGAAGAAATCTCTAGAACTCTATTTGCAAACTTTGCTATTGTACTATATGTAACAGATGTTGGTGTAGTTAGACCAGAAAAATTTTAAAAATTATTTCTTTGACCACTTTCTCATCCAATCTAATAGATTGGTAATTGATTCAACGAGCTCTTGACCTTTATCAGTTAATTTGTATTCTACACGTGGAGGTACTTCTGCAAATGTTTGCCTCTCTAGAATTCCTTGAGATACAAGCTCTGATAATCTTGTTGATAATGTCTTGCTACTAATCCCTTTGAGTGATTCTTTGAATTGTTTGTGTCTTACAGGCTTTGTGGTACAACATAAAGGAAATAGAATTTCTAGTGTTGCTCTTTTTGTAATTAAATCTCTGATTACCGAAGTTTCTTTCAATAATTTTGAAGCATCATATCCTGTAAATTCACACTTGTTTTCAACAATCGGTAGTTTCTTCCCTTTAGTTTCCATAATTACACCTTATGCAATACTTTCTACTTTACAACTTTAATAGTTTACCTAGTAAACCGAGACATGGAAAATTCAATTAAAAACGATATTAAGAAAAAATACTCTGAGATAGCAGTTTCAGGGAATACTGATTGTTGTTGTATGCCCGGTGAATGTAACACTGGTGATTCTCCTATTGATGCAACAAGGTTGATAGGTTATGATCAAAAGGAACTTGACTCAATTCCTCAAGAAGCAATTTTGGGAGTTGGATGTGGAGCTCCAATTAACCACGCTGATCTAAAGGAAGGTGAAATTGTTGTTGATTTGGGTTCTGGAGCTGGAATTGATATTTTTTTGGCAGCAAAAAAAGTTATGGAATCAGGAAAAGCCATTGGGATTGATATGACAGATGAAATGCTCAAGAAAGCAAGAGAAAACGCAATAAAAGGAAGTTATTCAAATGTTGAATTCAAGAAAGGAGACATTGAAGAAAATATTCCATTACACCACGACTCTGTTGATGCTGTGATTAGTAATTGTGTCATAAATCTTACAACAAACAAAACAAATGCTTTCAAAGAAGTTTTTAGAATATTAAGAAAAAATGGAAGGATGGTGATTTCTGATTTAATTACTGATATGGAATTGTTACCAGGTGAAATTAATTCCGATCAATGGTGTGATTGCATTGATGGTGCAATGACTAAAGAAAATTATCTTTCATCCATCAAAGCAGCAGGATTTGAAAAAATCGAAGTATTGGACGAACGATCCTATATGGAAGGTGAAAAAATTAATGGAAGAAAAATTTCCAGTCTGGTCATAAAAGCAATAAAATAATCTGGTTTTGAAAATGAAAAAAATTCTTTTTGTATGTGTTGAAAATGCAGGACGAAGTCAAATGGCTGAAGGATTTTTGCGTCATTTTGCACCTGAAATGGAGGTTTTGAGCGCAGGAACACAACCAAAATCAGAACTTAATCCAAATGTAGTAAAAGTAATGCAAGAAATTGGAATTGATATCACAAAACAACAACCTAAAGAACTTACCAATGAAATGATTTCTCAATCCATTACTGTCAATATGGGATGTATGGACAAAGAATCATGTCCTGCATTATTTGTAAAAGATGTAATTGATTGGAATATATCAGATCCAAAAGGCAAAGATCTTGTACAAATTAGAGAAATTCGTGATGAAATAAAAAACCAAGTTACAAATTTAATAAAAAACTTAGAGAACAAATAATGACGTATTCTAATCTTCGAATTTTTACGGTTGAATTAATTGGTACTTTTATTCTTGTTATTTTTGCAACTGGTTCTATTGTATATGATGTAAAAATGTTCAATGGTGAATTGGGAATTCCGTTTGCAGCTGTTGCACCTTTTATTGCATTACTGATTGGGGTTTACTCATTTGGAAAAATTTCATTGGCTCACTTTAATCCTGCAGTAACAATTGGATATTACATTACAGGACATATTTCAAAAATTCAAATCGTATATTATTTTGCAGCTGAAATTATTGGCGCAATTTTAGCATCAATATTTGTACTAACTTTCATTGGTGACTTTGCAGATCTTGGTGCAAATGCACCAAATTTTGATCATTCAATATTTTTGATATTTCCAGTAGAAGTATTAGCTTCTGCGATGCTTATGGGGGTAATTTTTTACGTTGTTTACACAAAGGGATTGAAAGGATTTAGTGGTGTAGCTATCGGAGGAATTGTTGGATTGGATATTCTATTTTTAGCTACTATATCTGGAGCTTCGATGAATCCTGCAAGAGCATTGGCACCTGCGTTATTATCTGAAACATTTGAAAATCTTTGGTTATATTGGACTGCTCCTTTTGTAGGTACTACGATAGTTGCATTCTTGTTTAGAAAGAAATTCCAAGAACAAAGAATTTCCGAATCCTGAGAAATACTGTTTTTACGTAGATTACATGGTTTTACAAGATCTAATTACGTGGTTCTTTAGTTGTTCATAGTTGTAATTTCAACAAATGTTAACAAATTATGACCGCTCAGTAGCAGTTTCACGATTATGTATGGATATTTTGGCATCAAATGAACGAGTTTACTTTGTATCTTCCTTGAACAAAAATGGAAGAGTTACTGAGGCACAATTTAGAGATGATAGAATTATCTCAAAAATGTCCAAACAAGAATCTGAAATGTTGTTCATGCAGAGAACACTGCAGACATCCTTGGGAAAAGAGTTTGATGATCTCATAGGACCTTTAGACAGTATTACCTTACAAAGAGAAACTGTCTTTGAATTCTTATTTCCTTACTCTGATGGAATTTTGTTTGTAATTTCTGATTTGGAGATAATACCAAGTTATTTTACAAAAAAAATTTCTTTTATGCTACGAGATCATGATTGGAAATCAGTTAACACTATTTGTGAATAATGCCTGATGAAAGTTGTAGAAAGTGTGGAACTCGATTAAATGAATATGTCAAATGCAGAGATTGTAATACTGTATTTCAATTAATTTGTAATTCTTGTAATGAAAAAACTATTCCTAGATTTCACTGTTGTACCCTCTTAAATTTATGATATTACATATTTCTGAGAAATTCTTCGTAAAATCAGTAAATTATTTAGGATGTTTTTTTAGATCACAAAATGTATTATTATTTTATGCAAAAAACTAAATGTCAAAAATGTGGTAACCATGAAACTGAAATTTTAAGGCGTGGGAAATTTGGAAAAGATGTTTTATTTTGTCCTTACTGTGATGATATTTGCAACACATTAAGATAATTAATTTCTATATAGATTACGTCGATTTGGATGTTTACAGAAAATAATTACAATTTTGTTTTATGGAATTAGAATTATGCATAATCAATGGCTACTGCTTCCTTCCTTGAGCACGACGGTTCATCATTTTCCAAAATCTTACAATCCAAAGAAGTGGCAGACATCATTAAACAAGTTGTAAAAGAGTCAACCCTGGCTACTCGTAAACAGTGCAATGATAGGAAGAAAAACAATAACTTGTATGGCCATTTGTAATTTTGAGCATGAATTTGTGCCTGAGAAATGATGTTTTAGTAACTTCCTTTTCTATTACGAATAATAATAACATCTGAAATAATTCTGATGTTGTTAAAGTCAAAAAAATTATTTGATGATGCAAAAAAGGTTATTCCATCTGGAGTTAATAGTCCTGTTAGATATTTTGAGCCATACCCATTCTTTGTCAAAAAATCAAATGGTAGATACATTTGGGATGCTGATGACAGAAAACTGATTGACTTTTGCAATGGATATGGCGCATTACTATTAGGTCATAGAAGAAAAGAGATTATTTCATCTGTCTCAAAGCAACTTAAAGTTGGAACTCTGTATTGTGCCCCAACTGAAAATGAAACTGAACTCTCAAAATTGATTGTAAAGAATTATCCTTCAATTGACAAAGTTAGATTGGTAAATACTGGCGGAGAAGCAACAATGACTGCAATTCGTCTTGCAAGAGGTTACACAAAGAAAAACAAAATTATCAAATTTGAAGGATGTTATCATGGTGCCCATGATTCTGTTTTGGTTAAAGCCGGTTCTGGTTCTGCACACAATGGAATTTCTGTTTCCGAAGGTGGGCTAAAGGATGTATCAAAAAAAACACTGGTTGCACAATACAATAATTTTGAAGATATTGAAAATATCATTAAAAAAAATAATGACATTGCTGGAGTAATCATCGAACCAATCCTAGCCAACATGGGTCTGATTCTCCCTGAAAAAAATTTCTTAAAGCATGTAAGAAAGCTTACAAAACAAAACAATATTCCTCTAATTTTTGATGAAGTGGTTACTGGATTTAGAATATCTACTGGTGGCGCCCAAAAATATTTTGGAATTAAACCGGATATCACAACAATGGCAAAAGCCCTGAGCAATGGATTTGGAATTGCAGCAGTAGGGGGCAAAAAACAGATTATGGACCAATTATCTCCTGGAGGCAAAGTGTATCAAGCAAGCACTTTTGCAGGAAATCCTATTGCTGTTAGTGCTGCTCTAGCCTCAATAAAGACACTAAACAAACTTGAAAACAAACTATATTCAAAATTAGAGAAATATTGTGCACGCTTCTCAAAGGCAGTTGATGATCTTGCCACTGACTTTCATATTCCACATCAAATCAACTTTACATCTTCAATGATGCAAATTTTCTTTTCAGACAAACCTGTAACTAACTATGAGACTTCGGTAAATGCTGATGCAAAGAAATTCAAAAAACTCTTTTCTACTCTACTAAAAAACAAAGTCTTCATAGCTCCATCTCAATTTGAGGTGGTCTTTTTGTCTGATGCACATACTTCAACTGATTTGAACAAAACACTAGATGCATATCGTATTGCACTCAAAGCGGTGAAAAATTGAAGTATCTCGTAGGTGCTAGAGGGAGTCAATTATCTGTAGCCCAAACAAATTGGGTAATTTCAGAATTAAAAAAAGTAAATCCAGATGCAGAATTTGAAATAAAACCAATCACTACAAAAGGAGATACTGACAGCAGACCCTTATTCACAATTGATCAAAAAGGAATTTTTGAAAAAGAAGTTGATAGAGCAGTTGCCCAAAAGGAAGTTGATTTTGCAGTTCATAGTCTAAAAGATGTTCCATCAAAACTTGATTCTGGTTTAGTTTTGGCAAGTATCCCAAAGCGTGAAGTTGTAAATGATGTGTTTATTTCTCCAGATGGTTCTACTTTGGATTCTATTAAACCAAATTCTGTTATTGGAACTAGTTCGTTAAGACGTGCAGTTCAAATTTCACGAAAAAGACCTGATGTTACAGTCAAACCAATCAGAGGAAATATTGAGACTAGAATAAAGAAAGCATCAGGAGAAGATTTTGATGCTATTGTTCTTGCCAAAGCTGGAATCTCTAGATTAGATGTTGAGGTAAATCATACTATTCTTTCCACTGATGATTTTTCTCCTTCTCCTGGACAAGGAGCAATTGCAATTGTTGCTAGAGAAGGTGATTCATCAACAATTCAGATGCTCAAAAGTATTGAAGACGCTGATTCCAGATTAGAAATTGAGGCTGAACGTGCTTTATCTGACTATGTTGATTCAGGATGCAGATTTCCTATTGGTGCATACGCAAAATCAAATGGCTCTGAAATGACTTTGACTGTTACTGCTTTTTCAGTGGATGGAAAGCAATCTCTTCAAGTTACTACTAGAGGCTCCAAGAATGATCCTATCTCTATTGGTCATAATGCTGGAAAGGAATTACAAGAAAAAGGTGTTAAAGATCTTGCATTAAATTGGAGAGAAAAGGTAGAGGAGTGGAATAAAGCATGACTGGTAAAGTGTATCTCGTCGGTGCAGGTCCTGGAGATAGTAAACTAATCACAATGAGAGCTGTTGAATTAATTCAAAAAGCTGATGTTGTTTTGTATGATAGGCTAGTAAGTAAGAAAATAATTTCTATGATTCCAAAAAAAGCCAAAAAAGTTTACGTAGGTAGAGCAGTTGGAGATGACACTACTCACCAAAACACTACCAATGATTTGATGGTAGAATATGCAAAATCAAAAAAACATGTTGTGAGACTAAAGGGTGGAGATCCTATAATATTTGGGCGCGGTGGAGAAGAAGCAGAATTTCTCAAAGATCACAAAGTAAAATATGAAATTGTTCCTGGAATAACTTCTGGTATTGGTTCCGCTACTTATGCTGGCATTCCACTAACTCATAGAAAACATGCATCATCAGTAGTCTTTGTAACTGGTCATGAAGATCCTGAAAAGAAAAATGAAGTTGTAAAGTGGAAACGACTTGCAAAGTCAGTTGACACAATTGTAATTATGATGGGTTTGTCTAGACTAGATGTTATTTGCAAACAGCTTGTCGCAGGAGGTATGGATAAAAAAACTCCAGTTGCAGTAATTCAAAATGGTACTACTCCTAAACAAAAAATGATTAAAGGAAACGTTTCCAACATTGCAAAAAAAGTTAAAGAAAACAAAATTGTTCCTCCTACAAACATCATTATTGGAAACGTAGTGGATCTTTCTGATATTATTGGGTGGAAATAATGCTAGAGGGTAAAATAATTGCAATCACTCGTTCTAAAGATGATGCCTCTGAATTCATTGAACTAGCACAACAGAACAAAGCTACTCCTATGCCTTTGCCCACAATTGAACTAGTTAGCAAGGGTGAAAAAATTGTTGAGGAGTTTTTAGAATCTGTAAAGACATACAATCCTGATTATTCTGTTTTCATGAGCTCAAAAGCAGTAAAATTACTATTTGATACTGCAAAACAATCTGGAAAATTAGAGGAATTACAATTATCAATTGCAAACACTAGTGTGATGTCAGTTGGACCAAAAACCACTATTGCACTTGAAAATGAAGGAATTAAAGTAAACCACCAACCCGAAAACACATTTTCTTCAGTTGGAGTTGGTGAAGAATTTACTAAGATTAATGCTGTTGGGAAAAAAGTAATTGTTCCTCGTAGTGGTGCATCCACTCCTTTTCTTAAAGAATTACTAAACAAAATTGGAATTGATGTGATGGAAATTCATCTTTATGATGTCTGTGCATTTAGAGATACTTCTCAATGGAATGAATTTCGAGAACTATTTTCTCAAAACAAAGTGAATGGTGTTCTTTTTACTAGTGCATCCTCTGTAAGGGGATTTTTTGAGATAATGTCCAAAGACTATGAAAAAGAAAACCTTCTAGAAAATCTCTCTAAACTATCAGTGGTTTCAATAGGTCCCTTTACGTCTGATGAATTAAAAAAATTCAATGTCAAAAATACTGTCGCTGAAGTTCATACTGTGGCAGGCGCTTTTGATGCAATGAAAGAAACACTAACTGCATGATCAAATTCTAATACTCTAGAAATAATCTACGTTTATGGAATATGAAATTAAAAAGAAGATCCATATCACATGCCCTCATTGTGAAAAGGCAATAGAAACTGAAATTGAGATCGAATTAGAAATAGAAGAAAAAAAGAAGAAAGATAAGAAGAAAGAGAAGACTGACAAGAAAAAAGACAAGAATGATCAGAAAAAAGACAAAAAGAAATCAAAGAAAAAATCCAAAAAATAATCTAGCACAGAATAGTTTAGCTCTAGCTATTTAGCTGTGCCTATTTTTCCTCATGTATTTATAATATAACGGGGTTATTTTCCTCATGGCAACTGAAAATCTAGACATGGATTATTCAAAATATGATTTTAAAGATTCTACAGAAATGTATGTTCACCTTAGCAAGAAAGGCCTGACTAAGGATACAGTAATTGGCATCAGCAAAATGAAAGATGAACCACAATGGATGCTTGATTTTAGATTACGTTCATATGAAATTTTTATGAAAAAACCAATGCCAACTTGGGGTGGGGATCTTAGTGTTATTGATTTCCAAAATATTTACTATTATGCAAAAGCATCTGACAAAGCAGAAAAGAACTGGGATGATGTTCCTGAAGATGTCAAAAACACGTTTGACAAATTAGGAATTCCTGAAGCTGAAAAGAAATTCCTTGCAGGTGTTGGTGCACAATATGAATCCGAAGTTGTATATCATAGCCTGAGAGAAGATTTACAAAAACAAGGTGTTCTATTTTTGGATACTGACTCTGCATTAAAAGAGCATCCAGAAATTTTCAAGAAATACTTTGGTAAAGTAATTCCTCCTGAGGACAACAAATTTGCAGCACTTAACAGTGCAGTATGGAGTGGCGGTTCTTTCATCTATGTTCCACCTGGTGTCAAAGTTGACATGCCATTACAAGCATACTTTAGAATTAACGCAGAAAACATTGGTCAGTTCGAAAGAACA
>NZ_JANQTA010000029.1 GCF_028278985.1 Candidatus Nitrosopumilus sp. | reverse complement strand
CACGAAAAGCATTTTTGATGAGGGTCTATGGCGCAGCCAGGTAGCGCACCGGACTTTTAATCCGGTTGTCAAGGGTCCGAATCCCTTTAGACCCGCTACATCTTTTTTTCTAAATTAATTCTTGAATTTGTTTTGTTAAATTTTCAATTGATGAATTGATTTTATTTTCTTGTTGGGTTACATCACTTCGAAGGTTATTGATTCTGGTTGTTCTTTCTAAAATCATACGTTTCTGCTCATCATAGCCTGCTGAACCGGTGGATTTACGCTCTTTTAGTGAAGACACTACAGTTGTAGAAGAAATAATGGATGTTACAAGTTTTGGATCTACTTTTGTGGATTCTACAGATTTTTTAATATCAGATGGGGTTAATTTTGAAATTGGTTTTTTTGATTCATGTGCTAATTGAGTTAGGACTCCTGCAATCTTATGAGTAACTCTAAATGGAATACCTTCTTGAACTAATTTTTCTGCAATGTCAAGTGCAATTAGATTACTTGATTCAGTAGTTTTTTTCATTTGTTTTTCGTTTACTTTCAAAGTTAGAAGCATAGATTTGAAAATCAATAAAGCGTTTATAGAAATTTTTGAAGTTGACCAAATTGAAGATTTTATTTGTTGTAAATCACGACCATAACCAGTTGCAAGACCTTTTACAGTTGTAAGAATAGAAGTCAAGTTTCCAATAATCTCAGCAGTTTTACCTCTTGTCAATTCTAAAATATCAGGGTTTTTCTTTTGTGGCATTACACTTGATGGAGATGTAAATTCATCAGAAAGTTCAATAAATGAAAATTCTGAAGTCGACCAAATAATAAAATCCTCAGAAATTTTACTAAGATTAGTCATCAAAATAGAAATCATTGCAACATATTCAGCAACAAAATCACGTGTGCTTGTTGCATCAATAGAATTTTCAACAATTCCATCAAAGCCAAGCATTTCAGCTGTGCTTTCTCTATCAATAGGAATACTAGTTCCTCCGACTGGACCTGCACCAAGTGGACTTTGATTTATCCTTGAAAACATTCCAAAGATTCTTTCAAAATCACGAAACAATACATCTGCATGTGCCAACAAGTAATGAGAAAATAATCCAGCTTGAGCTTGTTGAAGATGAGTATACAATGGCATGATAGTTTTTTGGTGATTTTTAGCCACGGAAATCAATGATTCTATAGTGTCTAAGAGACAATTACAGATTATCAGAATGTCATCTCTAATTTTCATTCGAATATCTAAGACAACTTGATCATTTCTTGATCTTGCAGTATGCATTTTGCCACCACTAGCCATTCCTGCTTTTTTGATAACAAGGGATTCAATTAATTCATGAATATCCTCAGCACCAGAAGAAGAATCAAATTTTTCTTTTTTCAAAGATTCTAGAACAGTTAAAATTTTTTTTGCATCATTTTTTGTGATAATATTTTGTTGATACAACATCAATGCATGTGCTTGACTTCCTACAATGTCATAAACTGCAATCTGTGAATCATCATCAATTGAAGAAACATAATCTAAAGTAATATTACTCAAATCGTTACCAAGTCGAGAACGATACATTACCTAAGGTTCTAGAATGGTTATATATAGCATCGACGCTTTTGCCCACATGAGCCAAGATATCAAACAGCTTAGAGTGAAACTCTTTGATGAGTTATCAAAGATTGTAGATCCTGAAATCAATACATCAATTGTTGAATTAGAGTTAATTGATGAAGTTGATATCAACGACAGTAACGTCAAAGTTGATTTGCATCTTACAAGTCCTTTCTGTCCAGCAGTTTTTGGTTTTAAGATTTGCCAAGACATTCATGACAACTTGCTAAAAGTTGATGGTGTTGAAGATGTCAAAGTAAATGTATCAAATCACTTTATGGCAGAACAAATCAACAATCAGGTTAACAACAGTCCAAATCCAAAAAAATCAGGTTAACTTCTAAAACCTAACATATATCCTCTAAGTAGTTGAATTCCCATTGCAGGATCAACTCCTTTAGGACAAACTTGACTACAAGATCCAGCAAAATGACATCTCCAAATTCCATGTGAATCATCAATGATTTTTAGCCTCGAATCCTTGCCTTTGTCTCTACTATCAGCAACATATCGATATGCTTGAGCAAGTGCTTGAGGACCAACAAAAGAAGAATCAGTTGCCATAGTTGGACATGCTGAATTACATAACCCACATTTGATACAATTTGCAAATTGGATGTATTGTTCTAGTTCTTCAGGAGATTGTGAAAATTCTTTTTCGTCAGATTCAAGTTCAGTGTCATCTCTAACAAGATAGGGTTTGATTTTGTGATGAGTATCAAATAATCTTTCAAATTTTACTGCCAAGTCTCGAATAATTGGAAAATTATTCATTGGTTCTACTGTTACAACATCAGAATCCAATTCACTAACTTTGGTAAAGCACGCAAGTCTAGGTTTTCCATTAATTATCATTCCACATGAACCACATGTTGCTTGTCTACATGAATAACGAACTGCAACTGAATGATCATAGTGTTTCTTGACATCAAGGATTGTTTCTAAAACAGTTGTCCATTTTTCAACAGGAACAGAAAATTCCATGAATTGTTTTTCAGTGTCCTTTTCTGGATTGAATCTGGCAATTCGTAGTGTTTTTGTTCGTGAAGATTGATCGTCTGCAATACCAGAAACTTGTGCCATCTCTATACCATTCCCATGTTAGTCATAATAATTGTTCGTGAGCCATATGCAATTAAACCAAACATTGCTGCAAGGCATCCATAAGAAACAGCTTTTTCATAGGTTTTACCTTGTTTTAATTCCAGAAGAATTACTCTTAAGCCATTAAATCCGTGAACAGAAAGTAAGATCAAAATCAATTCTAACATAATTGCATATGGAATGAATTTGTAATTAGCTAAAACTGCTTCATATTCTAATGATTCAGCAAATCCACCTGAAGTTAAACGCATCAAGATATGAACAGCAACTAGAGCAACTGCTGCAAGAGCAGTACCATAGTGGATTTTCATTATTGTACTTTCTCTCATATTACTCACCAAACATTACGGCCATTCCGTACATCATAGCAATTGCAGCCAAAATTATTGCTGAATAGATTCCTATCTTGTGTCTGTAATTCTGCGATGCAGGATCATAAGGATAATCAGGTCTTGCTGGTTTTCCAACACCTACACCTCCATGACCTAACATAACTCTAATTCCATTTACAGTATGGAAAACACACATTCCAATTACTGCAGCTAACAAAAGATGTCCCTCAGTAGTTTGTGTTAATTCAAGGAATTCATCCCATCCAGCTCTTCCTCGTAAAATATTACTTGTTTCATAAATGTGACCAATAAAATATGCTAGTAAACCAAGTCCACTCAAACGCATCATCCAATATGCTACACGTTCAATTCCATAACGAGTAGGATTGATCATTCCACCAATGCCTTCTTTATGTTCATCATTTGCCATCTAGTATTTCCTCTCCACTGGCTGATACTTAGTAATTGTGACAGGGAATGTTTTCATGATAGGTTCGTTTGGATCATAATATGCAAGTGTATGATGTAAGAAGTTTGCATCATCTCGTTTAGTATAATCGATTCTAGCATGTGCGCCACGAGATTCTTTTCTGTTAATTGCACCCAAAAGAACAATTTCTGCAACTCTAAACATTGAATCTAATTCCATAACATTTGAAAAATTAGTATTGTATTCTTTGGCTTTGTCATCTACGTGTTTCCAAGTTTGAGATTTTAATTCACGGATTTTCTTCAAACCTTCAACAAGATCTTTTTCATTTCTATAGACATATGCTTTTTCATTCATAGTATCAGTTAATTCTTGTCTAATTTCATATGGATTAGCATCACCATTTCCGCGGAATATTCCATCATAGATTCTCTTTTCTTCAGCCATTACAAGATGATGTGGCCATTCAACTGATGGAATTCCTTTTTGAATATATTCAACTGCGAGTTCTCCTGTAATCTTTCCCCAGACAATACATTCAGAAGTTGAATTTGCACCTAAACGATTAGAGCCATGAACACTATTACATGCAGCCTCACCGGCAGCCCAAACTCCTTGAATTTCAGTAGCACCATCAATGTCAGTATGTAATCCACCCATCATATAGTGACAAACAGGTCTAATGTCTAGTAATTCTTGAGCAGGATCAATACCTGAAAATTTGATTGAGATTTCTCTAATTCCACCGAGTTTCTCTTTAATTTTTTCATCTCCAAGATGTCGCAAATCTAATTTCATGCAATCAACACCAGTTTCATGTTTGAAACCTCGACCTTCTTGAATTTCTGTCATAATTGATCTGGATACAATATCACGTGGTGCAAGTTCCATTTTTCCGGCTGCATAATTTTTCATAAATCGTTCTCCTTTGTTGTTTAACAAATAACCACCTTCGCCTCTTGCACCTTCTGTAATCAAAATACCAGATGGTAAAATTCCAGTTGGATGGAACTGAACAAATTCCATATCTTTTAGAGCCATTCCAGCTCTTAATCCCATATCTAATCCATCAGGAGTTGAAGATAATGCATATGTTGAAAAACTATACAATCTTCCTGCACCACCGGTTGCAATGATCAATGCTTTTCCTTTGATAGTGTAAAATGTTCCAGAACCTAATTCAATTGCAGTTAATCCCATGAATCGTTTTCCATCATGAATGATTGATGTTGCAAACCATTCATTGAGATATTCAATATTTTCAAACTTTTGACAAGTATCATACAATGTTTGCATTTCAAAGAATCCAACTTTGTCTGATGCATAAGTTGCCCTTGGGAAACTATAACCACCAAAATTTCTTTGATCAATTCTTCCATCATTTCTTCTAGACCAAGGCATTCCCCAGTGATCTAATTGATGAACCTCTTTTGGCATTTCAACGCAAAGTCTTTCAGCTACATCTTGGTCTGCAAGAAAATCACTTCCTTTTACAGTATCATAAACATGAGATTCAATTGTATCACCTTCATCTTCAAAAAGAACCGCAGCAGTTCCACCTTCTGCAGAAACTGAGTGGGAACGCATAACTTGTAATTTTGAAACAATTCCAATTTTGAGATTTGGTCCTTTCTTTGCAGCAGCAATAGCAGCACGAAGTCCAGCCAAGCCAGAACCACAGATAATTAAATCAAAATCTAGTGAATCTACCATTTTTCAGACAAACTTGCTTAGAGCGGGTTAAATATGTAGTAATAGCCAGGCATGATCCATAATCTTAAAATATATCACTAGTGATATCACTAGTGATGATTTCTGAATGGTTCCAAAGAGTTGGAAGTTCAGTTCCAAGGGGATTTTCAAGATATTTTATTTTGGAATTGCTGAAAAAGAAATCCCATTCAGGAAAAGAGATTATCGATTATGCAGTGGAACAGAGTAACGGGATTTGGAAACCATCGCCAGGATTGATTTATCCACTATTAGGAAGATTGCTTGATGAAGGATTAATCGAAGAAGATACAGATGGAAAATACCAACTAACTAAGAAAGGAAAGGAAACAGCAGAAGATGTTGATAAAGTAAATGATATTGTCAAAAAACAACTTGATGTCCTTTTTAGATTAGGCAATGTTGGAAGATTTGTTGCAATGGATCTCATTGAAAAGATCTCTTCAATGGGTGCAATCCTTAGCTCAAACATCAGTAACATGACTGAAGATGAGACAAAAAAATACAAAGATTTTCTAGAATCCGAATTAAAGAAAATTCAAGAAAAAGAAGTAAAAACAAAAGGTAAGCAGATAAAAATCGACTGAGACTTTAGAAGAAATTTCACTCAGTCTTAAAATCATAAATAATTCAGTCAAGGAAAAGTACCATGAAAAATTTAAAAAAAATGTTAAAATCAAAAAAACCT
Source organism: Candidatus Nitrosopumilus sp. (assembly GCF_028278985.1). Taxonomy (GTDB): domain Archaea; phylum Thermoproteota; class Nitrososphaeria; order Nitrososphaerales; family Nitrosopumilaceae; genus Nitrosopumilus. The sequence goes on along the minus strand of NZ_JANQTA010000029.1, from coordinate 32,261 downwards.
CTAGTAATACCTGGAGTTTATGATGCTTTAGGAGCAAAAATTGCTCAAAAAGTAGGATTTGAAGCAATGTTTCAGACAGGATATGGAACTTCTGCAACATTATTTGGAATGCCAGACTATGGATTCATTGGAGCAACAGAAACTGTAGATAATGCAAGAAGAATTTGCAGAGCAGTTTCAGTACCGGTAATTGTTGATTCAGATACAGGATATGGAAATGCCCTAAGTGTTTGGAAATTAGTTAAAGAATTAGAAACAGCGGGCGCATCAGGAATTTTCCTAGAAGATCAGAGATGGCCAAAAAGATGTGGACATATGCAAGGTAAAGAAGTTATTTCTCAAGAAGAATACACTGAAAAATTATCTGCTGCAATTGATGCTAGAGAAAACAAGGATTTCATTATTGTTGCAAGAACTGACGCAAGGGCAACAGAAGGGTTAGATGCAGCTATTGAAAGAGGAAAACAGAATAAAAAAACTGGTGCAGATGCAGTTTTTGTTGAAGCCCCAAGATCAATTACAGAAATGAAAAAGATTGGAAAAGAAATCAATGCACCACTTGTTGCAAATATGATAGAAGGTGGAGCAACTCCATTAAGTTCTGCAGATACACTGAACAAAATGGGTTTTAACATAATTCTCTATCCATTGTCAGTACTCTATGCAAATACATTTGCAACAATGAACATACTTACAGAACTAAAGAAATCTGGAACAACAACAAAATCCAAACAAAAAGTTGTAAACTTTGATCAGTTCAATGATCTTGTTGAGTTATCAAAGTTTAGAAAAATGGAAAAGAAGTATGGATTTACAAAAAGAGAATAAATAAAAAATTTCAAGTAAAGTGCAGTTATCCTGCGTTTCTCTTTACTTCAATTTCTATTGTTGAAACGTTTCTGGTTCTACCGTCTTGTGACTCTAAAGATTCTGAGCCAATTCTAATATTTCCGATAGAGTAACCGGCATTTTCTGTTTTGCGTGCAATGATTTGAGCTACGTCTACAGCACGTCCAATGCTGAGTCCTCTAGCTTTGATGTTGACGGCTGGTAAGTTTGCCAATTGAATTAATGTTGATGTAACATATGCCATCAATGGTTTCTTACCAATGAATATGGTGTCTCTTGCTTCGGTTGACATGAAAAATTTGGTATTTAAGGATAATTTAAAGCTAAAAAGGATTTTTGTGAATCAATTAAAAAAAAATGAAAAATTTGAACTAATATTAACTAGAAAAGATGATTTTATTCATAATTGGAAAATATTGCCCAAGTTTTAGAAAATGGAAGTAGTGAAGAAAAAATCCAAATCTTAGAAAAATTAGAATCAGCAAATGAGCCAGAAATTTTAGATAAAATTATTTCAAAATTAGATGATGATGACATTCAAGTCAGAGGAGAAGCATTTAGTTCACTTGTATTAAACAAAAATAAAATTTCAAATTTTTTGATAAAGAATTTAAAATCTGCAAGTAAAAACATCAGAGGTTTTTCTTTACTTGTTTTAGCAAACAGAAATGAAGTAGATGCGATTCCAGAAATTATCAAACTTGTTGGGGATGAACGTTCTATGGTGAGAACATGTGCAATTGGTGCACTAAATTTTCTAAAAGCTAAAGATGAAAGAGAAATTTTTTTAAAATCAATTAATGATCAAAATTTAGAAGTTAGAAAAAGTGCAGTTCAAGCAATTATAGATCTTAAAATTCCAATAAAAGAAGAACAAATTGACAAAATTATCACTGAAAATGATATAGAAATTGAAAATTTAATTTTACAATTAAAAAATTAGTGGACCGGAAGGGATTTGAACCCTTGATCCGATGCATGCCATGCACCTATCCTACCAGACTAGACGACCGGCCCATAATCAGAATACTGATTGATTAAGACTTTTCAAATTGGTTATTAACGTTTAGCGGTGATATTGAAAATCTACTTTTAAAATTAACACAATATATTTAACCTCCAGAATGGTTGTTGTATCGTTATGGTAGTAGACAACAAGGCAACAGTGACATATGTTCAATTGTTAAAAGAAGATCTTGTTATTATTAGATTAGTTCCAAAAGAAGGAGAAGTTCCAGAATACAAAGCAGGACAATTTATCACATTAGGATTACCAAATCCAAACGAAGGAGGAAAAATTGTTAGAAGAGCATATTCAATTGCATCACATCCAGAAAATAGAGATTATGTTGAATTAGTAATTAGATGGGTAAGAAAACCACTTCCTGGAAGATTGACAACACAACTATTCAATACAAAAGAAGGTGACGAAATTTTATGGTTAAAACCAACAGGTAGAGCACTGCTGATAAATGATGAATTACCAAATGGAGAAAAAGATAACAGAAGAATTGTATGTATTGGTGGAGGTACCGGTTTAGCTCCATTCGTAAGTTTTGCACAACATCTTCACGATGTTGGAGATAAGAGAGAGATCGTAGTCTTACACGGAGCAAGTTATGTTGATGAATTAAGTTACAAGGATCTTTTAACAAATCTTGAAAATGAAAGTATTGCAAGAGGTAAAGATGAATGGAATTTCCGATACAGAGCAGCAATTAGTAGACCACAAGAATGGTTTAACAGATCATGGGCAGGTCAAGTAGGCAGAGTTGAAACATTCCTTAGACCAAGAGATAACGGAATGTCTCCATTAGAAGAGCTTGTTGGAGAAAAGATCACTAAAGAAAATACAATTTTCTATGTTTGTGGATGGCAAGGAACTATTGATGGTGTAATGGACTTTTTGAAACCAAAAGGATTTGTTACAGAACATGACAAACGTGAAGATGGTAGTTTCGAAGTCAAATACGAATCATACGGATAGAATTCAAAAATCAATCATTGAAATATGAGATTTTTTTAGTAATTGTAATTGATCACAGCACTATATCTTGCACATCTTAATCCAGTAACTAATGCACATGTAGAAATTATTTCAGATTTAGTTAAAGAAGCAGATGTTGTCAAAGTAATGCCCGTAGTTTTCAAGAATGGGGAAAAAGAAATCAACAGTAAGAGTTTCCCGTTTAATTTTGCATCTAGGAAGAAAATGTTAAGATCAGTATTTGGGGATTCTATCAAAATTACAGAGGATTATGCATTTTTTGCTCCATTCAAAAAATACATTCCTCCATTATTAGCTCCAAAATCTTGGGAATTAAGAAAACAGATTTTACGAAATGTTGAAGGGGAGTTTTTCTCTTACACTGGGGATAAAGCAGAAGGAGTGATGTTAAAGATTTACAGATTAAAACCCAGGGTTGGAGAACGAAGAGCATTATCTGCGGCATCAGTTAAAGAAAAACTATACGCGGCTGCACAAGGAAATGAGACATCTTGGAAAGAAGATGTACCTGAAAGCATTGCAAAAGTGATTGAAGAAGAATGGGATACTGTAAAGAAATTTGCAAATGCAGAAGATCTTACAACTAGAGTTGCAGGAATGAAATTTCCAAAAGAAGGATGGTCAAAAAATTAATTTGCCTTAATCATTCAAGACTTTCAAATCTAATTTAATTTCTAGAATATGAAGGATTGAATAAAGATCATATGGTTTATGGATTATGGCAGATGGAGTCAATTTTTCAAAAATAGATTCAGTTTCTTCTGAAGTGTCAGCAGTAACCATTACAATTTTGGAATTAGGATCAATTTTTCTGATTTCTTCTAATGCGTATAATCCATCATAATCAGGCATCATTACATCTAAAAATACCACATCAGGTCGATGGGATTCAAAAGCAGCAACAGCCTCTTTTCCATTAAAAATTTTTTTTAATATTTTAATGCCTTTTAGTTCAAGTAATTCAGCAAATAATTCTAGATTGGTTTGATCATCTTCTGCAATTATTGCAGTAATTGACATATAGGAATTACCAAGAAGTATTTTTAATACCTTATGTGTTTGTGAAAATAAATGAAAATCCCAATAATTTTAGCAATTTTAGGAATTGGGATAGGTATAGGAATTTTAGTGATTACCTCAAATGATTCATCTGTAACATCGTCTGAATTGCCAAATACACCATCTGTGGAATCGCCTGTTCAAGAAATAGAAGAAATAATTCAAGAAGAAAATTTAGAATATGATGAAACCATCACAATAGGAACAATTCATAGAGATTCTGTAAAGATGACAAAAAGATACTTACCTCTAGCAAACTATCTTGCAGAAAAGCTTAGCTCAGATGAAAAGATCTACAAAGGAGTAGTACATATTTCTCCATCTGAAGAAGAGATGGTTAATCAGCGTGTCATGGATGTATTCTTTGACAGTCCTTTAATTGGAATGAAGGTCGCAGAACAGACCAACATGGAATCATTATTGCTATCATGGAAAGAAGGAGAAAGAGATTATCATTCTGTTTTCATAGTTCCAATTGATTCAGAAATTACTTTTGATGACTTGGAAGGAAAAACAATTGTTTTTGAAGATAAGGAATCTACTTCAGGGTACCTATTACCATTAACTCATTTAGAAAATTCTGGATACAGTATTGAATCGGATAATATCGACCATATTTTTAGTGATGATGATGAAAATACACCAATTTGGGTTTTGGAAGGAAGGGGAGACCTAGGAGTCCTATCCAATTTAGATTTTAAAGATACACCATACAATATTCAAAAAGAGTTGAAAATAATTGAAGCAACTGATTCAATACCAAGGCAATTAGTTTTAATCAAATCAGAAATGGAGTCAAAATTAAAAATTAAAGAAATTCTTTTAGAAATGAATGATAGTGAGCATGGAAAAGAAATTCTAGAAAAAATTTCACGTACATCAAAATTTTCTGAAATAGATCATGAAAAAGATATTGTGCCAATTACAAGATTGTTGGAAATGATAAATTAGAATGAAATTATCAAACAGAATTATTTTAATTACAATTATTCCATTAATTACTTCTACAATTATTGCTTCAGTAGTAATTTTAGGAATTTCTAATGAACAATTATTTGATTCAACAATTTCTCAAATCAAAAGTTTATGTCAATTAACAGAGAGTGAGATGAGAAATCCAATGAATCACTTGGATGTAGATCACCTAAATGAAATTGTAGATAATCTTGAGGAAGATCCAAATATTTTGCAAGTGTTAATTCTATTTCCAGATGGAAGGTTACTTACGGATGGGACAGATTATGACTATAATTATGGGACAACTTTTGAAGATGAGTTCATTCAAGGTATGATAAATTCTGAAGAAGAAAAAATGCAGTTCAAAGAGTCAATGATTCGTGCAGCAAAACCAATTGTGCTAAATGATATAATTGGAATACTAGTAATTGATTATTCTACGAATGAAATAAACATGAATATTCAAAAATCAATCTATAATGTAATTGGAATAATAACAATTATCACATCAATTTCAATAATTGTAGCAGTAGTATTAAGTCGGTCAATTAGTAAACCAATTCTAGAGATAGAGAAAAATCTCAAAAATATGGGTGCTGGAATTAGTTCAGAAGTAATAGATACAAACATCCCAGAAATCAAAAACCTTTCTCAAAAAATTATTGATATGAATAATGAAATTGAAAAATATCAAAAAGAGCTGGTAAAAAATGAGCGATTAACTACAATAGGCGAAATGTCCGCAAGAATCACTCATGATCTAAGAAATCCACTAACAGCAATAGTTAATGCTATTGAAGTTATGAAATTGAAAAAACCAGAGATGGTAAAGGAAAATCAGCAGTATTTTGACATGATGGGAGATGCAATATTAAGGATGAATCACCAAGTTGATGAAGTTTTAGGTTTTGTAAAAACCAGAGAACCAAAAAGAGAGATTGTGAAAATGTCCGATATTATTTCGGGTACGTTAAAATCTATTGAAATTCCAAATAGCATAAAAATCAAAAATGAGAAATATGAAAATCAAATTTGGTGTGACAAACTTCAAATTCAAAATGTGTTAACAAATTTAATCATTAATTCAATTCACGCATTAGATAAAAAAGGAGGAGAAATTAAAATTAATTTCGTTGAAGAAACCAATAAAGATATTATTTCTGTCCAAGATGATGGACCAGGAATTCCTGAAAAATCAATAGAGCAAATTTTTGAACCGTTATACACAACTAAGCAAACAGGTACAAGGCTAGGATTAGTAACCTGTAGAAACATAATTGAAGCCCACAAAGGCCAAATTTACGCACAAAATCTTGAAAATAGAGGAGTAAAATTCGTAATAGAACTACCCAAAATTACAGAGAGAAATTAGATTGAAAATAGATTAATACACATATCGTAAAATCCACCTATGAAACTTCCATTATCAAAATATGTCTGGTATGATGGAAAATACGTTTTAACAGAAAAAGCAAGCGTACCAATTACAACACATGCAATTCATTATGGAACATCAATTTTTGAAGGAATTAGAGGATATTGGAATGGAAAAAATCTTCACATTTTTAGACTAGATGAACATGTAAAAAGGTTCAGAAGATCAGGTCAATTTTATAATATTTCATTAAATTTTTCAGATGAAGAAATTTCTAATGCCATTACAGGAATTTGTAAAAAAAATAAAATAAAAAAATCCTGTTACATTAGACCATTTTATTTTGTGGGAGATTATGGGATTAATCTTCATGTAACTGAAAAAGCGCCAACAAATGTTGCTATTTTCACATTTCCTTTTGGAGATTTGTTTAACAAAAATGGGATTACTGCAGGAGTAGTATCCTGGAGAAAATTCTCTGACATGTCTACACCTCCTCAAGCAAAAATGGGTGGAAATTATCTCAATTCTATTATTGCCACACAAGAGGCAAAACGTAACGGAGTGGATGAAGCAATCTTACTTGATCATAATGGAAACGTTAGTGAGGCTCCAGGAGAAAATATTTTCATTGTCAGAAATGGTCAATTGGCAACGCCCACATTAGCCTCATCAGCACTAGATGGGATTACAAGAGATGCAATCATAAAAATTGCAAATGATTTGGATATCGAAGTAGTTGAAAGAGACATTACAAGAAGTGAATTAATTATTTCTGATGAGATATTTCTTACTGGAACAGCTGCAGAAATAACTCCAATAATTTCAACGGATTCAAAAAAGATTGGAAACGGAAAACCAGGAGATATAACAAAAAAGATGATGAGTGAGTATACAGACATAGTAATGAACAAAAATGATGACTATACTCATTGGTTAACAGCGGTGTACTAGATGAAAATTATTCAAATCGGAACAGGAGGATGGGGAAAAAACCATACACGAATTTTATCGGAATTAGGCGTACTTTCAGCCATTTGTGATGCTGATGAAGAAAAAAGTAAGGAGTACGGAGAAAAATATTCTGTAAATCATTACACATCATTAGATAAATTATTAGAATCTGAAGAATTTGATGCAGCATTTGTAGTAACACCAACTTCAACACACTCACAAATTGCAAAGAAACTGCTAGAAGCAAAAAAACATGTTTTTGTTGAAAAACCATTAACATATCAATCGCAAGATGGAGAAGAATTAGCAAAACTTGCTGAAAAAAATAAAGTAATTCTAACATGTGGATATATTGAAAGATTCAATCCTGCTGTAGGAGTTGTTAAAAAATTAGTTAAAGAAAAAAATTATGGTGAATTAGTAATGTTAGAGTTTCATAGAGAAAATAGAATGCCATTACACATTAAAGATGTTGGAATTATCTATGATACATCGGTTCATGATATTGATACTGCAAACTGGCTGTTTGATGAAATGCCAAGTGTAGTTTTTGCCAAAGCTGGAAAAATAAAACATGAACATGAAGATTTTACAAGTATTATGTTAGGGTACAAGAATGATAAAGTTGCAATTATTACATCAAATTGGATAACTCCAAAAAAAGTTAGAAAATTTAATGCAGTCTGTACTGATGCAATAATTTCTTCAGATTTTATTACTCAAGAAATTACTGTAGAGAATAATGATGAATTAAAAAAATTAGATAATGAAAAACAAGAGCCTCTATTATTAGAAATCAAAAGTTTCCTTAATGCAATTGATGGTAAGGGTGAACATATTGTAACAGCTCAACAAGCAGTAAATGTTACAAAAATTGCAGAAGCGGCACTTTTATCTAGTCAAAAAGGAATACCAATCTATCTGGAATTAAAATGAATAAATCAATGCTTGAAATTTTGGCTTGTCCAATTTGCAAATATCATCCACTAGAATTATCTGAAATAAATGCTAAAGACGAATTAGTTTCTGAGGGCACATTATATTGTGACCCGTGTTCAAGATTTTTTCCTATAATAGAGGAAATTCCAATTATGCTTCCAGATGAATTACGTGATAAAAAACAAGAAATGGATTTTTTGAATAAATTCAAAGATCAGATTCCTGAAAAAATTATTACAAAGGCAAATCCATGGCATTTGTAAGAGATGGTCACAAATCAAATTTCAGATAAAGCAAAGATAGGACAAAATGTGAAAATTTGGCATTTTGCATATGTTGGAGATGATACAGAAATTGGAGATAATGTCTCCATTGGGTCACTTGCACATATTGATTACAATGTAAAAATTGGGGAAAATTCTAGGATTGAAGGTCAAGTTTACCTACCTCCACTATCAAGAATAGGAAAAAATGTGTTCATTGGACCAGCTGCAGTTCTAACAAATGATCCTTTTCCAATGTGTGATAAAATGGTTGGAGTAACAATTGAAGATAATGCAGTAATTGGTGCTCGTGCAGTCATCAAAGCTGGAGTTACTATAGGAAAAAATAGTGTTGTTGCAATGGGAGCTGTGGTGACTAGAGACGTCCCAGAAAATACAGTCGTAATAGGTTCTCCTGCTACAATCAGATACACAAGAGAAGAATACGATAAAAAACAAAAAGAATGGAAAGAAAGTTAGGATTTAATTTCTTTTCTGAAAATCCAGTTTTTGAATTTTGATAAAATTAAAACCCAAATTACAACTAAAATTATTGCAACTACAGCTTTAATTCCAGAATTAATTATCCAATCAAAATCGCCAAATCCAGAAATTGAAATTGGTCCTAAAATGGTAACAACTATTCCACCACCAATTAATATCAATATCCACATTCCAAACAAAAAACCAAAAATTCCAGATTTCATAATTTTATCTCCATCATAAATGCAGTAATGATAGCCAAAATGCCAGAAAATATTGCAAGTTTAAAAATGGCAAAACCAACTTGTTTCTCTGATAATGGTCCTCCTGCCAAGATCAATCTTACTAAGGTAATTGGTGCTGTTTCGTCTGTAGTAGCTTTAAGTTTGAAATCTTCAGTATGCTCGACTGGTTTTCCTTTGATTTCTCTATGTTCTACGATTCTTTTTACGCTTGATAGGAACAAAAATGAGTTAATTACTGCTGGAAGTAGGGCTACAGCAGCAATAATTTCCACGCCACCTACAATGGCTATTACACCATACATTGCTCCAAGTGCTAGTGCACCTGAATCTCCAGGAAATATTTTACTTGGAACTTTATGATATTTGTAAAATGCTAAAGATACAAATCCTAATGGTAAACTTGCAACTGCAATTTCATAGTTTTGAACAATTATCAAACAGATGGTAAGTGTAAAACTTGCAATTACCATAAATCCACTTGCTACACCATTTAGAACATCAATAGAATTAATTGTATTTCCAGTAATTGGAATCATCAAAACAATTAATGCAAGATACAATGCTGGAATTTGTACCTCTCCAAATAATGGAAATGCTAAATCAGTATCATATGCACCTAACAAAATTATTGGAATTGCAGCAATTGCTAAAGTTGCAGGTTTAAACCATCCTCCCATTACTTTTCTGTCATCGACATAACCTATTGCAAATGCAGCTGTAGTTGTAATTAGAATTGCAAGAATTTCATTTAGTTGCAAAAATGCATAGAGTATAATTTCAGAAACTATAATTCCAGCAATAATAGAAATTCCACCTGGTCTTACAACCATGACATTTTCTTTTTTGTTCATGTCTTTTACTGCCATGTTTCGTTTTGCTAGAAACTTGATGAGTGGAGGGGTCATTACTAAAACAACAACAAATCCCACAATACTAGAAATTGCAGCAGATATCACTAAATCTATCAATTATCTAACCCTTCGTAGTTCTGACTTGATGTTATCTGCAAGGGTTGAACCAATTTTATCAATTTCTGCTAATTTATTCACTGGAATTTTTCTCAAATCATCCAGAGTTTTAATTCCATGCTTGTAGAGAATTCTAGCCCTTACTCTTCCTATTCCCTTTATTCTAACTAAATCAAGTAATTCCTCTCTAATTCCATAAACAATTCTATTTCGAAGATCCCCTAATTCTTCAAGCAAATCAGCCCTTTCAACATGCTTTGAAATCTCTCTCAGACAATATGATAGCCAATTTGCAGTCTCAGTCATCCTATGCATATCACCAGATTCTATGCCTAAATTGTCTGAAAGTGAGAGTTCTGAGGATTCTGCAATCCATGAATGTAAAGCCAGCAGACTGCGTGAGCAGTCATATTCAGAAATTGGCTCTAGCATTTCAGAAGAATTGTTTTCTATTAGCAAACTTGCAGTTTCATAATCTTTGTTCCGTAAAGAAAACTTTGGGAAAAATTCTTCACAATTTGAGATTAAATGTAAAAATCCAAATGTATGCTTTCTTCCCTCTGAGACATTTTCAACTGCATCTCTAAAGTAAGTAGCTGTCAGTGGATCAATGTAAAGCATGGATGTCTTTTTTCCAAATTCAGTTGCAGCATATCTTTCTCCTTTTTTGACTAAAAGATATTGACTAGATAAAAATCTCAATGAGATGTCAATTGCAAATTTTATTGTAGGTTTTCTTGATTGTTGACCTCCTAATGTTTGTAAGAAAAATTCTAGAATCTCTTCTTTTTTAATTCCAGGATTTGTTACAACTACACTTAGCACATGAGTTCTAAGAGATTTATCCTCAGTGATTTTTGATTCAATTGGTTCAGGTTCTCCATTAATGTAATAATCAATAAGATCTTCTGTATTTCCATTACCAACAATAATTGATTCTCCATACTTGTCATATTGTGGTCTTCCAGCTCTACCACAGAGTTGCTTGTATTCTAAAATGCTGATAGGTCTGTTTGCACCAACTTTGGCGTTGTATCTATTTACATTCGAAATTACAACTCTACGAGCTGGTAGATTAACACCAGCTGCTAATGTGGGTGTAGAAGAAAGTAGTTTTATTGTTCCTTTACGAAATTCAGTTTCAATTGTAGTTCTGCAATTTTGATTCAAACCAGCATGGTGAAAGGCAACTCCTTTTTTGACTAAAATTGCTAGAGTCTTTACAAGTTCCGTATGTTCATTTTCAGATAAAATTTTCTTTGATGTTTTTTCAAGTTCCTTAATGTCATTTGTTTTTAGAATCTGAGAAATAGCATCTGCTGCTTTTGTAGCCAAAGATTTTGAACGGGTTCTGGTTTCGGCAAATACTAGTGATTGTCCTCCATCCTGTACAGATTGTACGCCCAAATCGATAGGCGTTCCACGAATACTACGCTCAACTTCAAAGGTTTTTCCATCACTCATGGTAACTTCACCAGCATCACAGACTCCTTCAGACAAGGGGACAGGCCTCCAGTCATTTTTTACTAGTTTACAATCAAGCCATGATGCAAGTTCATCAGAGTTTGTAATTGTAGCACTAAGACCAACAATTTGAGGAGTAGATTCTAAGAGTTTGAGTTGTGTTAAAATCATTTCAAGTGTAGGACCTCTGCTTTCATCACCAATTAGATGAACTTCATCAGCAATCACTAAACCAATATCATCAACCCATTCAGCACCATGACGAATAATTGAATCCATTTTTTCATTTGTTAAAATTAAGATGTTACTTTTGTCAAGATTTTTTTCAATATTTTCAAAATCTCCTGTCGATATTGCAGTTTTAATTTTATTTCCTATTGTGAGTTTTTCTAATTTTTTAAATTCTAGAAATTTTTCAGATGCTAAGGCTCTTAATGGACTCAGATAAATCACCTTTCCTTTATTTTTGGAGAGATATCCTAGCATTGCCAGCATTGCAATCAGAGTTTTACCGCTTGCAGTGGGTGCTGATACTAGAACACTTTGTCCTTTGAGTAATCCAGATTTTACACTGTCTGCTTGAGGAGGATAGAGTTTTTCATAACCTTGTGATTTTAAAAATTCAATTGCTGATTCTGGAAGATCTAATTTCTCTATTTTCATACTCGGTTATAGTGACCGGGTTTTGATTCATAAATAGATGCTTCTCTAAGCATTCTTCTAATGTAATTTCTTGCTTCTTCTTCAGTAAATTTCTCAGTCTTTTCAAGCTCTTTGACAAATGCTTTTTCTTCAACTGCTACTTTGTTATCACCTTCTAATCCCTTGAGAATATCCATGAATAGTTGCATCTTAGATACCTCACTTCTTGGTTTTCCTTGAAGAACTCCCATATCGACTTTGCCAGTATTTACATCGACTCCTGCATCCTCAAGCATACTTTGTAGTAGGAAAATAGCACGATCAGCATCTTCTTCCTCAACCTTGTCTTTCATGAGCAATCTGGCCCTAGCAGTCGAGAGTCTGATAATACCTTCAAGTTGTCTAGGCGTAACTGTAATCATCTCTTCGGATTCCACATTTCTCATTTGAAGATAATAATCAAGAATTTTTTCTTCTGCTTCTTTAGTTAAATCAGGAGAACCGCGTTTTGCATAAGCAAGGTATTTTGTAAGCAAATCAACATCAATTACAGAACGTTTGTCAGTTCCTTGAGGAGTGTGTAAATCAATGATATGTCTTGCAATTTGTTCATCACGTTCTTTTGTTGGAATATCTCTTACAACAAAAATCAAGTCAAATCTGGTTAAAAGAGGAATTGGTAAGTTTACATTTTCTGTGATATTTTTGAATGGATCATATTTTCCATACATTGGGTTTGCAGCAGCTAAAATTGATGTTCTTGCATTTAGAGTTGCAACGATACCACCTTTTGCAATACTTGCTGATTGTTGTTCCATGACTTCGTGTAATGCACTTCTGTCTTCTGGTTTCATTTTATCGAATTCGTCTATGCTAACTAAACCTTGATCACCTAATACTACTGCACCAGCTTCTAGCATCATTATTCCTGTTTTGTCTCTAACTACAGCTGCTGTAAGACCTGCTGCAGTAGAACCTCTTCCAGAAGTGTATAATCCACGAGGTGCAATTCTAGAACAAAACTTTAGCATCTCACTTTTTGCAGTACCAGGATCTCCAACAAGAAATACGTTAATGTCTCCTCTAATCTTACTACCATCACCTAATGGTCTTTGATTGGAACCAACTATCAATAACAAAATTGCTTCTTTGATTAATGATTGACCTTGGATATGAGGTGCAAATGAATCAATTAATCTTTGATAGACATCAGGACTTTGAGCCAAAGCCTTGATCATTTTTTCTTCTTCAGGAGAAATCTCTTCTCTTTCAATTTTTCTTGATGTCTTAGAACCTCGTCCACCTAAAAATTCAATATTGTTACCTTCAATTCTTAATCGATATAATCCACTATGACCACGTGTGACACCAGTAACTGATTCTTGTTCAACTCTGACTACTCCTGTGAGTACAACTCTGTCGCCTGGACGTGCATTATCTACTAAATCCTGCCTAACTGTCACATCAATATAGTGTGGAAGTTGTCCTGGAGGTAGGTCTTCAGGAAGTTCCTGTAATCTCATAATTTGAAAATCAATGAATTTGCTGTCTTCTGGTTTAAGGTCAAAATCTCTATGTTTACAATTTGGATTATCACAAACTACTGGAACCTTGACATCCATTCCTTTAATCTGAACAACTTTTGTCTTGTGTTCATCAGGACAAACAAAAATCAATTCTTTTGCAAGAGGTTTTACTTCAGATGCTCTAACAACCATTCCTGAAACACTTGTAATTGTTCCAATTGTTTCTGCGTTAATTTGTCTCAAACTTCTCTCAGAAGGATAATTTACTAGTCTAACTCTAACTTCATCTTTTATTTTTTCAGCATAATCAGGGAATCTTGTTTGTAATGCTTCTTTGATTGCTCTTGAAAATGCATCAAAGATTCTATCAGGATTCTCTGTAAACATTACTTCAATATCTGGAACTAAGACCAAGTCATTGTAATCTACAATGATATACTTTGCATTCTTTGGCATCATCTCATCAATTGCTTCTACGTACTTGTAATTGCCATCTTTGTCTTTGAATCTAGTCAAGAATTCTTTTACTTTGTCTGATAATGCTGAATCAGTAAAGGTACTAGTTTGGGCACTACTCATTTCTTTCACCCTTGATTTGTTTTTCAAATTCTACACTATTGTCATAGATTGATTTGTAAAATACTGCCTCTTCTACTGTTAATTTGTTATACAAATCAGAGTTTAGTTTTATGGAATCAGCAAGTTTGACAAGTTTACCTCGTCTCATTCTAAATAATTCAAGCATTATGCTTTCAACATGATCATAATCATCTCTGTTTAGATCTTTCATTACTTCTTTTAGTTTAATGTAAAAGTGAGAATCCAAAGTTGATAGTTGGTATTCACCTACCATCTTTTCTTTAGAGAGAGCCTGTTTTAACTCGGTAATCATATCAGGAGCATCAAGACCTGCCAAATTATTGTCAGCTAAAACTTTGCCTACCCATTGAGGGATATTCAAAATCTCTCCTTGTTGGCCTGAAATCTTTACGTCAGCCACGTCAATCTTTACATCTTGATTGAGTGTGGTCTTAGCTTCCTTTAGGCGGTATCCTATCGAGTGCACTTTTTCTATAGTATCAATTTCCATTAGAGATCACTGATCATCCTGAGGATCCTCAAGTTTCGGATCGATCAATTCTTTTTACAATTTGGTGAGATCAATTGATCTAAATTAATCTGAGCCTGATCGCACAAAAGTTTACGAATAATTTTGATTTTAAGATGAGGGATGTTACAATAACCAATTCGGTTTTATTGGTGAGGGTTCAACTTTACCCATGATTGAATCAGGAATGTGGGTTGAGAAATATCGTCCTCAAAAACTATCTGATGTCGTAAACCAAACTGAGATCATTGGAAGTTTGGAGGCACTAATTAAAGATCCAACCGACATGCCGCACTTACTGTTTTCAGGTTCTGCAGGTGTTGGAAAGACAACAACTGCACTCTGCATTACTAGACAAATTCTTGGAGAATATTCCAAAGACTACACACTTGAGCTAAATGCTTCAGATGAAAGAGGAATTGGAATGGTAAGAGAAAAAGTCAAAAAATTCACAAAGATTGCAGGATTTGCAGATATTCCTTTCAAAATTATCATTTTAGATGAAGCAGATGAAATGACTGGAGATGCACAGACTGCATTACGTAGAATTATTGAAGATGCAGCAGAGAATTGTAGATTCATCCTAATTGCAAACAATGTTTCAAAAATTATTGAACCAATTCAGAGTAGATGTGCTACATTCAAGTTCACATCAGTTTCTGAAGAAGATGTCATTCCAAGATTAGAGGAAATAGCAAAAAAAGAAAAAGTAAAGGCTGACAAAAAAGGGCTCAAAGCAATTTATGATTATTCAGAAGGAGATTTGAGACATGCAATTAATTTAATGCAGGCAACTGCCAGTTTGGGTGCAATTTCTGAGGCAAATGTAAAGTCATCAGCTGGACTAACTAAAACAAGTGATGTTGATGAAGTTCTAAAGATTGCATTATCAGGAAAAGTTGCAGATGCAAGAGAGAAAATGATCGAATTAATCAAAGTATATGGAATGTCAGAATCAGATTTTCTGAAATATATCAATTCTGCAGTATTCAAAACAAAACACGAAAAATTATCTGATATTTTAGAAATAATTGCCAAGTATGATTATAGAATTTTATCTGGAGCCAATTCAGAAATTCAATTATCAGCGATGCTTGCTGAATTAGCAAACTTGGAAAAGTAAAAGCGCAGAGAGAGGGATTTGAACCCCCGTATGCTTGCGCACACAGGCTCTCAAGGCCCGCGCCCTACCGAGCTAGGCGACCTCTGCAAAAAATCTTGCAGATAACTGATTAAAATTTGTTGAGGAACACTAAGAGGAATTTTAAAAATAAGAAAAAAGAAAAAAATTCTTTAATCGTGTGCGTGTGGATTTTCAGAACCAGATTCCATTACAACATAGGTACCATTTGCTTTTTCATGGAATTCTATGTATGATGGTTCAATCAAGATTGCTTTTTCTGGACATGCTTCTTGGCAAGCCATACATTGTGTACAATCATGTTCTCTGATTGGTTGTGATTTATCTGAATAATCTAGACGTTCATCTTGTTCGGTTAAACCAGTACCGTCAAAGGTTTCATCCAAGCAAGCTGATGCTGGAATATCTTTTTCAGTTCTGTACCATTGGAAAGTTTGTACTGGACAAACACTCATGCATGAACCTTGTGCTGTACAATCGTCCCAGTCAACTGCGACAGTAGTACCGTGAATTCCAAGTGGAACTTGTTCTTCACCGCGGGCTTCATATGCTGCTTTTACATCATCATTTGAAAATGCTGCACCGTCAGTTCTGCCTTTACCCCAGATAAAGTGTTTATTTTCACCGTCACTGTGGTTTGTTTTTCCAACAATTTCTAGATTTTCGACAAATTTCTCATCTATTGGCATATTGAAATTAATTTTAAAATATTATTTAAAGCTAAACAAAATTAGTTGCGACTAAATCTAAGAGATCGCAAATTTTACGTTTGGATTTTAATAAAGAAAGAAAAGAAAATAATTTTTCTAATCGTGGGCGTGAGGATTTTCAGATCCTGCTTCCATTTTTACAAAAGTTCCTGCTGCTTTCTCATGTGCCTCCAAGTTTGACTGATCAACTTTGATAGCTTGAGGAGGACAAACTGAAACACATGCCATACACCAGATACAATCATGTTCTCTGATTGGATCAGCCTTGTCTGTTAGATCTTTTCGCTCGTCTTTTACGGAACTTCCAGTTCCTTCAAAGGTTTGTCCAACGACATCTTTAGCTGGAATATCTTTTTCAGTTCGGTACCATTGAAAGACTTGAACAGGACATGCTTCAATACAAGCACCATCTGCCACACAAGAATCCCAATCAACTGCAACCATTGTGCCACTTACACCAAGAGGAACTTGTTCTTCTCCTCTTGTACTGTATGCTGCAACAACATCTGCATCTGCAAATACTTCAGCTTGAGAACCATCTGTGTTTGTCTTTTTACCTGGACCCCACATGAAATGGAATTGTCCATCAGCGTTACTGATTTTTCCAATTGGTTTTAGTCCCTCTGGAAAGTTTTCTGCTATTGGCATAACTGCAGTTCATTGAAGATATTATTTAAAGCTAGATAGGTGAAATGCGAACATACTATAGATCATTTAGGTAGAAAATTGATCCCTACGTTCATAACGTTGTACGATCAATCCTGATAGTATGGACATTATCAAATATGATGTGTATCGGGGACCAAATCTTGGAGTTTACATTTCTACCAATGATAGTGTAGTTTTACTTCCTATGGGATTTGCTGAATCAAAAGCAGAAAAATTAGCAGAGTATTTGGAAGTAGATTATCATTATACTGCAATTGCTAACACGAGATTAATTGGTTCATTGTCTGTAATGAACAACAAGGGAATGTTAATTCCTAAAACAGCATTTGATAATGAATATGAATTTTTGAAAAAAGAAACTAATTTAGAAATTGGAGTGCTAGATTCTAAATTTACGGCTTTGGGAAATGTAATGTGTGCAAATGACAAAGGAGCTATAGTTTCACCTTGGTTATCAGATTCAGATTGCCAAACAATTTCAGATGTATTAGGGGTTGAGGTTTTCCAGAAAAAAATTGCTGGTTTTAATCAAACTGGAGCTGTTATGGTTGCAAATAACTCTGGAGCAGTCATACATCCTGAAGCAGATGAGGAAGACATGAAGATATTTTCCAATGTTCTAGGCGTCAAAGTTGAGCACAGTTCAATTAACAATGGAATTCCATACGTATCATCGGGAATTTTAGTAAATAACAACAATCTGGTGGTTGGCTCGCTTACAACTGGACCTGAAATAATGATGTTAACTAGAGCTTTTCTGAATTAAGAACAGAATTTGGATCTTCAGTGAGTTTTTCAAGTGAGATAGTTCCTTCCTTTCCATCTTTCATGTCATGCAAGACAACATTACCTTCTTCAATCTCGTTTGGGCCAACAATTATTGAATATCGAGAATTTGAAGCTGCATCCATTTGTTTTTTGATATTTCGTCCAGCTAAATCAATATCAGTTGGAATATTATTTAGTCTCAATAAAGATGCAATTGAAAATGCAACTTTTTGCATTTCATCATTAACATAAATGACTGCTACCCTATTTTGTCCTAATTCTGGAATAATTTTTTGCTCTTCCATTGTTAGAATAATTCTTTCAACACCACCTGCAACACCGGTTGCACCAATGTCATCTCTACCAAATGCTTTTGTTAGTGTATCATAACGTCCTCCGCCAGCTAAGGCACCTAGTTTTGAATTTTTATCAAATACTTCAAAGACCATTCCAGAATAGTAATCTAGTCCTCTAACAATTCCAAAATTAATTCTAATGTTAGATACTCCTCTATTTTCAAGTGATGAAAATAGAGATTTTAATTCATCCCATGATTCTAGTTGTGAAGTATCAAAGACATTTTCAACTTCTTTAATTGATCCTTTAATTTGAGAGAAATCTAGAATTTTTTCTAACTTGGATTTTTCATAGCCTTTTGATTCAAACTCAGTGATAATTTCGTCTTTAGATTTTTTTGATATTTTGTCAACTGCTCTTAGAATATCTGCAACAAGTTGGGGTTCTTTTGAATCAAATGTTTTGTTGATAAAGGATTCAACTAAATTTCTATGATTGATGTCAATTGTTATATTTTTGAGTAATAGTGAATCAAAAAGTCTGGATGTTAATTCTATAATTTCTGCTTCAGCTTCTAGATTTGGTTTTCCATAAACCTCAATATCCCACTGGTGAAAGTATCTGTATCTTCCTTTTTGTGGTTCATCATAGCGAAAAACACCTCCAAAAGCAGAGATTTTTGCAGGAAGTTTCATAGATTTTTGAGCAGTAGCATATCTTGTCAGACCCATTGTAAAATCAAAACGTAAAGCAACTTCCCTGTCACCTTTATCCTTAAAGAAATAGATTTCATCCCTAATGGCAGGACCAGATTTTGTTTCTAGTGTTGTCAAGGATTCTAGAACTGATGGTTCCATGAAGGAAAAACCGTACAAATTTGATAATTGTTTAAAATGATATCGGATGTGCTCAATATTTGAATTCTCTTGGGCCTCAAAGTCTTTCATTCCTCTTGGTAATTCCAATTCAATGTTTGATTAGGATCTGGAGATTTAAGCATTAGTACCAGAACAATTCTGGCATTGGAGATTTATAGAATGAAAAAGTCTTAGATATGTTTGTCAGACAAGGCATTACCTTCAGATGAATCAGACTATAGCTTACCAGGTAGAGAGCAAGATAGTGATGTTGGATTTTTCAAACCTGAACCTGAAATTGAAGAAAGGCCAAAAAGTAAAGGCATCATTATTGCTGGAATAATTTTTGTTGTAGTTGCTGCAGGATTTTTCTCATATTATTTTGTAAATCAAGAAAGAATTGATTCAGAAATTCTTGATAATACGATAGTTACTATGGAGGAGAGAATGGTTGAAAAATATAACATTGGACAGTTTGGAAGTGATCATACACATGCTGCAATGGTGATGTTTGTAGAGTCAGAGAGATTGAATTTTGGTTTACCTGCATTCCAGCTACAAAGCAAATACATTCATTTTGAGAATCATAATCACTACCAAATCCACAAACATGCAAACAGAGTTCCCCTTGAGATGCTCTTTATGTCATTTGGAATGAAAATAGATTCTGGATGTATAGCATTAGGTGAAACTCAATTTTGCCAAGATAGAGAAAATTCTTTGAGATTCTTTATCAATGGTGATGAAGTAGGTGGAATTTCAGAATATGAAATAATGCATGGAGATAGAATTTTGGTATTTTATGGAGACAACAAACTGCTTGATGAACAACTAGCATATCTTAACTCACTAGAAATTCATGATATTCCTAAACGAGATAAAGTAAATCAAGACAAAGAGATATTCATCTGAGAGTATTAATAGAAGAATTTCTAATTTCATTTATGGCTAAAAGCATTAGTTGTCAGGATGCTGGAAAAGAGTGTACATGGTCTGCAACTGCAGAAACTGAAGAAGAATTGATGGCTATTGTTACAGAACATGTACTTGAACATCACAAAGAAATCGAGCTTAACGCAGAATCCATTGAAAGCATTAAAGGCTTAATCAAAGAAGCCTAACTATGCAAAACTAGGCAATTTTTTATTTTTGACTCAAATCTAGGTGCATAAACTAAACTGCTCAAAGATCTTGCTGTTTTTTCAGAGATATACAAAAAGTTGTACTTTTCCCAAACTCGGTCTCAGCTCTAATGCTTCCATTGTGCTGCTCTACAATTGTTTTGCACACAGGCAACCCCAAACCTGTACCCACCTGTCGGGTTGTAAATAGAGGATCAAAAATTCTTTGGAGAAGTTTTTCTGGAATGCCGTGACCGCTGTCTTTCATATTAATGTGAACCTCCGTATCAGTCTCATCCCATTCAATCTGAATTTTTCCGTTGTTCTGCATTGCTTGAACTGCATTGAGGAGTATGTTTTCAAAAACTATCTCCATCTTTTTTCTATCACATAGAATCTTCACATCATAGTAAGGCAGACAAACTGTTACGTGTTCCAAATTCAAAATGTCAACTAGTGCGCCCTCAAGCATTTCAAACAAAGAATGTGTTTTGAGATCTAAATTTTTTGGCATTACAAATTCCAGAACTTCGTTTAACTGGTGATCAATTCTGTTAATTGCACGACTCATCGAATCAAGGAGTTTGATATTTGTCTTGGTTTCTGAATCACTTTCTGCTTTTAGAATTTCTACAGAATTCCTCAGAACACTAAGGGGGGTCTTCAAGTCATGAGCAATTCTGGTTGAAAGCTCCCCAACAGCCTCTAGCTCTTTGGATGTCTGCATACAGTGTATTTGCAAACCTTGCATGTAACGTGGTGTTTAGACAAACTGAGCAAGCTTTGCTTCAGTCAAACCGTTTTAGAAACTAGTCTATAGAGACTTGAACCTTTCTAATCAATCCTCAAATTCTGATTTGGGTATTTCTTTATCCTTATTTGCAAAATGGATTGACTTGTGTTTTAAATTGCAATCAGAGCAAACAGTCATTCCACAAAATGTACACAATACAGTATGAACTGTAAGATGAGTACATCTTGGCACATCAAGAGACTTTGACAATAACTCTGTTGTAGATTTCACATTCATAAAGAATTCTAAGCCTGGTTCTAGCAAGACTCAAACCATTTTTGGAATCATAACACGCTTAAGGATGGAACAGTTCTCATCACTTGTGAGTTCTCGCCTAGGTGTTTTTTCAAAAAAAGAGATGGGGATTATTGTTGGAATTTCATCTGTTGCTTCAATAATACTATACATCCTATACGCTACAGGCAGATAATCAAGAATTTATGAAAACTCGAGAATTTGATACAGTTATCATTATTACTGCATTAATTGGCATGTCTTCTTTTTGAGAAATTTCTAACATTTCTTGTTGATGATTTTCATTAAGATGTCTGACAAAATCATCTTCTTCAATATTGTTTTCTTTGAAATTACAGTTTGGAAAAACACAATTAAAATTCATTAATCAAAATTATATCCAGAGATATAACTAGTTTAGAAAAATAAGAAAAAGAAAAGTTAGACGGCTGGAACTACAATTCCCCTGTCAATCATTTTGAGAGCAGTGTCAGCTTTGAGACACATTGGTACTCCGTTTGATGATTTCATAACAAGGGTAAATCCTTCACGGCACTCTACTTCAGCTGCATCAATTCCTGCTGCAATCTGAGTTCGTGGAGTAATCCATGCTAGTTGTAGGTCTTTTGCCTTTTCAATGAATTCTTCTCTAAGTTGTTGTTTTTCTTCATCTGTCATATCTGATGCTCTATCACGAAGTTCTGCTTTGAAATCTCTCATCTCAGAAATTCTGTCGTGAATCTCGGCTTTGCGTTCATCAGTCATGTGATGCTTCATGAATTTCATGTGTTTCATGAATTTCTTCTTCAATTCTGATTTATGTTCATCAGATAGGTCACCGTATTTCTCTCGATATTTCATCTTGATTTCATCTAATCGTTCGTCTGAAATGTCATATTTTGCCATGATCATTGCTTTGAGACGCTTAGATTTGTCTGACATTTTGTCATGCATTTTGTCATGCATCTTGTTCATTTTCATGTCATGTTTTCTGTCAGTCATCTTGTCGTGCATTTTGTATTTCATTTCAGCATGATGCTTTTTCTTGTAGTCTTCTCTTTCATCAGGTGTCATATCACACCAGTTGTTGATTCTATCAAGTTTAGCAACATCAGTAATTTCTGCTGCACGGTCAGATTCTGCCATTGCACATAATCTGTCATAGTTCATGTGATGTTTTTTCTTGTCAGACATTTTATCATGATATTTTTCTTTCATGTGAGCTTTGATTTCATCTCTATTCTCTTCAACAAATGCATCTCTGCCTTCATCGTCTAAAGAACAATATCTCATGACTTTGTCTATGTGTTCTTGTGTTGGTTCGTGTTCAGCAATGTGTTGATCTTTTTCTTCATCAGATAACTCACAGAATCTATCCATGTGTTTTCTAATGTCAGTTATTTTATCATACATTCTGTCTTTCATGTGAGCTTTGTACTCGGCTCTGTGTTCAGCAATAAAGTCAGCTCTGTCGCTCTCACTTAGAGTACAGTATCTATCCATTTTTTTTGCATGTTCTTCTGTCTTGTCATTTTCGGCAAGATAATCTCTCTTGTCCTCATCAGACATCTCACAGTATCTTTCGAGTTTTTCTCTCATTTCTGAATCAACATCGTCTTCTGCAAATGCTACGCTACCGGCTGATACGCCAGTGAACATAATCAGTGAAAAAACAACGCTTAGAAGTTGTGTACTTTTCATTACGCAAATTTCCTGTCTTTCGATATAAAGGGTAGCGTAGGATCTCGTGGTAAATATTAAATGCAATAATTGTCCGATTTGATCAGTTTTACGCACATTTCACAAAAATTTAGAATTCTAGGCTCAAAATCTGGATAAAAGATAAGTGTATAGTAATTTCTTTTATTCAAAAATCTCTAAAAATTGCATGATTACTCAAAAAGAAAATGAATTGATAGAAAGAATATCAGAATGGGCTGAATCAATTGGAATTAATTTAGACAGAGATCCTGAACAAATTTAATTCAAGACAACTACAATTTGTTTTGCAGAAATAATCTCATCTTTGTCATCATATGCAATAATGTATAGTAGTGCATCTCCATCAGCAAAAGGAGTAACATTTTCTAAAATCATATTGTTTTGTGTTGTGTCATCAGAAAAATTGGGAATGCAGCTAACACATCCTGCTTCATAATATGATGCACCATTATGATTCCAAGATAATTCTACAGTTGCTTTGTTTCCATCATTTTCAATTACATTTACAGATACAGATTCTAACGGCATTGCAAAGGCTGAATTAAAACCTAATACAGATACAATTACTAATGAGAAAATTCCAATGTGTAGATTCATTTTATGCTAACACACAAGAGTTTGTTTCTTTGTCATATATTGTTCCAGGTCCACATTTAGAATTCTCTAAAACACATGAGTTTGAATTTTCATCATAGATAGTTCCAGGTCCACATTTAGAATTTGGATCATCAGGATCAAATGTTTGTTGAGGAACATCAACTTTAGGAATTGGTTCAGGAACAGTAACTGTTGTAGATTTTTTCATAGAACCATCAAAGGCACCCATTCCATATGCTCCACCTAAAATTATCAATACTAAAACAGGAATTCCAATTATTATTGGAATTTTTAGATTTAGTGGTTTACGTGGAGTTTCTGATTCTGGACGCAAATCATTTTTTACTGGTTTATTTTCAGTTCCCACTTCAAAGATAGAAGCACCACATACCATACAGAAATTAGAACGCAATGGAACTCGTTTGCCACATTTCCAGCAATGGATTCCTTCCCCATCATCTTCAGGTTCATCCTCATTGGTCAAAGTTGCGGTGTTTGGTTTTGTAAGATATTTCTCTCGTAATTTATCCAAATAATTTGCATCAGTAATCCAGATGGTTTTATTGTCAATGTAGGATTGCTTGATATGCTCTAGGCGATAAGCATCTCCCACGCCTAATTTCAATAATGCATTTACATCATCAACAATATCTGGAGCATCCAATAGGGTTCAGATCACAAGGTTATTCTAAATTGTTTCTGTTTTTTACAAGCCTCCGCCAGAAATCTGGCTGAGTTCTAATTCATATCCACTCGGATCAACGATATAGATTGAACGGGATTTTTCCCAATCAATTGGGCCATCATACAAGACTTGAACATTGAATTCCTTGCATTTTTGTAATATATCATCAAAGTTTTCTATACTAAACCCAAAATGTGCAATTCCACCTTTAGGAGACATTTCAGGTACCTCATAAAGACACAATTTGATAGAATCATTTCCAATAATTTTTGATGGTGCGTCAAGCTTGTTTTGAGAATTGTCATCTTTTCTGATTTCAAATCCAAATAGATTTTTGTAAAAATCTATACTCTCATCAAGATTCTTGACATTCATGTTAATGTGATCTATTGATGTTGCACTAAGATTTGTCATAATGATAATTGAAATTTATCATATTTAGTTTTGATGGAAATCAACAGTATTTTTATTGAGATTACACAAAAGAAATTCTATTGAGTTCCATTACATCATTAAACAAGAAAATCTCAAACTGTAAAAAATGTCCTAGATTAGCAGTTTACATAAGAGATGTTGCAAAAAACAAAGTTAGACGATTCAAAGATGAAAAATATTATGGAAAACCATTGTCAGGATTTGGAGACATTAATGCAAGGTTGTTAATTATAGGATTAGCTCCAGCTGCTCATGGTGGAAATAGAACAGGTAGAATGTTTACTGGTGATTCATCGGGAGATTGGCTAGCCAAAGTAATGCACAAACACGGTTTTGCATCAATTCCAACTAGTCAATCAAGAGATGACGGGTTAACTCTGAAAAATGCATACATTACTGCTGCTGTAAGATGTGCACCTCCACAAAACAAGCCAACAAAAGATGAAATGAACACATGCTTCCAATATTTAGAAAAAGAAAAGGAAATTCTAACCAAAGTTACAACAATACTTTGTTTGGGAAAAATTGGATATGAGGCTGCCTGTAAGCTATTTGAGGTAAAACCAGAGAAATTTGGGCACAATAAATTGTTCAAGTACGACCACATTCAGATTCTTACATCGTATCACCCATCCAAACAAAATACTCAAACTGGAAGACTAACTTGGTCTCAATGGTCATCTGTTTTTGCAAAGGCAAAAAGATTGGTAAAGTAGCAAACCTTTATTGTAAAACTATCCTCAAATAATTTGTGAAAGGGATACTAGTTCTTCTTTTTGGTATTACAATTATTCCATTTGCGTTTGCTGAAGAGTTTCCGGATTTAGGAGTCAAAGTGGAAACAGTTGCAGACAACCTAACAATCCCATGGAGTATTGATTGGCTACCAAGTGGAGATGCAATATTCACTGAAAGAAACGGAAATCTCAGAATAATACAAAATGGAGAATTACAAGAAATTCCATTACTATCACTAAGTGTTGCAGGAGTAGAAGGCGGAATGCTAGGAGTTGCAGTTGATCCAAATTATTCCGAAAATAATTTCATTTATCTTTATTATACTTACAATGAATTCTTGTCCACACAAAACAAACTTGTAAGATATCATTACAGTGACAAAGTTTTAACTGAAAACAAGATTCTGTTAGATGGAATTCCAGGAGGTCCATTTCACGATGGAGGAAGAATTCAATTTGGACCTGATGGAAAATTATACATTACAACAGGAGATGCAGGAGATCCAAATTTATCACAAGATCTTAATTCGCTTGCAGGAAAAATTTTGAGAATTAATTCTGATGGAACAATTCCAGAAGATAATCCATGGAATAATTCATTAATCTATTCAATTGGTCATAGGAATCCCCAAGGAATTGATTGGGATAATGATGGAAACTTGGTTGCAACTGAGCATGGACCTTCTGGATGGAGAGGGAGTGCTCATGATGAGCTAAATCTCATTATTCCAGGCTCAAATTATGGATGGCCAGATGTTATTGGAGATGAAGTTCTAGAAGGTGCAATCAATCCAATTTTACATACAGGAGATGATACTTGGGCACCATCAGGGGGAGAATTTTACGAAGGAGAGAAAATTTCTCATTGGACAGGAAAATATTTTGTTGCAACATTAAGGGGAAGTCATTTGCATATGATAGATTTTGATATTGAAAACAACAAAGTGATTTCAAATGAAAAATTATTTCAAGATGATTTTGGAAGATTACGAGATGTACAAACTGGTCCTGACGGATATCTATACATCCTTACAAGTAACCAAGATGGAAGAGGATTTCCAAATTCAGGTGATGATAAAATTCTAAGAATTATGCCATTAAATCCAATAAATGATTGTAATGTAACAAAAGAAAATCCAATTGAAGTCAGTGCAATTTCTGAAATTGAAAATGGAATTACAAAAATTAAAGTGGTTGGATGTGTGGATGAAATTGCAAAATTCAAAGGAATCAATTTAGAAATAATTGATCCTAACGGAAAGTTTGTAACGGGTGGTGCAGTAGTTCCACAAGAAGATGGAAAGTTTGAAAGAACTTTTGAAAAAGAAGTATCAATTAATGGAACATATTCAGTTATAGCTGATGCAAATGGAGAGTTTGCAGTTACAAATACATTTGTTGTCCCAGAATTTGGTCAAATTATAGTTATTATTTTGATAATCAGTATTGTGGGATTGATTGCTTCAACTAGATTATTTCCAAATTTTCAGTTTTTGAGATAAGATGGAATTCAAAATTGGATGTACTGGATGGAGCTACCAAGGGTGGTCTGGAACATTCTATCCAAAGAACCTGAAAAGTTCAGAATGGCTAAAATATTATTCACAGATTTTTGATATCACTGAAATCAATTCAACATTTTACAGAATTCCTGCCCAAGAGATTGTAAGAAGATGGAATGCAGATACCCCAAGGCATTTCAGATTTTCAGCAAAATTCCCATCAATAATTACGCATGAAAAGAGGCTAGAAAGGGTAAATTCGGAGGTTTTTTCATTCTTGTCGTCTCTAGCTCCTATCCAAGAAAAAATTTCAGCACTGGTTTTACAATTACCTCCCTCATTGTCATTTGATGAGGCAAAACCAAGATTAGAAGAAATCTTTGATGTATTACCAGATAATTTTGTATATCCTATTGAGGGAAGACATGAATCATGGTTTTCAGAAAATGCAATTACATTTCTAAAACAAAATAATCACTGTCTTGTTTGGAACGATATTGAAGGAATCACAAACTCTATGCCAATTACATCAAACTATCTGTATATTCGATTAATTGGAAATAGAACAATTCCAGATTCAGATTTTGGAAAAATAATGATTAACAGAAAAGAACAAATCAAAAACTGGACAAAAAAATTAGAAAATATTTCTAATGTTCCACTTGCTATGGTAATGGCAAATAATCATTATGAAGGATTTGGTCCTGCAACTGCAAATTCTTTGAGAATGAATCTTGGTATGAGAGAATTAATTTGGGAAGAAAAAAAGCAGAAAACATTGGGAAGTTTTTAGAAACAGAAATTCTTCAACGTGAAGGGGAGCATTGAAGAATCCCTGTAAACCATCCAGCCAAACAAAAGGACGACACTGTACATAGTGTGTTTTTAATATTTAAGGCAAGGGAGTAATTTAACTAGTGGTAAGACCAATAGCTTCGCCAAAATAATAACCGGCAAGAATTGTTCCTGTTGCCCAAATTAAAGAACCACAAAATGTATACAAAACAAATTTTGGAATTCTCATTTTGAGTAATCCGGCTGGAACAGAAATCATTTCTCGCATTACTGGAACCATTCTTCCTAGAAATACTGCCTTGTCACCATATTTTTCAAACCAAATCTCTACACGTTCTAATTTTGATTCAGAGACCTTGACATATTTCAGATAACGCAGCAAAACTGCTCTTCCAAGTTTTAGAGCTATCAAGTAAATTGCAGAAGTACCAATAGTTGCACCTATGGCACCTAAAAGAATCATGGGAATAATACCCATCAAGGAAATTCCTTGTTGACTGGCCAAGAATCCTGCCGTAGGAAAAACGGCAAGAGTAGGAATAGGAGGAACAATAGTCTCAAGAAGGGCTGCAAGGAAGATTCCTTCATAGAGATGATCTCCTAGAAAATCTGAAATCCATATTAGAAATGAGTCAAATGGCTCCATTTGCTTCTGGCTACGAGATCTTACTAAATTACTTTACGAGTAGATACTCAGACTGTTTTGTCATATTTTATTCCTAAAGATTGGGGTCTAAACTGGAAAATTCGATATATACAAAATTCACAAAAGATTTCTCATGAACAAAGCAGTATTCGCAATAATCCCAATTATTGCAATTGCAGGAGTTGCAGCCTATGCATTATCTCCATATTTTACAGAATCATCCGTTGATGAGGCATTACCAACAGGAGCTATCACACAACCAATCAAAGATAGTACTAGTGTAATGATGGAAAAATCTGATGAGCCAATGATGGAAGAGAAAATGATGAAAGATGACGAAATGATGATGGAAGAGAAAATGATGAAAGATGACGAAATGATGATGGAAGAAACAATCCCTATGACATATGCAGGAACATTCATTGGAGTTGGTGATGGAATCCATGATGCACAAGGAGACGCATATACAATTCCCCTAGAAGATGGTAGTAATGTTTTGAGATTAGAAAATTTCAAATCAACTAATGGACCAGATTTGTTCGTTTACCTAGCAACAGATGATAATGCATCTGATTTTGTTAATCTGGGCGAACTTAAAGCAAACAATGGAAATCAAAACTATGATATTCCTGAAGGAACAGATCTTACCAAATACAACAAAGTGTTGATTTGGTGCAAAGCATTTAGCGTGTTGTTTGGAAGTGCAGAAGTTCTACCACAAATGTGATTTGAAAAAATCACAAAAGCAATTTTTTATATCTAATACATCTCCTGAGCAATCAGTGTTAACTGCAACAATAGTATTACCATCATTTTCATTACCACAGATTCTTCCAAAAATTTTCTTATTTTCAGGAAACGAAGGCTCTAGCCCTTCAATCAACCCCAGATTCAAGATGATTCTATGGAGCATAATTGCAGGCACGAGAGGTGGTGTAAATAGAGCAAAAATCCTCAATTTAATCAAAGAAACCCCTCTTAATGCACATAAAATATCCACAACCCTAAATCTAGACCATAAAACAGTTGCACATCATATCAAAATACTAGCAAAAAATGAACTTGTAAAAAAAGCCGAAAAAGACTATGGTGCAGAATACCAATTATCAGATTTAATGAAAGAAAATAAGAATACGTTAGAGGAGATTATGAAAAAAATTGGAACAATCTAAATTAGCATACAAAGAGGAATTATGTTATGATTGATTTTATGTTAGCTGCAGTTATTTCTGCATTTTTGAATATAGGATTGCTTCTAGTTGTAATTGGAACATATGTTCAAAACATGAGAGTAATTAGATCATATTACACTTCAGGATTAGTTTTAGTTGCAGCATTGTTAATGATTCAGAATGTTGTGATAGTTTTGTTTTGGTCTACACTTTACATGGATGACAAAGCTTTGATGATGTCAGCAGATATGGTATCACATTACTTGTTTACTATCAATGTAATTCAAACAATTGGATTATCAATTCTTGTTTGGATTACAAGAAGATGATTCAAAAAAGATTGGGGTATAAAGTGGTAAAATCCTTAAGATAATTTTTTAGAATAACATTTTCAATGAAATCAAAAAAAACAGGTTTTTTTGCAATGACCGCACTAGTAGCAATACTAGCAGTAGGAATTGCAGGAATTCCAGAATCTAATGCTGCAAAGTCACAGATGTATGAGGTAACCATAACCAACATTACTCCAGGCCAGCCAATAACTCCTCCATTGTTAGTTACACATTCTAAAGATGTTAGCTTGTTTACGGTTGGAGAGAAAGCTTCTGAAGAGCTGCAACAATTAGCAGAGAATGGAAATTCCAATCTCTTAGTTGAAAAAATAGAGGGTAAATCAGGAGTAATGGATATTGTCAAGGGTTCAGGGGGACATTTAGTTCCAGCAAATGATCCAGGAGATACAGATTTGCAATATTCTGAAACCTTTACAGTTTCAGCTGATGGAAATAAGAGATATCTCTCCTTTGCAAGCATGTTAGTATGTACAAATGACGGAATCGCTGGAATTGATTCAGTAAAGCTTCCATTCTACAAAGAAAAAACAGTCTATGCCAAAGCATATGATGTTAGAACTGAGATGAATACTGAAGATTTTGCAGACTTGGTTCCTCCATGTGCTGCTGAATCTGGAGTAAGTTCTAGTGACAAAGGAACAGGAGCTACCAATCCAGCAATTGCCGAAGATGGAATAATCACTCCACATCCAGGAATCTTTGGAGATGATGATTTATCACAGAGAGCTCATGGATGGGATGGTCCAGTGGTTAAAATCGACATTGTACGAATGAATTAATTTCCAACATCGTTGGAAATTTTTTTTCTTTTTTTATGATTTTTCAAATTAAAAGCTGGACTTTAAATAATTTCCATTTAAGGAAAAATTATGCCTAGAGTCTCACACTTTGACATTCCTGCTGATGACCCACAGCGTGCACAAAAATTTTACGCTGATGTGTTTGATTGGAAATTTGAGAAATGGGATGGTCCAATGGATTATTGGATGGCAAATACGGGAACAGAAGAACCTGGAATTAATGGAGGGCTTTCAAAAAGAATGCCTGGGCAATTAGGAATGACAAATACAATCAGTGTTCCTTCAGTTGACAATTTTTCAAAAAAAATTACTGAAAATGGAGGACAGTTGATTATTCCAAAGATGGCAATTCCAGGAGTTGGGTGGTTTGCCCAATGTACAGATACTGAAGGAAATGTATTTGGAATTATAGAGATGGATAATTCAGCAAAATAATTACTTGACAAGATTTTAATAAAAATAGTGCTTGATTAGTAAAGAAATCTTTGCAATTCATTAGAAGAAATTATACGAGTTTTTTAAAAGTCCATTAATCAAACAAGTCATGTGAACAAAGGATTAGCAGGAATTGTATTATTTTCACTAGTATTAGGTATGGTTATCCCTGCCCATGCAGAAGTTACCTCATTAGAATTAGAAAAGAGCTTTTACACAAATGTAGAAAGTTTCAAATTTATTGGAACACAGGATGGAAAAGAGACAATTTTTGTTATTATTCGTGGTCCGCTTCCTGGAGATAGTTTTAAAGGAATGTTATCAGATCCAACTCCAGACCAAGGAGAGTTTGAAGTAATTCCACGACCAGTTACAAATTTCTTTTCAAGTACAGGAATCTATAACGCAACAGCATTTGTGGATAGTCAAAAAGAAAATGAAGGAATGACCATCAAGATAGAATACGATGGTGAGAAAATTTTTGAAGTTCCAGATTTTGTTTTAGCATTAAAATCAATTCAAGATGTAACAATTGATGAAGAAAAAACAGTCTCTTTTACAGTAGGAATTACAGATAGTTTAGTAGAAGGAGTAGTTTACAGTCTTGAAAAAAGTCCTCCTTCTGGAGCAACAATTGATTCAGAAACTGGAAAATTCACATGGACTCCATCTAGTTCGCATGGAAATTCACCAGGTGCAAAGTACACATTTGAGATTGTTGCTACAAAAGGAAGTCAGGTAGATAGAGAATCTATTACAATTACAGTAAATGATCCTATTTCAGTTCCTCCAGAGCCAAAAGAACCTGAACCACAACCTGAGCCAAAAGAACCTGAACCACAACCTGAAGAGATTGAAATTCCAGCTTCATTTGTTGATGAATCAAAAGATCCACAAAGTTATGTTGACAGATACAACAATGAAGCAAGTTACAAGGATTGGTTTGACAAGT
>NZ_JANQTA010000026.1 GCF_028278985.1 Candidatus Nitrosopumilus sp. | reverse complement strand
TTCTTTCTTCTTCTGCTCTTTCTTCTCTTGTTGTTCTTTCTTCTTCTGCTCTTTCTTAGTTAGAACTTCTTTCTTCTCATCTTTTTCTTCAACAATTGGTTTTTTCTTATCTTCTTGACGTTTTTCTTCTCTTTGCTCTTCTCGTTTTTCTTCTACTTGTTGTTTCTTCTCTTCTATGGTTTTAGATGCTTTTTCAATAGATTTGCTAATTTCTGCAGTCAAAATTGGCTTAATTACTTGAAGTTTGTTTTCAATTTCATTTAATTTAGTTTTTTGAATCTCTTTGATTTTGTTTACAATTTTATCATCTGTTAATTTTTCTGCAATGTCACTGCCAGTGTTTGCTTCTTCATCTACATTGAATTTGAGCAATTTGTTCTCTTGCTGATTGTTTTCATTTTTTAATGCAGATAATTCAACTTGTTCTTGTTTTTCTTTAATTTCTAAAACTGTTTTGATGTTTTGTTTTACCTCGATTAGATTTTCAACAATTTCTTTATCTGCACTTACTTGAGTGATTGTTCTATCTATTGCAGGAATAGCCAAATCCCATTTTTCAGATTTTACAATTTCATTTAGTGCTAATTGGTAATGTTCATTTTCTATTTTTCCTCCGTTTGATTCATCTGCTAATTTCATTCCGATCTTATTGATGATTTTTTGGAATTCTTTTTTGGCTTTAGTCTCTTTAATTGTTTTTTTGATTAATTTTTGGGTCTCTTTTTCTTTGTCTTGTTCACTCTCTATTTTTTCAAAACTAATTTTTTCTTTGAAAATAGAATTAGTTATTTTTCTTTCTTGTGATGTTAATCCATTTTCTTTTTGGTAAGATTTTACATCTTTTTCATATTTTGTAATTAGTTGGTTAAAATTTTCACTGACAGAATTGTATTTTTCATTGACATTGTCGTTGTTTTCATTATTTTTCTCATTAATTTCTAATAATACTTTTTTGATTTGTTTTATTTCAAAACCTATACTGCCCATTGAAATGTCTTCAAAACTTCCGTTAGTTTGTGCCAGTTCTTGTAATTTTTGTTCCAATGTAACCATTTTTTGCAACATCTCGTCATCCTCAAGTGCAAATGCATCATTTGACATCATTCCTGGTACTGCCAAAATGGCCCCGATTATTCCGACAATTGCAATGTTGTACTGTTTTCTCATTTTACAATACTATTACGGCATTGTTTTCCATAATGAGGATGGAACCCCCATGGGTTACGACTCATTCCAAATCGGATTTTTTTGGAATAATTATGAGTAAATCTGGATCAAAAAAACATTGCAAATTTTCTCCAAAATGGAATCTAATTTTTTAAGAAAAATACCAGATAGGAATCTAGCATTAACATGGAATTTCTCTAAAATTTGTATAATTCTAACTTGAAAAAAGAAATTGAGTAATTTTTTCCATGATTATTTAATAAACAATATTATTCAATCAAAATTGCTGATATTTCAATGAGAGTGAAGCATCCTATTGTTATCGTAGAGGATAGTCCAGCTATTGGTATGGTGTTAAAGAACTATTTGGAAAAGCTTGGCTATGACCAAATTCATACATGTGACACTGGCTCTAGTGCAATGACCACCTTTTCCGATCTAGTTTCACAAAAACTACACCCAATCGTTCTTCTTGATTACATGCTGCCTGATATGGATGCACGTTCATTACTTACACAAATTTTAGAAATTCAACCTGATGCTAAAGTAATTTTAGAAACTGCAACTGAAAAAAGTGATGAAGGTATCAAAGAATTAATTCGAATTGGAGCTTATCATTATATCGAAAAACCAATTCGATTTGAAAATCTTAAATCCGTAATTGGAACTATTGAACAAGAAGATGCTTTATTTGAACATGAGATGGAAATTACCTCAAAATCTTCTGGAGAACAATCTTCTGAAAATTTGGATTCTGCAG
Organism: Candidatus Nitrosopumilus sp.; assembly: GCF_028278985.1. Taxonomy (GTDB): domain Archaea; phylum Thermoproteota; class Nitrososphaeria; order Nitrososphaerales; family Nitrosopumilaceae; genus Nitrosopumilus. The sequence continues at coordinate 10,662 of NZ_JANQTA010000026.1, read as the reverse complement.
GAGTAGAAGAACAAGTAGATTATTTATTAAAAATTGCAAATCAGGCAACTGAAAGTAAATTTGTTGATTATGTAGGGCATGATGAAGAAAAAGTAAAGCAGTATCTGAAAAAACTTGAATCTCTTGGAAAAGTCATTTCAATTGGAGAAGAAAAAGAAATTTCTTGTAATACTTGTAATTCCTCGAAAACATCTCAGAGATTTTTTTGCCCATCCTGTAAAAGTACCAATTTCAAATTAGGAAAATTAATTGAATGTTATGATTGTGGTAATATATCAGATGAAAATACTTATTCGAATAATAAGTGTCCACAATGTTCGAAGGAACTCAAAGCTTTAGGCGTTGATTATAGGATCATGAATAATCATTATATCTGCAATGATTGTAAAGATTTCTTTCCAGAAATTTCTTCTGAATATCTTTGTCTAAAATGTGAAAACATATTCTCATTAGAAGAAGCAAAATGGAAAACTAGTAAGATCTACAAATTAGTTAATACAAAATAATCCCTGTTTTTACTAAATATTCTATTCCCTGAACAAATGTAGCATCATCAATTGAGCCATCTGCCCACCAACCTGCATTATTTTTTATCCATGAAGGCACAGTTGAGGCTGATTCTTCAGAAGATCTTTTTTCAGACACTTTGATGATATTTTCATTAACCAAATATTCTATTCCCTGAACAAATGTAGCATCATCAATTGAGCCATCTGCCCACCAACCTGCATTATTTTTTATCCATGAAGGAACATTTGCAGATGAATCAATGTTGATGTTGTCAATTGTAACAATATTGTATCCTTTTTCTTTAATTTTTAAAATTAATGAATTCAAATTATCTAATTCTTTTTGATTTGAAATATTCACATACATTCCATCTTCAACCGTGGCAAATTCCTGTAAACTCATAGTTATTACCCCAAAACCAAAATTATCTACTGATAATTCTAATTCATCTAAAATTTTATCAGAATTTTGACTCTCAAATAGCAATGTTTCAATATTGTAGGTACCAGTAGATGTAATTTGTGGGAATCTGAATAGATCTGAGTTGCTTAATGGGAATGGAGGTGAATCTCCATTAGTTAAACTTGCACTAAGATGAGTGATTCCATTTTCTTTAAGAGCTAAAACTGTATCCTCATCGAATTTATTTCCAGGTGGAATGAAGGTTTTAGGTTCTACACCTACATCATTTTTAATTTTTGAAATTGATTCAGCAATAATCTCTGACTGTTTTTGTTTTGTCAGACCTGATATTGAATTTAGATCAACTCCTCTACTTGCAATTTCTAAATTATTGGTGTTATCTCTAACATATGATGTAATTTTTTCATCATTGCCAAATGCATTTGCAATAATACCTATAGTTAATGGAGTGTTACTTTCTTTGAATTTTTTCATAATATTAATTTGAACATCATTTAACCAATAATCTTGAACATCATCAAGTCTAAATGCTACACAATCGCATGTTTCTATGATTGTATCCTCTACAATTGTTTCTCGGTTAATTTGGTTCATTGATGCCAAATTTACATCTAATTTCTTGATATCATCCAAAAGTATTCCAAGGTTTTTTATTGATTCTTGATTTGGAACATCATATTCACCTTGTTCATTTAATGAAAATTCTTGTGGGTGCATCATAACTATGGCATACCCGTTTTTTGAAACACTGTTTTGGATTTTAGAAATAATTTCACTATTTTCTACCATTTGCCATTCTGTGTCATTGTTGACTAGTTTTGCTGTTTCAGTAATTGCTGGAATGATGTAAAATGATTCAGGGTCTAAAGTTAATGTATTTATCTCGTCACTATGAGAACTCAAAACAGTAAATCCATTATTTTTTAGAATTTCTACAGTTGAATCATCGTAAATGTTTTGAGGTGGAATGAAAGTTGTAGGTGTTACTCCAAATTCTTCGATAATTCTTGTATTAGTATCTTGAATGTATTTTTCTACAGTTATTTCATCTAATGTCGTCACAACGTCATTATTCCAACTATGATTTGCTATCTCAATATTGGCTTCTTCCACATTTTTCTCAATTACTGAAGAAATTCTTTGATCTTCTCCAATTAAACTTCCTATGACCCCAATCGTTAATGGAACTTGTTTTTCTGCAAATAATTCAATAATTTGCACTTGTGTATCAGCTAACCAATAATCTTGAACATCATCGAATCGAAATACAACACAATTACAATCAGTAAATTCTGATTTGGTTTCAACAGGGTCTACTTCAGGATTTTGTATCTCTGGTTCAGTTTCAATAATTTCTGTTCTGAACAAGTTAAAGTTAGTGATATCCCCTAAAATCTCAAGATTTACAACATTCCAGTGTTTACTTTCGTTTGGATCATTTGATGTTACTGTTGCAGTATACAGTCCAGGTTTGATGTTTGAAAAATGTGCTTCTCCTCTAAAATTTACATCTGATGTTAAGCTTTCATCAGAGTTTACATTTGTAATGGTAATCTCATAATTTCCGTCACTAGTTGTGATTTTGTTTACTGCATTTTTGTATAATGAAATAGTGAATAATTTCTCAATGATTTTTGGAATATTTGTGGTGATTTTATGGTCTAACTGTTGACCAGGTTGTAATCTGATTTGAGATTCTGAAAGTAGAAAAATATCACTAATGTATACGTCTGCAACATAATATTCATCTAATTTAGTTGTGGATTGAATCCAAAACCTTTGTGTTTCACCGCTATCATTTGTGAGTGTTCGTCTTAATTCTGTATTCTCATTAGATTTTATGACTACAGTTGCATCATCAATTGGTGTTAATCCATCATCATAATACACTTTAATTTTTAATCCTGCACTTAATGGTATGCTAATGTTTAATTTTTCTGATTGCTCGTTAAATTCAATATAATCTACTGAAGCATAGATGTCATTTACATAAACCTCTACTTTGTAATTATGGTTTATTGGTACTTCTACTATGCTTGGATTTGCATTTGCATCTGTTGTCAGAAATGGTACTTGTTCAAAATCTTGATAGATAACAAATTTCATTGAACTATGATCCACAATATCTCCATTTGTAGAATGAACTTCTAATTCTAACTGTCCTATTTCTTCCGCAAAAACAAAGCTATTTGAAATCGCTATAAGAAAAATTGCAGAAAATGCAGTTATGATTAAGCTATTTTTTGTCACTTTGTACTCCTGTTCTTTTTGCACTTGTCCAAGTGGCTTCTTTATTTGTCAACTGAGCTATTATTGCTTTTAGTAGTAAATAATCTACTATTTGTTTAAAACCGAAAACCAAGAATCCTGCGTACACAACTAGTTTTTGATCTTCACCATCTATCCTAATCGCTAACGCTGTCATTAGATAATGAACCACTAAAAAGATGGCAGTGACTTCTAAAATGAACCACCCATCACCTAAAGCCACTCCTAAAATTGCATTTATTGTAGATGCAAATCCGATAATTGGTGTAACCACCATTCCTAGAAACAAGTAAGGTAATGATAATCTCTGTAGGTATCCAAATCTAGGATTAACTAGTGCATCTGAATGTCTTTTGAGAACTTGAATATTTCCACGATACCACCTTTTTCTTTGAGCCATAAAGTCCTTCAAAGTATCTGGTGCTTCAGTATATGCAGTTGCTTTGGTACTACCTTGAGTGATTAGCCCTGCTTTGAGTAATTTTATTGTCTGATCAAAGTCTTCAACAATAGTTTCCTTTCCATATGCTCCAGCTTCTGTCAAAAATGATTTTTTGAATGCTCCTAGTGCCCCAGGTACAATTGTAATTGAGCCAAATATATCAAAAGCTCTTCTTACAATTTGAATTCCTGTTATGTATTCTAGTGCTTGGCATTTTGTTATGATGTTTTTTCTATTTCTTACCTTGATGTTTCCTGCAACAGCAGCCACATGCTCATTTACTTCGAATCCTTTAACAATTTCTTTTAATGATTGTCTTCCAATAATAGTGTCTGCATCTACAATTACTATGATGTCACCTTTTGCATATACGATTCCATAATTGATTGCTGTAGCCTTTCCACCATTTGGTTTACTCAACACTCTAATTTTGTCTTTGTATTGTGATGCAATTGCCAAAGTTTTGTCTTTACTCCCATCATCGACAAAAATAATTTCCTTCTTGGGATATTTTGTTTCAATAAGTGCTTCAATTGTATGCGAAATTACTTTTTCTTCATTGTATGCTGGAATGATTACTGTAACTGTTGGATAAGTTTTGACTTCGTCTTGTGCATCTTCTCTAATTTTACTTAGTACTGATAATGGAACAAACAACATTGTAGACCAAAATGACACTGTCATTCCCCAAATAAGCAATATCCTAACTGGTGATTCAAATATTGTGTATCCTTCATACGCAATTAGACCTCCTATCAAAAATGGAGAACCTAATAGAAATAGTAGGAAAGCAGATGGTGTTTTCTTTGCGTGTTTATGTTTATCAAATGGGTCTTTCTTAATTGCAATTACTTGATAAAGAGATAGTCCCCCACCAAGCCCCATTGCAATCATGCTAATTGGACCTAAAATTATTGCTGATGCAGAAATTAGGAAAACAAAAATTGTTATTGTTAAAATAATTTGAACTGGATCTATTCCGGGTTTATTCTTTTTTGAGACATAGGTTTCTAGTTTTGGTTTTTCTATTTTTGGTAAGCATTCTTTATGATACCACTTTTTTTTATAACGTGCAGATTTTTGGTCTAATTTTATTTCTTTTTCACATCCAAAACAATTGATCATATTTGGATTTAGAAAAATTGTTTTGTCTTTTCTATCCATTTGAAAATTTTGTGGTTCGTATATAATTTCTGGAATTTTGATTTCTAAAATTTTTTCAAGATAAATTCTATCTGAATTTGTAATTTCTTTTTCATGTCTAATTTTTTCTAGAAGATACTGATTTCTACCTGGGTCTCCTTTTGCTTGTAAGATAACTTTTGTTAGTTTTGATTCCAGTACCTCTTTTTCCAATTTAGTGATTTTTGATACCGGTTCAGTGATTATATGTAAATTAGTCATCAAAACTTTCCTTCCTGTCTATTTTTTTGACTATTTGTCACAACTGAATTTGGCTGATCTGGTGTTTATGGGATAATTTGTTTAATTCAAACAGACTTGGACTAGTTTTGATTAATCTAAATAAATGGGTCAAAATATGTCAAATTATGAAGAAAATTTTTGTTAATGGGTATGGTTCTATTGGCAGCAGAATTACTTCATTTCTAAAAGATGACCCTGAAATTTCAGTTGTTGGTGTGGGAAAATATTCCCCAGATGAAAAAGTATCCATTGCCAATTCGAGAGGACTAGATGTTTACGTTCCAGAACGAAAACAAGATGATTTTTCAGATTTCAAAATTGCAGGTACTATTGAATCTGTTTTAGATGAATGTGATTTGGTAATTGATGCTGCCCCAGGTGGACATGGGTATAAAAATAAAATCCATCTCTATGAACCAAAAAATATTCCAGCAATTTATCAAGGTGGCGAATCCATAATGGGTTCAGAAGCAGTATCTGACTTGTTGTTTAATTCTAGAGCAAATTATGACCTTGCAATTGGTAAAAATCATGTCATGCAAGGTAGTTGTAATGTTACAGGGATGGGTAGAATTTTAGAACCACTTCGTGACAAATTTGGAGATAATCTAATACGTTTTGACGTAACTCTTGTTAGAAGATGGGCCGATATTGAACAAACAGAAAAAAAATTATCTGATACTATTGAAATGACACAATCTCCTCATCATGGAGATGATGTAAAAACTTACTTTGGAAAAGATGCACCTCTTTTTGTTCGAGCAATTAAAGTTCCAACAAGACAAATGCACTTACACATAATGGATATTCGATTCAAGGATGCTGCACCAAAACCTTCAGAGATTCATGAAATTTTTACCAATGAGTTTGGAGTTGCAACTTTGTGGACTGCTAAAGGTACCAAGGATGTGAGAGACTATGCACAAAATATGGGATTTAATTTTACTGACACAAATATGATTCACATTCATGCAAATATGACTACATCCATTGGCGACACTGTTCAAATGATGTATTCTGATGATCAAACTGGAATCGTTATTCCTGAGAATCATATGCTATTACAAGCAATGCTCTTTGAAAAATCATATCAGGAAGCATTTGAGCATACTGAGTCAATTTTTCATATGAGAGAAAAGAAACAGAAACTTCAAGAATATTTTGGAAAGAAAGATTAGATTCTAATTTTTTCTATTCTGATTTTTTTAGGAATATTTTTAGAAACTTTCTCAACAACTATTCTTAATTCATCAACTTCTACTTTGTCTCCTTCTTGCGGGATATCTTGTAATCTTTCATGAAGTAATCCACTAAGAGTTGCATAATCGTCTCCCTCTGGAATCTCTGTATCAAACACTTCGTTGATGATATCTATCTCGATATCACCATTTGTGACAATTGTGTCTTGATCAATTCTTTCATATTCTGTAGGTCTTGTTTTGTCTGTCTCATCTTCAATTTCCCCTACAATTTCTTCAAGCAGATCCTCTAAAGTTACTAATCCTTCAACACCTCCATGTTCGTCAACAACTATGGCCATGTGTGTTTTGCGACCTTTCATTTCTTTTAGGAGTCCACTGACCATTTTTTCTTGAGATGCAAACACTGGTTTTCTTGCAATTTGTTCAAGACTGGCCATTTTGTTGTCTTTTTCTAATTCTTTGAGAACATCTCTAACATGAATAAATCCTACAACATCATCACTTGTATCCCCATAGATGGGAATTCTTGAATGCCCACTTTGGTTAATTTGTGGTAATGCTTCAAAAAGAAGCATTTTTGAATTGAGTGAAAACATCTTTGTTCTAGGTGTCATTACTGAACGAATTACTGTATCATCAAATTTCAGAGCACCATGTACTAATTCCATCTCTTCTTTCTCAATGGCTTTTTCTTCCAATCCCTGATCAATTACACCCTTGATTTCTTCTTCCGTAATTGGTGGAGGTGTATAACTACTACCTGTAAGTTTTACAACCCCTTTTGTTACAATCTCAAAGAATTTTACAACTGGATAAAATGCATAACTAAATCCTAACAAAACTGGTGCATATCTAAGAGCAATTTTTGTGGAATTTGCATTACAATATGTTTTAGGAGTAATTTCACCAAAAATTAAAATCAAAAATGTCATTACACCAACAGCAATTCCTAGTCCCTCATCTCCAAATAGTCTAATTGCTACACTTGTTGCAAGTGCGGATGCTCCAACATTAACTAAATTATTGCCTAGGTTTACACTAGACATCATCCAGCTAGGATTGTTCTTTAATTTGTGAAGTGCTTTAGAGCCCTTTTTTCCTTCATTGAATAATTGAACTACTTTGGATTTTCTTACTCCTACAAGAGCTACTTCTAATCCACTAAAAAATCCCGATAAACCTATGAGTACAGCTAAAGCTGAAATCTCCATCCATAATTCTACCAAAATATTCCTCCGAAAAATTTCTTAGAACAACAAGTGCTATCCATTTAGTTTTTTTGCACCATCTCTAGGTATCTGGTAAAATTTTACAGAACCATGATTTAAGGATTAAGATGTTCAAAAATAAATCGAGCCTAAATTTTGAGGCTAATTTTTTGGAGGTTTTGCAAATTTGTTTGCAGGATTACTGTGATAATCCACAGGAATCATTGCATCTTTTTGACGTCCAGTTAAAATTCCAACAACAATGTCATCTTTTTTAATAATTTCTTCAGAAATTAACTTCTTTATTCCTACTACTGATGCACCTGATGCCATTTCACAATCAAATCCATTTAATCCTACCACTGACATTCCATCTAGCATTTCTGAATCAGAAACAGTTGTAGCAACACCATTTGTAAATTCAAGAGCCCTTAATCCTTTCAAAATATTTGCTGGACGACCAATTTGAATTGCTGTAGCTTTAGTTTTAGGTCTCAAACCTTCTTTATCCAAATAATCATAATATCTAGAAATTAATTCCGTATTTGGATTTCCTTTATTCCATCTTAATTCTTCGTCTTCAAATTTACCATTATACAAATCTGATAATGTACTAGCTCCTTCAGAATTAATAACTGCAATTCTGGGAATTTTTTTGATCCAACCCCATTCATACAACTCCATCAGTGCTTTTCCGCAACTAGATGTATTTCCTAATGCTCCGCCTGGATAAACTATCCAATCAGGAACTTCCCAATTCAAATATTCTAATGCTCTAAATGGAATTGTTTTTTGTCCTTCGATTCTGAAGGGGTTTACTGAATTAACCGTATATCCGTCATGATTATGTGCATCATCTAATGATTGTTTTAATGCATCATCAAAATTTCCATCTACTTCCACAATTTGAGCTCCAAATTGATATGCTTGACTTAGTTTTCCTGGAGCTATTTGACCTGCTGGAATATACACATCACAGTTAATCCCTTCATTTGCTGCAAACATTCCTGCAGAAGCTGATGTATTGCCTGTTGATGCACAGACAATTTTTTTAGCATTAACCATTTTTGCATGTGTAACTGCAGTTGCCATTCCGTTATCTTTGAATGAACCACTTGGATTGTATCCTTCAGGCTGTAACCACATGTTATTACTTTCTAATCCTGCAAATTCTGCTGCCTTTGTCATTTGATACGGCTTTGATTGTCTTCCTTCTGCTCCATCTAAAGATACAAGATATTTAGAACACTCTTCAATATTTTCAGTATCTATCTGACAAAAATTTAGTAATTCTCTAAATCTCCAAACTCCACTTTCATTGAATATGTTGCCTTGAGAATTTCTTCTTTGATAAAAAATTTCTTTTAATTTTTCAGAAGGTCTGCATTTGTATTTTACATCTAGAAGGTGACCCTTTTCACATTGAACATTTGTACTATCTATATCGTAGTCACAACCACAATTTGGATCAATACACTTGAGATATGCGTCTCCCTTCATTGCCATTACCAATATTTGGTGATAATTTAAAGCGTTAGTCCATAATAATTTGCTAAACTTTAGATTAGATTAAACCTGAAACAAATTGTGGTAACCTATAGCGAGTATCTGAAAAATATTTTACTTCAAATTCAGGAATCTCATGTAAATCTTAATGAAATTAAAGACAAGCCAGGAGATCTTGACTTAATCAATAAAGAAATGCTAAAAATTAATGGTATGATCAAGGTAATCTTGACTAAAATTGAACCAGAAAAGATTCCTAATTCTGATTTTCCCTCTCTAAAATCTAAACTAAGAAATTACATAGACAATTATTTCTTTGAAAAAGAAATTGAAACCATGGCCCCTTTGTATTCTGATGATGTTAGTAGAGTGAAAAATATGCGTCTAAAGATTATTGAGGCATTAAATGATAAGAAAATGATGGGTGCCATTGAGGATTTGATTGAAAAATTATGAGTGAAAAGAAATGTATTTTGTGTGGATGCAAAGATCATAAATTATTTGGTTGTAACAGGCATCTGGCAAAACAGTGTAGTTGCTATATGGATGATAAGTAAGGTCTATTTTCTTCTAGGACCAGATCTTTCATGGAAATTAATGCAACATTTGCATTCTTTTTCAAGACATTCAGCTTCATGATGATGTCCGCAAATTCCACATTCACAACCTGACATAATATTGAATATGTGACTTTTGAATATAACGTAAGCTCTAATTTTTTATGATTTTGAGGTCAAATGGGATTATTTTTTTGATTTTGATTTTTTAGCTGGTTTTTCTTTTTCTTGTAATTCTTTTTCAATTTCTTCTGCTTTACTATCTACTGCCTTTATGATTTCTTGAATTAATCCATCCAAATCACTATCGTCTGCTTCTGGCTCTACCGTACTTGCAATTTCATTTATTGTACTTGAAATTTCTGCACTTACGTCTTCAAAACTTTCTGGATCTTCATATGCTGCATTATAGAGATTTTTTAAATTGTTAACATGACCTATGACTTGTTCTGTAAGGACAATTCTATAGTCAGTTCCGTTAACGTCAAACTCTTTTGAACTCATACTTGGTTTTCAAATTCTTTTGTTTATAATGTTTTTCAGCAGAATATTACTACTGATTACTTAGAAGACGATGTAATCTAAGGCAGAAGCATCACTAATCAATCTGGTGTGCTTTGAACCTACAACATATCCATTTTTGATGTCAGTTGCGGGTATCCATCTGTTTGTTGATGTATAGTGTCTTTTTTCTTGTAGTTCTCTTTCGATAGATTCTATATCGAATTCTCCTTCTTCAACTTCTTGTGTTGCTAGATGTTTTATGGTTACCAAAATTTTTGTTACTTTTACACGATCTCCGAATTTCCATTTTACTGGTGGGATTTCATCGGATACCTCTAGTACCTTAATTTTCATTTGTTTATTTCCAAATGCATCATGACTGATGAGAATTCTTTCATCAGTGAATTCTTCAAAACTTATTCGTGAATTTACTTCTGCATCTGATACTGTTTCTAGCAATGCTGCTGAACTAAACTCTGATGATTCTGGTCTTTGCTCTGCTGCAATTTCAATACTCTCTACAACTGGCTCTGGAGTTGGTTCTACAACTGGCTCTGGAGTTGGTTCTACAACTGGCTCTGGAGTTGGTTCTACAACTGGCTCTGGAGTTGGTTCTA
>NZ_JANQTA010000009.1 GCF_028278985.1 Candidatus Nitrosopumilus sp. | reverse complement strand
AATAAGCATCAACGTTTGCGATATTGAGAATACCGTGTACGAAGTCCAAGCCCAGTCAGTGTAGAAGATGTAGTCTCCTGCATTAATTGTTAACAGTGTTGAGTTAACTGCAACTACTACTATGAATAAGTAGTGTGTACATCGTCTTAACCAGACCATAATCAACTTGAAGAAAGGGTCAGTATATAAAATTTTAGAGTGTGATGAAGATCGTTGTTTTTTATTAAAATTAAAATGAAAAATAAAGTGTCTGAAGGGGTTTCCTTCTAGTTACCAACGAATAATGCGATGAAGATTGTACCTGCTGTAACTGCAGCAACACTGCCGCCAACGATACCATTGCTATTCTTGTTGGAACCTTCTTCCATGACTTTAACACAGAAGATGTAACCTATTGCCTCAATGATTGTAAGTACGATGAATGCAAAGTGACCACTTGGAGTTGGATATGCCCATGGATAATAGAAGTATCCTGCTGCAGTACCGCCAAATGTTGCCAACCATGCTGCCCAGAATGAAATTGTAATCATGCCGGTCATGTTTTCAACACGTTTTCCAATCATTCGTTCTACGTCAGCGCTAGATGATCCACCGCCACCGCCAGAACCGAATCCTTTAGGAAGAGTCATTATGGAATTATTCTAATTCAGAATCCTTTTAAGTCTTTCTTAAAGGCCGGCACCTAGTACGATCTACGGCTTTGATGAAAATAATAAAAGAGAAAAAATGTGCGATTGCACAATTTGTCTATGGGATTGCTCTACTGTACAATTTGCCTTCTAAGGCCATCTTGTACATTTCAGCAACATATGGATTCTCACCTGGAGTTTCTGCACCTAACTCTACGAGTCTAGCATATACTCTGACTACGTATGCGAGTGCTCCCATGAATGCAACTACTACACCCATGTTAAACATCCAGTGATTTGGTACTGCAAAGATTTCTTCTACAAACCAGAAGTGCCACATCTCATTGACTCCAATTGTAAACATGGTTGCTAAGTAACCGAGAATGGTCATTTTCAAACCTGTGTTCATTGAATTATTTGGACCTCTAAGAACTGGAACTTTTCTATCATAGATTGCTGCTGCACCCCAACCGAGTGGTAATGCTACAAAGTGGGAGTATAACCACCAGTGTGCTGGAGTAAATGCACTATCTCTGATAGATGTCTGATGTAGAGAACCGTCTACGAAGTTATCTACTTCGACGGATGCTGCAGTACTTCCCATAGCAATAACGATGAGCCAGATTTTCTTAAGTCTCTGAATCTCAACTTCTTTTGGGATTAATGCGGGCATCTGTGCCATGTAAGATATCATGTAAGTTCGGGATATAAAGTAAGAGATTCCAATTTAATGTAATTTGATGAATTTTTTTATATATTTGATAGAAAAATATGAAAATTCTTGTATTCCAAATTAGAATTTTGAATTAATTTTATTATATTTTCCCTATTTTCATTGTATAACATCGATGATTTACATTCCATTAAGCGTCGATCCTCGTAATGAAGGTAAAACATATAACGACGTGTATTATCTTTCTGATTATTAGGGATAACTATGGTCGAAAAAAAGATTTTCGTATTCGGACTAGCTGTCGTACTAGCATTAGGAACTTTAGGTTTCAACTGGGTTGAGTCTATTCTTCCAACTGCTGATGCACACGGTGTCCAAGCACAACTTCAGAGTCGTTTCATCAGAATTGAGGATGAAACCTTCAACAGACAATCCCTCCAAACTGGCGAAACCTTGACACTTCAAGGAACATTAGTCAGTCTTGTAGAGAGAGACCTTAGAGGATGGCTATCTATCTTCTCAGAGTCAACCAACGCAGGTAACAGATGGGAGATGTTGGCAAGAGACCCACCAGGAAACGTCTTTGACATTCCAGGAAACTCTGTCATCGAATACTCACTATCAGCCAAAGCACTTGAAGCAGGTGTATACCACGTACACACCCAACTCAATGTAGCAAGCGTCGGTCCAGGACTTGGTCCAGGTCAAACAGTAGTTGTTGAGGGCGAACCAATTATCAAACCAATCCCATATACCAACATCGCATATCAATCAATTATTATCGGTGTTGGATATGTCATTACGTTTGCAACACGACCCTGGCAAGTAATCTAAACAACCCAACCTTTTCCTTTTCATTTTCTATATTTCCTTACGTCTAGCGTAAGTAACAAACTAAGTTTTATCTTCTAGAAATCAATACTGAAAATATGCTAAGTTTCAAAGTAACCAAACTAGATATTTTTCAAAGTTATTTTTTCGGCGAGGTTGAATTTCGTTCAGATCAATACAAAGTAAATATTCAAAATCAAAGAAGAGGTAAAGTTCTAAAATTGCCATTTGAGATTCAACCAAAAAACGAGAAGGTTGTTGTAAGAATGACAGGTCCAGGAGATCTATTTGTTGAAGACTATCTCCCATTTTCAGGGGAATCAGAATGGCTTGAAATTGATTCAGATGAAATTACGTATTTTCTGGCTGATAATCAGGATAAGCTCGATACAATTGAAATTATGTACGAATAAGAGAAAGGACTTTAAGGAATCTGACTTAGAAAAATCACATGATTTGGCCAGGAACTAATGATCCTCACAAAAGGAAGAAAACAATCAAGTTCCTAATTATTACTGCAGTGATTGGAATTTCAGTTGCTGCTGCCAGTTCAACAATTCAGCAAATGGCCAATTCAGATAACCCATTGAAAGTCTGCATAAATGATAGAGATACTCCTTACAAAATCAAGGCAACATTAGAACTGATTATCGATGGTCAAAAAGCAGACATTCCAGCAAACATTGGAATTAACGAAGGGGAATGTCATAGGACAATGTATACACTTACAGATGATGGTACCATTTATGCTGAATGGATAGAAGAATATCCCTTTGAAATTGGACACTTTTTGTGGATGTGGGATTTCCCTCTAAGAGACATGGATCAGAGTAAATCTACAATGTACGTGAATGGAAAAGAATCACCTCATTTCATCAACCATCCACTTCAAGAAGGATATCACTACAAGGCTGAATTCACATCAAAAGATTACGATACATCCAAAGACAAAGACTTCTTGCCAGAACAATAAGCAATTTCGGACTTCGTAAAAATCCAAAAAAATTTTGCATGAACTAAGGTATAGAGATTAAAAATAATGAAAAGAAAGGAAGTTGTTTTACCAGTATTTTCCGTTGTCTGGAATCAGACCAATACCTTCTCTTTCAAAGTGTCTGTCCAACTCGTCGACCCATCTTTCACGGTTGTCTTTGTATGCCCATCCGTGAACACGTAACCAGAATGCAATAATTCCTAGAAGGAAAACTGTAAACATCATGGTTCCAAAGATGTAAATCATTACATCGTAGAATAATGGATCATAGTTTGGTCCTAATTGTCCTGTAAGTGATGACAGGATGCTTAGGAAAGTTCCTACGATAGGAGTCATGATATTTTGGCTCTATTTGTGCGATATATACATTTCCTTTATTCTCAGAAAAGACGAGATCAGCATTTACAAAATTAAACCTAGTTGACACTAAGTGATAGATAATAAAATAAGAGAAAAATGAGGTTTGTTTATCCTCTTCCCATTGCTGCGTATTTGCCAGATCTTCCTCTAATGAAGAAAGCTCCTGCAATACCACCAAAGACTGCACCAGCAATAACTGAGGCACCTACGACACCACTTGCATCAAGATATGGAGTTCCTGAACCAGATGATGGATTTGCTTCAGCAGCTTCGATTCTTCTACGTTGAATCTCAAGTGCTTCCTCTAAGGTATATGATCCGGTTTCTCCAGAGTCACCAACGTTGCCCATGTATTGAGCGAATGCAACTGAAGCTGCACCGATGGCACCGAAGAAAAATACAGATAGCATGGTTGCTGTTAATAGTACTTTTGTATTCATACCGTTTACCTGTTCGTTTTGAAGCCAGAGTACTTATTAAAACTTTAGTCTGTCCCTCAATTTTTGAAAAATGTACGAGATCAGCATAAGTAACGTTTAATTCTGCTCAGAATTGAGCCAAAATATGGGACGAATGCATACTCATAGACATGGAAAATCACATTCCATTAGACCTGCAACACTAAGAGCACCTTCATGGATTACACAAAGTCCCGCAGAAGTAGAAGAATTAGTTGTAAAATACTCTAAAGATGGTTTAACACCAAGTCAAATTGGAATTAAATTAAGAGATCAACATTCAATACCACTAGTCAAACCAATTACAAAGAAAACTGTTGGGGAGATTTTAGAAGAACATGATCTTATTGCAGAGATGCCAGAAGACCTAGAAAATATTGTCAAAAAAGCAGTAGGTCTCCAAAAACACCTAAAGGCAAACAAAGGAGACAGAAGAAATGTGAGATCTCTAGAATTGATTGAAGCTAAAGTTCACAGATTATCTGTTTATTACAAAAAAATTGGAAGAATTCCTAAAAACTGGAAATATAAATCCGTGGTTGCTCAATTAGAGTAATGACAAAATCACTTGATGATTCACTATCGTTTTTCAAAGACAAAGTTTCGGATTGCATAAAGTCACAAAAATCAATTTCTGTTACAACCCATATTGATTGTGATGGACTTACATCTGGAAGTATTATTACTAAAGCCCTAATCAGAGCTGGGGCAAAATGTACTCTAAGAACATCTAAAGAATTTAGCAAAAATGTTGCAGAGTCATTTAAGACAGATTCAAGAGATTTCCACATAGTTACTGATCTTGGAGGAGGTTTTGGACATGAGATGAATCAAAATTTGGGAGAGGACTGGATAATCCTTGATCATCACCAAATTCCTGAGGCCGAAATGGATAATCCAAATGTCATCAATGCATGGAAATATGGAATGGATGGAGGAGTGGAAATTTGTGCAGGAGGAATGGCATATTTGGCAGCAAATGCATTAGATGAGAGAAATTCAGATCTATCTTCAATTGCCGTGGTATCTGCATTAGGAGATAGACAAGACCAAGGTGAAAGAAAATCATTTACAGGAAAGAATTTTGAGATTGCTGAAACTGCCAAAAACTTGGGGTTAGTAGAAATTGATTTAGATTTACTTTTGGTTGGAAGAGAGACCAGACCCCTTCCAGATGCTTTAGCATTCACATCTCAGCCATTTATTGAGGGATTAACCTGGAATCGTGATGTTTGTCTTTCAGTGTTAAATTCCTCAGGAATCCAACTCAAAGAAGGTGGAAGATGGAGAGTTCCAGCTGAACTAAATGAAGATGAGAAAAGAATGGTAATTGAATCAATAACAAAATTCACCTCAGGAAAAAATGCAACTGAGATAATGTCAGAATTAATTGGATACACATACACATTTCCAAGAGAAGATAAACGGAGTTTCTTAAGAGATGGAAGAGAATTCTCCACCATGTTGAATTCTTGTGGAAGGATTAGTAGATCTGGAGTTGGAATGGCTGTCTGTATGGGGGATAGAAACAAGATTCTAAGAGAAGGAGAGACAATCCTGACGGATTATAGAAAGATGATCAGAGAATACATGAATATTTTATCAAATGAAAGATGGAGAATTTCTGAAAGTGAAACATGTGTAATGGTAAATGGAGAAGATATTGTTCCAGAAACTATGACAGGAACTATCTCATCATTAATTGCAGGTTCTCCAAAAAATTCGGGAAAAATTGTAATTTTGAGAACTAAAGCAGAAGAGAACACAATCAAGTTTTCGTCTAGAAAATCATTTGGATGTAAATCAGAGATTAACCTAAGTGACCTAATGAGAGCAGGTGCAGAAAAATTTGATGGGGTTGGAGGAGGTCATGATGCTGCAGCTGGGGCAAAAATAACTAAAGACAAATTAGATGACTTTCTTAATTATTTAGAAGTAAATGTCGTTAACGTGTCAAGTACAAGTAGTACTCAATGATATATCAAAAGAAAAGGCTGAAACCGTACAGAAAGCATTAGAGCCAGATAATGTAGATTTTCCAGAAGGTTTGAGTCTTAATGTTGAAAATGTTGATAACAAACTAATTTTTAATTTTGAAAGTAAGAAGAACATGAAACATCTTGTTGGAACAATCGATGAGGTTTTAGAACATATCCAGGTTGCACTAAAGGTGATTGAATAATGCTTGATCCTAAAATTATCAAAGAAAAATCTGAGATCATCAAAAGTATGTTAAAAGCTCGTGCTATGGATTTTGATTTAGATGGATTGGTAGAATCGGATCAAAAAAGACGTGAGTATATCATCAAAACTGATGAGTTAAGAAAAAAGAAAAATCAAGTTGCACAAGAGATTGCACAAAAAAAGAAAGCAGGAGAAGATGCAACTTCAATTCTAGCTGAGATGAAAAATGTTTCAGCAGACTTGACACAGTTAGAAGGAGAACAAGAACAGGTTGAGAAAAAATATGCTAGTTTAGCATTCACAATTCCCAATTTGATTCATGAATCTGTTCCAGTTGGACCAGATGAAAGTGCAAATAAAGAAATCAAAAAATGGGGAAACTTGCCAAATTTTGATTTTAAGGTAAATGACCATATTGACATTTCTGAAAATTTAGATCTTGTTGATTTAGAACGAGCAGCAAAGGTTGCTGGTGCAAGATTCTACTATCTCAAAAATGATTTAGTTAGACTAAACCAGTCACTCACTCATTATGCATTGGACTTTTTATCAAAAAAAGAATATTCACTTGTACAGCCACCATACATGATTAACCATGAGGCAATGCAAGGAGCTGTTATTGCTGATGACTTTGAAGAAGTAATCTACAAAATTGAAGATGAAGATCTCTACATGATTGGAACTTCTGAACATGCAATGGCTGCAATGCATTCAAAGGAAATTATCGAGGGAAAGGATCTCCCATTAAGATATGCTGGAGTTAGCCCATGTTTTAGAAAAGAAGCTGGTGCACATGGAAGGGATCAAAAAGGAATTTTCAGAGTTCATCAATTTGATAAAATTGAGCAATTTGTATTTACAAGACCAGAAGATTCGTGGAAGGAACATGAAAGAATGTTATCTATTGCTGAAGAGTTCTATCAACAATTAGAGATTCCTCACAGAGTTATGTTATTGTCAACAGGAGACATGGGAAAAGTTTCAGCTAAAACTTATGATATTGAAGCATGGATGGCAGGTCAAAATGCATATCGAGAAATTGTTTCATGTTCAAACTGTTTAGATTATCAAGCAAGAAGATTGAAAATTAGATTCCGAGATAAGACTAATGAGGATACACAATATCTTCACACTCTCAATAGTACTCTAATTGCCACAAGTAGAATTTTAGTTTCCATAATGGAGAATTTCCAAACAAAAGATGGGCATATTAGAATTCCACAGGTTTTACAGAGTTACATGGGAAATCAGAAAGAGATCTAGTAACATACCCTTATATTTTGGGTTCAAAGGTCGATAATAATTGGCACGTAGAAAAGGTCGAGTAAAGGACAAGTGGAGAGAAAAACGCTGGGTTACAGTGAATGCTCCAGATTCATTTAACAATGTCCCAATCGGTTATGTTCCAATTACTGATGATGAAAATGCATCAGGTAGAGTTTTAGAAGTTACGCTATATGATATTCTCAAAGGAGATCCTTCACAACATCAATACAAAATTTATTTCCAAATTGACAAAGTAGATGGAGAGAAAGCATCAACAATTTTCAAGCGATTTGAATATTCTAAAGAATTTTTGAGAAGTTTAGTTAGACGTGGTTCATCAAAAATTAATTTCATTATTGATATCAAAACAAAAGATGGTTACATCTTTAGAATCAAGATTATTGCATTAACTCACAGACAACTTAACACATCTAGAAAGCATGCTTTGAGATTAATTGCAAGAGAGGTTATCAATAAGACAGTTCCAGAAATGACTATTGATCAATTTGTTCAAGCAACCTGTTACAGTAAAATTAATTCAGACATCATGGCTGCATTCAAGAAAGTAATCAGAGTTAGACATGTTGGTCTTGAAAAAGTAAAACTAATCAGAACAGCAGAGAAAGAAACAGTATTACTCGAAGCATAAATTTTCAAAAAGATATTTTAAATTAATGATTGAAAAAATTGAAATTACTATTGATGTAATTGTTCATGCAACAGAAGACATCAAAAAAATTTTTCAAGCATTCGAAGAAATGCTAGAATTAAATGAAGATGATTTTAGTATTCAAAAAACAACAGGGCATTTTGATAATCCAATAATCATCTTAAATTCAAAAATTGTTAAAAAACAGGCTCAAAATTTGATAGAAAAAATTCTAGATAGACTATCTAAAGAACAAATAGACCAAATGGTTGAGGAGATTGAAGAAAGAACTATGGATTCAAGATTTCATATGAGATTAGGAAAGCAAGAGATGGTAAAAGGCAATCTAGTATTTGTCGAAAAAGATCCAATTAAGATGAAAATCCACACTCCAGTATACAACAAAAAAGAGACAGTCAAAATTTTTACTGAAATTTTTCAAAAAGCCAACTAGATTAAATAGGAATAAAAGAAAAAATTTCTTGGGAATGAGGAAATAACAGCCGCTCCAGTCTGAGCGAAAGCTTTGAAGACGCCGCGACGAACCGACCCCATTTTGAATCGATCATCAAAAATTGTTGAATGTTTCAGTGACTATAGATCATGGTATTATTTTAAATACGGATAGACGAACCTCATTATCGTGGCAGATTATGATGTTATAGTTGCAGGTGGAGGTCTAGCAGGAACAATTACTGCACAAGCAATTGCTCATTATACAAATCAAAATACCAAAATTCTAGTTGTTGATAGAAATACAGAATTTTTTCCAGGTAGAAAATCTCTGGCTGGATGGGTATGTGGTGATGCCTGCTCTAAAGAAGCAGTTGATTTTATGGCAGAAAGAATCAAAGTTCAATGGACTAGACCAGAAATTGAACATGATGTCAAAGGTGTAATGGCATTTTCACCAGATAAAGAAACTGCAATTCCATTTGATGGAGACGGATACATGTTAAATCGTCAAAAGCTTCCAGAGATTCAAAATGAAAGATGTAAAAAAATAGGAATTGAGTTTGAATATGAAATTAATCTTACTGGTTTAATCTATGAAGGACAACAAGCAGTTGGAGTTCAAGGAGTTGATAATAAAACTAAACAACCTTTCAAAAAGACAGCCAAAATTGTTATTGATGCTACTGGAGTAACATCAATGCTTAGAAACACTCTCAAGAATTCCACTAAAGTAGAAAAAAGAATAGACAGACGAGATTTGGAATCTACTGGAAGATACATCATGTATTTTGATCCTGCACAAAAAGATCTTACTGAATTTGATCCAGATTATTGTATTATTCATCTAGACCAAGATATTGCACCTGGTGGATATGGATGGGTTTTCCCCAAAGCAGATGACAAAGTAAACATCGGACTAGGTGTTGAAAAATCTCTCTTAGAAAGAAGAAATCAAAGACTAGGAAAGAAAGACAATGTTGAATCATTAATGAAAGAATATCTTGAAAGAAATACCGTAATTAAAAATGCAAAATTATCTGAGGATCCAGAAGACATCAATAACAATACAGGAATTTTCCAAGTATCTGTTAGGAGACAAAACGATTGCATGGTTTCAGGCGGATACATGTTAGTTGGAGATTCAGCTTGGATGCCAAAACCAATTGATGCTGGCGGTATTGGACCTGCATTAATTGCAGGAACTATTCTTGGAAATAATGTTGCTAAAGCTCTAGAAGCAAATGATGTTTCTGAAGCAGGATTATGGGAATACAATCTTGATTTCATTAAAGAGTATGGATACAAAACTGCAGGTCTTGAATTGTTTAGAAGATTAGTTCAACAAATGACAAATGATCAAATTAGTTACGGAATGAAGCACTTTTTAGGAAATATGGATGTTGAGGCAATTAGCAAAGGAGAACATCCAGACTTTTCAGGGTTAGGAAAACTTGGAATGATTATCAGGGGTGCAATGAACAAAACAGTTGCAGACGGTTTACGATATACTTCAAAAGAAAATCAGTGGTTAGTAGAACACTACAATGATTATCCTAAAGATCCTTCTGGATTTGACGAATGGAACAAGACACTCCACAAAAGAATGGATGCAGCATTCGAAAAAGTAGAAGCATTCGGAAAGTAAGATCTAAAATTAAATATTGTTGCAATCCATCAAAACATACTTTGGAAGAAGTATCATATCTTGATTGGAATAATTCAATAGAAATTCTCAACAAAGCCTACGAATCAGGCTTATTCGTGCTCATAATTGGACCAAAAGGTACAGGAAAGACTTCACTTGTAAGAGATTTTGCAAAAAATAAGAATGTGAACTTGGAATCAATCAACTTTAGTCTCAGAACAAGAGAGAGTCATCTCATTGGTACTAAAACCCTCAATGAAGGAACTGTCAGTTTTGATGAAGGCCTACTGATAAAATCTATGAGAGAAGGAGATATGCTATATCTTGACGAGATAAATTCTGCAGAAGCTGATGTCTTGCTTAGACTTGATGAAGCATTAGATGACAGAAGACAAATTGCATTAAAAGAATCTACAGGGGAAGTTGTTAGAGCAAAAGAGAATTGGTTTGTTGTTGCAACAATTAATCCATTGACGCACAGTGGTACAAAGGAATTACCACCACAATTATTGAGTAGATTTCCTGTACGAATTAGATTAGAATATCCCCCAGAAGATGTTGAATTAGAAATTGTAAAAAAACATGTTTCAGGTCATGAATCAGAAATTACACAAGCAATCAAACTTGCAAATACTCTAAGACAAGCTGCAGCAGTTGAAGAATTGTTTTACTCTCCAAGTTTAAGAGAAACAATTGCTTTTGGAAAATTATTAGAAAAAGGAATGTCTGCAAAAGAGGCAGCAATGATTGTTTTTGGAAATGTATACACACAATGGGGAAATATTGAATATCAAAAGGTAAGCGATATCATCACATCAATGTTTGGAAACTAAATGCAATCAATTCAGCTTCAAAATGATTCTCTAGTAGAAATTGCCACATTTCTAGTTAGAAGATGGTCTGAATCAGATAAGATGATAGTTGAAATTTCAGACAAAGTTGAAACCAAAACAAGACTAAACGAAAACAAGGTGATCTTAACACCACTGGAGAAAAGAATAGGTAATGATTTTCAAAAGTATAGACAATTTCGAACCTCATTATGGTATGAAGCAATGCGTGTGAAATACTGTAAAAAAATTCTCAGTAATGACCATGCATTTGGTTTTATTCTCAACACTATGGAAACTCAAAGAGTTGAACAGTTAGGAAGAGAGATTTGGAAAGGAATGGATGATGAAATTATTTTTAATTACGCCTACATGTTGGTTTCAAGACCTCAATTACACTCAGTATATGGAAAAGCAAGGATTGTAGAGGCATTTTACCAATATTTTATGTTTGGAGCAATTAAAGGAGAAATTCAATCTAGTCACTTTGAGAGAATAAAAAAAGCAACAGTTCTTGCAAAAAAAATTGTCAAAAAAGCAATTGAAGAAAAACAGAATACTGAATGGCTTGAAAAAAATGTTAGTGAAATTGTAAAAATTTTAGATATTGATTCATTGCTAACAATTCCAGTTTCACTTCCATTCATGAAAGCTGGAATGGCATTAACAGAAGAAGAATTACGAAGAATTCTAAAAGTAATTTCTAAAAATAAAGAAGGCGACTTTGGTAATGTAGACACTAATGCAGTAATGAGAGGAGATAATGTTATTGATGAATACAAAGTATTACTAGATGAAAATAAAAAAACTGAAAACAAAGGCTTAGCACCTGAACCAATAGGAATCCAAACCCCAACAACTAAAGGAGTTGATGAAACAACAATTTACGATCTGAATCTCATAAATGGATTAAAAACAAAATTCAAAGAATGGAGATCAGGATGGAAAGAACAACATCTTCGTTCAGGTGATGAATTTGATGAAGAAAGTTACATTGAAGGACATGAACCATTTTTTACTGATGTAAAAAAATCCATTAAAACTAAAATTGTGATTTTGTTAGATCATTCCTCAAGTATCGCATCTGATGCACTAGAATACAAGAAAGCAACTTTAGCTTTATGTGAAGTATTGTCATTTCTAAAAGTAAAATTTGCAGTTTATGCATTTAGTACACAAAATAGAGCAGTAGTATGTTGGTCAATAAAGCCAGACAATATCAAATGGAATAATGTTTCTGCAAAAAGACTAGCTCAAGTAGTAGCAAATGGTTCCACCCCATTAGCTGAAGTTTATGATAAAATGTTTCCAGTATTACAAGCAAAAAGACCAGATATTTTCTTGACTCTCACAGATGGAGAACCATCTGATCCAGATGCCGTTAGAAACATGACAAAATCCCTCAAGGGGTTAGGCATTAACATGGTTGCATTAGGATTGGGTCCTAATACACTTAGAGCAACTACAATTGCAAATAATCTAAGACATCTTGGATATGAAAAAACAATGGCAGTTAGTAGACTCAACGATATTCCAAGTAAAGTAATGAGTATTTTAGAAGCATAGATTCAGAAGCATATCATAAGATATTTTATGAGTAAAGATTCAACGGCATTTAGTAAAAAATGTCAGAAACCGTAGATAATGCACTAATTCAAAAATTTGAACAAGAAATTTGGAACCAAATCCCTCATCGTGAAGGTGACAAGATAGTTAACGCAACACCATTAGTTGATCTCACACAAGATTTCAAAGAATGTGCAAAAAATGTCTTCAAAGTTGATTTAGATAATCAAGATTTGAAAATTTACGGAAAATTTGATTCAGAATTAATAAGTGGTTCTATCAAAGTAAGAGCAGCATCCCACATAATTCATGAGGCTATAAAATCAGGAAAATGTAATGGAAAACGAGTAGTAATTGAAGCAACTTCAGGAAACTTTGGAATTGCTCTTGGTTTGTTATCTAAACTTGGAGTTACAGTAGTTGCACTAGTTTCAAGAAAGCTCCAAGAAGGAGTTTTCAAAGAATTAAGAAATGAAAATATTCGAATAATGGATTTAGATATGGATATTTGTCCTGCACCAGGAATGGAAAATAAAGCAGACGAAATGGCTGCAAAAGCTACTGCTGCAAATGTTCGTTCTCAATTAGCTGAGATGGGTTTTGATCCTGAAGTTTTTGATAAAAACATTGGCGAAATTGAAACATTGTTAGCTAAACAAGATATTATCAATTTAGCAAGTTTCCTTGCAGAAATTTACGGTATGTTCTGTCCAAAACAATATGATAACGAATTAAACATTGACATTCACAATACTGTAACTGCACCAGAAATTGATCAGCAATTACATGAAAATGGAGATTCATTAGAAAACTTTGATTTAGTTTGTTCTTTTGGAACTGGTGGAACATCAGGTGGTCTAAGCAAATACATGTCTGAAAAATACAACAAGAAAGCAGTTCACGTTGTTTTCCCTCCTCAAGGTCAAGATGTAGCAGGAATTAGAACTCATTCCAAAGCAGAGGGCTTGACATTATACAATCCAGAGGCATATACTGAACATGTTGTTGATTTTGAGAAAGCAAAATTCCTTTTGAAATTCTTTGTTGATAAGGGATACGATATTGGAGAAAGCACAGCACTTGAGTTGTATTCAACATTAGAAATGATAAGTGCGGGATTAGGCTCAAAATTTGTTGTTATAGTAGCTGATGGAATTGAGAAATACAGAAAGAACTTTGAACAAATTTCTCAAGACAAACTTCCTATGAGAATTTCATTAGAAGATGCAGCATCAGTTGCAAGTGAATATGACAGAATAGTATGGGTACACACACAATATGCTCCAAAAGAAGAAGGAATTGAAATGATTGCAAAATCATTAGGTGTAGATAAATCAAAAATTGCTGTTCCAAAAGCTGGAACAATTAACTCATTATTATCTACTCAGCAAGTTCCTGAGGAGCTAAGCAAAGAATTTGATGGTTCAAATGGAAAATCATTACTAGTATGTATGGCTGGAAATACTTCATTTATGACTGCACAAGTACTTGCAAGTAAAGGAATTGTTACTCAAAGTTTGAATGGTGGTATTACTGATTTGCCAGAAGGTAGAGGTAAAAACCCTGGTGAGTATATCCAGATAGCTAGAGAATAATAATTTGAAATGTCTTTCAGTATCACAACCATTTGCTAATCTAATAATTTCAGGCAAAAAAACCATAGAATTAAGAAAATGGAATACTAATTTCAGAGGAGAGTTTTTAGTTCATGCTCCATTAAAAATTAGAACTGAAGACTGTAAGCGATTAAAAATTAATCATAAGTTAGCAACAGGGGCAATTGTAGGAAAAGCAGAGTTGTATGATGTAAAAAAATACAATTCAAAAAAAGAGGTAAATGATGATAAACAATTCCATTTTGCAGGAAAAAAATTTCAAGATCGAACGTACGGATTTATGTTGAAAAATTTCAAAGCATTTAGAATTCCAATTCCATGGAAGGGTCAATTGGGTTTTTTTGATGTAGATTTACCTAAAACAAAAATCAAAAACAAAGAGATTGTTTCAGATATTATCGATGAAGAATACCGATATCAATGGATTGGACATCATTAGAAATCAATGAGTGCAAAAATTATGTCTAGTATATATAAAGGGCCTATTTAAAGTCCCTCGTCATGCCTCAAACCAAACCTATTGTCAGTGTTGAAAATGTAGTTGCATCAGCATCCATTGAACAAAAAATTGATTTGAATGAAATTACAGAAAAGTTTCCAGATACAGAATATCATCCTGAACAATTTCCAGGACTTGTCTTTAGATTAAACACTCCTAGAACTGCAACATTGATTTTTAGAACAGGAAAAATGGTTTGCACTGGTGCAAAATCTGAAGAGATGGCAATCAAAGCTGTTAACACAGTGGTTCAAAAATTAAGAAAAGGCAAAATCAAAATTAAAAATGATGCGGTAATTACTGTACAAAACATTGTTGCTGCAATTAATCTAGGAGGAAAAATTCATTTGGAAAAAGCAGCTAGAACATTACCAAGAAGTATGTATGAGCCAGAACAATTTCCAGGTTTAATTCATAGAATGTTAGATCCTAAAACTGTAATCCTATTGTTTGCATCTGGTAAGTTAGTTTGTACAGGTGCAAAAAAAGAATCAGACGTTTATCGTTCAGTACACAATTTACACTCATTATTAGAAGAAAAAAATTTAATGATTTACGATCAGTAAATTAAAAAATGTCTACAGACTCGTATGCTGAAGAAAAAAAGAAACTAACGCCTGAATCAGGTTTTGATTTAATTGGAATTGATTATTTTGCAGAACCTGGGAATCAATTGTATCTGGTAGAGCATTTTGAAATGTATCAAGATGCACTAAAAGCAAAAAAGGACAGAAAAAACCCAGATGAATATTTTATTTTATACAAGGGTAGTTCTGGAGAAAATCTGAGTAGATAAATCTAGAATATACCATACTGAATTTAATTTTACAAATTGTTTTATCATTTAGAAAAAAAATTGGTTAGTCTATGGCCAATGAGACTTCAGATTTGATTGATACATTTTATGAGAAAGACGAATCAAACAAAAACAAGCCTATTTCTCAACAATTTTTACGAAAAAGTCCAAAGGCAAAATACCAAATTTTTGATGAATCAGAATTCACTAGAGGTCGAGAGGTATTAGGGAATCTCATTGTTCATGGTATGGTTTCCTCAGGAGGCACGGATATTGACTGGATGATAGAGCATAATGGAGGATTTGTTATTCTAGAATTCAAAGGATTTCACAATGATAAAATCAACATCCCATTAGGACAAATGATTGCATATGAGAAACTGCATGAGAAACTAAACCTTGCAACTAAATGCTATCTATACATAATTGGATGTGATGAAATCAATTTTTCAAATCCAGATGCAACAGTGTGGTTATTTGAAATGAATCATTGGAAAACAGGTGCTGTTCCAAAAAATACTAATGACATCTACGGAGAAGATTCAGGAAGACAAAACAAGTTCATTGTTTATAGAGAATACATGGAAGAAATCACTGTAGAAAAATTAAGAGATTTAGTCGATTCACATTGGAAAGAATTTGATTAAGATGTAAATGTAAAAGTAGTTGTTTTGGTTTCTTTTCCATTATCTACAATTAATGAATAAGTTCCAGATTTCTCCCAACCAGGGCCTCCTGCAATTGCAAGTGTTGAATATTTACCATTACTATTGATAGAAACTTGTTCTGCCCAAACTAATTCTCCATCTTGATTTTCTATTGAGAGATTTGCAGTTCCTGAAGTTTCAGAATTTCCACTAATAGAGATAAGATCTTTTGCATCATATGAATTCAAATCTGATTTTATTGATAATGAAGCATCAACTGGAGTAATAGGATCATCAACTACTCCAGGAGAATCAGTAGACATTCCACCATATGTTGCAGCAATTGCAATAATGATTACAAGTGCAATACCACCAATGCCCATCATAATTTTAGAATTTTTTTTGTTTTCAGATGTAATTTTAGGTGGAGGAGTTTGGAATGTTTGTGTTTGTTGAACAGTTGAAGGTTCAGGAATCACAACATCTGGAACTGGTTTTTCTTCTTTTGGTGGAATTTCATTAGGTTCAACAGGTGGTTTTCTGCCAAGATGTTTTTCTGCTAGTTTTTTAACATAATTTCTTTCAAAGTTACTAATTACCTCATCATTTTCACATGCTCTGAGGATTTGCTTGAGAATTCTATCATCTCCAAAATCTTTGTCTAAAAGAGCCTTTACGTCATCATGTAAGGATTCTTCCATGTTTATTCACCTATCAAATGATTATTTATGAATACTTGTTTAATATTTCGAAGAATTTCTTTTTGAAGAGAGGGTTATCTTGTATGAATTTTTTTGGCCTGAATTATTACAGTTCTAATGTAATCTTTGGCTGTAGAATCAGAAACTCCCATCTGTTTTGCCCTAAGATAAAGTGATTTTTCCTGAGGGTCGGTAAGATAGCATTTTAGAAGATAATTCAATCTATGAGATCTTTTTTCATCACTTTTCATAATTTTGATTATTTTTTGAATTAAAAAGGTCAGAGGATAGTGAAATAACCAACATAGTATCATAAAATATTCATAAAAACATATGATCTTTTTTAAACAATAGGGAAAAATCAATTCAAATGAAACGAATTGAGGCAACAATTCAAGGCAATAAAATAGGTGCAGTTTCTGATGCCATAAATGACATCGTTGGGGGTTTTACCATTTTAGAAGGCAATGGTAGAGGTTCTGGTGAAAGACAAACCATCAGATCTGGAAGAGGAACAGGTTCAATGGTTGCAGAATATAACAAAGTTGCAACTGTTAGTACAATTGTCGATGACGCAGAAGTAGAAAAAGTTACTACAGCAATTGCAGATGCAGCTTTTACAGGAAAAGGTGGAGATGGAATTATAGTCGTATCAAGTGTAGACAGTGTTCTAAATATTGCTTCAAAAAAGAGTGGTAGTGAAGCCCTCTAATCATTTTCTTTTATAACAATATTTTTTACAATTTAGAATAATTCTGCCGAGAGGTTCACTACGTCTCTCGGGAACGGTATCTCTTTGGGAGACATGTTGTTTGAAGGGATAGAATACTATTACAATTTGAGTATAAAAGCAAAGGATTTTGAAGGATTATTGTTGTCCTTCAATTCCCATTAGTGTCAGAGTTGATCTTATTTTTGGAATTTTACGGATTTTCCATGTGATTGTTTCACGTAATGCCTCTACTTGACCAGATTCTACTTTGGCCAAAATATCGTATGCACCAAATGTTCCATGGACTTCAACAACTCCTTCAATGGATTTTAATTCTGAAATAACTGCTTCTTCAGAACCTAGCTCACAGTTTATGAGAACATAAGCTGTTGCCATTTTATGATTCAACTCCTAATTTCATACATTATTTGGTAATCTGAATTATATAAGAATAAGCTAAAAAAGTCAAAAATTCAGAAAATTTACTACCAAAATTATGAACAAATGTTAAGGAAAAAGCCCTTTATGCATTTGATAAAGCATAGCCATCTTTCATAATTTGTTCAAGTTCAGACAAATTCTTTGAAAAAGTAATTTTTGCACGAAGACTAGAACCTCCTCTCATTCCTTTGGTAAATCTCATTGCTTGACCCTTGATGTTTGCAAATTTGATATTGTATTTTGATGTCAAATGAAGATATTCAAAAAATGAATCTAATCTATCTTTGAATGAATATTCATGATATGAGTTGGTCTTTAGATAATCATTGATTTGCTCAAACAAGAAGGGATTGCCCATTACACCACGGCCTATCATAACATAATCACAACCAGTTTCATCTAGCATAGTTTTTGCTTCTTCAGGAGTGGTCACATCACCATTTCCTACAATCGGTAGATTTGAGATTTCCTTTAGTTCTTTTATCAAATTCCAATCTGCATTTCCAGAATATCCTTGACTGACAGTCCTTGGATGAAAAGTAATCATTTGAATTCCTTCATCTTCTGCAACTTCTGCAATATCTCTGAACAAGAATTTACTTGCACTTGTAACTCCTGAACGAATTTTTAGTGTAACAGGCTTTTTGACAGCATTTACAAGAGTACTGAAAATTTGTTGCGTAAGATTTACTTCTTGAAGTAGTGCACCACCAGCCATCTGTTGAGTAATATGAGGTGCAGGACATCCCATGTTATAATCAATAATATCAAAATAAGGTTCTACAATTTTTGCTGCTTTTTCTAATGCAACAAGGTCAGATCCAAATAGTTGAACAGATAATGGTCGCTCTTCTTCAGAATATTCAATGAATTCTTGAATGGTTTTCATATTCTCTTTGAGTTGTTGTTCTTTTGCAATGATACTATGGATACTAGTAAATTCTGTAACAACTAATCCAGCTCCCATCTTTTTGCATTGTAATCGTAATGCTGGATCACTAACTCCAGCCATTGGAGCCAAAAATGCCTTACTAGAAAATTTTGGAAGCATGGTGTTTTCTAATCAATTGAATATATTTAGATTAAAAATTGTTTTTTGATTATGGATCTGGACAACCGTCATGGTCATTATCGCCATCATAATCTTCTGGATCATATGGGCACAAATCTTCATCGTTAATGATGTCATCTAGGTCATCATCATGGACAAATCTTTGTTGTTCAGGAGCAGTATCAGGACAACCGTCATGGTCATTGTATTTGTTCCAGGTTTCAGGACTGGTTGGACAAGAATCAATTCCATCATAATAACCATCACCATCAGAGTCATATCGTGTTGGTTCAGTTGATTCTGCAGCTAGAACATCTGGGCAACCATCCCAATCAAGATAACCATTGAAATTTTCTTGTTCATCAATACAAGCATCTCTTCTATCCTCAATTCCATCACCGTCAGTGTCTGGGAATGTATAAGATGGAAGTACAGAGCCTAAAGTATCAGGACAACCATCATGATCCTGATAGAAATTATAGGTTTCAGGTTCAAATGGACATGCATCTGAAATATCTACGATTCCATCTTGATCAGAATCAGTTGTAAATGAAAAACTATCTGGGCAGCCATCGGCGTCATCAATTCCATTGTATGTTTCTGGTTGTCCGGGACACAAGTCAATATGATCACCAATTCCATCACCATCAGTGTCTGCTGCAAGTTTGTTATCAGCAATTAAATCAGGACAGCCATCACTATCTTGGAATCTATTGTAAGTTTCTCTAGCAGTTGGACATTGATCTACATCATCAGTGACACCATCAAAGTCAGCATCACCAAATGAATCATAGGCTATTGTGTCAGGACATCCATCTTCATCTTGGAATCCATTGTAGCGTTCGCCAATAGTTGGACAAGAATCAATCTCATCTGGGATTCCATCATAATCAGAATCAGGTAATGCTGATTTTGAAATTCCAGGAACATCTGGACAGCCGTCAGTGTCTAAATAATCATTAAAGTTTTCAGGTTCATCATCACATGCATCCCATCTATCATCAATTCCATCTCCATCAGCATCTGGGAAAATGTAAGATGAAACTACAGAACCAGTTGAGTCAGGACAACCGTCACCGTCCTTAAAGAGATTGTATGTTTCAGGTTCAAATGGACATGCATCAATTGTATTTGGAATACCATCTTGATCAGAATCTAAAACAGAAATAGAACTGTCTGGACAACCATCAGCATCCTCATAACCGTTGAAAGTTTCTGGTTGGTTTGGACACAAATCTAAGTTATCAATTATTCCATCACCGTCAGTATCAAATGCAAAGTTGTTATCAGCAACTAAATCAGGACAACCGTCAGTGTCTTGGAAAAGATTGTAAGTTTCTTTATTGTAAGGACACATATCAAATTCATCTGGGATTCCGTCATAATCAAAATCACCAGTGTTTGTTAATTGAATTTTATCAGGACAACCGTCTTCATCTTGGAATTTATTGAAATTTTCTCGTTCTGTTGGACAAGCATCTAGATCATCAGGAATGCTATCATAATCTGTATCAATTAGACCAAGAGAATTAATTCCTGGTGCTTCAGGACAACCGTCAAAGTCAAGATAGTCATTGAAATTTTCTCGTTCATTCAAACATTGGTCCCATCTATCATCAATTCCATCACCGTCAGTATCTGGGAATGTGTAAGAAGAATCAATTCCATCAACAGAATCAGGACAACCGTCTAAATCCTGATAGAAATTATAGGTTTCAGATTCTAATGGACAAGCATCTGTAGAATCAGAAATTCCATCTTGATCAGAATCTCTAAGAGTTGATTCATCATCGGGACAACCGTCTTTATCATCAATTCCATTGAATGTTTCAGGTTGGTTTGGACACAAATCCATGTAATCAGGATAACCATCACCATCACTGTCAGCTATTCCAGAACCAGCATCTCCAGATAAATCAGGACAACCATCCTCATCTTCAATCAAATTGTAGGTTTCTTTTACCGTTGGACATTGATCAATATGGTCTTGAATTCCATCATAATCAGCATCATACCAAGGAACAAAATCAGCGGGACAACCGTCAATGTTGTTTCCATATTCTGGATCATAGTCTTCTAAAAGATGAGGGCAAAAATCAAGTGCATTTGGAACACCGTCACCGTCAGTATCAATTTCTTCATTAGCAGCATAAACACCATTTGACATCATACCAATTGATACTGTAACTAAAAGCAAAAATCCTACAAGAAACTGTTTTTTCATTATCCCTGACTCCGCTATTATCAAGTATTTATTAAGTCTCACGTTAAATAGATTCTCAAAAATTTGATATAGATTATGGATCTGGACAACCGTCTAGGTCATTGTCACCATCATAATCTTCTGGATCATATGGGCACAAGTCTTCGTCATTGATGATGTCATCAAGGTCATCATCATGGACAAATCTTTGTTGTTCTGGAGCAGTATCAGGACAACCGTCTTTATCTAGATATTTGTTCCAGGTTTCAGGACTGGTTGGACATGAATCTATTGCGTCTGGATAACCATCAGCATCAGAATCTGCATACACTGGAGTGGTTGATTCAGCTCCTGGAACATCAGGACAACCGTCAAAGTCAAGATAGTTGTTAAAGTTCTCTGCTTCATCTATACATGAATCCCATCTATCAGGAATTCCATCACCGTCAGAATCTGGGAAGGAGTATGTAGCATCTACTGCATCAACTGTATCAGGACAACCGTCAGAATCAAGATATCTATTGTAAGTTTCAGGTTCTAGTGGACATGCATCATTTACATCCATTATACCATCCATATCAGAATCGAGTTTTGATAATTGATCATCAGGACAACCGTCAGTGTCTAAGACTCCATTGAATGTTTCAGGTTGTGTTGGACACAAATCAAATACATCTGCAAATCCATCACCGTCAGTATCTGCTAACAATTTGTTATCTGCAATAAAGTCAGGACACCCATCTTCATCTTGGAATTTGTTATAGGTTTCTTTAATTTCAGGACACATATCTACATCATCAAAGATTCCATCTCCGTCAGAATCACCTATTGTCATATAATCAATACTGTCAGGACAACCGTCGTCATCTTGGAATTTGTTGTAACGTTCAGCCAAAGTTGGGCATTCATCTAGATGATCTGCAAGACCATCATAATCAGAATCAATCATATCTCCAGCAGTAGTTCCTGGAACATCAGGACAACCGTCAAAGTCAAGATAGTTGTTAAAGTTCTCTGGTTCTTCAATACATGAATCCCATCTATCTTCAATTCCATCACCGTCAGTATCTGGGAAAGTGAAAATTGAATCAATTCCATGAACTGAATCTGGACAACCGTCAGAATCAAGATATCTGTTGTAAACTTCAGCTTCTAATGGACAGGCATCTAAGACATCAGGGAAACCATCTTGATCAGAATCATGTTTTGCCATATGTTGATCAGGGCAACCATCTTCATCAAGTAAACCATTGAATGTTTCAGGTTGTGTTGGACACAAATCAAATACATCTGCAAATCCATCACCGTCAGTATCTGCAGTAGATTTGTTATCAGCAACTAAATCTGGACAGCCATCTTCATCTTCAAACATGTTAAATGTTTCAGGACTAAATGGACATGCATCATCTAAATCCATTATTGTATCACCATCTGCATCACCTGTGGTAAAGAGTTGTAAAACATCTGGACAACCGTCACCATCTTCAAATTTATTATAATTTTCACGATCTAAAGGACATTGATCCATATCATCTGGAATACCATCATAATCTGCATCAAGAATTTCTAATGATTCAGCACCTGGAACATCAGGACAACCGTCAAAGTCAAGATAGTTGTTAAAGTTCTCTGCTTCATCTATACATGAATCCCATCTATCAGGAATTCCATCACCATCAGTATCTGGGAAGACATATGGAGAATCAATTCCTTCAATTGAATCTGGACAACCGTCAGTGTCTTGGTATCTATTGTATGTTTCAGGTTCTAATGGACATGCATCTCTTCTATCTGAAATACCATCTTGATCAGAGTCACGTAAGTCTAAATCATCATCAGGACAACCGTCAGTGTCATCAATACCATTGAATGTTTCAGGTTGGTTTGGACACAAATCCATGTAATCAGGATAACCATCACCATCAGTATCAAAGATTGGTTGTGAATCACCTGGAGCTAAATCGGGACAACCGTCAGTGTCTTGGTATCTATTGTAGGTTTCTTTTACAGTTGGACAATCATCAATGTGGTCTTCTACACCATCATAATCTGCATCATACCAGGGAACAAAATCAGCTGGACAACCGTCAATGTTGTTTCCATACTGTGGATCATAATCTTCTAAGAGATGTGGACATTGATCAACAGCATTTGGAACACCGTCTCCATCATTGTCTATATCATCACCAGCAGCATAAACACCATTTGGCATCATACCAATTGATACTGTAACTAAAAGCAAAAATCCCAAAAGAAATTGTTTTTTCATTCTAAGATATACTCCTAATTATCAGGACATCCGTCTGAATCTCTATCTCCGTCATAATCCTCTGCTTCTAGAGGACACATGTCATGTTCATTGATAATATCATCCAAGTCAGCATCATGTTTGTATCTTGATTGTTCTGGAGCAATATCAGGACAGCCATCATGATCATTGTATTTGTTCCAAGATTCTTTCAAGTCAGGACATAAGTCAACTTCATCACGAATTCCATCTCCATCAGAATCTATTACAACATTTCCAGTTGGTAATACATCTGGACAACCGTCATAGTCAACATATCTGTTCCATACTTCACTTTGTTCTGGACACATATCCATAACATCTGGAACGCCATCACCATCAGAATCAGGTCTTGTGTCATCTAAGTCTGGACAACCGTCGTCATCTTGGAATCCATTATAGTTTTCAGCAACAAGAGGACAGTTATCATAGACATCCAAAATACCATCATTATCAGAATCAACAGTCATTGATTCTAAGATAGCATCTGGACAACCGTCGTCATCTTGGAATTTATTGTAAGTTTCTTTTGCAGTTGGACATGCATCAATAGCATCGGGAATTCCATCCATGTCTCTATCTTGACCTAAAATGTAATCATCAGGACAACCATCCATGTCTAGAATTCCGTTATAGATTTCTGGTTGGTTTGGACAATGATCTCTGTAATCATTAATTCCATCTCCATCAGAGTCTGGAGTTCCCTTGTTTTCACCAACAGTATCAGGACAACCGTCAAGGTCTTCAAACATGTTGTAAGTTTCTGGAACTAGTGGACATTGATCAAATTCATCAATTATTCCATCAAAGTCAGAATCTAAATTAGTAATAAAGTCAGGATAATCTGGACAACCGTCTTCATCTTGGAATCCATTGTATCTCTCTCTATCAAGTGGGCATTGATCAACTGAATCTAAAATGCCATCAAAGTCAGAATCAGATTCAGAAGGATTGTCAGGACAACCGTCATGATCCATGTATCTGTTCCATGTTTCAGGAGAGGATGGACATTGATCTAATGAATCTCTAATTCCATCATTATCAGAATCAACAACTGCTGAATCAGGACAACCATCTTGATCAAGATAGCCATTTACTGTTTCAGGTTGTAATGGACATTTATCATTCAAATCAAAAATTCCGTCACCATCAAAGTCTAATCCAGATAATCCAGCAACACCATCTGGACAACCATCAGAATCATTAACGCCATTGTAAGTTTCTTTAGCAGTTGGACATGCATCTAAATTGTCAGGTATTCCATCCATGTCTCTATCGCCTCTATTGTTATCATCAGGACAACCATCTCTATCAAATACACCATTGAAAGTTTCTGGTTGGTTTGGACACAAATCATTATAATCATTTATTCCATCTCCATCAGAGTCTGGAATTCCACTATCATCTCCAACAAAGTCAGGACAACCGTCGTCATCTTGGAACATATTGTAAGTTTCTTTTACATCGGGACATTGATCAAGACTGTTTGGAATTCCGTCTAAATCAGAATCATTATCACTAGAATAAGGTGGAATGTCAGGACAACCGTCGTCATCTTGGAATCCATTGTATCTTTCTGGTTCTAGTGGACATGCATCATCTGCATCCATTATTCTATCACCATCAGCATCATTAAGGGAACCTGCAAATGAAGGAATTGAATCTGGACAACCGTCATAATCTGCAAAACGATTGTAAGTTTCAGGATCATTAGGACAAATATCAAACTGGTCTGCAATTCCATCACCATCTGCATCATCAAATGAAGTGTCAAGTGCAGAGTCTGGACAACCGTCAGTGTCTAGATAACCGTTGAACACTTCAGGTTCTGTAGGACACAAATCAATTTTGTCTTGTATACCATCATTGTCAGTATCAATAAATTGTAAATCATTAAATGAATCAGGACAACCGTCGTCATCTTGGAATCTATTGTAAGTTTCAGCACTTAGTGGACATTGATCAAGATAATCTGGAACTCCATCTAAGTCTCTATCACCAGAACCAAATGTATCAGGACAACCGTCTCTATCTAAAACTCCATTGAAAGTTTCTGGTTGGTTTGGGCAATTGTCAACAGTATCAACAAAACCATCACCGTCAGAATCAGGTAAACCACCTGGACCACCTTCTGGTGAAGTATCAGGACATCCATCTTCATCTTGGAATAAATTGTAATTTTCTCTTAAGCTAGGACATTGATCAATATGATCTTCAATTCCGTCATAGTCCTCATCATACCATGGGACAAAGTTTGAGGGACATCCATCGATTGTTCCTTCATAGTCTTCTTGAAGATTTGGACATGCGTCCATTGAATCATCAACACCGTCATTATCTAAGTCATCAACAGCATGGACAGTTGCAAAAGGCATACTAGTTAAAGTAGTTACAAGCAACAATAGGAACGGTAAAACGTGTATTTTCTTCAATGCCTAAAATTACCTTGAGGATCCAGTTATTAAACCTCACTCTAGAATCGACTAAAAATCGCAATAGATTTGAGAAAAGTTTCCAAGTTAGACAAAAAACTCGATCAATTTAAGTAAACGAAAACAGGTTTTCAACTCATGAGTTGTTCTGGAGAAGTTGTTGAACAGGACGATCAATTAATTCAGATCAAGCCTGCTATTTCTGAGCAACTAAAAAAAGCCAAGTATGGAGTAGCAGATCATTCAACAGTTGAGCTTTGCCATTGGACAAAAAAATCTTTCAAACACGAAGGGAGTTGTTACAAACACAAGTTTTATGGCATTTCAACACATCGATGTATGGAATTTTCTCCAGCTGGAATGCACTGTGAAAACAGATGTGTGTATTGTTGGAGACCAATGGAATTTTATGATTCATTAGAAATGAAACCAGAACAAGTTGCAGAACCAGAAGAAATTCTAGAAAAATTAATGGCTGAAAGAAAAAAATTGATCAATGGATATTATGGTGACTCTAGAAATGATAAACAAAGATTAGATGAATCATTATTGCCAAGTCATTATGCAATTTCACTTTCTGGAGAACCAACAATGTATCCAAAATTACCAGAACTCATCAAATATCTAAATTCACTTGAATCTACAAAATCAATTTTCCTTGTAACAAACGGACAAGAGCCAGATATGATTCAAAGATTACAAGATGAAAATGCATTACCTACTCAATTGTACTTGTCAACAAATGCAGCAGATTATGAATCATTTTTGAATATAAACAAACCAAAATACGATGATTCTTGGGAAAGATGGAATCGTACTTTGGATATGCTAAAGAAATTAGATACTAGAACTGTGTTACGAATAACTTTGATTAGAAATTATAATGATAAAAAAGAAATGATTCCAGAATTTGCAGAAATGTTTAGAAAAGCAAGTCCACACTTTATTGAAATTAAATCATACATGCATATTGGACGTTCAACAAACAGACTAGAGCATTCAAATATGTTAGAAATGGAAGAAGTTAAAGAATTTAGTAATCAAATAGCAAAACAAACTAAAATGTTTTCAGTTATGGATGAAAGTTTTGTTTCAAGAATTTCAGTATTACAAAATAATGAACGATTTATTGATCGTTGGATTCCTACTTACGCAAATACCAACTAGCAAATTTTTTCAAAGCTTTGTATCTATGAGATAATTCATTTTTGTTTTTAATTTCTGCAAATGTTTTAGTTGAATTTTTTGGAACAAAGATTGGATCATAACCCCAGCCTTTTCCTTTTATTTTTTTAGAAATGGTTCCATCAATTTTTCCTTCAAAAGATTTAATGGTTTTTTTGTCACAATAAGTTATTAGAGAAACAAATTTTGCATTTCTTTTTGTATCAAGTAAATTTAGAATTCCTTTATTGCCTATTGTTTGAAAAACAAAAGATGAGTATGGACCTGGGAAACCATCAAGTGAATTTATGAATAATCCATCATCTTCAATTATTAGAGATTTGTTGCATTTTGAAAATGCATTTTTAGCTTTTTTAATTGCAATTATTTTGATCGAATCAGATTGAATTTCTTCTAAACTTAATTTTAAAAAACCCAAACGAATTCCAAATGAATCAAGAATAGTTTTTGCTTCTAGATACTTGTGTTTATTTGAAGAAACAAAGTAAAGATCAAACGACTGTTGCATATCTTCCACGACTCTCAATTTCTGAAACTAAGTGTAAGATTTGAGCATGTTTAATGGCTCCTACAATTGATTTGTATCCCAAAAGAAAATTTTTCCAGCTAGATTGCATAATTTGTGCATGTGCACTGTTCAAAATTTCTTTAATTAATCGTAAATCGACTGCATGATCTTCAGGTTTGATTGAATTTTGAGATAATCCAAAATCAATAATGTAAATCTGATTTTTATAAAAAATAAAGTTGGACGTAGTCAAATCTCCATGCATTATTCCATTTTTATGCAAAGTTCCAACTAATTTTCCCATATCTTTTGAGAGTTTGATAATTTTGGAATTTGGTAAATCATGTACAGGAGTACCTGGAATTTCTTGCATGAAGATTGCAGAGTCTTTAGTATTTACAAAATAGACCAATGGTGATAAAACACCAAAAGATTTGACATGTGAAATAATTTGTGCTTCTTTAATGGTTCTATGTTTTCTAATTTTAGAATCCAAAGTAGGATTTCTATAAGATTTTGATTTACGGATTTTTAAAATTGCTTTTGAATCATTCCATGTTGTTTGATAGATATCAGCCTCTGCACCTTTTTTGAGCAATTTCATTAACATTATATCCAAAGGAATTCAATAAAAGTCAACATGGATGAAGGAGAGAAAAGAATCAAACAAGAAGACTGTAATGAAGATAACCTTGGTGCAGGCATTCTTACTTTAACAAATAAGAGATTAGCATTTGATAAAACAAAAGCAAGAATTGCAGATTTTTCCAAAAATGTAGGTGATACAATTCTTGATGTTCCATTAAGTGATGTTACAAAAACGTGGAAAGAAGGATTATTAATGAAAAAAGCTTGTTTTTCTACAAAAACTTCAGAAGGAGAGAAAAGCTACAAGTTTGGAGTGTTTAACTCTGGCGGTTGGGTAAATAGTATCCAAGATGCCATGGATGACTTAGAAAATTAGTAATCTACTTTTACAGAATCTAATCGCCAAGATTGAGTTACAAAAGTGTCTTTTATTGAGACTCCTGATTTTACTTGGGATTCTAATAATCCAGTCCAACAGATTTGACTGCCACAGTCACCAGCATATTTTATTGGAACTACAAAAAATTTACATCCATGTCGTTTACAAACATCTTTTAGCATTTCAGAAAGTCTTTTGTTTGCAGCAACTCCACCTACGATCATCAATTCTTTCTTTCTGGTAAAGGATAAAGCTCTCTCTACTGCTTCACTAATCATTGCAAAAGCTGTTTCCTGTAATGAATAACATGCATCTGATTTGTTTTCTTTAGCAACAGATTTTGTAGCAGAAAGTAAGCCAGAAAAAGATACGTCATTACCTTTTACTGAATATGGTAGTGTGACATAGTTTGATGAAGATGAAGCAAGCTCTTCAATATTTCTTCCACAAGGAGATGCAAAACCAATTGAACGTCCAAACTGATCAAGTAATTGGCCCAATGTAATGTCTAGTGTTTCACCAAAAACTCTCCATTGTTTGTTCAGAAATGCAAGTAGCATTGTATGGCCTCCAGATACAAGAAGAACAAGAGGGTTTGTAGCCCCTGTAAGTAATTTTCCTAATTCAATATGACCAATAGCGTGATTGACTGGGTAGATTGGAATTTTGTAAAAAGACGCTAAGGATCTTGCAACCACAGCACCTACTCGCAAGCATGGTCCCAATCCAGGACCAGCTGCATAAGTAACAAGGTCTAAGTCTTTGACTGAAATTTTTGCTTCTTCTAGGCATTGTGACAAAACAATTGAGCTATTATCAATATGATGACGTGATGCCTCTCTTGGATGGATTCCTTCTCCATCCTCTGGATGATAAATCTTCCTTACATCAGATAGAATTTTTCCTTTTTTTCCTTTCTTTTCAATTACAGCACATGAAAATGTATGAGCAGTACTTTCTATTCCTAAACCTAACATCTTAACCCCTACTCAAAGTAGATACTATTTTGATGACGTCTCCATTTTTCAATTTTTGATCACCACTGATTCTTTGTTTGGTTTTGCAATCAATTGCATGTAAAAATCCTTTTGCAATATCTGCATGAATTAAGCCAGCCAGATCTTTTGCAGTTGAATCTTCAGGAAGTAATTTTGTATCAGGTAAAACAACTCCATCTTTGTTGGTTAGTTTTGTTTCATCTTCAACAGGATACACTACAATAAAATTTAATGAATCAAAGACAGCCGTATTCAAAATTTTTTGAATTCCTGTATTGGGAATTTTTACAAAGACAGATTTGACTAAATCCAATGCTTTTTGTTGTGGAGGAGCAATTTCTTTTCCTTCAACAACTGAAAATCCATCATTACCTGGAGAATAATTTACCAGTCCAGCTTTGGAAGCTTTACGCAATAAAAGTTCAGTTTCTGCACTACATGGAATTACATTTTCGTTAATTTTTTTCATTATTTCTAAATCTAAACACAAATCTGCTTTGTTTGCAGCAATAATCATGGGTTTTGTATTTTTTCTAAGTTCTCGTGCAAAAGTTACGAGATCTTCATCATTCCATTCTTTGGGATCTCTTGAAATGAATCCGAGTTTTTGTAATACTTCTTGTACTTGAAAATCTTTAATTCCTAATCCAGTGAAACGTTTTGCAATACCATCTGTAAGCTTTGCTCGCTTCTGATGAATTTCTCTAGTAATTTTATCCCATTCTCGTTTCAAGATATCTGCAAACCAGAGATCAAATTCATCTTGGACAAATTCAACATCTTCAAGTGGATTATGCGTTCCTGGTGGAACAGGTTGGCCTTGTATGTCAGTTGTTCCAGCTATGTCAACAACATGAATCAAAACTTCAGCTTGTCTAGCATCATCAAGAAATTGATTTCCTAATCCTTTTCCTTCATGAGCACCAGGTACTAATCCAGCAATATCAATTAGTTTTACAGGAATGTATCGAATTCCATTTACACAACAATCATTTTGATGTTCAATTTTGAAATGTTTGCAAGCACAATCAGCTTGTACATGTGCAACACCAACATTTGGTTCAATTGTTGTAAATGGAAAATTTCCAGATGCTACAGGGGTTTCAGTTGCAGCAGAAAAGAAGGTTGATTTTCCAACATTCGCTTTACCTAATAATCCAATTTGCAATAATCTAAAAAATTCAATTCTACTTATTAGTATTGCAGAAATCGTTTAATCATCATCTTGTAGAATGATCGTATGACAATTGTGATAACTGGGAATCCAGGAGTTGGCAAACATACTATTGCAAAGGAGATATCTCAAAAAAAGCATCTAGTAGTCATAGACATCAATGAAATTGCCAAAAATGAAAATTTGTTTGAAAAAAATGATGAAACAAATGATGTAGATACTGAAAAACTAAAAGAAATTTTGAGACCAAAAATCTCCACAAAATCAATTATTGTAGGACATTTGGCACCATATGTTTTAGATAAAAATCAGATTGATAATGTGATTGTTTTGAGAAGAAATCCATATGATCTTTTGGATGTATACACAGATAGAGGATATTCAGAGGAAAAAAGTAGAGAAAATGCAGGTAGTGAAATTTTAGGAGTTACTGCATTTGATGCAATTAATCAATTTGAGGAAAAAGTAGTTGAAATCAATGTAAGTGATAAAAAAATTCCCGTAGTAGAAAAAATTGAAAAGGTAATTTCTGGTAAAAAAGATTCTGAGCAAATTGACTGGCTAGAATTGGTAACAAAAAATGATGACCTGAAAAAATTCTTTGTTGATTGATTAAATAACACCCTAAAAATAGAAAAATATTGTTTGAGATTTCAAAGACAGACTTAGCTGGTAGAATAGGAAAGATTGAAACAAATCATGGTAAAATTGAAACTCCTGCATATGTTCCTGTAATTCATCCAGTAAAGCAAACTATCCCATCAAAAAAAATCAAAGAGATTGGATTTGATTTGGTTATTACAAATGCATACATTACAAGAAACAATTATGGAGATAAAGCAATCAAAAAAGGAATTCACAAAATTATTGATTACGATAAAGGAATTATGACAGACTCTGGTGGGTATCAGGTTCTAGAATATGGAGATGTTCCAGTAAAACCAACAGAAATGGCAGACTTTGAAAGAGGAATAATGACAGACTTTGCAATACCATTAGACAAACCAACAGGTTTTGGATTACCAATAAAGAAAGCTGAAGCTTATGTCAAGCACACACTTGAAGTTTGTAAACAAACGATAGATGACAGTGAAGATAACGGACAGATTTGGATTGGCCCAATTCAAGGTGGAGAACATTTTGATCTTGTTGCAAAATCAACCAAAGGTCTCATCAAAATGGGATACAAAATGTTAGCATTAGGAAGTCCAGTTGAATTTATGGAGTCATATGAGTATAGATTACTAGCTGAAATGATTGTTGCAGCAAAAAAACAAATTCCACACAATATTCCACTACATCTCTTTGGAGCAGGTCATCCCTTAACTATTCCATTTGCAATAGCTCTTGGGTGCGATACCTTTGATTCAGCATCTTACATGTTGTATGCAAAACAGAATAGATACATTACTGAAGATGGAACGCGTAATTTATCAGAAATTACTGTTTTTCCATGTCATTGTGAAGTTTGCTCAAAATACACACCAGATGAACTAAGACAGTTAGAATCTTCTGAGAAAATTAACCAACTTGCGATTCATAATCTATATGCCATAAAATTAGAAGTAGACAAAGTAAAACAAGCAATCTACGAAGGAAGATTATGGGAATATGTGATTAAAAAAGCCAGAGCACATCCAAAACTCTTTGAAATGATTAAAGTAATGACTGAAAATTCTGAATTCCTCAAGATTTCAACTCCAAAATTTAAAGAAAAAGCAGTTTTTCTGTTTGACAAAGAGGATCAGTTCAGGCCAGAAGTTCAATCATTTCATGAGATAGTAAGGAAATTCAAATCAAAGAAAAAGAGAATTTTGATAACAAAAGAATCATCTACAAAACCAGGATATCTATCTCATCAATACGTCAACCTACAAAGAAAAACTAAAGATTTTGATGAAATTCAAATCTGTCAGTATAATCCCCAATTAGGATTAATTCCAATTGAGATTTCAGATGTTTTCCCTGCTGCACATCATGAGACATCACGTTTAGATTTTGACCCTAAAGAATTTCCTGAATTTGAAAAAACATGGAAAATATTTTTTGAAAATAACAAATTTTTAGAAATTAGATATGATAAAGAAGATAATTTCTTGAAACACTTTATCAAATTACTACCAAAAGAAATTAAGAAAAAATCTTTGTAAAAATCAAGTACAAACAAGTTTCACTTGATAATTAAAAATAAGAAAAAAGAATGTGCTAAAAGATTCAGCCTATAAAGCTGCGTCTTCTGCCCAACCTTTGATGAAGATACCGTTTTTGTGAAGAGGTACTGGTTGTCCAGCAGTGTAATTCATTGGTCTCATCCAAAAGATTGATTTTGTTGGGCATACACCGATGCATGCACCGTCAGAAATACATCTTTCTGGATAAAATACAAATGCTTTACCTCTCTTCCAGCCTTCAACAGGTTTTACTCTAAGGACATCTGGACCTAAAGTTGTACAGATTTCTACACATAGTGCACATCCGATACATCTTTGTTCATCGATGTCTGGAAGTATTGCTATTGGCATTACAAAATAGAAAACGCTTGGAGACTATTTAAACCATGATTGAAATTCATAACCCTGTTATGAAAATGATCGCCAAAAAATCATGCGCAGGATATTGAATTCAAGAATTTAAAAAACAAAAAGATAACGTGATTTTCACGTTTATTTTCTCATTGCGTCTATTTGACCAGAAGTAACCCAGTCAAGTAATTCTGCAGAAGAAGGATTAAGGTCTGCTTTCTGGTTCATCAGATTGTTAACCCAAATCCAGTTAATTTGGTTAAGGAGTGGTTTGTTTGCTTCGTCACCAGCACGTGTTTTAGCGACGACGGCTTGATCTTGTTGTCCTAACCATTCTTGGAAGCTTCTTCCCATGAGGATCGGATCTTAGCTTGCACTAATTAAAGCTTTTGAAGATTCCACATGAGGCATAATGATCGGATCGATCCTAAGAAGGTTTTAACGTAGATGTTAAAGCATGATAATTCTTGGATGTTAAGGTTTTAGGAGCTGCCAATGAGGTTGGCAGATCTGGTTTTTTAGTTAACTGTGAAGGCACAAATCTATTACTTGATTATGG
Organism: Candidatus Nitrosopumilus sp.; assembly: GCF_028278985.1. Lineage (GTDB taxonomy): Archaea > Thermoproteota > Nitrososphaeria > Nitrososphaerales > Nitrosopumilaceae > Nitrosopumilus. The sequence continues at coordinate 10,291 of NZ_JANQTA010000009.1, read as the reverse complement.
AGTAATGTTTGGAAAAAGAGGTACACCTCCAGATTATCCTTTACATGTCAAACCGAAGGACGTGGATGGAATTGTCATTACCCATGCTCATCTAGACCATTCAGGAAATGTTCCATCATTATTTGTAAGTGGAAATACAGATGTCTATGCTACTCCACCAACATTTGACTTGTCAAAGTTACTAATTGAAGACATGCTCAAAATTGAGAAAAATTCTCATCCATTTGATTTGCCTGAACTAAATAACATGATGAGAAATGCTAAACCTGTAGAGTATAAACAAAAAGTCACCAAAGGTAATGCTACATTTGAGCTAAGAGAGTCAGGGCATGTAGTTGGGGGAAGTACTGTCCTTTTAGAATCAGAAAATAAGCGCTTGTTTTACACTGGAGATATCAAAACCAATGGTTCTAGAATGCTTCGAGAAATGGATTTGGATTTTGATGAAATCGATCTGTTAATTACTGAAAGTACATATTCTCAAACAGAACAAAAACCAAGAAAAGAATCTGAAAGAGAACTAGTTGAATTTGCAAATGAAGTGATGGATAGAAAAGGTACATTATTTATTCCATCATTTTCTGTTGAACGCTCTCAAGAAATGGCATGTATTTTAAAAAATGCAAATTTCAAACATCGAATAATCATGGATGGAATGGCATTAAAGGTAAATGAGATAATGTTCAAGCATCCAAGCTATCTTAGAGATTCCAAAATTTTTGCAGATGCAATTAATAGTTCATTATCAATTAGAGAACATTCTGAAAGAAAACGTGCAATGGAAGAACCATGTGTTGTAATTTCTCCAGCAGGAATGTTAGTTGGAGGAAATGCAGTTTATTATTTGCAACAACTAGCATTTGATGATAGAAATGGTATTGCTCTAGTTTCTTATCAAGGCGAAGGGACTCCAGGAAGAAAATTGCTTGAAACAGGCAAGGTATCTACTAGAGGAAGAGACCTAAGTGTAACTGCAGAAGTTAAACAGTTTGAATTTTCTGGGCACGCAGATAGAAATGAATTATTTGACATGATTTCAAAAATAAAAGGAAATCCTAAAGTGATGACTGTTCATGGAGATACAGATTCATGCACAAATTTTGCTCAAGAAATTCATGAAAAATTTGGATTTGAAGCATATGCTCCAAATGTGAATGATACAATAACTATCTAAAATGCAAAATTTTAACACAATTAATGTTGAAAATACAATCCAAAGTGGTCAAGTATTTCTTTGGCAAAAAACAGATGATTTCTGGTATGGTGTAAATGGTCAAAATATCCTAAAAGTGGATAAAATTGGCAAAATTACATCATTTAAAAAAAACAAATCAGATTTTTTTAGAAATAACGATAATCTAGAAAAAATCATCAAAATGATTTCAAAAGATTCTACAACAAAAAAAGCCATAAAAAATTATCTTGGTTTAAGATTAATGGATCAAGATCCATTTCAATGCATGATTTCTTTTATTGTTTCATCAAATTCTAACATTCAAAAAATCAAAATTTGTTTAGAAAGATTATCTGAGAAATTTGGGGAAAAAGTAGAATTTGATAAAAAAGAGTTTTTTGTTTTTCCTAAACCAGAAACTCTTGCTGAGGCACAAATTAAAGAAATTATGAAGTGTGGAACTGGATATCGTTCTAAATTCATTAAATCTGCAGCAAATATGGTAGTCGAAAATAAAATCGATTTTAAAAAATTAAGGAAATATTCTTACAGTCAAACAAGAGAAGAAATTTGTAAAGTTCCAGGAATTGGAAACAAAGTTGCCGATTGTATCATGTTATTTTCATTAAATAAATTGGAAGCTTTTCCTTTAGACAGATGGATGATTAGAATTTTAGAAAAATATTATTCAAATTTTCATCTTGAAACAAAAACAATTACAGAAAAACAGTATGAATTACTTCACGAGAAAATTGTCAGTTATTATGGGGAATATGCAGGATATGCTCAACAATTTCTATTCAAAATGGAACGAGAAAATTTTGATAAAAAATGGCTGTAAACCCTTAAAATGGTAATTAATTGGTAGGTTTTTGGGCCCATAGCTCAGCATGGATAGAGTGTTGGACTTCTAATCCAATGGTCAAGGGATCGAAGCCCTTTGGGCCCGCTTAACAAAATTATTATTTCAAGCCATAGCCTCACATTTTATGGGAGATTTAGAATTCAAACTAAATTCTACGGACATTAAGCCAAAATCAGAGATTATTGGAGAGATTTCTGTTTCATATCCAGGAAGATATGATGGAGTTGTGATTAATACAACAATCTTAGATTCAAACGAACACATTGTTTACAAATCATACAATGAAAAGAAAATTTCAAAAAATGTCTCCAGACTATTCATTAACAAAGATGTAATGCCTCAGGACAAAGCTGAATTTACTGCATTAATTCAATTTGAACCAGAACAAGAACATGAAGTGAAATTTAGAGTCTCAATTATAGAGCAACATAAAGAAATTGAAAGTAAAATAATTTTTGCGAAATATTCTAACTAGAATCTACTTTTCTCTACTGATATTTCGCCTTTCATCCAAGGATGAGGTTGACAGAAATAATGAACTACAGTTGGTTCAGTAAACAAGAATTCATAGGTCTCTCCAGGTTTAATGACTCCTGGTGAGCCAAAGTCACCACTATATCCATCTGCATATCTATGATCAGGAGTTACAGTGTGAGCAGTATCATCATTGTTTACCCATCTAACATTGTTTGTGAATGTCAACAAAACTGTTGGTTTGTTTGGTACATAGTTCTCATTTCCATCAATAACTGCACCTGGAACAATATCAATTAAGAAAAATTCTTCTTCAGGATGTAAAATATGATCATCAACTGATGGTTTTGCTAATGATTCTGGAAGATAAAATGATGTATAGAAAACAGTGATAGCAGATAATGCTACAATGAATGCAAGTGCACCAATCCCATATGCATGACTAGATGTGGGGGCAGCCATATTTAGCTGGTTCCTCTCAAGTTCTTATAAAGTTTGGTTGAAATTTTCGAAATCATGGTTTATTCAAATCCGTTGAACCGATGTTAGGGTTTTGGTTTGAGTTTGGGTCTGCACCAACACCAAGATCAGCCTGAGTTTTTGGTGTTGGAACTTCAGCTGGAATTTCTTTTGGTTTGGTGTCAGATGAAGCATCTCCTTCTGGAAGTTTTCCTGGTTCTTCTGTAGCTTCAGGTTCTGCTAGTTTTGGCTTTTCATCTTCTACTGGAGATGGTGGTGGAGGAGGGGCATTCTTTTGTTCACTCATTCCATATCTGTAGATATGGAAGAATGCTGCAAAGACCAATAGGATAATTCCTACAAATAGTAATGAAACATTCTTCATTCCTGTTAATGCCGCATTATATGCTGCAATATTGAGGAATACTTGGAATGCCAATAATGCAATCAGTAGCCAATTAATCCATTTTTCAGACAAATTAATTGAAGCTACTTTCTTTGGACCGCTATCCTTTGCAAGTTTAGATTTTCTTTCTGCTTCATTTGCTAGTTTAATCATCATGTAAGTAAATCCAAATCCTAATGGAACTAACAATATCATTACAGAGTAGAAGAATACTGGATCTATTACCAAACGCTCTACTAATGGAACTGAGATATCAGGAGAGATGTAGAATCCCCAATAGGTAGTAACCATAATTTGGGCAAGACTAGTAATTCCAAATGCAGTGATGATAGGTCTATCTCTCCAAGAGAATTTCTTGTATCTATCAATGAATGGAATTAATACAAATGATATAATGAATATCAACGGCCACAGCAGACCAGTTACAAACTTGTCATATTGAGTTCTCATGAAAGCATAGATTCCAGTCAAATACCATTCAGGTACTGTGACTCCAGGAGGAACCGAGGGTTCAAATTTGAAGCCCAAGTCAATTGGGAATACACCACCGGTAATTAGGATGGCTCCTGAAATTGCCATTACCATTGGTACATCAAATACTAGGAATCTTGGGAAGTGGACTGCCATTAATCCTAACATGACTATAGGTAACAGGAACACATGTTGTGCATAGAATCTTAATACAAAGTCCGAAAATCCACTACCCAGCGCCGCATCACGAATTGTTGGTCCTACCACTGGAATTGAAGTAGTTAACGACGCAGCAATACTAATTGCAAGTTCTGCTCTTTCACTGAAAATAACATCATATCCTGTAAATGCTTCAAGAATTGTAACTACACCAAGTATAACACCAGTCATCCATAAGACTTCGTTTCTAATTTTGTATCTTCCACTAAAGTATTGATAGTACATGTGTAAAACTGCAAGAAGTACCATTGCATTGGAACCATGATAGTGAATATTCCTAATATGAAAACCAAATGGAACTTCATCATTGATAAACTGAACACTATCCCACGCTCTATCAAGAATCGGTTGATAATAGAACATGAGTAATGCTCCTGAGATTCCTAGAATGACAAATACGATAAAGGTAAGCATTCCAAGAAAACCAAATGGACTTACAAATCTTGCAGGGAATGAAAATTTGATTGCAGTAAAAATTGTTCTATCTACACCATCCCATAACCAATAGAAGAAGCCAACAGCTCCTGTTCTTCTTTCAAGCGAAGCGGCCATATCCAACTACTCCATTATCATTTGCATTGAATTTTGGTGGTAAAATGAAAACAAACCCAGCAGAATCAACTTCTAAGCTTAATTTTGGTAAAGTGTTTGAAGGGGCTGCTTGTACAGATGCAGGTCCAACAAAAGCTGTTCCAGTATCAGGATCATACATACTTCCGTGACATGGACATTCGCCTCTCTTTCTTCCATCATCTGGCCAATATTTCCAAAGACACCACAAGTGTAAACAAATCATACTAAAAGCTCTAAAGGCACCTGCATCATTTTTTGCGCCACCTAGTTCTTCTGGCAATCTAATGAATTGCCATTTACGAAATGCTTCTGCATCAAGTGCAGCATCTCCTGTTGCAGGATATGTAATTACTTCAGCGTGATTTACTGGAAAAGAGTTAACGTTTGCCTGAGTTCCATCAGGTAAAATTACTGGGACTTTTTCTAATGAAGCCTGATTAGGGTTTGGCATGAAATTACCAAATGGAACGAATGGTGCAAATGCTAATCCTGTGCCTGCAGCTCCCATTAACTTTAGAAAGTCTCTTCGGGATAATCCGGCAGACTTTTTCGTCCCCACCTCTGACATTCAAGCTGACGTACTCGCCAAATTGCTTATAAACCTTGTTCAATTATTTTGACGGTTTTTGTCTTAGAAGGAAAATTGCTACAGATCCGATCGCAATTCCAGAGATAATTCCAATAACTACTCCAAGTGTGAATGAATCATTATCCTTCTGATCAATATTTTGTTCTAATTTAAGATCATTTAAGATCTCATTTTTTTCTTTAGAGGCTTCAATAGATTCCTTATTTACTTTAGACTGCTGGTTTGATTCAGAAATCTCATTTGTAAGTAAGTTTGATTCATCAGTTGAATCAATCATCAAGTCTTTTGAAATATTTGAAAATTTTCCAACAAAAGAAATTGGTTCTGTAGTAGAATTACCACCAAACAATGTGGAATGTGTTAATATTGAATATGTACCAGTTTGATTAATTGGAACGTAAAGAACAATTGAAGTGTCATCCTTATTTTTTACAGGATAAAATCCACCACCTTGACTAAAAACAGAATTACCTAACCAATCAAGTGATGCCCATCCAAGGAAATGTCCAAAAACTCCTGAAGGGACGTTTGTTTGAATAATTTTTCCAGAAGGATCCATTACAAAAACAGAGAGATTTGTATCATCGTGTTCCCATGATAGTTCTATTGCAGCAGAATTAATCAATTCATCTTGAACATCAAAATAAAATTGTCTCCAGTCTCCAGCCATGTAACGATTTACCATATCAAATGCTCCTTTAGTATATCCATTACCATACATTACATCATCACTATCTTTTCCTTCTAGAATTACAATTGAATCATTTTGATCAACTAAAGTTTTTGAAACAAAAGATACAGGTGTATTGATAGTATGATGTTTACTTTCAAAATTAAGAAATCCTTGATAGACTCCAGTTGGAAGATCTGTTGGAGTAACTAAGGTTACATCAAATGTAGATTTATCATTTGCAGGAACTACTATAGATTCAGACTCTGTCCAAAGCAAGGACCATTTTTCTTTATGATAATAACTTGCAGACAAAGTATAATCTATTGATGTCGAATTTATTTTTGTATCACCTAACCAGTAAGAATATTTTGTGGGAACTGGATATACACCAACCAATGGAATTCCATCGAATTTTTCATTAGGATCTGAAACACGTAGTTCTTGTACTGTTCCCCAAGATCCAGCTCGATTTACCATTGAAAGTTCATTACTAGAAATTTTTGTATTATTATCAGAATCTATCCAATCATAGAGATACAATGAAGATATTTGTAAATCATCTGCATAAACATCAGCAGTATCATTCATAAAATTATCAAATGGGAAGTTTACATTCAAAATCATTAATTCTGAATTTATAGGGATAGGATTTTTTTCATCAAAAAATTCATCTACAGTAGAATGACGTTTAACATCTGAAAGTTTTATGTAATTAGGAGTAAATGTTCCAGTTTTATTTAGAATTGAATCTTGTTCTCTAGGAATTGTTTTTCCATCATATTCAGTTTTATGAATTAAGGATAACTGTTGAGGTTCAATTTTTACAACAATTTCCTCGTTAGAAGGATTTTCAATTGTAAATGTTGTTGTACTACGTTCTTCAGGTAATAATTGGCCTGCAAACCAACTTGTCATAGGAAGAGATTTTGTGGGTAATTCAAATTGTTCAAATCCAATCTCAGTTGAATTTACATTCTTTAAAGAAGGTTCCAAGATTTTTCGTAAATTCTCATACGATTTATCATTATGAACAATGAAGACTCCTTTTGTTCCGTTTACAAAATCTAGTGCTTTTGAAACATCTACCAAACCCGATCCTTGAGTAAAAGGATCATTTCTCAAATCAGTTGCTGAAGACATCAAAATATTTTTTATCAGAAATGGATCATAATTTTTTGATTGATCTTTCATAGCTTCTATAACAATTGCTGCACTACCAGATACTATTGGAGCAGCCATACTTGTTCCTCCAAATAATGAAATTGGTTCATCTTTGGAATCCTTTTTGGGTGTTAAAACATTAGATGGTGTAAATCCATGTGCACCAATACTCATAACATCAGGTTTAGGGTCTCCAATTATACTAGGTCCTCTACTTGAAAAATCTACCACATGGTTATAGTGAGCAGTGGTATCTCCAAATCTTGGTTGATCCTTGAAAGGACCATATCCTACATACACATTGTTAGTTGTTGCACCAACGGATATTCCAAATGGAGATGCATTTGGTAAACCAATTGTCCCATAACCATGTCCAGAATTTCCAGCACTTGAAATAATTGTAACACCAGGATAATCATCATCTAATGAATGAGGAGTTGATAGTACGCTAAGAATTAATGAAAGAAGATCCATTCCTGGTGCAGCATCAAAAGTTGGAAAAGTTGAAACACCCCAACTATTGGAAATTATATCAACTCGAGGATTTCCAGAAAATTTCCAATTTGTTCCAGTGTTATCAAATCCTGCTGCCCATAACCAACCATATACAGTATCACCAAACCACAATGCTTTAACGGGAACAATTTTTGCATTAGGTGCAACACCAGTAATACTATGTTTTTTTGAATCATTGTAAATGTCATAAGTCAAATGACCTCTTGACACAATTGATGCTGCACTAGAGGTTCCATGACCTTGAAAATCAGTCATTAATCCAAAGAATTCACCCTCAGGATCTAATGGTGGAAGAATTGTTCCGTTTATGGCATTGAGTGAATCATGAATATTTGTAGAATTGTTTCTAATTACGCCATAAACATCTAAAACATGCGCACCAATTGTTCCTGCACTATAATCAGATTTTCCATCTTTGTTAGAATCATAAACAAGAAATTCATTTCCACTTCCCAACACAATTGGTTTTTCATCAGTGAAATCAAAATCATAATCAGGTTGTGTTCCAGGTTTTAGATCAAATCTTGTGTAGTCTTCCCATGATGTTGAAAGATCTGGGATTATTGTGTCGTATACTCCTGGTTGAAATGAATCAACAACTAAAACTGGTACAACTTGGATTCTAGCGAGAGGTCCTGATAATGCACCTTGATAAACTACTCCTAGATGGTATTCACCACTTTTTGATTTGATATAATCTCTATTATTATCACCAATTTTCATATCATTTGCTAAAGTACCATTAAAAATTATTGAGGAACCCAACTGTGGAAAAAATGAATTGTAAATTGGTATCTTACTTCCTTTTCCTCCTTGAGAAACATCTAGGAATACACCTTCTCTTGACACATATGCAGAAGATGTCATATGAGAAGGAATTGGTTTACTATAATTTCGAATTATTTCATTTTCATCAATGTATGCAAAAAATGTTGCATTAGTTAGAATTATTCCTTGACCATCAGGATCAAACATTATTGGATGATTAATTTCATTTCTTGCTAGAGAATGTTGAATATCTAGATTTGAAAAATCTACACCAGTATCAACTATTGCTATTGTAGTTCCATTTCCAGAATATCCATATTTTTTTTCTGCAATATCAGATTTAGAAATTTGTGAGATTCTTGAAATATCTGAAGATTGTTCTGTTGAATGAAAATCTAATTGTGTATCCTCAACAACGTAATAGCCCTTGGAAATTAAGTTAGATGCATTCTTTTCAGATAATAATGTAACATAAAAAAATCCATTATCAGAATTAATTTGATAAATTGAATTGTTTTTAATTAAATTATTGTCTAGATTACTTGTTCCAAATACTAAATACCGTTTCACATTATTTTCAGTAAAAAAATTTTCATTTACTTGAACAATTCCAGAATCAAATATGATTGAATTAGAATTATCAAAATTTTGTAAAACTTCATTTTCTATTGCATAAGAATTAACAACGCCAGATGAAAGAAGAATAATTGATAAGAAAATTGCCACTTTGGGCATAATTCAATTCCTCATTGTGTATTATTATAATTATCTTCTTCGTGCAAGAATCGCAATTTGTAATGCAACAATGAGTCCAATTGCTCCTATGATCGGAAACAATAGGGAGTTTAATTGAGATGAGGCCTCAAAGATTAGAGGGACAGAGTCGGTAATGGTTACAGTACTTTCATCTATTTTCTCGCTAGCAGTTTCCAGAGTTCTATCAAAACCTGCAATTTCAGATTTCAAGATATCTACTTCTTTAGATGTTTCACCTAAAATTTCATTTAATCGTATAATCTGATCAGAGATCCCACCCAAATCTTGACTTAGTACATTAGTTGCAGCAGAACCATGTGATGTTGTTCCTTGACTAAATGCTACTACATGAAAAACATGTGTACCTTCTTCAATTGGGGTATAATCTACATAATACAATCCTTGATGTAAAGTCTTAAAGGAATTTGTTAAAGGAACTGAAATTCCAGATGGTAAGTGAACATGTGTTGTTTCCAACAATTCTTGTGGATTATTTCCTATCAGAAGACCATCACTTGTAGTTTGAACAAATACTCTAATTGGCTGACTAATTGCTGCAGTTTCTGGAGCAAAGACAAGAGTGTTTACATGTCTTTCTACAGGAACATCAAGTAATTCAGTTGTAGAAGAAAATTTCACATCTATTTTTTTAGAGATTCCATTTTGTTCAGTACTAATTACTTCAACAGTGTATGTTCCATATGGAAAGTTTGTTGATGGTTGTGGCCATGTTAACAGAGAATAGTTGAATGTTCCATCTGAATTAGTTGTTAATTGATCAAATTTTGCAATTGATTCATCAGGTGCAAAAATTCTTATGATTAAATTTTCTTCAGGTAATCCATTCCCGTATACTTGAAGATTATGTGCAGGAGCATATACCTTACTGTTTGTAAATAATTCAAGAGAATGGTCTTCTTCATACTGACTAAATGAATTTGGAATATTAACTAGAATAAACATTGCAATAAATGGAATTAAAATTTTAGTTTTCATTTTAATTTATTGCAAATTTCCTCCTAGATATTACTTCTGGAAAAATGATCTATAACTTTCGTTAAGTAGGATTCAAAAAAAGAAAAAAAGGGTAATGTGAACTAGTTTTAGCTTACGTTGACAGTTGTACTAACTGGTGGTGATAATGCCGTAGGATTATCAACAGACTCCCAAACGAATGCAGTAGCAGT
>NZ_JANQTA010000024.1 GCF_028278985.1 Candidatus Nitrosopumilus sp. | reverse complement strand
ACAACTCTGGCTCAAATTGAGCAAGAAAAACAATCCCTAGCCACAAAGTCTGAACAACTAGAAAAAAGCCTCAATGAATTGGAATTAGAAAAGAAGTCTCTTTATGATAGAAGTAATAAAGAAAAAGATGATTTAGAACTATTAAAACAAAATGAACTTTTGTCAATAGAAAGAAAAAAAGATGAATTGGAATTAGAGAAAAAATTTGTTTCTAAAAAATCAGAACAACTAGAAAGGGATCAAAATGATCTTGAATCCAAGAAACAATATTTTGAACAACAAATATCTGAATATCAAACTAAATTATCTAAAATTGAATATGAAAAGAGAAAACTTTCATCAGAATTAGAAAGAAAAGAATCCATCATAGAATCTGAAGAGCAAAAATTAAATCAAAAATCATCTGATCTTGAAAAACGTATGAAAGAATTTTTGTTAGAAAAGAAGATCAATCAAATTGAATCAGAAAAATCAAAGATTCAATCTGCTCTAGAACATAAACAATATCAGCTTAATTTAGAAAAAGAATTACTCTCACAAAGAAAAGATACTTTTGATAAAAATATTGCAGCTCTTGAAATTGAAAAAGAAATGCATCCTAAAAAAATCAACCTTGATTATTCAAGAAATAAAAAGATTATTCCAAATAAATTGAAAAATATTTTTGTTGAAATTGAGCTTTCACAAAAAATGTTTGATGTAGAATTAGATAGAAAGGAGTCTGCGATTCAACTAGAACAACAAGAAATAGAAGAAAAAACTCGATTGTTACATACAAAACTTTCTGAATTAGAGATAGAAAAGAAAATTTCTTCTACCCAAATTGAACGATTAAATTCTGAAATTGAAATTGAGAAGAAAAACCTCGAATACAGTTCAAAATCCCACCTTTCAAATTCGGAATTTAAACAATTTTCTGATTGGCTTGGCCCTTCGAATTCAAACACAAAAAGTGAAAATTTGGGAGAAAATGAGAGAAGTTCTGTAATCTATGAGGAAAAGTCATGAAAAGTATGATTCTAGGCGTGTTTTTTACTCTGCTTTTAGGCATGATTATGGTCAGTACTCAGAGTTTTGGAAATTCACTTAGTACCACTTCGCAAATTAACAAAATTGGAACATTAGATATCTCTGATTCTACTTCTAGAACGTTGTCTGGGGTTAACCTTGGTGTATCTGATGAAATTTCTTCAGTAACTTTATCATTTATTGATCAAATTCCTGATTCAACTAATTTGAATATATCTCTAAGAAATTCTGTTGGCACTGAGATAGGAGTAGGTTCCGTTTTAGTTAGTCCGGCATCAAGCAGTGCTACCATAAATCTTTCAGATACTGTAACCGCAGTAGAACGAGAGTCACTAGAATCTATTATTGTATCTATTTCGTAAGTGGTTTTATGAGTTTGAAAATATTTTTCTTTATTGGTATTCTAGTTTTTGTTTTATCTACAGTTGGGTATGCATCAAATTTGGGAACTTCTCCTACCTTACATTCTATTGGAAGTGATGATAACAATTCTGTCTCTGCACCTACTGCGTATATAACAAATGTTTTGCTAACTGAATCTTCTAATGATATTGTTTCTTCAACTATTAGTATTAAAAATACAGATTCTGATTCACATTCCTATACCGTCTGTATTATCACCAAAGCTGGAGTTTTAATCAGTGACACTCCTGGTTCAAGTTCTGATTGCTCAAATACCTCAACAATTTCTTCTGGAAGTACTGACTCTGTTACAATCAATTTTTCAAATCCATTAAGTTCATCTTCAGTAGATTATTCTAATATCTCAATTCAAGAAATTACCTAATACATTAATCTATTTCTTCAATTGTAAATGAAATATCTTTTAATTCACTTACTTTGATTCCTCTTGGAAAATCTAAAACTAGATTTTCCATAATGCTGTTTCCATTAATGTCACTAGTTTTTTGGCAAACAGGATCTTCATTTACATTCGGCATAAACACATTATTTGGACCTTCAATCAAAAAACAAACTTCGTATGCATGTGGTTCTGAATCATTATTATTTACTGAATAATTGATTCCACTGATTTCAATAATTCCTTCATTTGAGACCTTTTTTAGCCACGAAATTTCTTGAATTGTTCCTAATGGAGAAATTGGAATTTCACCTTCAATTTCTGATAATGCAATAGATTGCAGAAATATTGATTCATCTGCTAATGCAACCGTAGATGTTGCTAGAATTGCAATAGAGATTATTCCTGTAATTGCTACAAATTTCTCAAAATTCATCTTACATGATGATTTAGAGATAATACGTATTATCAGGGATGGAATTTCTGTTTCTTTTAGTCTTCCAAATTGGTAACTTTCTATCCTCTAAAATATCGGAATTATTTCAGATTGCTCATTAATTAAATTCATGAAAAATGGAATAATGTTTATTGTTCCAATAAGATTTATTGCAAAAATCATAATTGCTCCCAATGTAAAAATTAACTTCATTGGCTTTTCATCACTTTTCTTTTTTAGTTTTATTCCCTTCATTAGAAAATACAACAAAAATATTCCAATTGTATACAAAACAAATGATAATGTATTGGCAATTGAAGGATCAAAATACCCTTCAAAAGGTATGGTCATAATTTTTGATGCATTATGATTTATCGCTAATGCACTTTGAGTCAATACATAATTTGAGATAATTGATACAAATGCTAATTTGAAAATCAGAAAACTTTCCTTTACTTTGACTTTATTTTTTTCAGGCTTACGTTTTGAAAACATTACAAGTGCCCAAATTACAAATATTGACATTCCAATGGGTGTCTGAAGAAATAGTGATGTAAATCCCATATATGGAATAATGAAAATTGTTCGTCCAATTACATTCTCAGTTGTAACCACAACTGGATCGTTTTTACGATTATTGTCTCCTTTTGTAATGTACCCTTCTTCAGTAATCTCTACAATTCTGTGAACTACGTTAAGATTATCTTCATTTACAAACGCAATTACGTCTCCTAGGAGGTAATTTTGTTCTGGTTTTGTAATTACAAAAGTTCCACTTTCAATTGTTGGATACATACTATTTCCTAATAGCATAATATACCCTGTATCTCCATACATTTGGACTGGCCAAAAGTAAACTAAGATAGGAATCAAAAATATTACTAGAAGAAGTTTTGTTTTCTTTTGATTCATTTTTTCACTCTCACTAAAAAATTAAGAAGTGAATTAATCACTCAACTTACTTCTTCAATTGTGAAACTGATGTCTACAATATCATTTACATCAACTGCAGTAGCAAATCCGATTTGTTGTCCTGTTGATTCTCCCCATGCTGCAATGCTTCCTGTAGTTACACATTCAGGAGGATTTCCTACTGCTGGTGTATATGTTGAAGCAGGACCTTCAATTACTGCGCATACCTGGAATGCATGGGCAGCACTTGTATCTTCATTTCCAACGGTAAATGTAATTTCATCTGTTTCAATGACACCATCTGTTGCAACTTCTTCTGTCCAGACGAGTGCTGTAACATTTCCTCTTGCTGCATTTACAACATTGTTGTCACTTCCACCAATTCTGTTAAATTCTGGAGTTGTGGAAAGGGTTGCTCCGAATCCCACTGTTGCAGATACTAAGACTGCAACTCCGATTATTGCAAATATTGGTAAATTACTCATTATGTCTTTTCAATCAAATCTGATTATTATGATATAGCTTTTCAAATTAAACGAGCTATGTCCATCAAACATTATCTGATACAAATGAAATTTGAAGATTTTATGTAGAAAAGAAATTTTTGTGTTGCTTTAATTTGCAACACTTACTTTTGACATTTCAGAATATTCTAAATCAGATTTAGAATCTTTAATTTTATTGGCAATTAGTACTGTCATTACCATGGTGATTTTTTTGCAAAAAAACATATCAAATCTAGCTTGTTCATTTTGCACATTTTTCTAAAACCCATCATAGGATTGTTCATTTTAGACAACTAAAGTGATAATTGATTTTTTTCTCAAAATAATTCTAATTTACAGCCATGAAAAGTTCAGAATTCACAAAATACAGTGTCATTAGTAGAAATTCGTTTAATGATAGGGATATCCTAATTATCGAAGATAGTGAGCCGTCTTCTCTAAGAATTAATAGCCTCCTAAACAAAATGGGTTTTAAAAAAATTCATCTTTCTCATACTGCAGCATCTGGATTGTATCAATTTGAAGAACTAATCAAGGCTGGGAAAACTCCTATTGTATTCTTAGATTTTCTTCCTGAAACTGATATTTTATCTATTGTGAAAATCATCCATCAAATCTATCTGGAAACAAAGATTATCTTGTTTAGTCGTTATGAGTCTCATGATGATAAAATAATCAAAATGATATCTGATGGAATTTATCGCAGTTTGAAGACTCCTATTTCCCAAAATGACATAAATCAATTAATGCATAATATCGAATCTGATGAGTCATACACAGATGTTGAACCTCTTGTTGATTTAAAACTAGAAGATCTACTAACAAAAAAATCCAATATTACATTTGAGGATATCAAAAGTTGTGGGATCGATATTGATGAAGAAACACATCAAATAATTGAAGAATTAAAAAATAAGAATTTCATTGTTGAAAATAATGATGTTACATTACCTAGTTGTACAAAATGTTCTAGTACAAACCTCAATTCCAAACATGTTTGTGTGATTTGTCACAAGTCAAAATTTCAAAAAAAATCTCTAGTTGAACATTATGATTGTGGAAATATCTCTTCTCATGATACTTATGTTTCTGATATTTGTCCATCATGTAAGAAACCAATTAATGCATTAGGAGTGGATTATAGAATTTTGAAAAATTTTGTTTGTTTGGAATGTAACTCTTCATTTTCTGAACCTAATTTGATTTTTAGCTGTAATCAATGCCAAAATAATTTTGAATTAAATGATGCTAATTGGAAGATAACAAAATCTTATTCTGTTTTATGAATGACAATCACATTCACAACCATCTTCACATCTCATTCTTAAACAATCTTCACAACGTTTACTTTTGATTCTGATCATTGCACAAATCTTACTCCACAATTTACACATGCCCAATTACATGCTGGTTGCTCTTTTCCACAGTAGCGACAAGCTGCATTGTTTATGATTTTTAGCTCATCTGAAGGCATGATTATGGTATTTTGTAGAATTTTCATGAATATTCTAAGAAAATATGAGATAATACTGGTAGTTCGTTTAAACAAAACAAGCTATTCGACTAATATCATTTTGACATAGTTATTTTGAAAGTTGACTATAGATCCGCTTTGTTATTTGGCCCTCGTATAGTTTGGTTTTCGAGCATACCTGTAATGCTAGGCAAGGGATTTTGTGTTAACTTTCTATTTTTTCTAATTTTGTGTTTGTTTTCTGCATACAAACATGGGTTGATATCATATTTTCATACAAACATCATATGCGTCGTTTTATGCATAGGACAAATTCAAGTGATGATGCCGATCCAATGAATGCCTCTGAAAGAACAGTTTTTTTCAAAAAAGCTAAACCTGAACAAAATCAAATGGTCTATGAACCACTTAGTGAAGAAGAAGCTCAACAAGTCAAAGATACATCTGACCTTCTTTCTAAAGAATTACCTGATAGTCTCCAAAAGTTTACTGATCCTAAAGAATCTGATGAACAACTCAAACATATTGAAAATCAAATTGAATATGAAAAACGTTCTCATACAAAATTAAAACAAAATATTAAATCAAAATCTGAATCATTAAAAAAATCTAGAACATTGTTGAATCAAACTCAAAAACAATTAGATAAAGCATTAAGCTCTGAAATTCAAACCTTTGAAAGTAACAAATTAGAAATGATTGGTGAAATGTCTTCAAAAATGGCACATGATATTAGAAATCCTTTGACTGTGTTACAATCTCAAATTGATTTAATGCGTTTAAAACAAGAAAAAAATGAGGATCAAATTTTAAGTAATTCTCTTACTAGAATGGAAGATGCTATATCGCATATCACAAATCAAATAAATGATATTCTGGGTTTCATTAAAAAACCTAGCATCGATATTTCTTCATGTGATCTCAGTCAAGTTGTTCAAAAATCCATTGATGAGGTTAGATGTCCTCCTGAAGTGACAATAAACTTTGAACCTACACCTTGCAAAACAGAATGTGATGTAATCAAAATTAGAGGAATTATTACAAACATTGTTCAAAATGGAGTTCAAGCAATGGGTAGTAGTGGAGAAATTACAATTTCCTTGGAAAAAGTTGGAGAAGGAGTTAAAATTGAAATCAAAGACTCTGGACCCGGAATTCCTGAAGAAAATCTTGAAAAGATTTTTGAGCCTATGTTTACAACTAAATCTACAGGTACTGGTTTGGGTCTAGCTTCATGTAAACAAATTCTAGAGATGCACAAGGGCACTATATCAGTCAAAAATAATCCTACAACATTCACAATTACTTTACCTTAGAAATTAAGAAATTTCTTCAACTGAGAAACTAAAATCTACAATTGATGATACTCTGACTGGATTAACAAAAGCGATAATTTGTCCTGTTGCTTCTCCTGATGGACTAATACTTGAAGTAGTTGTGCATGCTGGTGGAGAACCTTCTGAAGGACTAAAAATTGCTACAGGCCCTTCAATTACTGCACATACTTGAAACGCATGTGAATCAACAGTATCTTCATTACCTACAGTAAACACAATTTCATCCATCTCTATTTCTCCTGTGATGGAAATTTCTTCATTCCAGATAATTTCAGTTAAGTTTGCCCTAGCAGCTGGAACAACATTGTTGTCACTTGCCCCAATTAGATTGAATTCTGGAGTAGTGCTTAGACTAGCACCAAATCCAATTGCAGAACCAGTTAAAACTGCAATGAACATTATTGAAAGAATTCGAAGCACATTTCTTTAAATTATTTGAAATTATTAGATTCAAGCTCGTTTATTTTAAAAATTAATTCTTGATTTGTTCAAAGCAAACGTACATTTCGATATACTCTATTATGATTACACGGTTATGTGTGAATTTAATCAAAAAATCCTCGCATAGGGGGGTTATTGGAATTGAAACTGCTATAATTATGATTGCAACCGTTATTGTAGCTGCTGCACTACTATTTGTTGTATTTAATTCAGGTTTTTCTACTGTTCAAAAGACAAAGAGCTTTATCACTGCAGGTGTCATTGAGTCAAGAAGTAGTCTTGCAGTATCAGGAGCAATAATTGGAGTTTCTTCAGTTTCTGAAAATAAATTGAATGTCACTGCAATTCCATTAAAACTTGGGATGGCAGGAGGAGAACCAATTAATCTTGACACAAATAATGCTGCTGTTAAATATTTTGATCAAAATATAGAATATGAAGATATCTACACTCATTACATTACACAAGGAACATTTTCAAATTTAGAAGATGCATTACAACAAGCTGTTGCTGATGGAATTTTATCTAGTAACCCTATTAATCAAACTGCTGCAGCTGAAGATACACAATCATTTTTGTTTTTTACAATTAATAGAAACAACAATTTTCTAATTGATTCTGGAGAACATGCATTCATGGTAATTGTTTTCAAGGATTCTGAAAGACCATCGTCATCTGATTCAATTAATACTGAAATCATTCTATCATCAGGCACACCACTTACAGTTGAAAGAACCGTTCCAAATCTAACTAGTAAAATTGTAGATTTTTCATGATCTGTCTTTCAAAATTCTGAGCCCATGACTTTGGGTTTTTTTAAATACTCATAACTTCTTACCTTAATGTTGGCAAATTCTTTTCTATTAAACAAAAGAACCGTCTCCATAATTATTGTTACAGGGATTTTGATAGGAGTTTTGTTTTCTGCAATGAGTTTCATTCAATCTCAAACAGAAGAACAAATCAACAAATCATTACTTGAAAATGAATTAACTTACCAGCAAGACTCTGTTAAACGAATTTCTTCTCATGTTTCTTCTGATTTCCAATTAATTTCTGATAGTGTTGCATCTACAGTAAACTCCTATGTTGGGCTTGATTTAGAAAGTGCATCTGTTCTTGAAAATCAACAAAATCTCTATGAACATCTTAACGAACGTACCACTGTAAATTGGATCTTTATTCTAGATGATTCTGGACTACTTAGAGTTGTTTCTAGTACTGACGGAACCTCTCTGAGTGATGGAACTACTGATCTGTCATTTCGTGACTACTTTTCCACTACAAAATCCACATTGAGACCATTTTACACTAGTGGATTTACAGGAATAAATGATGATCACTTGTTCATCTTTGCATATCCAATTCTCGATCAAAATGGAAATTTTAAAGGAATGATGGGAATTTCGTTTAAGACTTTTGATTTCTTTAGTCAGTATGGCAATATTGAAGATCCAAATTCCAAATACTTGTCTATTGTAGGTAATGACAAAAAATTCATTGTACATCCAAATCTTGAACTTGTATCAAAAAGTGTTGAAGAGGTAGATTCTATGCATCCTTTGGAAAATAAAAATTCGTTTAGTTCTCTAATATCCGATGATTTTTCTAGGCTACATCAACTAGATTCTATTAATTTGGTTTCTGCAGGAGGAGCAGTAATTTTAGAAAATGAACCTCAATTTTATGTTATTCAGTCAACCCCATTGGATTCGGTCTATCTTCATACTACTGAAATTATTGAACAACAAAAATTATCTACATTTTTACTAATATTATCTCTAACAGCAGCAACAGGTTTTGTAATTTTCTTTTTTGAACGATTTAAAATTAAAGAGGCTGAACAAAAAGATTCAAAATTAATTGCAATTGGTGAACTTTCTGCACGATTAGCACATGATTTACGCAACCCACTATCTATAATCAGAATAACTTTAGAAAATCTAAAGATGCTGTATGGGGCTGATGCGACAAAAGAAAGACAATTTGAAAAAATTGATCGTGCAATTGATAGAATAGTTCATCAAATTGATGAGGTTTTAGGATTTGTACGTGAGTCCCCAATGAATTTCCAAAAAGAATCTATTTCAAATATCCTAAAGGATGTTAAGGATTCTCTAAGACTCCCAGAAGACATTTCTCTAGTTTTACCAAAAAAAGATGCTTCAATTTCCTGTG
Organism: Candidatus Nitrosopumilus sp.; assembly: GCF_028278985.1. Lineage (GTDB taxonomy): Archaea > Thermoproteota > Nitrososphaeria > Nitrososphaerales > Nitrosopumilaceae > Nitrosopumilus. Next base: position 22,432 of record NZ_JANQTA010000024.1, on the reverse strand, counting down.
ACCGTGGTCAACTAATTGTTGCATTAAATAATTTGATTTACAATTCTGTTCAAGCAATTCAAGGTAAAGGATTGATTGCAGTTAGTCTGATTGAAAACAATAAAAAAATTGTTTTAGAAATTGAAGATTCAGGACCTGGAATTCCAGAAGATGTTTTACCTAAGATATTTGAGCCATTATTTACAACCAAACAACAAGGAACTGGTCTTGGTCTAGTTAGTGTAAAATCCATTATTGAATCTCATGGAGGAACCATATCTGTTACATCTCCTCCCACAATTTTTACCATAATCCTTCCTAAAAACCACTAATATTGTATGATTGATGTATGTTATGAAAATAACACACAGTGATATTAATTATGAGTCTCATACTTTATAGATCGTGTATGGCTCGGTATTAGTTGTTGATGACGACGCAGATTTGCTTGAAGGCATTTCTGAATTCCTCAATTATCGTGGATTTGAGGTCAAAACTGCTAGAAATGGTTTAGAAGCAGTTTCAATTTATGAAGACTTTGAACCTGATCTTGTTTTGCTTGATATTTCAATGCCAAAATATGATGGGATTTTTACACTAAAGGCTATACAAGCAATTAATTTAACAGCTAAAGTTGTTTTGTTAACTGGAAATTATAATTCATCTATCAAACAAAAAACAGATCGTTTTGATATTATAGATGTTATTGAGAAACCTTGTTCTTTAAAACAATTAGAAAGTGTTCTCAAATTAATTCATCAAACAATTGAAATTCCAATCTAAAACATTACCTAAAATTTTCTAAAAAATTGCTAATTTATTGAAATTTTTACTAAAAAGTAATTTCAATATTTTATACTAGTTTTATTCAGATTATATGATCTTATGAAGTTTCAATATGTTCTGGTAATTTGCTTTGTAGGAATTTCACTAATTCCCGGCCTTTTAGGGCTTTTAGGATTGTTTGAGTTGACCATCATTGAAGAATCTACTAGAGAAATTCCAAAAAACATTGAAGCAATTTCACTTTCTACAGAATTAGACAGTGATGCACAATTAATTCGATACTATGATGAAGTTCTAACTCAATCAGCTAGAAATTATGCATTTACTCAGGATTCTTTTTGGAAGGATAGATATTTTTCATTTGAGCCTCTTTTAGATGAAAAAATCAATCATGCAATAGAAAATGGAAATGAAGACATTGTAAAAATTTTTCAAAATGTTAACACTGCAAATGAAAAACTGATTTCTATAGAGTATGAATCAATTAGGTTAGTTGATGAAGGAAATTCTGATATGGCAATTGATCTTTTAGAAAGTAATTCTTATAGAGAGAATAAGGCAATCTTTCAAGGAGCATTACAAGATTATATTGAATTAAGAGGTGTGAATTATTTTGACACATTATCGGCCTCTACTGATGACATTGATCTTGCTGTATTAGCTGTTTTAGAAAATATTGAGTTTAGTAGGACTGTGGGGTTCATTATAGTCCCTATAATTGTGGTTTTTTCAATAATTATTGGATTCCTACTCTCTAGAACTTTGTCTAATCCTATCCAAAAATTAGAAAAACGCTCTAAATTGATTGCATCAGGTCAATCTACAATTGAGACGGATGAGAAAATTCAAGGTTACGATGAAATCACACATCTCTCAAAATCATTTGACGATATGGAAAAATCTCTTTTAGAAAATCTTGAACTAGAAAAACAAATTGTTCGAAATGAAGAAAAATTAAAAAAAGAACGATTTTCTGCCATAGGTGAATTATCTGGGAATCTAGCACATGATATTCGAAACCCTCTATCTATCATTCAAAATACTTTGGATATCATTGATTCAGAAGTCAAGCTAGAAGGACCAGCAAAAGAGTCAATGACTAGAGCAAATAATGCTATTGAGAGAATTGATCATCAAGTAAATAGCGTGTTAAATTTTTTACGTGTATCTCCACTTGAAATTACACCAATTAAATTGAAAAATACTATCGATTCTATAATTGAGGATTTACAAGTTCCAGAAAAAATTACAATTAGTAATAAAATTTCTGATGGTTCACTTTTATGTGATATGGAAAAATTTCGTTCAATGATTACAAACATACTTCTTAATTCAATTCAAGCATTTGATGATTCTTCAGGTACAATAATTCTTACTTCAAAAAAATCTGAATACGATATAATAATTGAAATCTCAAATAATGGTCCTCCAATTCCTAAAGAAATTTTATCGAGAATCTTTGAACCTTTGTATACAACAAAATTTAAAGGAACTGGTCTTGGATTAGCTAGTTGTAAACATTTGATGGAATTGCACGGTGGAACAATTACCGCAATTGGAGAACCTGTAAAGTTTATTTTGAAATTTCCCATAAAACAATAAATATTGTATTTATTTCATATGATATGAATATATGGAACAAAAATCAATTTTGTTAGTTGATGATGATAAAGATCTTTTAGAATCTACAGAATATCTCTTGAAATCTAAGGGATACGCTACTCATATTGCAAATGATGGTTTGGAAGCAATTGATACTTACAAATCTGTACAACCTTGTCTAGTCTTCATGGATGTAAAAATGCCAAATATGGATGGAATACAGGCATTTTACAAAATTCGTGAACTTGATAATTCGGCTAAAGTTATTCTTATTTCAGCATATGTGAATGATGACAAAGAAATTGAACATGCAAAAAATAATGGACTCTTGCTCTTGGAGAGCAAACCAGTTAGCATAAAAAAGCTAGAAGAGCTTATTGCAAAGTATGATTAATTTTTGAAAAAATCTGTAATGCCGGGGGCGAGTTTCGAACTCGCGACCTCCAGATTATGAGTATTGCCTTAGTTGGAGAACCTTTAGAGATTACCAAGTGAACTGGCACTCTAACCAGGCTGAGCTACCCCGGCACAATATTATGCCCAAAAAATGGGAAATTAAATGATTCTACCATACAAAAATGCGATCAAGTTATTATTCATGCACTGAGTGGCAAAGCATACTCACATCTTATCTCTATTCTTGAATAGTAGGACATGTATGATGACTCTTCAAAATTTGATTATGTTTTCGGTTCTGGCATTATTTGTTTTTACGATTTCCATGAATCCTCCTAATGTCTTTGCTCAAGAATACGATTTTGTTGCTGGAATTCATTCTGAAATAACATTTGAATTTCGAGATGGAACTGAAACTGTAGAATTTCCAGTCTTTTCAACAACTTCTGATATTGTAGAAAATGTTGGAACTACATTTCAGGTAGAAGGAGTAGTTGGAAAAACCCCATTATTGCATAAAGCATTAGATGAATCGTTTGTGCATAGGTTATCTAGATTAACTGCCGGTAGTAGTTTTGAATATGATTATCGTTTCTTTGATGCAACTGTTAATGTAAAGCAAAATGATGTTATTTTGAAAACTTTGCAATATAGACACTGTGAAATCATTGATTATGGAATAACTACCTTATCTGATGATTACGAATCCTACATGGCCTCAAATACTGGATTTGCTGTAGTGGATAGAATTGATTTTCAATGTGGTGGAGTTCATATTGATACTGACAAACCTAAAACTTATACTCGTGAAAAAACTTTTGTTGATTCTGGTTCTCTTCCGTTTGCTCTAGCTGAAGATGTTCGAACTTTTCTTACATTTGAATTTGATTCAGGTACAGAAAAAATTGAATCTGTAATTTTCACTTTGACTGATGGATATGATGAAACAAGTGATGGAAGTGCAGGCTTTCAAATTATTACTGCTGTATTACCACATGCCTTAATTGATGATGCAATTAATACATCAAGTAAAGTCTCAGGTCTTCCAGGAAGTTTTAATGAAGATTTTAATGTAAATGTAGATTTTGTAAATTCTCAAGAACTATTGAGAGGAATGGATTTCCATGATTGCATTGTATCTGGATATGATATTGTTACCTTAAGGGATGTTGAAGAAGGTTATACTGGAAAACGAGGTTTTGCTACTGCTGAAATCCTTGACGTTGATTGCTCTGGCTTAAAACCGGAAATTCCTACACATGATGAAACTTCAACTCAATCAAAATTCTTTGAACCTGCTCCTATTACATACAATATGGGTCATGGTCCTACAGTTTCTTCAATTTTTGATTTTGAAAGTGGTATTGAAGAAATTTCATTTACAGAATTCTATCAAGGAAATCTAGCTGCTCGTGCTAATCCGACGATTCAATTAGTAAAGGTATTAGGAGGAACTCCATTATTGTATGATGCAGCAGATCATACTAGAGAAATTGGTGTAAAATCAACTGGTGTTTCTAATCTGGCAGAATTATTTGATGTAAAAATTCTTTTGTCTTATGAGGACACTATAGTTCGAGGTTTTGATTATTCTAAATGTAGGATTGTTGATTATATGATCAAAACAGAACATGATGCTGATGAAAGCTTTTACAAAGGATTTGCTTTAACTGATGAATTCTATTTGGAATGTGAGGGATACCATCCATTCAATCCAATGTATGAGGAAATGGAAAAAGTTGAAAAAGCAAACTCTATCTCTTCAAAAGAATGGCAAGCTGGTCAGCGCTCATCTTGGAGTGAAGCCTTTAGAGCATCTTAATTTTTTATGCTCTTCCAACTAAGATCTTCTTTTCCAACCCATAGGAATTTTTTCTGCAATGCAGATGTGTACAATTTTTCCCATTCTGCACCAACTTCGTCAGTCCATGCTTTGAAAACTCTAGGATCGATATAGTTTCTCAGGGATGTTCCGAGGTTGTAATCTCTAGTTCTTTCTGATAAATCGATTTGTAATTGTAATTTCTCAACTCTTTCTTTGTGTTTGGTTTTTTGTTTTTTGATTTGCTCGTTTAGTGTCTTGATTCTCTTTGTCTTGTTTTTCTTTTGAGTTTCTGTTTTTGGCTCAGATGATTCAACTTTTTTCAGTGTTTCTTGTGTTTTGTTCCAAGCCTTGTCTTTTTCCACCTTCTTCAATGTGTCTCGTTTTTTCTGTAATGCCTGTTCAAACGTTTTTGGAATAGTTCTTTTGTGATTACACATGATTGCAGCCTCTAAATTAGCCATTTTTGCATGATAAATTTTCTCATTTGGACTCTTCCGTTTAATATCATCATGTTGTACAAGGTAGTTTTTGACCTTGGTTGTTGCCAAATACGTTCTGAATACCTTGGCTGTGAGTCCTTTAACAATTCCGGAGAAGTACTTGTTCACATCTCTGGAGGTGATTTTATCAAAAATGTCTTCATTTGGTTTTTTCTTTTCAATTAATTTTTTCAGATTTTCTTGAAATTGTTTATCATCTCCTTCTACTTTGATAGTTTCTTGCCATCTTACACTATCTTTTCCTAAAAAGTCAAACTCAATTGTATTAGCTGTAACTTTGATGTGTTCTTTCCTTAAGGTGGTTGCACCCACCGTATCTGCCTCATCTTCATCTTTTTCATCCCCTACCCTCATTGCAGTTCTGTAAATTAAATAACATGCAGTAGCAACTTTACTCTTCTTTGCATCTTTCATGTCTCTAACTATTGCTTTCTTAATTTTCTCAATTTCTTTTTCAAGTTTAACTGCTTTTTCATATTTTTCCTTATCTCTACCTTGTTTAAGATCAGAACTATCTGAGAGCCAAACATATTTCATTTTTTTAGTAAGAAAATCCATCCAGCTTGCTAGCCACATGGAATCCTTATCATGTCTAATTTCTTTCCAATTTCCTTTTGGTTTTGGTGCATCTTTTCCAAGATTTAAAATCACATCTTCCTTAGTAACTCTGGGTTTCCATTTACCTCTAAGTGGATGCTCTCCTCTGCCAATAAAAATTCCTGGTGGTTCGGCCATATAGTTTCCAACTTCTACCTCAACTAACTTCTCACCTTTTTTTAATTGCATTTTGGCAATTCCATATTCATCTTTAAGTTTTTCACGTAATTCTTTTCTCTTCTTTGCCTGTTCTTTTTTTTCTTCTTTGGTCATCATCTCTTTGAGATCTTTTTCTTTGTCTACAAGTTTGTAAGCTTGAGAAAAATCAATATCTTCATATGAGATTTTTTTAAATTTGGAACCTAATTTTTCTGCAAAATCTACTGTAAAGTTTTTCTGGAAAACTTTGTCTTGGGCATAAGGTGTATCTTTCTTTTTTGCCCACTGATACACCATCTCTTCTTGTTCAAGATTAAGATCAACATTTTCTCCTTTGATCTTTATCTTAATCCCCTGAGATTCAAAATCAGGTGGAAAAAGGATTCCTTTATGTTCTAATTTTTCCCATTTTGTCATTCTTTTCACTCTAAAACTGTGGACTTTGACAAAAACTCGGTTTTATGCGTATATCAAGTTAACGTAGGTGTACGATGTTAGTGAGAAAATAGCTCTTTGCTCATGTATTTCTCAAATTCAATGTCTGTTTTCATTTTTTTAGCCTCCAAAAACATTGCAGCATCTGTACCTGCAACATATCTTGGAAGCATTTCTTCATCATGAAGGGATTTCATTACAACATCGGCAACTTGAGAAGGTGCTGTTCCCATTTCTACCATCATTTTGAGTCCTGATAAAATATTATCAGTTAATTGCTTGTATTTTGGGTCTGTCTTTGAATCTGGAACTTTCATAGAATCAAAAAAGTTTGTTTTGATTACTCCTGGCTCAATGAGAGTTGTGTTAATTCCAAATTGCCCTAATTCATATCGTAAACATTCAACTAATCCTTCTAATGCAAATTTGGAACTGATGTAAGCTGGTGAACCAGGCAATCCAATTCTTCCTGCAACTGAACTAATGTTTACAATATTTCCAGAACCTTGTTTTCTCATAATTGGTGCAACTTCTTGAATGATTCTTACAACACTAAAGAAATTAGTTTCAAATTGTTTTCTAAAATCTTCGATTGATACATCTTCAGTACAACCAAATTGCCCGTATCCTGCATTATTTACTAACACATCTAGTCTTTCACTAGAGTCAATCACTTTTTTGATTGCTGAAACAATTGATTCTTCTTTATCTACATCTAATTCAATAATTTCAATTTTGAGATTATCTTTTTTTGCAGCATTTTCTAATTCTCCTGACTTTGCTGTATTTCTCATGCTGGCAAAAGTTTGATATCCATCTCTAGCTAGTGCTAAAGCTGTCTCTAATCCAATACCTGATGAACTTCCTGTTACTAGCGCAACTTTTTCCATGTTTGACCTAAATTTTTATCATATTTATCCTATTTTGATTTCAAACTAAAGGTCTGTCTCCTTCGGTTGGATCAATTAGTTTAGTTTTCTCACCATTGTTTATTCTATCTAGAATTTCTAATGCAGAATACTTGTGCAAGTACTCGTTATTGTTACCACATCTGTATGAGAATGTACATCTTGGACATCCTGCTTCACTCTCACACGGACATTCTTTTACAATATTCATGCTTCTCTCAAGAGCCTTTTCAAATCTGTCATAGAGGGCTTTGCTTGCACCACTACCTCCAATGGCACCATCATACACAAAAATCAAGCCTGAAGTTCCTAATGAAATACCTCCCAAATCCTGAGAAACTCCCCCTGTAATCATATTACTCCCCTCAATTACAACATGTTCTGTTGCATGGTATCCACTAGCTTCAGTATACTCTTCATCTTCAGATTCTTCAATAATCTTTGTTGGACGTGGGGCATGAAAGACAATTCCTTTTGTAACAAAATCATATTCTAATGGTTCATCAAGCATTACCTTTTCTCCTTGAGTAATATCTTGTCCTAGTTCTATGTTCACATAACCGTAAACTTTTTTCTCAATATGCAATTTGCAAAATGCTACTTCTATACCATTTGCAATTCTCTGTTCATAGACAGTCTCTATTGTAGGCCATTCTTCTGTTAGTGATTTTGTATAGTATGGATAATCTCTAGGAATTTTTTCCAGCTTTGCATAATTTTTCTTTGGATAGTTTAATTCTTTGACTCTGTACCTTACACCTGCCAAAAAATAGATTGCATCTTTATGCAATTCTTCAAGTGCAATTGGTAAAATTCTATCTCCAACTTTTTTCTCATTCAGAAAGATATCAATTGATTTACCAATACCCCTAATACTATACTCATTTAGCATTGAATTAATTTTGTCAAAATTTGGAATTATTCTATTATTGAATTCTTTTAGATTTTCGTTAATTAGATGATGCTCAATAATTTCTTGGTGTTCTTTTAATTCATGTTTTGAGATAGGTCTATCACAAGCCATTGCTAGAACTTGAAATTCTTCAACAAATGGATTCTTGGGATCGATGTATGTTTTTTCAATATCTTCAAAATAATCATCAGGATGATTTTTGTAGTATTGGGAAATTGGATCATTTCCTAATGCCAAAAATGCATATCCTCTTTGCCCTTTTCTTGCAGCCCTACCTATCCTTTGAGTAAGTCTATTGACTGGAATTGTAGATGAAATCACCCCGTCAACATTTCCTACATCTATGCCTAATTCAAGCGTAGGTGTACAAGAAATTGCATCTAAACTGTCTTCTTTGAATTGTTTTTCAACTGATGCTCGATAATTTGCCATTAAACCTGCCCTGTGAACTTTGATGTTGACTTTTTGTTTTTTAGCTTGAATTGCTAACAATTCTGAATTTAGATGAGAATTATTGAAAACCATTGTCTTGTGATTTTTTTGTGTTAATCGTTTAGTCAAATCTACCATCAAAGCTCTTTGTGTTCGCAGTGATGGAAACATCATAACAAAATCTGTTTGACCTTTTTTTCCTGAACCATGAATTAATTGCATTTTCTCACCGAACAACTCTTGACAGAATTCTTTTGCTGCATCAAGTGTTGCCGAAGCTGCAACAAACTGGATATTTTTTGTACAAATTCGTTTTAATCGTTTAATGATATAATGAACATTTGTTCCAAAAATACCTGAATAAACATGTGCTTCATCTACAACTAACATCTGTGTAGATGTTAATATTGATGAAAATTTTGTCTGATGCCACATATGATAATGTAAAACATCAAAATTTGTTACGAGAATATGTGGAGGATTGTCTGTAATATCTCTTCTTTCTTCAAGTTTTGTATCTCCATCAAAAACTCCCACTCTGATTCCAATCTTGTTTGCAAAATTCTTTATCTTGGGATATTGATCTCGTGCAAGTGCTTTGGTGGGATATACGAAAATTGCAAAAACATTTCCTTCGACTCCCTCTTTTTTTATTTTTTGAATTACAGGAATTAAAAATGCCTCAGTTTTTCCTGATGCAGTTGGGGCCTCAATGATGATATTTTCGCCAAAAATAATTTCAGCAATAGACTCTTCTTGAAATTTGTAAAACTGATTTATTCCTAAATCTGACAAGTGATCTGTGATTTCATCTTCTAGTCCCAAATCTTCAATCTTACTGCCCATTTTAGGCTCAGGATTGCTCAAAACCTTGTATTCAGAGATATAATCTTTTTTTGAATATAGTATATCTTCAGTAATTTTATCTGGATTCTTTTCTCCAATCAAACTCTTGATTTCACTTTCTGCCCTGACAATTCCTTCATCTTTGAGATTTTCTTCTAATCCTTTTTCGTGAACTAATCCTTGATCGTACCTTGCCAAAAATTCTAAAAATACCTCGTCAGGGTTTTTTGCAAATTCTAAAAGGTCCTCTATACCACATTTGCCACAAGAAACATGCATTTTTTTATTGAATGTTTTTTGGATTTCAATTTTTGATTTACATTTAGGACATGAAAATTTCAAGATCTATTTGCTATGAATTGATTAGTGATTTATTGTTTCAGACATCACCAATGACATTATTAAGCAAGTAAATCCTCATCAAGCTAAAATTGAAAAAAATTGAAATTAACAAAATTTACAATCAGAACTGCATCGAAGGAATGAATTCTATTCCAAAAAACAAGGTTGATCTTGTTATTACTGATCCACCTTTTGCAATTAAATTCAAAGCAAAAAAGGCTAATTACAATAGGACCTCATCTAATGTTCTTTCAGGATATAATGAAATCAAACCTGAAGATTATTATGATTTTTCATTTGCTTGGATGAGTGAAGTTTATCGAATTCTCAAGGATTCTGGAAGCATGTATGTTTTTTCGGGATGGAATAATCTCAAAGATATTCTACGAGCACTGGATGATGTAGGATTTGTTACAATTAATCACATTATTTGGAAATATCAGTTTGGTGTTGTAACAAAGAAAAAATTTGTCACATCACACTATCATTGTCTTTACGTATGCAAAGATGATAAAAAGAGAAAATTCTATCCTTTCTCTAGATTCAAGAAAGATGAAAAAACAAAAGATGGCCGTAGTTTGCATTATAGAGATAAAGAAGACGTATGGGATATCAAGCGTGAATATTGGACAGGAGATGAGAAAACTCCTACAAAACTTCCCTCTGAACTTATTGAAAAATTACTGACATACTCAAGTAAGAAAAAGGATGTTGTGCTAGATCCATTCATTGGTTCAGGACAAGTTGCAGTTGTCAGTAAATCCATGGGACGTCAATTTTTTGGATTTGAAATAGTTCCTGATTACTACAAGTTTGCTAAAAAACGTCTAGACAAAGATTTGTACAGAATTAAAAAATCAAAATAATTTACTTTGATTCAGGTTCATCTATTCTCTTTTGACCAATTTTGTCAGCTATGATTTTTCGTAATTCGTCATCAGATTTTTCTTCTGTTTTTACTCCAATTGATTTAGCAATCATTTCTAATTTCTCTCTTTCAGATTCAACTGGTCCAGAAATTTTTGGTGCTTCTTCTGTTACTTCTTTCATTTGGTCTTGGATGTCGTTTTTTGCTTTATTGTATTCATTAACTGCTTTTCCAAGTTTTTTTGCTGCTCCTGGTAGTCTTCCAGTTCCCAAAATCAAAACTAGGGCTACAAAAATTATGATAATCCACTCACTACCTGCTACGTTTAGTGAATGCTCAATCATATCTCGTCAATGATCTAGTTTGAAATTAAACGTAATGTTCAATCTTACGCCTAACTAAATCTCATTTTTGAAAATCAATTATGAGAATTCACTTATCGATTTAAACAAATTCGATGTGGCAAATTTTTATGAAGAAAATCGAAACAATAGTTCCAACTCATGTAAGAGATTCTGTTGTTGCTGCTATCAAAAAAGTCGGTGTTGGTGGTGTAACAATTCATCAAGTTCAAGGACAAGGAGCACAAGATCCTCCTCTTGTAGGACAATACTTCAGTAGAGACATGATCATTTGTGTTGCTGATGATCCAAAGGTGGATGATATTCTAGATGCAATAGCAAATGTTGCCTGCACTGGTTCTAAAGGTGATGGAAAAGTCTTTGTTACAGACGTTTGTGATGCACTTGATCTATGCACCAAAAAACGTGGAACCATGGATATCTAATACAATACTTTTTCCGGCTCTAGTTTCTTTCTCGAAATAATTGCTAATACTGTGACTCCTATTCCAATTATACAAAAAACGATGTATGGTGATTGATCTCCAAGTGATTGTGTAATTGGTCCTCCAATGGATGGTCCTATTGCCCATCCCATTCCAAATACTGTCTCATATGCTCCAATAATCTTACCCGAAATCCCTTTTCTAGTTTTGCTCAAAATTATTTCAAGAGTTAAGGGGAAAAATATGCTAAATCCAAATCCCATCAGAATTAATGCAGCAGCATACACAAAGATTGAATCTCCAACCACTGACATTGCTAATCCAATTGAAACTGCAATTGTTGCAGCAATCAAAGTTTGACTAGTTCTTCTTGCAAACTTTCCTGCTAGTGCAAGTGAAACAACTCTAGAAATACCAAAGACAAAATACAGATACAAAATATCAGTATCTGTCATTCCATTGTCATTTAGAAATGCAGGATAAATTGTCAGAATGATTCCAAATGATGAAGTACAAAAAATTAATAAAATTATGACTTCTGGAAACCTCTTCATTTCCTTTATGGACGAAAATGAAAATTTTTCATGATGGTTCTTTTTGCCTCTTTTTGAGGCTAAAATTGATGTAATAATTGCAGTAGCCAAAATGAAAGCGGTAATTTGGAATAGAATTCTATATGTGATATCTAACTCTTCTAAGAATACCGTTCCAAGTAATGGGCCCACCATGAATCCAATTACAAAAAACATTGTAAACCACGAAATGTTCTTTACACGATTTTTTTCTGTGCTTTCATTTGATATGATGGCCTCACATGGTGGCCAAAAGAAAGCATGTGCAACTCCTGTTAAAATTCTGAATCCCATAATTTCTGGAACTGATTGCGCAATTGATAGAAGATAGATTGATACTGAATTGATTACTGTTCCAAATGCTAAGAGATACCCATTGTTGAATCTATCAAGTAATATTCCTACAAACAGTGGAATGAACATGTATGGAATAAAATTGGTTAATCCAATTAGTCCCAACTCTGAGTAAGTTGCACCAATGATATTTTTTGCAAATACTGGTAAGATAGGCCCATGAAGTCCATAGGAAATACCGATGATTAATCCAGTAATATTTACTAGTATTAGAACTCTGTTCATTTGTATGCTGCAACCATTATTGCTCCGCCCATAAGATCTTTCTCAAATTCTACTCTTGAGAATTTTTCAAGCAATAATTCTTCTAGCTTTTTATTTTGTGGCCATCTTTTGAAAGTACCATACAAAGTTCCAAACTTTAATCCTAATTTTCCTCCAGCTGAAAATGCTAGAATAGGTAAAATACATCTGAGATAAAATGCAACACCTGCTCTGATGAATCCTTCATCAGGTTTTCCTAAATCAACAATCACAAATCTTCCTCCGTCTTTTAGAACTCTATGAATTTCTGAAATTGCAATTCGTAAATTAATTGCGTCTCTCAAAGAATAACCACAAAGAACAGCATCAAATTCCCCCTCTCTAAATGGAATGTGCTCAAAAACCCCGTTTGTCATATCTGGTGTTTTTTCAAAATGTGTGCCTGTATTCTTTAACATTGGTACAAGTGGGTCATATAGCGTTATGGAAATTTTTCCATCTGTTAATTTTAGAGCCGTTTTTGACATGTTTCCAAATCCTGAACCTGCGTCTAGAATTTTGTTTCCAGGATGAACTCTATTAGAAATTCCTCTGTTTCTGTGTTCTACGTCTTTTCCCAATGAAATAATTGAATTTACTTTATCATAAATTGGAATGATGTCTCTTAGAACTTCAATTACTTCTTGCCAATAACTACTTCCTAAACCCATAATCTATCATCTCGTACACTAAAATGAATATCTTTCAAATCTAAAATTTTCTTATGGGGCAAACTTGGATACGTTTTGAGAATATTTTTGCAAGTCTGCCTCTGATACTTTTTCAAAGACTTTTGATTCAGTTGAAATCTTTGCCATTTTGATATCGCTAACTCCGTCTTTTTTCTCTGCCTTGAGATTAATTGCTGCAATTGCTAATGATGCTGCATCTTCCAAACTCAAATCATCTTTGTAATTTTTCTCCAAGAATTCATTAACATCATCTGAACCTGCTCCAATTGCAATTGCTGCAAATTGAACATAAGTTCCGCTAGGATCAGTAACATAGATTGATTCTCCTTTTTGATCAATACCTGCAATTATCATTGAAACTCCATTTGGACGAACTCCTCCGTATTGGGTAAATTGATGAGCTTGGTCTGCTAGATGTTTTGCAACAGTTGCTACTTCGACTGATTCATCATAGGTCATTCTATTACCTTGTGAGAAGAATCTTGCATTATCAACTTGAACACGTGCATCTGGAATATATCCTGCTGCTGCAACTCCTATATGATAATCAACTTGGAAAATTTTCTGTGTGACATCAGTACTTTGTAAAGTACGAGGTTTTTCTTCAACAGCCATAATGACTCCTTCTTTACTAAGAACACCAATTGCTAAAGTTCCTCTTTTTACAGTCTCAATAGCGTATTCGACTTGGTAAATTCTACCATCTGGAGAATACATGGTAGGTGTCATATCGTAACCCTTTGATGCCATCATGATATGACGAGTTCATCCTCAGTCAATTTAAGGGTAATTGTCTCTTAGATCTGTTCAATATGGGCCAAATATGGAAATAGAGTTTTAAGCAAAAACAGCACTTTTTGATTAAAGAACATGACAAATCAACTCTTAGAATTCAAAGAGATCTTAAAATCAAGACCATCAAGTGAGCGTAAAGTAGACAAACAAACAAGAAAATTACTACTTTACCTATTCACAAGCACTCGTGGCGGCTTCACTAGATTACGAATAATTATGAATCTACTAGATCAACCCTACAATACTCATCAACTTGCACAAGAACTTGATTTAGACTACAAAGCTGTTCAACACCACATGAAAGTCCTCGAGAAAAACAATATGGTGTCAAAAATAGGTGAGAAATATGGAGCAATCTTTCATTTGTCAAATTTTCTGGAAATGAATATCTCTGCTTTAGATGAAGCAATTGAGAAATTGGATAGAAAATTAAACCACAAGAAAGTTTACCTCTAAAATTATCCGATCAGAAAATTCCAACCAAATTTATATATTCCAAGACCTCCTATCACGATCACATTGGTAAAATCAGACCCATTTGCAAATGCAACAAAACAAGTCAATGATGCATGTGATGTTCTTGGCATCAAAGACAAAGAATTAAGAAATTACTTGGCAATGCCAAACAAAGTTTTGAGAGTAAAAATTCCAGTAAAAATGGATAATGGAAAAATTAGAGTTTTCACAGGATTTAGAAGTCAACATAACAACGACAGAGGTCCATACAAAGGAGGTATTCGTTACTTTAATCCTGAAGGTGGAGTTGAATACATGGAACGCGAAGTCATGGCACTTTCATCATGGATGACATGGAAATGTGCAATTGTTGATGTACCATTAGGTGGCGGTAAAGGAGCTATCTACGTAAATCCAAAAACTGAAAAACTTAGTGAAGGTGAACTTGAAAGATTAACCAGAGGTTTTGCTTACAAAATTTCTGAAATTATTGGTCCAGAAAAAGACATTCCTGCACCTGATGTTTACACAACAGGAAGAGAAATGACACAAATCATGGATACATTTAGCAAACTAAACGGCAACAAATATTCTCCAGGTGTAATTACAGGTAAACCAATCTCAATGGGAGGTTCACTTGCAAGAAATGTTGCAACTGGTCTTGGCACTGCTTACACAGTTAGAGAAGCAGCAAAAACATTGAAACTAAAACTCAAAGGTGCCAAAGTTGTCTTACAAGGATTTGGAAATGCATCAACATTTGCTGGTGAGTATCTAGAAAAGATGGGTGCTAAAGTAATTGCTGTAAGTGATTCAAAAGGTTCTATTTCAATTCCAAAAGGTGCCAAAGTCAGTAAAATCCTAGAGCACAAACAAAAGAAAGGCTCTGTTGTTGGATTCCCTGGAAGCAAAAAAATCTCAACTGAAGAACTTCTAACAATGAAATGTGATGTTCTAATTCCAGGTGCACTCGAAAATCAAATTACTGCAAAGATTGCAAAGAATCTAAAATGTAAAATTATTGCTGAAGCTGCAAACGGACCTACATTGCCAGAAGCAGATCCAGTTATTTACAAAAAGAAGATTCTAGTTGTTCCAGACATCTTGGCCAACTCTGGTGGAGTTTGTATCTCCTATTTAGAGTGGGTACAAAATAACATGGGCTACTATTGGACCTTTGATGAAGTTGCAAACAAGATGGAAAAGAACATCACCAAAGGATTCAAAGATGCATTTGCATTATCAAAGAAGCACAAAATTGACATGAGAAAAGCAACTATGGTTTTGGCTGTAGAGAGAGTTCTTGAGGCCTTTAATCAAAAAGGAATCTGGCCTTAAACCAAGTAAGGTTCGTAACAAACTAGTTGTTCAATAAACTTGATTTTTCCTCTAGAAATTTCTCTAAGTTTTCTTTTGTAAGATAAATCGATTTTTGTTCTTCTTTCTAACAATTGAATTGCTTTACCCGTAAGGTATCTCCCTTTTTTGTCACCATCAAAAAGAATGATTATCTTTTGATATTTTGCAACAGAATCAACAAATTTTATCATCCCTCCAAACTTGTGAAATTCTAAAACTTTTCCTGAATATCCTATTTTTTTAAGAGCATCTGAATCCCTTTTTCCTTCTACCACAACTACATTCTTTTCATTTACGTTAAGTTGTAAGATGAATTTCTTTATCTCAGAAATTTCTTGTTCAGTAACAAGCACACTAAACAATTAATTTTAAGATATTAAGCACTTTTGTATATAGAAAAAATGTCTAATGTACTACTAATTCAAAATACTCGGATTGAAGGTTCTGGATATCTAGGTGATTTACTAAAAGAAGATGGATTAGAAATAACATCTGTAAATGCTAAACATGAAAAAATTCCCACAGATAATTTTTCAATGATAGTTATTCTTGGTGCACCTGAAAGTGCTAATGATGATTTACCTTATCTTAGAGAAGAACAAAAACTAATCAAAGATTCAGTTGACAAAAACATTCCTGTATTGGGAATCTGTTTGGGTTCTCAATTAATTGCAAAAACTTTTGGTGCAAATGTGTATACAGGTCCAAAAAAAGAAATTGGATTTTACAATGATCTAAAAATTAACAACAATTCTGCACTCTTTACAGGTTTTCAAAACCCATTTACTGTTTTTCATTGGCATGGTGATACCTTTGATTTGCCTGAAGGAGCAGTTAGATTAGCCTCATCTGAACACTATCAAAATCAAGCATTTCAATACAAAAGTGCAATTGGCCTTCAATTTCATCTTGAAGTAAATGAACAGATGGTGAATCTCTGGCTTGACAACACTGAAGAAAAACTCAAAGAAATCCCATACATTGATCCTCAAAAAATTCGTTCAGATGTAGATGAGAATATTTCAATTGTAAAATCAAATATGAAGAATTTTTACAATAATTTCAAATCATCATTTCATATTTGACCAAAGTTTAATATACTGAGTTTTGATTTCATCGATCGAACGATGGCTGCTGTGAAGAAAGTTTTTGATGAAATCATTCAAACCGATCACAAAGTTATCACCGAAGAATCCTCAAAATCAATTTTGAAAAGTTATGGAGTTAAAGTTCCACCTTATGCTTTAGTAACTTCTGCTGATGAAGCAGCAAAAGCAGCAAAAAAGATTGGTTTCCCACTTGTAATGAAAGTAGTATCTCCACAAATTTTACACAAGACTGATGTTGGTGGAGTTAAAGTTGGATTAGATAATGTCAATGATGTAAAGAAAACCTTTACTGACATGTATGGTAGACTTTCAAAAAAGAAAGGTGTCAATGTAAAAGGAATACTTTTGGAAAAAATGGTTCCAAAAGGTGTTGAATTAATTGTAGGTATTCAAAACGATTCCCAATTTGGTCCAATCATTATGGTTGGAATGGGTGGAATCATGACAGAAGTAATGAAAGATGTTGCATTTAGAATGCTTCCAATTACAACTTCAGATGCAAAATCAATGTTAAATGAATTGAAAGGTTCAAAACTTCTCAAAGGATTCAGAGGAAGTGAACCAATCGATACTAACATGGTAGCAAAAATGTTAGTTGACATTGGAAAATTAGGCGTAGATAATGCTGATTACATTAACAGTATTGACTTTAACCCCGTAATTGTATATCCAAAATCCCACTTTGTTGTTGATGCAAAAATCATCTTAAACAAAGAGATTAGGAAAAATTCTATTTCAAAAGCAAAACCAAGTATTACCGACATGGAGACTTTCTTTACTCCAAAATCTGTTGCACTAGTAGGTGCATCTTCTAGTCCCGGTAAAATTGGAAACTCTATCTTAGATAGTTTAGTAAATTATGATTTCAAGGGTAAAGTATACCCAATTAATCCAAAAGCAGATAAAATCTTTGGACAAAAATGCTATCCTTCAGTTGCAGCAATTCCAGGTAAAGTTGACCTAGTTGTAGTTTCAGTTGATTTGTCAATGACTCCCCCTGTCTTAGAGGATTGTGCAAAGAAAGGTGTACACAGTGTTGTAATTGTTTCAGGTGGCGGAAAAGAACTAGGTGGAGAAAGAGCAGCATATGAAGCAGAAGTTGCCAGATTATCTAAAAAACACAAAATCAGAATTATCGGTCCAAACTGTATTGGAATGTTTAATGCAGCAAATCGTCTTGATTGCGCCTTCCAAGGACAAGAAAGAATGGTTCGTTCAAAATTAGGCCCTGTTGCATTCTTTTCACAAAGTGGAACAATGGGAATTAGCATGTTAGAAAGTGCTGATGTATTTGGATTATCTAAAATGATTAGTTTCGGAAATCGTTCTGATGTTGATGAGGCAGATATGATTTGGTATGCTGCAAATGATCCTCAAACCAAAGTAATTGGACTATATGTTGAAGGATTTGGTGATGGTAGAAAATTCATCAATGTTGCTAAACGTGTTATGAAAGAGAAAAAGAAACCAATCGTAATTTGGAAGAGTGGTAGAACTGCAGCAGGTGCCAAACAAGCAGCATCTCACACAGGCTCACTTGGAGGCTCAAATGCTATCATTATGGGTGCATTCAAACAAGCAGGAATCATTTCAGTTGATAGTTATCAAGAACTAGCAGGTGTACTCAAAGCACTAGCTTGGCAACCAGCTGCCAAGGGCAACAAAGTTGCTATGACTAGTAATGGTGCTGGTCCAATGATTGGTGGAATTGATCAATTAGAAAAATTCGGATTGCAAATTGGAAAACTATCTCCAAAACTTCTAAAGAAAATGAAATCTCGTTTCCCACCTGCTGTACCAATTCACAATGGTAACCCAGCTGATGTTGGTGGCGGTGCAACTGCAGATGACTATCAATTTGTAATTCAACAATTCATGGATGAAAAGAATATTGACATTGCAATGCCATGGTTTGTATTCCAAGATGACCCACTAGAAGAAACAATTGTTGATCATCTAGCAGCTTTTCAAAAGAAGGGCAAGAAACCTCTTTTGTGTGGAGGAAATGGCGGTCCATATACAGAAAAAATGATTAAACTAATCGAGAAACACAATGTCCCAGTTTATCAAGACCTTAGAACTTGGGTTGCAGCAGCATCTGCTCTCAATCACTGGGGAAAAATTTCTAAAAAATAGATAACATTTAAGTCTCGCATGACTTGACAAATTTTCATGTCACTAGTTACCACATCTACTTCTGATGGCATTTGTACTGTTAAAATCAACAGACCAGACAAACTTAATGCCATGAATACTGATGTTGCAAAAGAACTAATCAAAACTTTTGAGACACTCAATCATGATGAGAACGTCAAAGTAATCATCTTGACTGGTGAAGGTGAAAAAGCATTCTCTGCAGGAGCTGACATTGAATACATGTCAAAAATTTCAGCAGATGAATCCGTCGAATATGCAAAAACTGGACAATTAGTTACAGCAACTGTTGAACTGGTAAAACAACCAACGATTGCAGCAATTAACGGATTTGCATTAGGTGGAGGCTGTGAACTTGCAATGTCTTGTGACATTAGAATTGCAGCAGATACTGCAAAACTAGGTCAACCAGAAGTAACAATCGGAATTCCTCCTGGCTGGGGTGGAACTCAAAGATTAATGAGAATTGTGGGAATAGCAAAGGCAAAAGAACTTGTTTACACAGGAAAAATGATCAAAGCTGAAGAAGCAAAAGAAATTGGTCTTGTAAATCATGTAGTTCCTCTTGCTTCATTGCAAGAAGAGGCTCTTAAAATGGCACAACAAATTGCTGGATGCTCAACAATGGGTGTTCAGATGTCTAAAGTAGCAATCAACAAGGGAAGAAATGCAGACCTTGATACTGGTTTGTCAATTGAATTACTTGCTTGGAGAAACTGCTTTACTCATCCAGATAGAGAAGAAAGAATGACTGCATTTGTCAACAAGTCAAAGAAATAGCTATTTCCTATTTCCTTTATTTTATTAAAACAAAAAATTTAGAGTTGTGTAACTCTATGACACTGTTACCATTCCAACTCTCCAAGGATGGAATGTGCATACATATTTGTAGACTCCTTCGTCCTCAAATGTAAATTCAAATCTATCTCCTGTTTCAAGAGGTGGACTGTTGAACAATTGAATCACATTTCCTTTCAAATCCATACTTTGGATGTTGTGTGGAACAGAATCATCATTTACCCAAGTGACTGTAGAACCAACTGGAATTTCTAAATTAAGCGGCAAGTAGAATCCTGCAGCTGACATTTCAGAGTTTCCATTTGGAATGGCAATCATTGCATCTTGAATAATTGATTCTTGCTCAATTTCTACGACTAAGATTCCTTGTTCTATGAGGAATTTCATTGCATTGAGAAATTCTGACTCTGTAATAGTTCCTTGTCCATACCATAGGGCATTATTTTTAACCCATTCTGGTACTGTCTCCGCACTTGCAAAATTTGCTGAAAATGAGACAAGTATTGCCAAAGTCATAACAGGAAGAATGATCTTCTTTGGTATCTGCACCATACCTAAAAATTCTATTTTCTTGATTTATCAAATGAGTATACATTGTCTTGCAGTGTATACTCATTGATTATATCATATTTTGACAAACTTTACGCATGCAAGAATTGATTCAAACTCAAAAAATTATGGATGATGAAAGAAAGCAAGTAATTTTAGAAATCCTTGCTGACAAATATTGTAAACAAATTCTCCATAACACATTAGATAAACCAAAATCCGCTATGGAAATATCTAGTGAGAAAAAAATCCCCATTAGCACTGTGTACAGAAGATTACAAACTCTCTATGATGCAAAATTACTAGCCATCTCTGGCTCAATTAATCAAGATGGAAAAAAGTACTTTTTGTACAAAAGTAAAGTCAAATCTATCTCATTGAGATGTGATTTGGAAGAAACTAACATCGAACTCGTTTCTAATTCATCTCGTGTGAATTAGATTCATCTTTTGTGATTTGTCATGGCTGAGAGTCAAACTACAAAACGACAAATTCACACCCCCACAAAAGAACCCACTAGAAGTATTACATACCGACTTCCCGAGAAACTTGTAGCAGAACTTGAAACAGAATCTACTCAGAAATCTATTTCTCAAAATGTTTTGGTAAAACAAATTCTAGAAAAATACATCCAATGGGATAGATTTTCTAGCAAAATTGGAATGATTCCTGTTCCAAAAGGAATTTTGGAGTCTCTTGGTGATGAATTAGATGGAAAAGACATTGATGAAATTATTACTTTGATGTTTCCAATGATTAAAGACACTGTTTTGTTTATCAAAGGTGGATTTGATTTGAAACGGTGTATTGAAACATTAGAAGATTACATGAGAGCATCTGGAATGAATTCTGATCATAGAGTTGAAGGAGAAATGCATATCTTTTTAATTCAACATGAATTGGGAATGAAATGGTCTGTTTTTACAGAACAACTACTTACCCAAGTTTTTAGAAGCTTCTTACCTGACAAGGAATTAAAATTCCAAACAACTGAAACGACAGTAATTTTATCAGTAGCACTGGGTTCTGATTTTAATGAACATGATTATCATTCATGAAATTCAATAAATCCTTTGAAATATCACTTTGAGTATTTTTAATTATGAATTCACCTGAACCTTTACAACAAAAAACATGGGTTAAGGAAGTGATGAAAAATACAATCATTTCTGTAGATTCGTCTGTTACTGCAACTGATGCTGCAAAAATGATGGAAGACACTGGGGTGGGAGCTATTGTTGTATTAGAACAAAATGTTCCTGTTGGAATTATTACTGATAGGGATTTTGCAATCAAAATAACTGCCCATTCTTATCCAATTGATACTCCAGTTAGAAGAATTATGTCTTCGCCACTTATCTCAATTGATCCAAATTCTGATCTCTGGGTTGCCTCAGATCTAATGTCTACTCGAAATGTTAGGAAACTTCCTGTCCTTGATGATGACAAGGTTGTTGGAATAATTACTGCTAGTGATATTGTAAAACATATTGCAGATCATTAAACCAAATTTCTTCAATTTAGCACAAATTCTTGAATTACTAGGGGGTAGGGTGGGAAAAGCTTATTATAATTTGAGCCAGCTTTTTTGTTCATAATGGCAACTGAGCAAACTCAAAAGATGGTCACAGTTACTGCAAAAGCAGCTGAGAAAATCAAAGAATTCATGAACGAAGAAGCTGAAAAACCAGAATACCTTAGAGTATATGTCCAAGGTGGTGGTTGTTCTGGCTTGTCTTACGGAATGGGCTTTGAAAAAGCACCAGAAGAAGATGATCTCGTCTTGGAGGAAAACGGAGTAAAACTTCTAGTTGATAGTTATAGTGTTGACCACCTTCAAGGTGCAAACGTTGACTATATTGAAAGCCTAATGGGTTCAGGATTCAAAATCAACAATCCAAATGTAACAAAATCCTGTTCATGTGGTCACTCATTTAGCACTGAATAAGCAACTATCAAAATTTTTCATTTTTAGA
>NZ_JANQTA010000014.1 GCF_028278985.1 Candidatus Nitrosopumilus sp. | reverse complement strand
TAATGTGAACTAGTTTTAGCTTACGTTGACAGTTGTACTAACTGGTGGTGATAATGCCGTAGGATTATCAACAGACTCCCAAACGAATGCAGTAGCAGTGTATGTTCCTGCTTCAGTTGGAATCCATGATAAAGCTGGGCTGAATGATTGACCAGCAGATAGTGAACCTGTAATCCATGCTAGTGAGACTGTGACACCGTTTGCATCCTGAATCTGTACCAAGTATGCGAATGATTGCTCTCTATCCTGACCATTTGCTAAGTCAGCACTGATTTGCACCTGTTGGTCAACGGAAACAGAATCTAAGCTGTTACCGAATGCATCAACTGTTCTCAAGTTAGCAGCTGGTGCTCTCTCGAGAGGTGGTACAACAGTACCAATTAGTGAAGTGGCAGTAATATCAAGTTCATCTGCAGTTGTGTATGGATCAGGTAGTGTATTGTCCTCATATTCTGCGGTGACTGTGTCACCTTCTGCGACTCTGAGTCTGTGACCAGATGATTCGTCAGCAACTGTAAAGAATACAGTACCTTCGAAGATTCCGGTTGCCTCATTTGTCTCAGTTACAGTAAGGTCAATACCTCCGGCAACGGAGTCAGACCACACGTCGACTTCGAAGTTGTCGACTGCTTCTGGATCTAAGTTCATGTCTGGATCAATTACTCTTACAACACCTGTTCCGCTAGCTGGATAGCTTGCTTCTAACCATTGAACTTCACCGATATTCCATCTAATGAGTGCTGAACCGACTACAGTTTCATCCTCTGAGAATTCAAAGGAGACAGTAAGTCCGTCATCATCATCAGCTGGTAAGAGTCCATCAGTTGGACCGTTACCTGTGGCAGTACCGGAAACTACATCATTACCGTCAGTACCAGTTGTGGAATCACCATCAGCATCGTGTGTGAAACCAGTAAGGATAACCTCACCAGTAAAGATGCCTGTGTCGGTTCCAGTTTCAACGAGTTTATAGTTGTCAAGATCAGATCCTCTGGTTGAGACCTTTATTGGGTCTAAATCAGTGTCACCGATTTCATCAACTAAGTCACTGTCGAAGTTGTGATCTGGTGCTACGATAGTAATGTAAACTTTGTCAGTCCAAGAGTATACTTTTTGGTCAAGCTCTACAGTTGCTCCGAAGTTAGAAGTAAAGACAGTCAAGTTGACATCTTCATCTTCATCACCTACATAATCAGATCCGGATGGACCCCAGTCAGTATACTCGAGAATAATTTCTTCTCCTCTTTCTAATCTGTCACCATCTAATTCTTCAGGAATTTCGATAACAATCTGGAAGATACCAGTGCTGTCACCTGTTTCTCTAAAGTCAGTTGGTTCTGGGTCAAATGCGGCTGCATTTGCTGCACCACCAAGGTTACCCATGGAAATGGTTGCAGCATCAGAGTCCCATTCGATTAAGTCTAAGTCATATGTCTCAGCAGCATCATTGTCAAGATCGAAGTCTGGCTCAATGAGTGTTAAGATCATATCGGAACCGATAATGTATACGGATTTGTCGGATTGCAATACACCGTTTCTAAGGTCAAATGTTGCTGAATCAGTAACAGTGTTGATATCACCAGAAGCGTCAGCTGGATCAGTGTATTCTACTTGGAGAATATCTCCTTGTAAGATACAGTAATCATTACCATCGCCATCTGCTGCATCAAATCTGTCTACAACTTCATCAGTGTCGCCATCGCCATCACCGTTACCAATCTGAGTGTAACTCACATTGGATGGGCATTGTGCGTCAGCTGGACCATCGGTGAATTTAACAGTTAGATCTAATTCGTAAATACCTGCGTCTGGTGCGATTTCGTTAATTGGACCAAATTGTCTAGCAGCATTGGCATTGTTGTCAGCGACATCAATTGGGCCATTTAGCTCTGCTGGACCACCTGCATAACCAAGTACGACAGTTGAAGCACCTCTGAGAACAGAGATCTTAACTGGACCTACGTTGGTGTTTGTGGTGTTTTGTGCAATTGTATCTTCACCAGCTGGGTTTACGTCAAAGTCTGGATCGTTTACTCTAATGTGTACGCTTAGATCTCCTCCTAGCAAGAATTCTCCATTATCTAATTCGGAGTTTGCATCTGTCAATCCACTAGCGTGGACTGGGAAGATGGATCTACCGTCTGGAGATTCTGTGTTAGCACCAGTAAAGTCAGCAGTACCACCGAATGGAACTGGATAGACTGTTCTGTCAAGGCTAACGGAACCAGTGTTTGCGCGGACACCTGCAGAGTCACCAACTTCTACGATTTCACCAGAGGCATCTCTGAAGTCAACATAGTTAACTTCGATATCGAGACCAGTGGTTGTTTCGTATGCTTGTTCGGAACCTACTGCGGTTGTGTCTGCGTTTCTACACCAGAATGCTGGGATTTGGAAGTCACCTGTGAAAACACCAGATTCTGTATCTGTTTCAATCAAAGTAAATCCGGTTGCACCGAGTCCAGTGTCAGTTGTTACATCCTCTAATGAGTTTGTAGCATCAGTTTCACCATCTGCGGTACAGGAATTTACATCAGGAGTTTCCCATTGTATATCATCAAATGTGACATCAAGTAATCTACCAAGTTCACCAAAGCTCAAAGCTTGACTGGTTTCAGAACCAACCATATCTTCGGTTGCTCCGGTTCCTGGACCGACTACAGTAAAGATGTCAATAAGATCAGAGTCTACGTTAAGATCAGCGTCTTCTAAAGTAATGACAACAGTATCAGCTATCTTGTAAGAATCTTGATTTAGAGAAACAACACCAGAGTGGCTTGGAGCTTCTTCTTGGTCAGAAACTGGGGTAACTACACCATCTGCACCTAAATCATTGTATGAGATTCTTGGTGCATCTTCGTCAGTAAGATCCTCAATTACTATGAATGTTGGATCATCACCAGAAGTACCAATTTCAAAGGTGCCTGCTTCTTGGATACTTAATTGGTTAACCATGAAGTATTCTAATTCACCTTCGAAGGTACTTGTGTTATCGCCTGTTTCTTCAGCTTCAAGTCTGATGATTTGGTTTGCGAATCTTTCACCAGATTGCACACCATCATCACTGAAACCAAATGACATGAAGTCAGCTACAATTACTTCTTTATCGTCAATACCAACAAATCCATTTGATTCATCACCATCATATTCGAATTCGAATAAGAGACCAATGTTATTATCACTTGGATTTGTGTCTGTGAACAAGTTAGCATCGAGATCATCTAGTGAGATGTACTCGGCTCCTGTAGCGTTAGCTGCAAGAACAACTGCGTTAGTACCTGCTGTATTAACAAATTCATCATTAGTGTTGAGAATATTCTGAGTCTTGTTGAGTAAGTAGACACTTACGTCACTTTGACCGAATGAATCAACATTATAATTGAAGAAGTTAAATGCTACACCATCATTTCTGGTACCATTTTGGCTAATAGTATTTTGTAGTTCTTCCATGGTTGTTTTCAAGTCAACAATGACAAATCCAACTTGTGCAGTTGCATTTGCTGTTTGGTCTAAGATTGCTCTTTGACTAAATGGATCGACTGAAATTGTGGAAGTTTGGTTACCTGCTGTAGCATTTAATGCGATAGTGATACTACCTACAGTTCCTATTGCGGCATCGCCTGCAGTAGAAATTGCACCTTTACTAATAGTACCATTACCAATGTTTACAGTAGGAGTTGTTGTACTCTCGCCAATTGTAAATGGATCACCAGTAGCTAATGCTGGAATGATCGTGAAGGTTGGGTCTGATATTGTTATGTCTTCATCTACTCTGCTGTTTTTGTTTTGATCTCCATCAACAATGACTACTGGAATTGCTTCACCAGAATTCCATGTATCATCGACTGGTTGGATATCAATTGTTGCAAAGTCAAATCCTACAAGTACGGTAGTTGGGCTATCATTGTAATCAACAGTTGCAGAGGTTCCCCTTGCTGCATCGGTTGTGATTTTTAGTACTGATTCATCTGATTCATCATATGTACCAAATACACCACTGTTTGGACCTTGTTCTGTGATGGTAACTGGAAGTGAACCTGTTCCCAATGTTGCTGTTGCAGCCAATACACCGAATGCGGTTGCATTGTTTGCACCAGCTGCAGTGCTACCTTGAGTAGCATTCAGGTTAACGAGGATTGAATCTCCGTTATCCTGAAGGGTTACTACTTCGTTATCTGCACCTTGAGTATTTGTATCAAGGAAGAATTGACAATCCTCACACATGAGTATGTCGGTATCAGCAATTCTAATTGCTGTACCACCGGATTGTCCGTTTTCATCAAAGACTTGGTAGTGTGGGCCGGCTGCAGTTGAGTTACCTGCATTGGCACCAAATGTCCAAGAGTCTTCATCAGTTGGGTCAATGTTTAACCATACGTCTGTAACTGTTGCATGAATTTGTGCACCTTGTGGATATACACCTCTATCTAATTCAATACCGGCAAAGTCATCAGCTTCATCAAAAGTAAGTGTTGTAGATTGAACACCACCACCTTTGTTGTACTGTACGACTACATTACCAGTTGGATTTAATTCATAGAGTTGTACGAAAGGCCAGTTTTCAGTTCCTTGAGTACCAGGTAAGCTTACTAAACCAATTTGGCCAACTTGACCACCAGTAACACCGGTCATTAAGTTAACATCTTTTGGTTCTCTTACGACGTTGTTTTCTAAGGCGGCGTTAACACCAGCTGCTGTACCATCACAAGTTGCTGTGATAGCTCCACCAGCGGCATTACCGTCTACCAAAGCACCACCAGTACTGGTAGCGTTTGGAATTGCTACACCGTCAGTATCAGTAAGATCAATACCCAATACATCGTCTGCGGAATCTGCACTACAGAATGAACCAAAGTCTAAACCAGAACCGGCGTTACCTGTTGCAGTATTATCAGCAATTTGTGCTTGATTTCTATCTGCAAAGTAACCATACCAGTTACCATCGACGGCTTGAACCATTCTCAGGATCTTACCGTTTACTGTAACGTCTGGCTCACCTTTTCCTTCATCTGTATCGTTGATATCTGAATCAATTACGACTACCTCAATTACTTGAGGTCCTACCATGTAGTTGTCAAACTGTGAGTTTTCTGCGGAAACAAATAGGTTAGCGTTGGCTGCATGTGCAGCTGGTAACATACCAGGAACTGCAAATGTCATACCACCGGCAACCATAATTGCCATTAATGTAAGACTAGTTATTTTACGTCCTATTTCGTTATTCATGTTATTAGCATTTTTCTCAAAAATTTGTATTTAAGCCTAATGGACAAATTGTCCACAATTCTGTCAGATCTTGAGATTATTTCATAAAAATCTCAAATTTGATATATTTTCTATGCAATCGGGATCCAATTTTTTCAAATTATTTTATAATTGTACTATTGATCCCTGGATTTTTTATTATTTACTACTATTTTATGAAATTTTTACAGGCTAAATTCCTGCTTTGATCTCTTTACCTAAGAGGCTTTTGTACAATGAGATAGCCTCAGATTCGTCCTTTGGCCCAACAACAACAGCTGAGCCTTTTTTCATGAAACTTACAGACAAATCATTTGTTCTCATAGATAGTCCCAAGTCACCTTGATTATCAACAATGAATCCTTTTTCTTTTGCAATCAATGTTACATCATCAATATTAAGATCAAAAATTTCAGTTGGGGTAATAGAGTAAGTTCGCTTTCCTCTGTTTCTTCCACATAATTCTTCTAAAATCAATTCTTCTTTTTGTACAACTTCTAATTTTCCAGTTCCACAAATTGGACATTCATCTGCTCTAAATGTTCTAGTGCTGTTGAAATCAAGATTTTCTAAATCAATATGTAAAATTCTTTCAGAAAGATTTGGTTTTTTTCCAAGAATTATTTTTACAGCTTCGGCAACTTCGATTGCACCAACAATAGAAAGTATTGGTGGATGAACACCTTCAATGCTGCATGTTGGCATTGTATCTTCATTTAGTTCAGGGAACATGCAAAAATAACATGCAGATTTTTTTGGTAAGATTGTAAAAGCTTGTCCTGATGTTCCAACTGCAGCTCCAGTAACAAATGGAATGTTAAATTCAACACATGCTTTGTTTAATGCATATCTTGCATTAACACTATCAAGTGCATCAATTACAACATCACATCCTTCGACAACTTCTAATGCAGTATAATCATTTATTGAAATAGCAAGTGCTTCAATTTTACATTCTGGATTTAATTTTTGCAATTTTTTTGCAGCTACTTCTACTTTTACTTGGCCAACATCATCTTCATCAAACATTATTTGTCT
This sequence comes from Candidatus Nitrosopumilus sp., assembly GCF_028278985.1. GTDB lineage: Archaea > Thermoproteota > Nitrososphaeria > Nitrososphaerales > Nitrosopumilaceae > Nitrosopumilus. The sequence continues at coordinate 38,324 of NZ_JANQTA010000014.1, read as the reverse complement.
ATGTAGGTTTGATAATTCAATTACATCTCGATCAATGATTCGCAAATTACCAACTCCCATTGTAGCTAATCTAGAAATTATTGGGTGTCCTAAACCTCCAGTTCCAACAACACATACTTTAGCATTTTTTAATTTCAATTGTCCTTGATAACCAATTTCTTCAAGCATTACTTGACGGGAAAATCTATCAAGTTCCTTTGATGAAAGTTCTTCAGAGCCACCTGCAACTGCTGGCAATATGTAAACCTCATCACCATCATTTAGAACAGTATTCATTCCATCAGAAAATTTGGCATTTTTGCCATTGATGTATATATTGATTAGAGAACGAGGGGTTCCATCACCTTCTAGTACACGACGTTTAAAGTCATCACCCATGATTTCAGAAATTTTTGCAAATGCATCAGTTAATGATTCTGCTGAAATCTCAGTTTTCTTCTCTCCTCCACCTTGATTTAGAACCGAAGGAATTGTAAATGTGATATTTGCCATCTTAGTTAACTACCGCCGATATTTCTCCCACGTCTGCCTTCATAACTGTAGGCTTTTGCAATACTTCCATAATTGATTCAGTAGCTTTCAAACCATTTCCAGTAACATAACATACAACTTTATCATTTGCATCAATCTTACCTTGTTCTACCATTTTTTGTAATACAGCTACAGATACTCCACCAGCTGGTTCAGTAAAGATCCCTTCAGTTTTTGCTAAGAGTAAAATTGCATCAAGGATTTCTTGGTTGTTTGATTCTTCTGCAAATCCATTATATTGTTGTAATCGTTTGAGAACATACCGACCATCACCAGGATCCCCAATTGCCAAACTTTTTGCAACAGTATCAGGATTTTCAACTGGAATAACTTCAGTACTATTTTTTTTAAATGCATCAACTACAGGAGCACATCCATGAGGTTGTGCCGCAATCATATGCATATTAGAAACATCCCCAAGTAAAGATACAGATTGTAATTCTTCAAATCCTTTACAAATAGCATTAAGCATTGCACCACTTCCTACTGGAACAATTAATTGATCAGGTACTTGCCAATTAAGTTGTTCCGCTACTTCGTAAGCCAAAGTTTTAGAACCTTCTACATAGTAAGAACGCATATTGATATTTACAACTCCAATTCCTTTACTATCACCAATTTGTGCAGCAATTCTATTTGCATCATCATAAGTTCCATCAACTGCAATGTAATTTGCACCATAAGATAGTGCTTGGGCTATTTTTGCCATCTCTATGTTACTTGGTGCAAAAATATGACATGGAAAACCCCCTTTAGCTGCATGTGCTGCAGTAGCAGAAGCTAGATTACCAGTTGAGGCACAACCAACTGCAGACATTCCAAATTCTTTAGCTTTGGAAATTGCAACTCCTGCTGGTCTATCTTTAAATGAAAATGTTGGATTAACAGAATCATTTTTGATATAGAGATTTTTTAGTCCTAATTGTTCACCTAATTTCTCTGCTTTTGTAAGAGGAGTCATTCCTGCATCAATACTTACAATATTTGATTTGTTTTCTATTGGAAGTAATTCAAAATATCTCCAATAGGTTTTTTCTCGATTAGTAAATGTGTCCTTAGTTACGGGAGGAAAATTATATTTGACATCAAGAGGTCCAAAACAATCATCACAGATATACTTGAAAGTAGAGTCATAGTCCTTTTTGCACTCTCTACATTGTAGTGAAATTCTAGCCAAGATCAATTTCTCCTCTGCTAATATAGATAAAAAATCCTAATATCAAGTTAAGTATTACTTAATTTTTAATGATAGAAATTTAATAAATGAAAAGATTACCAATGTGATAAAAATTATTGAAATTTTGATAATTTTGGTAAAAAAATTGGGAAAAATCAATATTTCATAAACAATTCAATTTGCAGGAAGGTTTTTAGAGATTTTATGAAGATCCATACAGTGTTGAATTCAAAAATTATCATTCCAATTATCATAGGAATTGTAATTGTTATTGCAGGAATTGCGTTTACAAGTAATCAAAATTCAGAATCAATGGAAGTTGAAGATGCTTTAGATAGAGAACTTAGACCTCAAGAAGAAACATCAGAAATTAGTGATAAACTTAATGAAATTGAAGCAATAAATTTAGAAAATGAATATACTCCAAGAGATAGGGAATGGATCACATCGGGACCATTTCAAATTGATCGAAGTGAATATGTTTTAGGTGAGAAAATTTTTGTTAGAATTGGAGGTTTAGATTTTTCAGAAAAAGGGCAAGTTGTTTTTCTTAAACCAAGTAATGGAACACATTACTCAGTATATCTAACAGTACCCTTTGATGGAGCAAATAAACAAGCATTCAATTATTACATAGAACCTCAAATCTCAAAGACTAGAGGTATATGTTCAATTGATGACATAATTGGAGAATGGAGAGTTGTTTTCAGAGGAACAGAATATACTAATTTAGAATTTAAGATTATTAATCAAACATTACCAGGTTCAAAAAATAATTTCAATCCAGTATGTTAATGAATTATTCTAAGGAATTATGAAAGCAAGTTCTTTCACCCAAATGGCATGCAGGTCCAGATGGTTCAACAAGATATATTATTGCATCAGAATCACAATCAACAAAAATTTTTACGATTTTTTGAGTATTTCCAGATTCTTCTCCTTTCATCCATAGTTTATTTCTTGAACGACTCCAAAACCAAGAATTGCCAGTTTTCTTGGCAAGCTCAAGTGATTCCTTATTAGAATATGCCAAAGTCAAAACTTCTTTGGTGGATACATCCTGAACAATAACAGGTACCAATCCGCCACTTTTTTCAAAATCGATTTCATCAATTGATTTTGTTCCTAATGTTTCAACGTTTATTTCCATTATAACCTGACTGAAATGCTTTTAGTTTTAAGAATTTCTTTTACTCGATTAACTGACTGGTTCTCATAATGAAATATTGAAGCTGCAAGTGCTGCATCAACATCAGATTTTTCAAAAATATCATACATATCTTCAGGTTTCCCACAACCACCTGAAGCAATAACAGGCACAGAAACTGTATCTACTATTCTTTTGGTAAGAATGACATCATATCCATCCTTTGTTCCATCTCGATCAATACTTGTTAAAAGAACTTCTCCAGCGCCTAATTCGGTTGCTTTTTTTGCCCATTGAATTGCATCAAGTCCAGTTTCTTGTTTTCCTCCATAAATGAAAACCTCAAACCAAAATTTTTTGCCATTCTCTTCAAACATTGTTTTGGTAGAGTCTTCAGAATAGTTTCGTTTAGCATCTATTGCTATTACAACACATTGTTTGCCAAAAATTGTCATAAGCTCTGTTAGTAATTTAGGATTCTTTACTGCACCTGTGTTAACACCAACTTTGTCTGCACCACTAAGTAAAATATTTCTAGCATCATCCATGCTGTTAACACCACCACCTACAGTAAACGGAATGTCAATTACTTTCGCAACATTAGAAACTAATTCTTTGATTGTTTTTCTTTTTTCTTGTGATGCAGTGATATCCAAAAATACTAATTCATCAGCTCCATCTTTACTATATTTTGATGCAAGTTCTACTGGATCTCCAGCATCCTTGATTGATTCAAAGTTTAATCCTTTAACAACACGTCCATTATCCACATCCAAACAAGGAATAATTCTCTTAGTTAACAACCTGTTTTGCCTCCTTTATTGAAACTTTGTTTTCATACAATGCTTTTCCTAAAATTACTGCAAAGGCATTTTTAGTTTGAACATTTGATACATCATTAACATTTGATATGCCACCACTAGCGATTACATTTGTTTTTTCAATTGCACATGCTTTTTCTAGAAATTCTAAATCTGGTCCTTCCAAAGTACCATCTTTACTAACATTTGTTAGTAAAAATTCTGTAAATCCCATTTCTACAAATTCGTTAATTGCATGAAGCAAGGGAGTTTTTGTATTCTCTTGCCACCCATGAGTCACAATATATCCATCAACATGATCTACTGAAATAACAATTTTTGAAAATGTGTGTTTTTTTGCAATTATTTGTAGCAACTCTTTGTTTTGGAATGCCAAAGTTCCAATTACAACTCTAGTAGCAAAAGACATCGCTCTATCAATAATTGATTCATTACGCAGTCCGCCTGCAATCTCAACAGGAATTGTTAATTCTTGGGAAATTTTTTGTATTAGATCTAGATTACTTCCAGTTCCAATTGTTGCATCCAAATCAACAATATGTAGCATATCAGCACCATCTTCTTCCCATTGCTTGGCAATAGAAACAGGATCATCACTGTAAACTGTTTTCTGTTTTGGATCTCCCTTGTAAAGTCGTACTACCTGTCCATCCATCAGATCAATTGCAGGAATTATTTTCATTTGCTGCACTCTCGCAAGAAATTTTTCAGCATTATTGCTCCAACATCACCTGATTTTTCTGGATGAAATTGAGTTCCAAAATAATTATTCTTTTGAACAATTGCAGGAACTTTTACATTATAATCAGATTCAGCAATAATGACACTCTGGGTTGTTGGATTTGCTCTATACGAATGAACAAAATATACCCATGATCCATTTTCTATTCCTTCAAGAATTTTATTTTCTTGTTTTATCTCTAGGGCATTCCATCCCATGTGAGGTACCTTTAGGGTATTGGGCAAGACTATGACATCACCATTGATTATTCCTAGACCTTTTTCGTTTCCTTCTTGACTTGTCTCAAAAAACATCTCCATACCTAGACAAATTCCAAAAACGGGTGTATCACCTACAACTTGTAAAAAATCTGTAGAATTACGATTGATACTTTGTATTGCAGGATCAAAATTACCAACACCCGGTAAAAAGATTCCATCATACTCTCTAAGATTTTCTACTCTAGTTTGAACTTCTACGGTAGCATTTTGTTTTTCTAATGCATTTTTGAGGCTGAAAATATTTCCAGCTCCATAATCAAATATTGCAATCTTTGTCATTACATTGCGCCTTTTGTACTTGGAATACCTTTTTGCTTTGAGTCCTTAGAACATGCGATTCTAAAAGCAACAGCTAGAGATTTCATTGCAGCCTCTACTTTGTGATGATCATTGTCTCCATACTTTACTGTAAGGTGAATACAGCTGTTTAGGTTCTGAAGTAAAGATTGGAAAAAGTGTTCAAGATCTTCTTTTGAAACATCTTCAATCTTTGTTCTCTTAATAGATAGGGTCAATTTGTAAAAAGGCCTTTTGACTAAATCTACAGATGTCTCAGCTAATGATTCATCCATTGGAACAGAAGCATAGCTAAATCTAGTGATACCCATTCTATTTCCTAATGCCTCATCTAATGCATTTCCGATTGTTATAGCAGTATCTTCAATCAAATGATGTACAATGTTGTCTTGTGATTTTGCTTTGACAGTTAGATCCAACATTGCATGTTTTCCAAATGCTGTAATCAAGTGATCAATAAAATTTACACCAGTTGATACCATAGTCTTTCCAGTACCATCAATATTGACTATAACGGAAACACTTGTTTCCTTAGTTTCACGTTTGATTTTACTTGAACGTTTTTTCATCAAATCACCTGAGAATATTGATATTTAATCAAACTAAATTTAATACCTTCGGAATATCATTAATTGATTCCAAAATCAAATCCACACCAGAGTTGGAAAATAATCTACGTCTGTCATCAGGATTTGTACTTGTGCCTACAATTGCGCAAAATGTGGTAGATTTCCCTGCAAGAGATGCATCCTTGGCCATCATGTAATCTTCCATAGAGTCACCTACGTAAAGACAGTTTTTAGATTTCATTGATTGAATTGCACGAATCAAACTTGCAGGATTAGGTTTTGCTAAATCTCTAGATTCATCTTCCAAAAATGCAGAACTTTTAGTATCAAAATAATTAATCATGTCTTTTAAGGAATAACTAATGGATTCAATTCCTCGTCCTGTAACTATTGCCATTTTTTGTCCAAATTGTTTTTGTAATGTTTGCAACAGTGATTTTGATAGAATCACTTTATCATTTGAAATCATTCCTTCTTCAGAGAATTTTGATTGCTTACCAAATAGTTTCTCATAAAGTTGTGGACCAAAGAATAATTGATCAAATATTGAATAAACAGGATTATTGTGTCTGTCATTTAATGAGCCCAATTTTGAGAGCATATCCGAAATATCAAAAAGTGATTCAAGATATGATTGAACAGAAATAATGCCAGTCTTATCCGCATTTGAAATAACTTTGTAAATAAATTCTGACGGTACTTCATTAAGTTTGTCAGCTGTATAAAGTGATAAAATTGCAGCATATGCTAAATCAACTTCATCATTAAACCCACCTGATGCTTTGAATCCATCAATTATCTTATGATCAATTGTTATTGAATTAATTTGACCAAACTCCTTGAGAATGTATTTGCATGTTTTATCAATTGTTTTGTCATAAGACTGAGTAATGTCTACTAGTACTCCATCACAATCAAATATTATAGAATCAAATGTTTGATTATTCAATTTTTATCCTAATAAATCACGAATTGCCAAAAGGAATTTTGAATTCATTTCTTTTGTCCCTACTGTAACACGTAAACATCCTGAATGAGAACCAATTTTGCCTAGTTTTCGAATTGAAATTCCTTGTTCAACTAGTGCAGAGAAAACACGTTTGTCTGCACCCTTAGCATCAAATAGAACAAAATTTGCCTTTGAATCAAATACTGTAAAAGCATCATATTTTCGAAGATTTTCAATAATCCTTTTTCGTTCAGTCTTGATTGTTTCTGCAGCATCTTTCATTTGATCTACCTTGTCAAGAGACGCAATTCCAGCCTCAATTGCAAGTGTATTGATAGGATAAGGATACTGTAATACCTGATTGAATACTTCAACAATTTTCTTATTTGCAACAAAATACCCTATACGAAGACCTGCAAGACCAAATGCCTTAGAAAAAGTTTTGACAACAATTAGATTATCATATTTTTTTGTTAATGAAATAGTAGATGAATCAGCAAATTCGCCATATGCCTCATCTACAATAACTAATCCATCAAATTTTTTGATTAAAGATTCAATCTGACTTTTAGAGAACTGAAATCCAGTTGGATTATTGGGAGAATCTAAATAAAGAATCTTACATTTTTTAAGATTTGTATCAAATTTTTTAATATCAAGTTTCATATCGGAAGTAAATGGAATTTTTGTACACGGAATTGAATATAGCTTACATCGTTCCTCAAAGAATCCAAATGTAGGATCCGATGTTAAGATTCTAGTATTTTTTGATGCAAGATTTGCTAGAAATAGATCTAGAATTTGGTCAGAGCCATTCCCTACACCAATCATATTTTCTGGAATTTTTAGATATTTACATAATTTAGATACAAGTTTGTCAACTCCACCTAATGGATACTCTCTAACATCAGAATTTGTTCTAGCATAAGAGATAACATCTTGTTGGAATTTTTTGTTTATTACAAAATTCTCATTAGAGTCAAGCTTTAGGACATCATCAAATTTTTCTGGTTTTTTGTATCCACCAAGCTTTGAAAATTCATCTAATTTTTTTGCATACCATGAATTTTTCATTTCAATCTACCTCTAACTGCTTCATAGTGATTAGGCAATCCTTCTGCTAATGTAAGATTCTTCATAGATTTTGAAATTTTCTGTAAATCTTTTTTGCTAGTTTCAATCTTTGTTAGAAGTTTGATAAAGTCTAGTACAGAAAGCGAGCCTCTTGTCTTTCCAAATCCATTGGTAGGAAGAATATGATTTGAGCCTAACAGGTAATCACTTGCTGAAGAAGGACTGTTCTTTCCTATCAAAATCGTGCCTGGATTCTTGATTTTGTTCCATTTATTTGGATTTTTACTTAGTATCTCCAAGTGTTCTGGTGCAAGTTCATTTGCAACTTCAATAATATCTGATGGTTTACAAACTGCAATGAAACCATTTGATTCTAGACTAGATTTAACAATATTAGAGCGCTCTATGTTTTTTAGTTTAGAGTTTACACTAGATTGAATTTTCTTTGCAATTGAACTATTTGTGGTTAGTGCAAAACAAAAAGTATCTGAAGAATGTTCAGCTTGAGAAATCAGATCTAGTCCAGCAAAATCACTAAAACTTGATGAATCAATTACAATTCCAAGTTCGGTTGGTCCTGCCATCATATCAATAGATGTAGAATTACTAACTAGATATTTTGCAAGAGTTACAAATGATCCGCCGGGTCCTACAATTTTATCTACTTTTTTTATAGAACGCGTACCATAAGATAAAGCTCCAATTGATTGTACTCCACCTGTTTTGTAAATTTCAGTGGCACCACAAATATCTGCTGCTACTACCGTAAGAGGATCTATATCGCCTTTAGAATTTGGTGGAGATACAACAACAATTCGTTTTACACCAGCAACTTTAGCTGGAATTACTGACATTATTGCAGAACTAGGATATCTGGCAGTACCACCTGGAACATAGCACCCAACACTTTCTATGGGAACAAATGATTTAGAAAGTTTTGTTCCGCCTGATTGTATTTTGATATCCTTTAACTGACGTTTTACAGCTGATTCTGCTTTTGATAATCGAGATTTTGCAAGCTTGATGGCAGAAATATCAGATGTTGAAACTTTAGAGTATGCACTAGAAATGTCACGTTTTGTAACTCTTAATGAAGAAATTTTTCCTGCACCAAATTTTTTTTCATATTTTTTGATTGCAAAATCTCCATTCTTTTTAACGTCTTTGAGAATAGATTCTACAATTTTTTGGTTTTTTGAAGAGTTTTTTGTGCGTATTTTCTTTAGAAACTGCTCAGTGTTTTTGATTGAAATGATTTTCATCAATTTTCTTCATCACGTTTGATCTCCTCTAGTTCCAATATTTGTCGTGGTTCATGGACAACTAAGCCCTGTGCAATCTTTCGTAATTTTGGAATTATTTTGTGAAAGTCAGATTTATTGATAATTGTATTGACTCCAAACCAACCAGCTTCACTTAACGGGCTGATTGTTGGTTTTTTCAGTGATGGAATTTGTTTAAGAAGTTTTGGCAAATTCTTCTCTTCAACATTTAGATAAATGTGAAGATATTTTTTGCCGTGAACTGCTCCACGCATCAAAGTGACAATGTCAAAAATCTTTTCTCTTTTTGCTTTGTCTTTGAGTGATTTTTTGTTTACTATCAAGTGAGCTGTTGAAGTAAGAACTTCATCTACAATTTTTAGTTTATTTTGTTTTAGTGTAGTTCCAGTCTCTGTAACATCCATTATAGCATCTACATCTTCAGGAGGTTTTGCTTCAGTTGCACCAAATGATAGATGAATTTGTACAGATTTGTTGGTTCCAATACGTAACCAAGGGGTAACAATTTGAGGATCTTTATTTCCAAAATATTTTTTGTATGATTTACAATTCTTGATGAAGCGAGATGCAGTTGTAAGATATTCAGAAGAAATTCTCAAGGTTTTTTTCTTTTTAGCATAATCTGCAATCATTGCATCTAGATTTTTGTATCTGTAATTATCTGGAAATGCAATAACTAGTCTAATTTTTCCATATTCTAAATCTAATATTGGTTCTACATCAGATTTGGTTTCTCCAACCCAATCTTTACCTGTAATTCCTACATCATACAATCCCTCATTAACTAACGTGGGAATTTCTTGAGGTCTCAGCATTTTTACTATAATTTTTGGATCGTCTAGATATACTCTATAGGTTCTACTCTTACGATTTACTTTTGTCCAAGATCTTTCTAATAGCTTGAATGTAGCTTCTTCTAGACTTCCCTTTGGAATTGCAAATCTTATTTCAGACATGGTATCATCTCTCAATCTGTCTATATAATAACGTCATTAATTTTGTTCAAGTAATTCTTTTGCTCTATTTACTGAAATGTTGTTTTCTTTAATCATCTGAGAAACAATTCTGTCAATCTGTTCAGTTGAAGCACCTGCTGCAGATGCCAGATTTCTAGCATGAAGTCTCATGTGACCTTTCTGAATTCCATCTGTTGCCAATGCTCTCATAGCACTAAAGTTCTGAGCAAGGCCTGTAGCAGTGATAATACACGCCATTTCTTTGGCTGAATCTACACCTAAAATTTTGGAACAAATTTTTGCTACTGGATGCACATTAATGATTCCACCAACAATTCCCACAGATAATGGAATTTCCAATGTTCCAACTAAATTTCCCTCTGAGTCTTTTGTCCATTCTGATAATGATCTGTACTGCCCTGTTTTTGATGCAAAAGCATTTGCAGCAGCCTCAATTGCACGACTATCCTGTCCAGTCGCATTAGCAACTGCAATAATACCATTCATAATTCCCTTATTGTGAGTAACAGCCCTATACACATCATGTTTTGCAAATTGATATGCATGAATCATGTTTTCTACAACTTCACTACCTCCGACAGATTCTTTTTCAAAAACTGCAGATGCTTTTACCATGCGTCTTGTAGAATAGTTTGATAAAATTCTTAGAAGTGATTTGCCTCCAGTTAATTTTTCAATTAGTGGAGCTACTCCTTCACACATTGTGTTTGTAACATTTGCACCCATTGCATCACCTACATCAATTAATAGTTCGACAATCAACATAGGATCAAAATCAGTATCAAGTTTTTTACAAGTTATTTCCTTTGCTCCTTTTCCCATTTTTGATAGTGTATTACTTTTTGAATTTGCAAGATCTAAAATTTCTTGGGTATTTTCTTTGATTATAGAAATAGCGTTATCAATATCTACATCCAAAACTTGAATCTGTCCTATACTGTAAGATTCATCAACTGTAACTGTAAATCCACCTTTAGGACGAGCAAGTTTAGCTGCTTTTGATGCAGCAGCGATTACAGATGGTTCTTCAATAACCATAGGAACGAGATAGTCTTTATTGTTAATTTTGAAGTTTGTGGCAACTCCTAATGGCAAAGAAAATGTTCCAAATGCATTTTCAACCATTTTATCAGCTTTATCAAATGTAATTCCTCCATCTGGAAGCTCAAGTGATTTGATGTCCTTATCAGAAAGATTAGCAAAATTTTTGATTACATCTAATCTTTCATCTCTAGTTTTTTCAAAAAATTTTGAAATTGATGAATCAGGCATTTTACTTTAATATCCTCAACAATTTATCATCCATGCTATCCGGAAAACCTTTTCCATCGGTATTTGAAGTAATTACATACAAACTACCATCTTGACCTTGAACAACATCACGTACTCTCCCAATTCCACTAAGAATAGATTTTTGGGAGCTTAGACCTTCTTCAAAATCCAATTGGTAAAGATTGAATGCTCTCATTGAGGCCATAATGAATGGAAATTCAAAATCAAGTCGATCTCCTGAATAGAATAGGATTCCACCAGGTTCAATACTTGGATCATAACAGAGAATTGCATTTTCAAATTGGTCATTTCCTGAACATTCTTGTTCAGGCCAACCATAATTTTTTCCAGGCTTGATTAAATTAATCTCATCATTTTTTTCAGGTCCAAATTCTGCAACTAACATATTTCCACTGGAATCCCAAGTGATTCCTTGTGGATGTCTATGACCTAAAGAGTATACAGGAGAATTTTCCCATGGATTATCATCAGGAATTGTACCATCATCATTTAATCGCAAAATTTTTCCTGCAAGAGAATCAAGTTCTTGTGGTAGATGAGAAGCGTCAGAAACTGTTCCAGTTCCAACATACAATTTATTGTCTGGTCCAAATTTTAAAAATCCCCCATTAGTAAATTGCGAACCAGGAATTTTATCAAAAATTGTTTTTGCATCTTGTAATCTGTTATTTGATTCAGTAATTCGAACTATTTTGTTCCACAATTGTTCATTTTCCTCATAAGTAACAAAAACATAGATTGAATTATTATTTGAAAAATCAGGGTGCAACGCAATTCCTAGTAATCCTGCATCAAATGCATCAACAGTTCTAAATGTAGCAAGGGGAGATTCTAACAAAATCTCATTTTCAATGACCCTAATGTAACCATCTTTTTCAGTTACAAAAATTCTATTTTCATGTACTGCAATTGCTCTTGGTTTATCCAAATTAGTTGCCAATATAGTTACAAAATCACTTTCTGAATTTGAATTAGGTCCAGGTAAAGGAATAGGATCTGAAGGTGATGTTAAAACAAAAATTGAAAAGATTACGGCTATAGCAATTGCTCCAATTTGAATTCGTTTGTCCATAAGGAAATTATTTTTTGAAATCATATTAATTTACTTTCAATAATTTAAGAAAGCGTATATACGGCCAACCTCCAATCTTGATTCAGCGGGGTGGGGAAGCCAGGTCATCCCGGCGGGCTCATAACCCGCAGTTCAGTAGTTCAAATCTACTCCCCGCTATTCTAATTCAATTAATTGAAAACCATAACGAATCTTCAAACTTTGTCTTGTTTTTCTTTCCTTCTCTCTGAGATGGTCTTGTCAAATGTCTATGCGCAGAAATGATTGGTAGATATGATTTTTCTCTCAAATCCCTTGTTTTTTCTAAAATGATTTTATTTTTTGATTTTTTTCCACAAACCACACATTGAAATCCTTGATTTTTCCCTTTTGATTTCATGTTTTTGTTACAGATTTTACAAAGAGGATTTCTTGAAATCAATAGTTTTTCTAAATGTAGAATTTGGATGAATTCCAGATTTAGAGTTCTTGGATGAAGTTTTGATGCCTTTCTAACTCCTCCTCCGACAAGTAGTTTATCCCCTTTGATTAACTTTGATGCTACAGATGTAATACCTGTTGGTTTGTACATTGCACAATTAATTTCAAAATTTTTTGATTTTATTTTAAAAAATACATGTCCACCTTTTGAAATCTTTGGAGAGCTAGAAACAATTCCAAGTAATTTTCCTGAAGAATATGGTTTTAAGTTTTCAAGAGTTAGATTATTTTTTAAATGATCTCCTGTTCCCTGATTTGATTTAAAAATCATATACCCATTTAATTTTTCATCTGTTTTGATCATCTTTGAAGCTAGTAACAAAGAATCAACATTTTCACCACGAATTCCATAAAATACGGGATCAGGTCCATGGGGTGCAATTAGAATACGGCCTTTTTTTGTGTCAAAACTATTGAAGGTTTCAGGAGATGTTTTTTCTTGCATTAATTTGACACTTTGAGTAGATAGACTTCTCTGAGTACCAAATTTTGATTGTCTTCTATAACTTAGTAATTCCAAAGTATTATCATCAAATTCATATCCAATTGCACCAATTGCACCAACTAATCCTTGTCCATTTCCATGATAAAAAAATTCTAAATTATTTTTTTTAGCAAATTTTTTTGCATTGTCTCGATTAATTAGTTGCCACATAGCAAGGCTACTAAAGTCTGAAAAATCTTTTGGAATCTGTTCACTTTCAAAAAATACCAAGCCAGGGTTAGCACCATTTTTAACATCAGAATATTTTGTAACTAATTTTTTGATCTCGTGTTTAATTTTTTTAGGATTTTTCGTTTTTACTCTTAGTGAAACTGCACCATTTCCACGGGTTTTCCATGGGATGTTTGGATTGAATCGAATTAGGCGTGGATAATCAACAAATTTGGTATTTTGTTTAAGAAGTAAATCAACTATTTTGAATGCCAGAAAAGTTGTACACATTCCTTTTGGAGAATCAGTATCATCAAATCCAATATTCAGAATAGTTTGATTTGACATAATTCATCATGATAAAATCTAGCATTTTTACTTGTTGTCAGGTCCAGTTGATTTAAATTAATAAAGTCATGTTCCAAGCTGAATTGATTATAGTTGATGAAGAAAGAATATTCAGGGAAATAGAAGATAAAAAACCTGCTTCTGTCTCATTAAATGGACCTGATGGGATTTTGCCCCAAGTTCAAGAAACAGCAAAAAAGATATCCAAAAAATACAAGATTCCAGCTTATGTCCTAGCAGATACTACATGGGGAACATGTGATCTTAATTCAAACGGATCTAAAGTATTAGGAGCTGAAATACAATTTAACATTGGTCATACAATCAATACAGAATCATTAGAAAAAAATTTAGTGTTAGTTGATGCATTTGATGATGTTGAATTTGATAGTGTTGCATTGAAATGCAAAGAAATTCTTCAAGGAAAAACTATTTCATTAGTAACTGATAGTCAGCATTTACATCAAGTTGATAAAGTTGAAAAAATTTTAACAGATTCTGGCATCAAAGTAAAGATTGGAAAAGGAAAGGGTCAACTAAACGATGGACAAGTTTTTGGTTGTGAATTTTATCCCGCAACAGAATTAAAAAAAGAAGTTGATGCTTATGTTTTCCTTGGACAAAGTAATTTTCATGCATCTGGAATTGCATTGTCAACCAATTTACCTACCTATGTTTTAGATCCATACTTTAATGAAGTTAGAGAAATTACTGATTTTGCTCAGAAATTAAAAAAGAAAGCAACATTAGCTATCTACAAAGCTGCAGAAGCAAAATCTTTTGGAGTGATTGTAGGACTAAAAGAAGGACAATTATCCAAAGTATTTGCACTCAAGATGAAAAGAGAATTAGAAAAAGAAGGAAAGGAAGTCCAATTATTTGCTCTAACAGATATCACCAACGAAAGATTACAAAATTTGAAAGGAATCGATGCATTTGTACAAGTGGCATGTCCAAGAATTTCAACAGACAATCAGTTTGACAAACCAGTTTTGTCTACTCCACAAGCTAATGCACTATTGAAAATTCTAAGAAATGAAAGTATTGAAGGATATCTAGAAATTCCTCATTGGCTTTAATTAGAAATTAATTCTTGAAATTTTGCATTATCAATCAATTTTTCAAAGCATTTCAATTGAGTAGCCTTTGTCCTAAATTTTGAATTTTGATTTATAGCTAATTCAAGGATTTGAAGAGATTCTTCAATATTGGAATTCATTACAAGACTACAAGATTTGTCAAATAATACATCCTCATTTTTTGGGTAATCTTCCAGAATTTTATTGCAGCATTTAACAGATTCATCATATTTTTCCATTGAAAAAAGAATTCGTTCTTTATGATATAATACGATATTATATTTGGGATTTTTTTCTAAAATTTGATTACAGATTTCTAAAGATTCTTGAAATTTTTTGGTTTTTCTTAAAGAGGAAATTTTGTTAATCATGACAGACAAATCATTTGGAAAAACCTCTAGTGCAGCATCATAACATTTTAGAGCATTTTCAAAATCTTTCAGTTTGCTTAATGCATATCCCTTATTGTTTAGTGAACTCAAATGGGATGGATTTTCAAATAAAATTTGATCATAATATCTAATAGCTTCAGTGAATTTGTGTTTTAAAAAAAGCCTATTTGCTTCATCTAAAAGGGAATTAATTTTTGGATCACTCATCTAAGTCACAAATTTGGTTTCATAATGATTTTTCCAAACATTCCTTTACCTTTGAGCATTCTAGTATGTGCCTCTACAGCTTTTTCTAGTGGATATTCAGAATCAATTATAGATTTTATTTTACCTTTTGACATCCAATACAATCCTTGTTCTAATTCTGCTCTTGTTCCTTGAGTTGATCCTAAAATATTGATTCCTTTAAAGAAAATATGGCGTAAATCAGTTTTTGCCATATAACCAGTTGTCGCCCCAGTTGTAATGATTGTTCCACCGAAATTAAGCATCATCAATTCTTTATTCCAATGAGAACCACCAATGTGTTCAAAAATTACATCAACTCCAGTTACTTCACCATATGGTTTTGGGAGTTTTTTTGCTATAGAGCGAACTTCTTTATCCCAATCTTCTTTTCTATGATCAACAGCATAATCTGCCCCAAGTTCAAGTAATTTGTCTAGTTTATCTGGACTTGCAGTTGCAATTACTGTGCAACCAAATAATTTTGCAATTTGAATTCCATAATTTCCAACACCAGAACCTCCACCCATAATGAGGACTACTTGACCAGGTTGAATTTTTGCACGTCCAACTAGCATATGCCAAGATGTTAAAAGTGTCATTGACGCCGCAGCGGCTTCTTCATATGAAATATTTTCGGGAATTTTTACTACGTTAACTTCCGGAAGATGGGTTTTTTCACAATATCCTCCCCAAAGAGGACCAGTTTCAAATCCCCAAACTTTTCTTTGTTTACAGTCAAATTCTCTTCCACTAGTACAACGTTTACAAACTCTACAAGACATGTTTCCGTGAGAAACAACTCTATCACCAACTTTGAAATTTTTTACTTCATCACCTACAGCGGTAACTTCACCTGCAGCATCGGTTCCAGAAATATGTGGTAAGGGGATTGCTAATGGTTTTCCTCTCATTCCCCAAATATCATCATAGTTTAGAGCTGCTGCTTCAACTCTAAAAACAACTTCGTTAGGTTTTGGTACAGGTTCAGGAATATCTTTGATTTGTAAAATTTTAGAATAATCATCATTTATTGCATATTCATCATATACCAGTGCCTTCATCATTTTTCCAGAATTTTTTGCAGATATATGATTTACCAGGATCGGGGTACCATAAACAATTATAATCACAAAGTCAAAAATCATTACATGTCTGAAAATGCAATTTTTCCAGGAGACAAAATAGCATCTATTGAAGAATATGAGGCTGGATATAACACATTTGACGATGGTGACATGGTAAGAGCTGCAACAATAGGTGAGAAAGATATTGACAAATCTTCCAGAATTGCGAACGTAAAACACCCTAAAGCACTATCAATTCCCAGAGTAGGAGATGTGGTGATTGGCTCTGTTGCAGCAGTAATGTCATCAATGATTGCAGTTACAATCGAGTTCATCAATGGAAATCCTACAACATCAAAAGTAGAATGTGTTTGTTCAACAAGAAATATCAGAAAAAAGAATGTTGCATTAGTAAATGATATTGTTACATTAAAAATTGTAAATCACCTAAACGGAACAATTCATGCTACAATCAGTGAGCCAGAATTAGGAGTGTTATTTACGAAATGTAGAAAATGTGGAAAAAAAGTTGTACAGATGCGAGATGCTGTCAAATGTATTGAATGCTCGTGGATTGATGATAGAAAACTTTCAACAAACTTTGGTAAAAATGATTTTATTAGCTTGAGAGGTTAAAAATGACTCAGGTATCGTTCCAAGGAGAACGAGGTGCATATAGTGAAGCAGCCGCAAACTCATTTTTCAATGAAGACATCACTACTATTCCACATAGTACATTTGCTGAAACGCTAGCTTCTACCACAAAAGGGAAATCAGATTACTCAGTATTACCTGTTGAAAATTCAATTGAGGGAAGTGTTGGAGAAAGTTACGACTTGCTTTATTCAACATCACTAAATGTTACTGGTGAAATATATCACAAAATTGAACATTGTCTAATTGGTAATGGAAAAATTGAGGAAATTGATACTGTGTATTCACATCCACAAGCTTTAGGACAATGTAGAAAATTTATTGAAGAAAAAAATCTCAAAACAATTCCAACGTATGATACTGCTGGAAGTGTAAAGATTGTCAAAGAATTAAACAAGAATAATTGTGCATGTATTGCTAGTAAGGCAGCCTCATCTCTATATCAAATGCCAATAATTGCAGAAAAAATTGCTAATAATCTCAATAATTACACTCGATTTCTAGTATTATCTAAAGATAAATCACCTGAATCTGGCAAAGATAAAACCTCAATAATTTTTTCAATAAAGCATGAACCTGGATCATTGTTTAGAATAATTGAAAATTTTAATAAAAATAATGTAAATTTAACAAAAATAGAGTCTAGACCAACTAAAGAAAGCGCATGGGAATACAATTTCTTTGTAGATTTTGAAGGACATGGAAATAATTCTGAGATTTCATCGATGCTAGACAGTATCAAGCAAGAAACAATTTTCATGAAAATTTTGGGTTCCTACCCTTCAGCAAAATAAAGCTAAAAGCCTTTTGGTTTTCTTAGAGTAAAGCCCATACTAAATCCAATGATTACCATGCCAGAAATAATGACCATGAGATCATAAGTAAACCATATTGGATCTGAACTTCTTATCAAAGTACCAGTAACTAATAATTCCTCATTACCAGTATTTTTAATTTTGATATTGGTTTCTCCATCTTCAAGATGAACCCAATCTAATTCTACTTCATTTTTGTGAGCCGATTCAGGAATTTGTAAGCCAACACCAGGACTAGACATTGTAACGTTAAAGGCGTCACCAGAAATTTTCATGTATTGTTTTGAACCATCAGGTGCAGGAATTGTATAAAATGAAGATTCTCCCACTTTTACATAATGTTCTTCTTCAATAGTAATTGTACCAATATGTTGGATTAATGATAAAGCACCAATTCCCATAATTATAGAACCGATAACTAAACCGATGATGGTTCGTTTTGATAACACAGTTAATTTGTTCTAAATGGTGTTTAAAAAATTAACTACATCAAAGAGACATCATGAGGCTGACTTTCAGCAAATCCAGCTCTTGACATTTTGATAAATTCTGCATTTTCTTGCATTTGAGGAATTGTATGGGCACCACAATAACTAAGACCAGAACGAACTCCCCCACTAAGTTGTTTTAGAATATCAGTTACAGTTCCTTTGTACGGAACCATTGCCTCAACTCCTTCAGCAACATAATCATTAAGATCATCTTCAAGAGAAATTGAGCCTGTTTCTTTTGATTTTCTTCCAATTGAAGCAGCTAATGATGCCATTCCACGATAAACTTTGAATCGCTTACCATTTTTTGTCAATACAGTGCCTGGAGACTCATCGGTTCCTCCAAGCATACTACCAACCATAACAGAAGATGCCCCTGCAGCCAAAGCTTTAGTTGCATCACCTGAAGTTCTTGTTCCACCATCAGAAATAATTGGTATTCCGTGATCACGACCAATTTTTGCGCAATCCATAACCGCTGTAAGTTGTGGAACTCCCGAACCAGTAATTACCCTTGTAATACAAATTGAACCAGAACCAACTCCAACTTTAACAGCATCCACACCTGCTTTGATTAAATCTTCAGCACCTTGTGCAGTTGCAATATTTCCTGCAATTAATTCACAATCAGGGAATGCTTTTTTGATATTTTTTACAGTACTAATTGCGTTTTCACTATGACCATGAGCAATATCAACTACCAAAACATCAGACCCTGCGTCTAAGAGAGATTCGCTTCGTTCCAAGAAATCCCCCTTTACACCTACTGCTGCACCAACTAGTGGTCTACCTTTCTTGTCTTTTGAAGCATTAGGAAAATCTGTATTATTTGTAATATCTTTACTAGTAATCAGACCCTTGATTGCTCCTGATTCATCAACCAAAGGTAATTTTTCAATTCTATGTTTATGCAACATTTGTTTTGCATCATCTAATGAAACACCAACATTTGCAGTAACAACATCTTTAGTCATCACATCAGAAATCTTGTCATTTTGATTTGCAAAGAGTAAATCTCTTTCAGTTACAATTCCAATTAGTTTAGAGTTGGAATCTACAACCAAAAGTCCAGAGATTTCTTTTTCTTCAGCAATATCAAGAGCATCTTGAATGGATTTATCAGAACTTATTGAATATGGGTTTTCGATCATTACACTACCAGAACGTTTTACCTTTAGAACTTCATTTGCCTGCTCTTCAATAGTTAGAAATCTATGAATAATTCCTATTCCTCCTACTCTAGCCATGGCTACAGCCATCGAAGATTCAGTAACAGTATCCATGTTTGCACTAACAAATGGAATGTTGATTGAGATATTTCGTGATAATTTTGTACTTAGATCGGTTTGGGTTCGACTTGTGATATCTGAATATTTGGGTACAAGAAGCACATCGTCAAAAGTTAATCCTTCTTTGAATTCCAATGAAACCTTGTTAAGAAAGTTTGAGATTAATTATAAGCCTTTGTGTTATTTTGATAAATATTTGGCAATAGAAATTGCATCTTTTGCAGAAGCAACATTATGAGTTCTAATGATATCTGCTCCGTTTAAAACAGAAATTGTTTCTGCAGCAATGGTTCCTGGCAACCGATCAGAGGGATCTTCTTTTTCCAGAATACTACCTATGAAAGATTTGTTAGAAACTGAAACAAGAATTGGAAATTTTCCTTTGATTTTTTTAAGATTTTGAATGATTGAAAGATCGCGAGAAACCCAATCTGATGAAATTTTTGTAAAAAATGGACCTTTGCCTGTTTTTCGGAAAAATCCAATAGAAGGATCTACAACAATTTTTTGTGATGAGATTCCTGATTTTTTAGCAATTTTAAGACTTTGTTCAATTAGTTGCTTTGTTTTTTCAACTTGATTTCCTTTAACAATGGATTTACTAAATGCACATAATATAAGATCTGGATGGTATTTTGAAATTATTTTTTGCATTTGTTCATCATATTTTAGTCCAGAAATATCATTAATAATCTCAACATTGTTTTCCAATGCAACTTTTGCTACATGTGAACGACATGTATCAACTGAAATCGGTATATTGGAATGATCTTGAATAATTTTGATGGCATTTAGAATCCTTGAAGACTCTATTTTTTCAGAAATAATTGTAGACAGATATGGTGCAGTAGACATTCCACCCACATCAATAAAATCAGCCCCGTCATCTTCAATTTTTTTTACTGCATCTTTGATCATCGTTTTAGATGTTTTAACAGATTTTTTGTAGAATGATTCAGGACTGGTATTCAAAATACCCATAATTCTAACTGGATTTGATTTTCCGATGCTTACTTTTGCAATTTTAGTCACATGATTTATCATAAACTAAGCCAATTTGAGTGATATGATGATTTCAGGGTGGAAAACAAAGTATTCTGAAATTCTTAAAGAGTTCATGTATAATGAGAATAAAGATAGAGAATCTGCAAAATATTTAGATTCAATTTTGAAGAAATCAAGTAATTATGAAAAAATTTCTAAAAAAATTAAACAACAAAATGTGATTGTTATAGGCGCAGGACCATCATTATCACGATGCATACCTAAATTAAAAAAAATGAAAAAAACTATCAAAATTGTTGCAGATAGTGCATTAAAACCACTATTAGAAAATAAAATTATTCCAGACATAGTTGTTACAGATCTAGATGGGGACAAAGAAAGTTTAGAACAAATTGGAAAAACAAATTGCATTATGGTTGTACATGCACATGAAGATAATTTTGACAACCTAAACATGGTAAAAAAATTTAAAAATTGTGTCGGGACAACTCAATCAAAACATTACAAGAAAATTAGAAATTTTGGAGGATTCACAGATGGGGACAGATGTGTTTTCTTAGCAAATCATTTTCGTGCTAAAAAAATTATTTTAGTAGGAATGGATTTTGGGGAGAAAATTGGAAGATATTCTTTAACAAAAAAATCAGATAGAAAAATCAAACTTAAAAAATTAAAGAAAGGTGAAGAACTGCTAACTTGGCTTTCATCCTTTACAAAATCAGAGTTATTCACGGTCTCACGACCAATAAAGGGATTTAAAAAAATCTCTTTGAAAGAAGTAGATATTATAATTACCTAGAATGCATTTAATACCCATCAGGCATTTATCAGAGTATGAAATTCTCAGAGGAGCAAATGAAAGACATTGTTGCCTTGAAAGAAAATTTGATCGAGCAGATTGAAAAACATCAAAAAAAGATCGATTTGCTCGAAAAAAATTTGACAATTTTAGATCTTACATTAAAAGAATCTAGTTTTACTAAAGCATCACAACTAGGCAGAGTTAAGAAAGTGGTATCTAAAGAGATTCCTCAAAAATCTACTGAAAACTCTATTCCAATTAAGCAAGGTAATGATGGAAAAATTATTGCAAATGCTTACGTTACTCCTGAACAGGTGTCAATTGTTCTAGGCGATGATGTTGAAATTGATGCTGAAACTCCACCTTTCAAATCATTCTTTTTAGATAGAATTATTGGAGAAATGAAGAAAAAGGATACTGTTGAGGCTGAAAATGGCACCATACAAAGGGAATCAGTCATAGATTACATAATCAACAAAAATGGCTCAGATATTCGAGAAATTATTATCAAAAATTATCGTCAAAAAGAAAGAGTTAATGAATTAATCAACACTGCAGGATGGTCATTAACAAGAATGCTTGAAAACATTAACAAGTGATTACATGGATAAGATTGTTGTTTTAGATTTTGGTTCTCAATATAGCCATCTAATCTGTAGAAGAATAAGAGAGTTTTCTGTTTATGCAGAGCTAGTTCCATTTGACATTAGTTATGAAGAATTACAAAAACATAATCCTAAAGGCATAATTTTTTCAGGAGGTCCTTCAAGTGTGTATAGTTCAGAGGCTCCAATGCCTGAAAATAAGATTTTTGAAATGAATTTGCCATTACTAGGAATTTGTTACGGTCATCAATTAATCGTAAACAAATATGGAGGAAAAGTAAAAAGAGCAAACAAAGAATACGGTTCTTCACTATTAACAATTGACAATGATAAGGATCTTCTCAATGGTGTAGGAGAATCAGTACGAGCATGGATGAGTCATGGTGATGAAGCTGAACAAATTCCCCCAGGTTTCCAAGTAATTGGACATACTGAAAGTGCAAAAGCTGCTGCTATTGCTTCTGAAGAAAAATCAGTGTATGGAATACAGTTTCATCCTGAAGTTGTGCATACAGAACAAGGAACTGAAATTCTCAAAAATTTTGTGTTAAAAGTTTGTAATGCAAAACAAGAATGGACAATGGAAGGTTTCATAGAGTCATCTGTTGAAAAAATTTCAAAAATCGAAGGTAATGTTTTGTGTGGAGTTAGTGGAGGTATAGATTCAACAGTTGCAGCATTATTAATTCACAAAGCAATAGGAGATCGACTCAAATGTGTTTTTGTAAATAATGGATTACTAAGACTGAATGAAGAAAAAGAAATTGAAGAAATGTTCAGAGATAATTTCAAAGTAAATTTTTCACCTGTTGATGCATCTCAGGAGTTTCTTGGAAAGTTAAAGGGAATTTCAGATCCTGAAGAGAAGAGAAAGATTGTTGGAGAAGAATTTGTGCGTGTTTTTACCAATTTTGCTGAAAAAAGTGGGCCTTTCAAATGGCTAGCACAAGGTACTCTGTATCCAGATGTTATAGAAAGTGGAGTCTCTAAAGGACCTGCAGCTGTAATAAAATCACATCATAATGTAGGAGGATTACCTGAATGGTTAAACTTAGAAATTTTAGAGCCACTAAGAGAATTATACAAAGATGAAGTAAGACAAATTGCAAAAATTCTCAACGTCCCAGAAAAATTATTCATGAGACATCCATTCCCAGGTCCGGGTTTGTCTGTAAGAATTATTGGAGAAGTAACCCCTTCAAAACTTGAGATTTGTAAAATTGCAAGTAAAATTGTTGAGGATGAATTACTTGAAGCAAATTTGTACAGTAAAGTTTGGCAGGCATATGCTGCAGTTGGTGATGATAGAGCAGTGGGAGTAGTTGGAGATGAAAGGAAATACGGCAACATAGTTATGATTAGGGTTGTTGATTCAATTGATGCAATGACAGCTGATTGGACGAGATTACCACATGGATTATTAGAAAAAATAAGTAATAGAATTACAAATGAAATTGAAGATGTTACTTGGGTAACATATACAATTTCCAGCAAACCCCCAGCAACAATTGAACCCCAATAGTGATAATTATGGAATATGAAAAAATTTGTGATGAGATCTTAGATTGTGATTCAAAAATTCGTTATATAGGAATTTATGATTTTGGTGAACTTTATGATAAGATGAGAGATGGAGTTGAAAATTATTTATCACGTGAAGAAACAGAAACTTCTCTTTCTCAAGCTGTATACAGATGGTCAACACGTAAGAAGACATCTGAGAAAATTGGAAAACCTATTTTTGCACTTGCAAAATATGAAAAAATTTATCGCATTACAATTCCTATAGGAGGAGCAGGATTAATCTTGGTGAGTACAGAATTAGATGCAGATGTTAATATCATAGTAGATAAAATCCTAAAAATAAAGGAAAATTACAACTAAGATATGGACTTTCATGTTTTTGATACATATGTTAAGGCTAAAGATGGCCACACCATGCATTTTGATGTAGTAACTGACAAAAATGACACTGAAAAAGCAATTTCCTTTGCAAAAGAATGGCTAAAATTAATTGGTGAAGAATCATCAAAAGTTACTACAGAAGAATGTAAATTTTGTCATACGCAATCAGTTCCAGAAGATATTGAAATTGAAATTATGACTAACGGTTATTTTATTTCAAAAATGGAAGGATGTCCAAACTAAGATAAATTTACATCAATTGTTCCTTGAGAAATTAAATATTCTAAAGCTGAAAGAAGTTCAGTTTCTGATATAGTTTCATTTGCATACCACACAAAAATATCATGAACCCATGATGGGATTTTAGATTCTGATACAACTAATTCTTCTGTAATTTCTTCAGTTGAATCTTCTGTTATTTCTTCAGTAGTATCTTCAATAGTTTCTAATTGCTCAAGAGTTCCTGATGTAACAATAGGCATGCTTGATTTGATAATTGAAAATGTAGAAACAGCTTCACTTGGACCATATTCAGAATAAACTCTAAATCCATAATCTCCAATTAATTCAGATTCATCGTCAACTTGTTCAAGATAGTGCAATACTTGAACTCCATATACGTCATCATCAATGACTTTTGGCATAATCTCTGTGTCTTTGATTATTTCTCCATCATTTAATCTAATTATTTGCATGAAATGATATCCATCTTGAGGATTATAGTTTTCAATTTCAATTTCAGCTCTAAGCATTTGAGGACTCTCATCCAGATCAATTGTATCACCAGAAAGAAAATTAATTGAAATTATTGGTAACTCTTCATCAGCGAAAACTGTTCCAATTGGAATCAATAACAATAACGAAAAGAAGATTGTAAATTTTTGAGGCATCATATTATTAATTTTTATTATTTTTCTGTGGATATATCTATAGTCTACAATTTATTTGACTAAACGATTCCAATTTGGAAATTATGGTAGCAAGGCTGCACCAAATACGCCTGCTGAATCACCTAGTGAATTTTTGATTATAGGCGTATCAATGTGGTCTGAAAAGACTTTTTCATAGACGTTTTCTTTACCTAAGGAATAAAGAAAATCAATATTGGACAAACCACCTCCAAGTACTATAGCATCAGGATCTAGAATATCAATAACATTGGCTAATGCAATACCAAAATTTTCTAAAAATTCTGTTTTCCATTGAATCCCAATATCTGAATCCAATTTTGTTAAAATATCTGGAAGTTGAATTGATTCGTTTGAAAGACTAGTCCATCTTAATTCTAATGCAGGTCCACTAAGATAAGCCTCAACACAGCCTAATTTTCCACAATAACATGGGTTTCCATTAGTATGCAAAATGTGATGTCCCCATTCACCTGCAATTAGATTTCTACCTGCATGTATTTTTTTATCAATTACAATTCCACCTCCAACACCGGTTCCCATTATTACTCCAAAAACCATAGAATGATTTGTTGCCGAACCCATTGTAGCTTCGGCCATTGCAAAGCAATTTGCATCATTTTCTTGAAAAACATTTATTCCTAATCTATTTTCCAAATCATTTTGAATAGATTTTCCTATAAGACATTGTGTATTGCTATTTTTCATTTTACCTGTTTGTTTTGATATTGCACCAGGAGTGCAAATTCCAAAAGTAAAATCAGAAACATTAGAAGTTATTTCTGAAACTAAATTAGTAATTGAAGAAATTATTTCTTCATAATCATTTTTTGGGGTGGGGATTCGTTTACGTTCTATAGTGTTAAGATTTTCATCAAGTAAAATAGCTTCAATTTTTGTTCCACCTAAATCAACACCTACTCTATGCAACAAATTCAATTAAAAATTAACAGGCTTAAGTTTTAAGAAATTCTAACCCATTGGAGGCATTCCGCCGCCGCCTGGTGCGCCAGATACAGCAATAACATCATCAATTCTAAGAATCATGCAAGCTGCTTCAGTTGCAGATTTGATAATTTGTTCCTTAACTGCAATTGGTTCAACTACATCAATTCCTAGCATATCGGCAATCTTTGTGTTTCGAGCATCTATTCCAGTCCATTTTCTACCTTGGTTTTGTTTTGCACGAAGATTTGCCATAGTATCAATTGGATCCATACCTGCATTTTCAGCAATTGTTAGTGGAATTGTTTCTAGTGCCTCAGCATATTTTTTGATTGCAAGTTGTTCTCTACCATCAAAATTATCAGCCCAATCTTTGAGTTGAGATGCTGCAAATGATTCAGGAGCACCACCACCAGCAACAATTTCTGGTTTTTCAATTACATCTTTAACAACCATCAAGGAATCATGAATTGAGCGGTCTACCTCATCAATTACTCTTTGAGAACCACCTCTAATTAGCAATGTAACAGATTGTGGATGTTTGCAACCTTCAATGAAAACCCATTTGTCAGATTCAACTTTCTTTTGATGAGCTATATCTGCAGTACCAAGATCTTTTTCTGAAAGATCATCAAGATTACTAATTACACGACCGCCAGTAGCTTTTGAAAGTTTAATCATATCACTTTCTTTTACACGACGAACTGCCATTATTCCATGTTTTGCAAGATAATGTTGTGCAATATCATCAATTCCTTTTTGACAAATTAAAACATTAACTCCAACATCATGAAGTTTATCAACCATAGTCTTGAGCATTCTGTTTTCTTCTTCTAAGAACATCTGCATTTGAGTTGGATCAGTAATTCTAATTTCAGAACTCATCTCAGTTTTTTCAATTTCTAATGCAGAGTTCAACAATGCAATCTTTGCTTTTTCAATTTTTGTTGGCATTCCACTATGAACAATTTCTTTGTCAAGAACAATGCCTTTTACAATTTGAGTATCCTGAATAGAGCCACCAGATTTCTTTTCTACTTTGATGTTTTCTAAATCAACTGAATACTCATCACCTTTTTTTGTGGCAATACTTAGAATGGAATCAACAACGATTTTTGATAAAGTATCACTGTCTTCTGAAATTAATTTTGATTGCATACTAGTAGTTGCAATTTTTAGTAATGATTCTCTATCATCTGATTTAATTTTCTTTGATAATTCAGAATAGATTTCAAGTGTTTTTTCTGCTGCTGTCTGAAAACCTTCAACTATTGTTGAAGAATGAACATCTTTTTTGAGCAAGTCTTCTGCTCTTGCCAATAAAGCTCCACCAAAGACAACTGAAGATGTAGTTCCATCACCTACTTCATTATCAACAGTTTTTGAGATTTCAACCATCATCTTGGCTGCAGGATGCTGTACATCAATTTCTTTGAGAATTGTTGCCCCATCATTTGTAATTGTAACATCACCTAAAGAATCAACTAACATTTTATCTAGTCCTCTTGGTCCAAGACTACTCTTAACTAACTCTGCAACCAATTTTGCTGCAGCAATGTTATTTTGTTGAGCATCTTTGCCTTTTTGCTGTAAAGCACTCTCTTTGAGAACTAGTACAGGTCCATTTGGTCCTTGTTGAATTGATGCCATTAGATTCAGCATCCATCCCCTGAATCCCCCTTTTTAACATTACTTAGTAGATCGGCTCAATGTATTGACGTTTTTTGACATCAACGATTCCACTTGACAAAATTCGAACAGAAGGTAATGCCAAAAATGGTAAGAATAATGGAATTAGATGAGGTCTAGGAAATTTACATCCAGAATCAACAATAGAATTATTAATTTTTTCAAAATTGCTGGAGACTTTCTCAAATGAGTCAGTAGAAACAATTCCAGCAAATTGTAATGGTAATGATGAAAGAATTTTTCCAGATTTTACTACAACCAGTCCCCCTTGATTTTTGATAATATGATTTGCAGCAGTAGCCATATCAGAATCATTTGAACCAATTACAATCATATCATTTTCATGAAAACTCCATGTAGAGGCAAAAGCTCCAATTTCAGCTCCAAAATTTTCTAAAAATCCTATTGAATGACGTTTTGTTCCATGAGTACGATCAAAAGCAGCTACTTTCCATACATCAGAATCCAAAGATGCTGAAACTAAACCGTCTTTTGCTTGAAGTTCAACTGAACCAATTTTGGTAATAATTTCAGTTAGCATTGAAATTGTATTTGCTGTAACTTGATTTTTCTTTGATTTGATTTCAAAGCTTTTTTTAGAGAATTTGTTTAGTTTTACAGTATTTTTTATCCAAGAAGGAATAGTTTTCTTCTTTATTGGAGTTACAAACTTTCCATCTGAAATGATTAATTTTCCTCCAACAAATACTTGTGTAGGTCTAAATGATTTCAAATCTTTGAAGATTAGAATATCAGCTAATTTTCCAGGAGCAATTCCTCCAAGATCTTTGCTCATGTTATAGTAATCAAAATTATTTTTTGAAGCCATAGAAATTGCATCAATTGGTTCTAATCCAAGCTTTATGGATTCTCTAATACAATGATCAATATGACCAAATTTCGAAAGGTCCAATGGATCCAGACCATCTGAACAAAACATTAGACGATTTAGATAAGTTCCATGAGATAATACTCTTGGAATGATTTCTTTAAGATCACGTCTAATTGAGCCTTCTCTAATCATAATCCACATTCCAAGACGTAATCTCTCTAAGACTTGATCAAAATTAATTGGTTCATGACATGATAAAACACCAGAGGAAACATATGCATTGAGTTTTTTATCACTTGCACCTGCTGTGTGACCATTAATAATACAATCACACTCTAACATAGTAGAAAGAGATTTCATTGTTTTTGGTTCTCGTAAAGTTACTTTAGTCCAAGAAAATACTTCTCCTAATCCAAGAACATGAGGATGTTTAATGGCAGATTTTTCTTGGGATAATGACATTGTTTTACTATTGCTAAATTTTGCATCGACAGGTAATCCTCCAGGAACAACTTGGAAAATTCTAATTGGCAAATCTTCACCAAGTCTTAAAAATTCTTGAAATCCTCTGCTTCCACCAACACTTACGACATCAATAGGATCAGAAAAAAGTGATGTAACACCGCACAACAAAGCCTGTTTTGCAAATTCTGAAGGTAAGACAAATTGATCAATGTGTAAATGAGGATCTGCAAATCCAGGACTGACAAATTTATTTTTCACATCAATAATCTTTGTTTTTGATCCTATTGCATGCGATGCATCGGGTCCAACATATGCAATCCTATCATCAACTATAGCAACCTGAGTTTTAGGAATTATTTCTCTAGTATAAACAGAAAGTAAATTACAATTTTTTAAAATTAGATCGGCTTTTTTGTCACCCATTGCAACAGAATTCAATGAAGAAATTGAATTGGCTAGGCTTGAATTCACATTTTTGATTGAAATTTATGCCTATTATAGATTCAATGCTTAAATTACGGGTCAGAAGGTTTTGTTGATATGAACATTCCAAAGGTGATCAGAAAGTACTGTTCTAAGTGTAAGACACACGAAGACCACAAGATCTCCATTTACAAGGCTGGAAAGAGAAGAGGTTCAGCAAGAGGTGAGCGTAGACACGCTGAAAGAAAAAAGGGTTATGGTGGACAAAAATTCCCAAAACTTGCAAAACCAGCCAAAGTTACAAAGAAAGTTACTCCTATTTTGACATGTACCGCTTGTAAAAAGAAATTCAACAAGCCTGGAATTAGAATTAAGAAATTTGAGTTGGTGGCAGCATGAAAAAAGATCATATTGAAATTCCAAAACCATCAAGCAAATTCCAAAAAGTCAATTGTAATGAGTGTGGTGAAGTCCAAGTAGTTTATTCACATGCTTCAACTGCTGTTGCATGTAATTCATGTGGAAACACAATTGCCGAAGCTACTGGTTCTAAAGCAAAAATTAATGGTAAAATCTCAGGCAGTGCCGAGTAAAAGATAATCGTCTTTGGTATTTAGATTTAGTCCAATTCTTTTATCATCTATAATGATAGTTTTTTCTTCAATGTTATCTAATGAATTGATTTTTTTAGAATTTATCATAGAGATTCCCGAATAACTACATTCTTTATTGTTACATGTAACTGTAAAATCAGATTTCGTACCTAAATTATCTAAAAACTGTTTAGAAACCAGTATGCTTGTCCAAATGTTTTCAGAATCATAAAGATTACAGATTTTTTGAACAATAGATGAATCTAATAGAGGTAAATCTCCAGATGTAACAAAAATATCTTCATCAAATTTTTGTAATACTACATTAAGATCTTCAACATATCCATCTCCTGAAGAATTAAGAGTATCTATGTTATTTTGTTCTAAAAATTGTTTTGTCTGAGGGGAATTACTACTAGTAATTGCAATAATTTTTG
This sequence comes from Candidatus Nitrosopumilus sp., assembly GCF_028278985.1. Taxonomy (GTDB): domain Archaea; phylum Thermoproteota; class Nitrososphaeria; order Nitrososphaerales; family Nitrosopumilaceae; genus Nitrosopumilus. The sequence goes on along the minus strand of NZ_JANQTA010000014.1, from coordinate 8,028 downwards.
AAAAACAATTTGATTGTTTTAGAGAATCTACTACATGAAGAATTACAGGTTTTTTGTATTTGAGTAGTAATTTTTCACGATCTAAATTCATTCTAGAGCCTTTGCCTCCAGCCATGATTATTCCAATCATATAGAAACAAACACCATCAATGATGCCAACCTACTAAGTTCATTTGATGCTCCAAGGACATCGCCAGTAATTCCGCCAAAACTACGAGTAGAAATGGCTAGTATGAATAGCGTTAAAGTTACTGTTACTCCAAGCATGATCAAGCCTGTTGTTTCACCAATCAACAGTACTGGAATAATCATTATCAAAAATGCTGCAGCAAGTTTTCGTTTATCTTTCATTATGGATACAAAGGGAGAACTCGAGCCTAGAGAAGCAGAATTTCCCAAGCTTGCCATCAGTACCATTGAGAATTTTGCAAGAATTTCACTGATGAGAATTGCTTTGAATAAATCAAATCCAGAGGTTAATGAAATTGTCATGATTAATCCAACCAAATACAACACAATAGCTACAATTCCAGCAGAACCTGTGTTTAGATCCTTCATTGCAGAAATTTTCTTATCTTTACTTCCTTTAACCATCAATCCATCTGCAAAATCAGCTAATCCATCTGCATGATGAATTCCAGTTACGATTGCTAAAGATGCAACAACTAGTAAACTAACAAGCAATGGATCAAAGACAAATGATAAACCAAATCCAAATGAACCAATTAACAGTCCTATAACAATACCTACAATTGGAAATACATACATGTATTTTGCAATATTTTCTATTGTTGCATTTGATGATGGGAATATAGTGAGAAATGAAAAAACAGATCCAATTTCTTTAAGCATGAATCCACCATCCCAACATAGACAAAATAGTAATTATTGGAATTACAACAATTCCAAAAAACAACAATGAAGTAATTTTCATTAATGAAATTGCAGAATAAACATGCTTTTTAGACAATGGAATTTCCCCATCACCTAACTGGTAATGATCAATTTTTTCAAATTTGGTACCTAAAGCACCAGCTAATGCTGCCATTGGATATCCAGCATTTGGACTTTCGGTTTTTCGTCCATCTCTAACCATGATCTTGTAGGACTCTTTCCAATTATTTTGTAATAGAGCCGCTGCAATTATCATCAGAAATCCTGTAAGTCTTGAAGGAATGTAATTAAGAACAGTATCACACTTTGCAGTAAACCAACCAATGTTTTTGAATAAATCAGTTTTGTAACCTATCATGGAATCTGCAGTATTAACAACTCTATAGACAAATGCTCCGGGTAGTCCAAATAATGCATAATAAAACATTGGACCTGTGATTCCATCTACAGTATTTTCACTAATGCTCTCCAACACGCCTGAAATTACATGATTTTGGTCCAATTTTGAGGTATCACGCTTGACAATCATGGATAGATTGTCCCTTGCATTTTCTAGTTTGTTTGCATCAAGAGAATCTAAAACTGCTTTTGCATGATTTTCCATACCACGAATTGCAAATGTAGTTTTCACCAAAATACCACCAACTATTACAGAAACAATTACTGAAACAAAATAATCCGAAATAAGTGAAAAACCATAAACTATTCCAGAAGTTATAATGAAGACAATTCCTGCAGTAATACTTAGAATCATGATTCCTCCAATTTTTTCAACAATATGATTTGGATTTTTTGCAGTTGGAACTAACTTTGCAATCAAATTTCCTATCCATGCAGTGGGATGAAACTTACTTTTAGGATCACCAAACTTAAAATCTAATAATATTGCAAATCCAATTATCAAAATAGATTCTAGAATCATTTAATCATCCTCTCTATTGCTTTAATATCTAGATTAGATTTGACAGTTTTTGCAAGTTTATCTAATTGATTATCAATTTTTGAAAGATTTTTCTTATTCCAAGAAATGTTTTTTGGATTTGCATGAAGTGAGTCTTCTTCAGGTAATCCAATTTCAATTGTAGGAATGGTTCCTAAGGTAGGTATCTTTGTAATTTTTTTGAGTTTTGAGAATCCTGGTTTTAAGACATCAATATCTCCACGGAATTTATTAAAAATAAATCCTTGAACAAGCTTTTGATATTTTTTTTCAATTAAAGATATCGTACCGACAATACTTGCAAAAGATCCACCTTTATCAATATCAGAGACTAAAAGAACAGATGCATTTGCCTTTGATGCAATTTTCATATTTGCAATGTCATATTTTTGTAAATTAATTTCAGCAGGAGATCCTGCACCCTCTAAAATTACAAAATCAAAATTTTTCTGCAAAGTTTTCAAAGAATCAGTTGCAGTCTTCATACCTTTGGAATTAACAAATTTTTCATAGTAGTCTTTTGCATGCATTTTCTTGTATCGCTTTCCATCAAGATACACCATGCTATAGTAATTTCCAAGCGGCTTTAGTAAAATGGGGTTTAGTTTTGGTGTAATTTCACATCTGGCACCTATAGCCTGAATGGCTTGTGCTCGTGAAATCTCAAAATTAGGCGTAGAATAGGCATAATTTGACATATTTTGAGATTTGAATGGAGCTACACGATATCCCATGTCAGAAAAGATTCGGCATAATGCAGCCACCATAGTTGTTTTACCCGAACCAGAAGAAGTTCCCTGAATCATTAATGATTTCATTTCAAACTCTCCAAAGCTGAAACAAGTTTTAGGTTTTCTTTATGAGATTTTATTGCTACTCGAATATAATTACTGTTTAATCCACGAAAATTTTTACAATCACGAATTAATATTTTCTTTTTTAATAATTTGTTTTGTAATAGTGTAGAATTCTTTTTGGTTTTAATTAAAATAAAAGTTGTAGCTGAATCATAACAATGAAAGCCATCGATGCTGTTAATTTTATTTTGAAGAAAATTATTTTCTTGTTGAATTAATTTTTTGGAAGTAGTTAGGTATTCTTTGTTTGATAGTGCAGTGATTCCAGCATCTTGTGCTAAGGAATTTACACTCCATGGGATTTTGATCTTTTTCATTATTGAAATTATATTTTTAGAACTAATGGCATAGCCAATTCTAATTCCAGGTATTCCAAATGATTTTGTAAGAGATCTTAAAACAAACAAATTATCAAATTTTTTAATGTCATTTAAAATCGATTCATTTGAATTTGGAACCATCTCAATAAAGCATTCATCAACAAATACTAATGTTGATAATTTTTTTGCTGCAGAAATGATTTTACACATTTGTTTACGTGAGAGTATTGTTCCAGTAGGATTATTCGGATTACAAATAAACACAAATCCTTTTTTTGGGATTTTTGAAATAAATGAATCAAGATCTTGTGCTAGATCCATAGATTTGAAAAAAGTTAAGGATGCATTGTTTAGTAAAGAAGCTGATTCATATTCTTGAAAAGTTGGAACTGCAATCAAGACTTTAGAATTCTTTGATATGAATGCTGAACAAAAATTATAGATTAATTCAACGGCACCATTGCCTACAACAATATGGGATTTTTCAAATTTTGTATATTTTTTGAGGCTTGAAATGAGTGAATCAGAATCAAAATCTGGATAATCCTCAATTTTTGTGATATTTGCCTTTAGTTGATTTTTTACAGATTTTGGACATCCTAAGGGATTCACATTTGAGCTGAAATCCAGTACATCAGAATCAAGATTTCTGGAATTTTTGCCACCATGAGATATTGGAGAATGTTTCACAATAGAGGATTTTACCGTTATTTTCACAGTTCAAAATGGGTTTAGGCGATTTAGTATGTTTTGGTAATTCAGAAAACGATTATTAATTGAAAGCGATCATTTACCAATATTATGGATAAAAAAAGAGTAGCAATCATCGGGGTTACCGGATCGGTAGGACAAGAGTTTGTTCAATCCTTAAACAACCATCCATGGTTTGAAGTAACACAAATTGCTGCATCTGAGCGCTCAGCAGGTAAGAATTATCTTGATGCCATTCGAAATGAAGGCGGAATTATCATGTGGGATGTCGGTGGCGAAATCCCAGATTACATCAAATCAATGACTGTCAAAAAAATTGACGAGTTAGACACATCACAATTAGACCTGATATTTTCAGCAGTAGAGTCACAGGCTGCAAGAGATATTGAAACTAAAATGGCAGCTGAATTACCAGTTGTTTCAACTAGTTCTGCATACAGATACGAAGAAGATGTTCCTATTCTCATTCCAGGAGTAAATGATGAACAAGCAGAATTGATTGAGACTCAAAAGAAAAACCGTAACTGGAAAGGATTTGTTGCACCATTACCAAACTGTACTACTACAGGATTAGCAATTACACTAAAACCATTACTTGAAAAATATGGTGCAAAGAAAGTCATGATGACTTCAATGCAAGCAATTTCAGGTGGTGGAAAATCAGGTGTTTCAGCAATGGGCATTACAGATAACATCTTGCCATACATTCCTAAAGAAGAAGGTAAAGTCAGACTAGAAACAAGAAAAATTTTAGGAAAACTAAAGGATGGAAAGATTGAGGATGCTGATATTAGAGTTAGTTGTACATGTACAAGAGTTCCAGTAATTGATGGACATACTGAATCTGTCTTTGTAGAAACATCAGAAGATATTGATCCTTCAAAAGCAAAAGAGCTTTACAATAGTTACAACCAAAGTATTTCTGTTGAAGGATTACCATCAGCTCCAAAAGAGTACTATGCATTTCATGAAGATCCTACAAGACCTCAACCAAGAATGGAAAGATCAGTAGGAGATGGAATGACTACAACAATTGGTAGAGTTGAGAAAGAAGAGTTGTTCGATAAAGGACTAAAGTACATGTTGTTCTCACACAACAAGAAAATGGGTTCTGCAAAAGGTGCAGTTTTGTTAGCAGAAATGCTATACAAAAAAGGTAAAATTTAGACATTTTTTTGCAATTTTTTCAATAATAACTTTATAAGAACCAGAAATCTAGATCGACTCGGGTGTTTTGAACGGCAAAAGTTGATGATCTGGATTTACAGATTTTATCAGAATTATCTAATGATGCTTCAATTTCTGTACCACGATTATCAAAAAAGATCAATGTCAATTCATCAGTTGTTTATTCTAGAATTAAGAGACTGGTGAAAAGAAAGTTAATTGAGCGATTTACAATTGTAGTAAATGATCCTGAATTAGGCTATAATGTAAAAGCCCTTACGGGAATTAACATGGATACTAAAAAACGAGATCATATTATTGATGAATTATTCAAAATTGATGGAGTAAGAGAAGTAGCCGAAGTCACAGGAAGATTTGATATTCTTGTAACAATGTATTCAAGATCTTTGGATCAAATGCACAAAATGGTTTCTGAAAAAATAGGAAGAATTGAAGGGATCCAATCTTCAGAGTCATTTATCGAGATGAAATCACGAACAAAAGCAATGCCATATATGCCATCAAAGGATAGTGAATAATATTGCAAAAACAAAAGTCTGAATCCCGTGTTGCAGTATATTATGAATTAACAAAACCAAAAATTTGGTATTTGTTAGTATTTACAGCATTTGGAGCAGCTTTAACTGCATCCAATATTTATGGAATTGAAATTTCTCTTCCAACTTGGGCATTAATGATATTTTCAGTTGCAGCTGGTTCTGCAGCAGCAAATACTTTGACAAATTATCATGATAGAGATATTGATGCAATTATGGAAAGAACAAAAGGAAGACCACTTCCATCAAAAAGGATCTATCCAGCTGTAAAAGCAAGAAACTTTGGATTAGCTTTAGCAGGAATTTCATTAGTTTTGGCATTTGGAATTTCTTTTACAACAACTTTGGAACAAGGACTATGGGCTACTGCATTTATTGCGTTTGGATTACTAAACAACATTCTTGTTTACTCGTATGCATTAAAACGAAATTCAAGAACAAACATTATTCTCGGAGGTTTATGTGGAGGTTCACCACCAATGATTGGATGGGTTGCAGTTACAATGTCAGATTTGTGGACTATGGGACTTGCAATGGCAGGATTAGTGTTTATTTGGATTCCAATGCACATTTGGGCATTAACTCTACATTTCAAAGAAGATTACAATAAAGTAAACGTCCCAATGTTAACTGCTGTACAGTCTGAGAAAACATCAGCAAGAGCTATTGCATTATCAACAGTAGTCATGGTACTGTTCTCAATTGCACCATTCTTCATCACTACAGAAAATGGTGAACCAATGATTGGAGGAGTATATCTATGGACTGCTATTGCATCAGGGGCATTAATGGTTGCATTATCAGCCTGGGTAATTGCAAAACCAATGGAAAAAGCTTCTTGGACTTTATTCAAATTCTCTAGTCCATATCTTGCAGTATTGTTTATTGCATTAATGGTAGATTCAGCACTATAACATGCTGTTATTTTCATCTAAACTGTTCAATTCTTTTGTAATTGATTCATGTTTTTGAACCAGTTCTTTCAACTCATTTTGTAAGTTTGAAGATTGCCATTCAGATTTGATCAAGGCTGAAACTTTGGATACAATACTCCACTGAAGATTACTTTGTTCATCAATTAATTCTAAGAATCGTTTTCCTTTCTCATCATCATCCATAAAATTCATGATAATTTCATTGATAAAAATCTAGCCAGGTTATATCATTATTTCAAAGTTTTATTAGAAAAGATCTCAAAAATCATTCATGCAGTGCAGTATTTCAGAATGTAAATTACAATCAATTAAAACAGTTAAAATTAGTTTCAGAGAAACTAGAAATCTTTGTAAAAAGCATTATGAATTGTTTATCTCAAAAAATGAGACTCATCCCACAAAATTTACTAAAGCATCTCAAATCTAATTCCTGTTTTTCAAACAATGAAAGTGTTGAAAGATTTAACATCTACCTTTTTTCAATGAATTTATGGCAGCAAAGAAAAAGACTACAGCAAAGAAAAAACCCACAAAAAAAGCAGCTGCAAAACCAAAAAAGCAAGCCAAAGCAGCCTCAAAAAAACCAGAATTTGACAAAGCATGGAGAGAGTATAATGCCGCATTAAATGGATGGAAGGAATCTCTAGCACAATGGCAAAAGGCTACTAATGAAACATTGATGACATATCATGACGCATGTCAAAAAGCTCTAGAATCGGATGCTGAATTATTGAAGAAAGTTAGCTCAAGTTGGGAAAACACTTGGGAAGAAATAGGACCTGAATATATCAAGCAACAAACAAAGATGATGGAAAACATTTTCAAAGAAACAAACATTGAATCAGTGAAAAAATTTAACGAACAGTGGGAGAGATTCTTGAAAACCTCAGGAACTGATTCTGTTAAAGCATATCAAGAGGCCATTAAAAGATTCAATCAAGCGTGGCAATCTGGACAAATGTAAATTCTAAAAAATTATTTCATTTTTCCTATTCGAAAAACTTTACAATTACATACTGAACAACGACCTTTAATTGCAGGTCTTCCATTTTTCATAACCGTTTCTTCAGGTTCACTAATGGGCCTCTTAGCTTTACATTTAACACAGTAGGCCTCAGGGACATTTTCAAATTGAACAGGTTTTTCTTGTGTTTTTGGAGATGAATTGAGTTTTTTCTCTATTGCATCTAATTTTTTATTTTGTTTTTGAAGTTTTTGAATAATTTCGTGCTCAACATCTGCTGCTTCTAATTTTTCAATTTCTTTCTCAAGTTCTTTTACATTGTTAAGTGAGCTTGAATCATTTTTTGATGATTGATTTTTTGCATTATTAGAGATTGCTTTCTCAAGTTCATCAATTTGATCTTGAAGTAATTCTAATTGAGAAAATTGTTCTGGAGTAGCTTCTTCCTCTTCTGGTTCAGGCTCTGGTTGTGGTTCAGTTGATTGAGATTGAAGAATTCCCTCTAAATCATTAATTTGTTCTTGGAGTTTTTCCAAGTAAGCTAATTGTTCTTCGGTAGCTTCTTCCTCTTTTGGTTCTGGAGTTTCTTCAGTAACAGGTTCTGGAGCTAAATCCAATTCTTGAGCAAGTTCTTCTGATGATTCTTTTGGTAATGAACCTCTTGGACTTTGGGGTTCGGGAGT
>NZ_JANQTA010000017.1 GCF_028278985.1 Candidatus Nitrosopumilus sp. | reverse complement strand
ATTTTTGATTAGCTCATTTACTAATTCATCAACATCTACACCATTTTGCTTTAGGACATTAATCCCAACTACGTTAGGTTCCTTTGATTCGGACATTTCCTTTTTCAGTTCTTGATTCTAATAAAAATATTACAGAAAATCTGAAGACTATTCTACGGAGATTCTAATTTTCTGTCCGTCAATATCGTCATCTTTGTATTCTTTGCAAGTTTGCTCAAAGTTTACTTTTTTGACTCTAACTAAAAATGCCAAGTCTTGAGACTTTTCTTGAATCATTTCTAATGATTCTGCATCCAAATCTAAAATTGATGCAACTTCTAGAACATCAGTTGGATTGTATCCTCTTTCTTTTCTTAGTGTTTGAAGTCTTCTTGCTACATCTTTTATCAATCCTTTTGCCATCATCTCTTTGTTTCTTGCAGTAGAAATGAATACAGTATAGTTGTCTCTACTTGACATTGCAAAGTTTTCTTGTGCATCAAAGTCAACTACAAAGTCTTCTGAATCAAGTGAGATTTTTTCACCATCAATATCAAAATCATATTTTGAATTACTTTGTAATGCTGTAACAATTTCTTCATGATCAGTTTCACCAAATTTTGCAACAAGTTTTCCCATGTGCTGTTTTGCTTTAGGTCCGATTCTCTTTCTCTCCAATTCCACTACTCCTTTTGCAGGAAGTCCTAGTTGATTTAGCTCTGAGATTTGTTCTAGTCCTGATTCTTTTTCTGTTTCAAAGATACTAAATTTCTCAACGTTGAGCTGGGATTGTAATAGTTCAGATAATGATTCAAGTTTTTGTTTTTGTCCTTTCTTTACACAGATGAGTGCCTCATTTAGTGGCCATCTTCGTTTTAATTTTCCCTTCATTCTTGCAGCTGACGAAATAGACACAACATCTTTCATAATATCAAATGATTCTTCAATCTCTTCGTTAACTAGGGATTCATTGTAGGTGGGCCATTTGTCTAGTAGAATACTTTGCCTTTCTTCAAAGACTGTTTGATAGAGATGCTCACTAGTAAATGGACAGAATGGATGAATCAAAATATCTAGTGTCTTGAGAACCTTGCTCAAAACTGCATAGATTGCAAGCCTTCTATTCTTCTTTTCCTCATCCTCATCCCACAATTCTCCTCTTGTAATTGGGATGTAAATCTGACTTAGATTGTTAATGATATAGTCATCAATTGCTTTTGCACTTTCATGGAATTTGCAAGATTGATTTCTTTCTGTAATTTTTTGAATTAGTTTTTGAAGCTTTGATAGCAACCAAACATCTGGTGATGTAAGCAAGTTGTTTTGTTTGGCCCAGTCAATTGTCTTTGATTCATCATAATTGTCATACTGGCTATTTTGCTTAAAGTAAAGATGCAGGTTGAATAGAGTATTGATGACCTGGTATGGCCTTGACATTAACTCATCAGTGCTAAAACTAAGTGGCTCAATTGGACTTGCTTTCCACATAAAGTAGAATCTCACCAGATCTGCAGGATATTTTTCTAATAGTTCTGCCCCTTCCAAAACATTTCCTTTACTTTTACTCATCTTTCCACCTTTTTCATCTAAGACATGTCCTTGGAACAAAAATGACTTGTAGGGTGGAGTTGGTCCGTTGTTTAAAATCACATTTTCAATTAACAGTGTATATGCCCATCCTCTGGTTTGATCAATACCTTCTGTGAAAAATGGAGCTGGAATCTCTTTCTCATATTCTTCATTGCTTAGTGATGAAAATGGAGCCGAACCACTGTTGTGCCATGTATCTAAAACATATTCCTCTCTTTGTGTTTTGGTACTACCACATTCCTTACACTTTATCACCACATTATCTATCCATGGTCTGTGAAGCTCAAATTCTGGACCGTCAGGTAAATTGTCTGCAGCATCAATGATGTCCTTTCTTGTAAAGAACCAATTTTTTTCTCCACAGTCTTGACAGCCCCACACAGGCAATGGACATCCCCAAATTCTTTCTCTTGATATACACCATGGGTGTCTTTCTTTGATGATTCCAAGAAATCTGTTTTTTGGCTGCTCAAAGAAATACTCTACACTTTCTGCTGCATCAATTGCTTTGTTTTCTAATCTGTCTAGTTTGTAAAACCATCCCTTTCTTGCTAGCCATACTAGTGCATTTTGACATCTCCAGCAAAGTGGATACTTGTGTTTGATTTTACCAATTCTGACTAGTGCATTTTTTTCTTTTAGATCCTCTACAATTGTTCTGTCTGCATCTCTAACAAATAGACCCTGATACTTTCCTGCTTGAGATGTAAATTTTACTTCATCATCAATAGGACTGAAAACCTTTACCTTTCTTTTGTTTGCAATTTTGATATCTTCCTCACCGTTTGCAGGAGACAAGTGCACCAAACCACTACCTGTACTTGCATCAACAAATGATTCAGACACTGCAATATGGAAATTATCTGCCTTTGCACATTCAGCTAAATCTGGAATACTGTCTAGTAACGGATGGATGTATTTTTTGCCTTCAAACTCAGATCCCTTTACTGTTTTGAGAGTATCACATTTCTCAATTTTCACTTCTGCCATAAAATCTTCTAACCTAGTTTTTCCAACCACCCATGTCTCTCCCTCTACTTTGACGTAGACATAATCTTCTTCAGGTTGCAATCCTACCATTGCATCAGTTACCAGTGTAAATGGCATTGTAGTCCATACAATCAAAAATGCATCCTCATCGACTAGCTTTACTTTGTAAAATAATGATGGATCTTTGACCTCTTCATATCCTTGATTGACTTCAGCATGACTAAGTGATGTCTGGCAGCTAGGACAATATGCTATAACTGTAAAGTCTTCTTCTAATATTCCATTATCAAATGCTTTTTTGAGAACCTGCCATTCTCTTTCAATAAATTCATCTCTAAATGTCCAGTATGCTTTCTCATGATTAAATGACATTCCCAACTTTTCATCAACTTCAACCCATACCTTGTTGTATTTTTCAACCAGTTTTTTGCATTCAGAAACTATCCTCTCAATTCCAAATTGCTTGATTGCTTCAGTCTTTCCACCTGTAACTCCTAATTCTTTTTCAACTTGGAGTTCAACTGGAAGGCCTTGAGTATCCCATCCACCATTAAACTCAATTTTTTTTCCTTGTAATGTGTTGAATCTATACCACAGGTCTTTGATGACTCTGCCTCTTAGGTGCCCTGCATGAGGAATTCCGTTCATTGTAGGTGGGCCTTCAATGAATCGAATCTTTTCAGGTTTATCTGATGCAAAGATTTGTTTTTCTAAATCAATTGAATTGATGTATTGCTTAACATCTGATTCTATTTTCTTTGCATCAAATTTTGAGTCAAGTTCCATCTGGATTTTGGTATTTTTGTGGCAATTTAAACTTCTAAAAAACTATCATAGGCAAAAAATCAATTTAGAACAATGATTCCATTTTCAATGAGATATTGAATCCCTTGGATGAAAGAGTCATCATCAATTGTGTTATCTGCCCACCAGCCTGCATTGTTCTTAATCCAAGACGGAATGTCTTGTGACTTGGATTCTTGCAAATTTGTAACTGAAACTATGATGATATCTCGATTGATCAGATATTGAATCCCTTGGATGAAAGAGTCATCATCAATTGTGTTATCTGCCCACCAGCCTGCATTGTTCTTAATCCATGCTGGAATCTCTTGCACTTGGGCAATTAATGGTGGATTGATTACGATGATAAAATTGCCTTTTGAGAGTGGATTACCATCAATATCTGAAAAGGAGATATTTGCCGTTCCAACATGCTCTGGCTCAAATATTATTTTGTGAGAATTTGGAATATCTGAATTGATATTTCCAATCAAATATTTTTCGTAAATTTTTTTATCATTTTGAATTATTTTCAAATCATATTCTGTACCTCTCTTGGTTTTTGCTTTGAACAATTCTTCAAATTCTACAAAAAACGTTGTTTCTTCTCCAGCTCTAATTGTTTCAGGTTCCCATGATAGGTAAACTTTGAATCTTAAATCAGGAGTTGCAAACTCTAATGGAAATTGTACACTTTCACTGGTCTCTAATTTAAAATCAATTTTTGAATCAGAAGTTTTGATTGCTTCTTCTCTGATGTCTTTGATAATTTCTCGATAAACAGTCATGTGAACTGTTCTGTCATCAAAAGAATAGTCATCAATGTTTACAACTTCATCTGGCATCAAGATACCATTGACATATGCATTGTATTTTGTTGATAGAAATTCTCCAAACGTATTTGGAACTCTAATCTCTTCATGAATGACACTTAGTTGCTCTAGATTTTGATTCCAATCAAAGGGCATTGAGAATGAAACTTTGTTAGAATCAAAATTAAAGTCGCTAATTATATCAAAATATGATATTACTTGAATGTCATGAACTTTGTTTTGACTGTCTGATACCTCAAAATTCTTGATATCTGCAAGACTGATTGCCCCTTCTAGCTCCACTTTTTGCTCCAAGATGTTATCATCAGAATCTATTGTGAGAATCTCTACTTTGTATTCATAGAGTCCTCCTGATGTAAAAATTGGACCTGTCAGAATTAGTGGTTGGTCCTCTGCTTTCATCCACCCTCTCAAAATAGGCTCCTGAATTCCCTTTATCGTAATTTCATCAGAATCATCTGAAATTACTTGAAAATTCAGATTTCCCATTTCATCATGAAAGGTATGTTTGAAAATTTGTTCTCCATCTTTTTTCATTTCTAACACTAGGGAGACATGCTCAATTATTGCCTCTGTATTAGAGTCAAACAATCTGATAGTTACAGAGTGCTCTGGATTTTCAGGATCATAAATTGATGGAGAAACATCAATTGAGAGTGTGGCGTCTCTATCTTGAATTGTAACTGGAGGGAGCACTTCTCCACCCAATCCATGTCCAAATACAACACTAGATGATAATGCAAATGTCATTAGAAAGATTGTGAAAAAATGTATCGTATATTTCAATTAGGATCCCTATGGTTGATTTTTGATCATTCCTAGCATTATAAAGATAGATTGATTTTTTTAGACTTGGATTATATAATTGAGGAAATAATAATTTTCATTGGTTAATGTTCTAGTTGTTGGTTCTGGAGGAAGAGAGCATGCATTGTCTTGGAAGTTATCTCAAAGTCCCAAAGTAGACAAAGTCTTTACTGCACCTGGAAATGGGGGTACTGAAAACAATGTGAATATCTCCGTTGAAGATTTGGATGGATTAGCTGATTTTGCTCAAAAAAATAATTGCTTTACTGTAGTTGGTCCTGAAGCTCCTCTTGCTTTAGGAATTGTTGATAAATTTAATGAAAAAAATTTGAAAATTTTTGGACCATCAAAGGATGCAGCACAGCTTGAATCAAGTAAGATTTGGGCAAAAAATTTCATGAAGCGAAATGACATTCCGACTGCTAGATTTGAAATCTTTGATGATCCTCAAAATGCCCTTGACTATCTTGATTCAGTTGATTATAATGTAGTGGTAAAAGCTGATGGTCTTGCAGCAGGCAAGGGTGTAATTGTATGCAATGGAAAAGACGAAGCAATTTCTGCAATTCAGACTATATTGGTAAAAAAAACATTTGGCGATGCTGGAAATCGAATCATTATTGAAGAGCGAATCGATGGAATTGAGGCCTCTTACATTGCATTATCTGATGGAGAAGTAGCAATTCCTATGGCATCAAGTCAAGATCATAAACGAATCTTTGATGATGACAAAGGACCAAATACTGGTGGAATGGGTGCGTACTCTCCAACTCCAATAGTAGACGATACTCTTGCCAAAAAAATTCAAGAAAATGTTATTGAGAAAACCATCCAATCAATGACCAAAGAAGGAATATCCTTCAAGGGATTTTTGTATGCTGGAATAATGATTAGAGATGGGGAACCATATGTTTTAGAATACAATGTACGAATGGGTGATCCTGAATGCCAACCAATAACAATGAGAATGGATTTTGATTTGTTTGACTATTTTTCATCTAGTGCAGAAGGTAACTTGTCGGCATTGCCATCACCCACCTGGAAAAATCAATCAGCTGTTTGTGTGGTTTTAGCATCAGACGGTTATCCTGAATCTTATCCAAAAAATGAAGAGATTACTGGTTTTGATAGCATTCCAAGTAACTCGTTTGTATTTCATGCAGGAACTAAAAAACAAGATGAAAAAATTCTCTCAAATGGAGGGCGTGTTTTAGGAGTTACTGCATTAGGTGATACTTTAGATTCTGCAATATCAAATGCATATGCAGCTGCTGAAAAAATTTCATGGGCTCATAAATTCTGTAGAAAAGATATTGGCAAAAAGGGATTGTCTTATCTCTGAGTTTCTAAAATTTTATCTTCAGTAACTATCCAATCAATCAAAATATCATGTTCTGATTTTGGAATGTTTTTGATTACCTGTTTTTCTAGAATTAATGAAATTGTAGTTGTATTGTTTTCAGCTAGAAATTTATCATAAAATCCATGACCGTATCCTAGTCTAACTCCCCCAGGCGAAATGCCTACAGTTGGCACAAAAATCAAATCCAAATTGTTGTCTTTGGGACACTCTTCTTTTGGCTCCATAATGTCAAAATTTCCCTTTTCTAGGCTCGAAAATTTTTCAATTTTCCTAAACTCCATAGTATCACCAACCACTTTTGGTAAAAACACCTCTTTTCCAATACTGAGTAACTCTTGGATAATATCTTGAGTTAGAATCTCGCTTCCGATGGGATAGTATACACCAATTTTTTTTGCATCTCTAAAGTTTTTCATTCCTTTGACTTTTTGATGAATTTTCTCACTTGCAATTTTTAGAAAATCATGTGATGTATTGTCTCTTTTTTCTAAAAGAAGATTTCTCAGTGATTTTTTTTCTGTACTGTTATCCAATTTGACTACTCAATGATGCTGCAGTAATTGTGTTTTTTAGCAGCATTGCAACAGTCATTGGTCCTACTCCTCCTGGAACTGGAGTTGCAAATGATGCCTTTTGTATAATATCGTCATAATCTGCATCGCCAACTAGTTTGTCATTGTGGCGAGAAATTGCAACATCTATTACTATTGCTCCTTCTTTTATCATATCTTGAGTTAGAGTAAACTTGTTTCTGTCTCCAACTGCAGTAATTACAATGTCTGCATTCTGACATAACTCTGTCAAATTCTTTGTTCTAGAATGGCATGTTAACACTGTAGCATTTTCTTGTAACAATAAATGATACAATGGTTTTCCAACTAAATTACTTCTATTAATCAAAACAACATTCATTCCTTCCAAATCAATATCGTGAAAATCAAACATCTCCATTACTCCTGATGGTGTACATGCAACAAGTGCTGCTTTTTTCATGGCAAGCAAACCTGCGTTATGTGGTGTTAGTCCATCAACATCTTTGAGAGGTGAGATTCTTGATGTGGTTGCAAATTCATCTAATTGATCTGGTAATGGCAACTGAACCAAAATTCCATGGACTGATTTATCTGAATTTAATTCATCGATAATTTTGTTTAATTCCAACTGTGTGATGTTTGCATCTAATTTGTGGTCTTTTGTTGCTATGCCAACCTCATCACAGGCTTTGTGCTTGTTTCTTACATAGGTAGCAGATGCTGGATTGTCACCTACAAGAACTGTTGCCAGGCACGGATTGATGTCCTGTTTTTTGAGTTCGTTTACTGCCTGCTTTACTCTGTCTTTAACTGATTGAGCAATCAACTTACCGTCAATCTTGGTACCTGTCATGATGTGGTATTGCTATGTTGATATTTAATTCTTGGAATTTGACTTGAAAATCTGAGTAAAGAAATTAAATGGTTAGATTTTATTTTTTTTCATGTTTGTAATGATGGCTGATATTCAGCTAAAAGACGGCGCAGAAGAAGATTTCAAAAATTGGTTTTCTGAATCAAACAAGGTATTGTCTAGTTTTCCTGGCTTTGTCTCTAGAAGATTTCTAAAGGCTCATGATGGAAGCTATAGAATTATTGTAGAACATGAAAGCAAAGAGACTTTTATCAAAATGCATAATAGTCCAGAACATGAAAAACTACATCCAACTGGTCATTCCTTTATGAGTTCAGACCCTGTACGAAAAACTTTCTCAGTGGCTGCAGAATAAATTGAAACTCGAATATGATCTAAATGCATATGTTGAGAAAATAAAAAACAACCCTTCTTATTTTCAAACTTTTATCAATAAACAAAGTTTGGCAACAGGTGTTCTTGTTTTACAACCAGGAGAAGAAGACACTCAAGAGCCACATGACAGTGATGAAGTATACTTGGTGTTATCGGGTGATGGTTTTTTAAAAATTAACAATAAAGACTATAAAGTTTCAAAGGACAAATTGTTTTTTGTTGCAAAAGATGTTGAACACTATTTTCATGGAAATACAAAGGAATTAAAAGTACTGTATTTTTTTGGTGGACCTGATTCTTAGGAAATAATTGTTCTTCTTCCTGAAACTTTGATCTTTTTTCTGGCAAACAGATTTACTGCTTCAGGATAGATTTTGTGCTCTTCTTTTAGAATTCTTTTTGATAGGGTCTCTTCAGTATCGTTTTCTTTGATTTTGACTACTGATTGAATTATGACTGGTCCTGTGTCCATTCCCGCATCAACAAAATGAACTGTACATCCTGAATATTTTGAGCCATAATCTAATGCCTGTTTTTGTGAATCAAGACCTGGAAATGCAGGTAATAATGCTGGATGAATGTTGAGAATTCTGTTCTTGTATTTTTTTACAAATTCTGGGCTGATTATTCTCATAAATCCTGCAAGACAAACTAGGCCATTTCGAGAAGTAACTCCGTTTTCTGTTAGGGCTTCAACAATTTTTTTATCATACTGCCATCTGCTACCTTTGAATCCTTTACTTTCAATAACTAGGGTTTTTACACCAAGTTTTTCAGCTACTTTGAGGCCTTTGGCATTTGGTTTGTTTGAAATTACAATTGCTGGATTAATTGGGATTCTTTTTTTCTTAATTGACTTTAGGATGGATTCCATGTTGCTCCCGCGACCTGAGATTAAAATTCCTAGATTTAGCAACTAGTCAATTGTAGATCAAACCTGCAATTTATATCAAATCTATTTACCGTTAATTTCGTTGCCTAGAAAAGTCAGGATGACCAAAAACGGAATCCTGTGTGAGGTAGATGACAAACGTGTTTACTTGGATCCAAAAAATGCTGATTTGACAGGCATTAATTTTGTATCTCATGCACATGCAGATCATTTACCTTCAAAAAATGGTGGAACTATTCTTTCTTCCATTGAAACAAATGAAATTGCAAATCTTCGAGGATTCAAGATGGAAAATCATGTAGAGTCTATGGATAATTTTTCTCTAGTTGATAGTGGTCATATTCTTGGGGCCAAAGGATTACTGTTTGATGATATTTTCTATACTGGGGATATTTGTACAAGAAATAGAGGATTTCTACATGGTGCAAAAATTCCAAAATGCAAAACTCTGATTACTGAATGCACATTTGGTTTACCTGAATTTATTTTCCCAAAAACTGAAGATACTCTAAAACAAGTCAATGAGTTAATTTCTGAACTTTATGGCAAAGGTATTCCTGTAATTTTAATGGGTTATCAGCTAGGAAAGGCTCAAACTATAACTCAACTCTTTGGCCATTGGGGTCCTCTATACTTTCATGATTCTGTAAAGGAGATGAATGACTTGCATCAAAAATTCAATGTACCACTAAAAGATGGAATTGGACATTCTGAGGCTGAAAAAAATGGATTGCTTGAGAAAAAACCTTGGGTGATGGTAGCACCAATGTTGTCATCTAAAAACAAATTTGTTCAAGAAATGAAATCAAAGTATGGTGCAGTAACAATTGGATTTAGTGGATGGGCTCAATCTACAAAGTTTTCATTTGGACGAAGAACTGATTACTCTATCCCTATGAGTGATCATTGTGACTTTAACGAATTAGTGGACATGGTTTTGCAATCTGGCGCAGAACAAGTATACACTATTCACGGATTTGTTGATGAGTTTGCTCAGCATTTGAGAAAAATTGGAATCTCTGCTCAGCCACTACTTGAAAATTCATTAGATGATTTTACTTAGCAAATTCTTTGCAATCACAGTCTTCAACAAGACATGTCTCTGAATTTCTTATGTGATCATGAGAAAAATGCTTGCAATTTTCATTTTTGCAAATTCTTCTTTGGGCCTCCTTTTGAACAACTGATTGTGCTATCTCGTTTGCCTTTTCTTTGGAATATCCTTTTTTGTCAATATAGAAATGAACGATTCTATTATACAGTATATCTGGATTAAATTGCTTTTCTAACATTGTTATTCCTAACTAATTAGCCATTTATCCTATAAAAAATCGATCTAAGTTACATTCATTCAAAAAACTATAGAATAATTATAAAATTTTAGATTAAGAAAAATTTCATATAATGTGAATTGATTTTTTGAATATGGTAAATTGGGTATGAACTCTGTCATTAAAGAAAAGAAACGTCCAGAAACAGAGATTTTCTTAGAAATTCTAAAGTATACTGAATGTATTTCGGGAGACAATTTATGCAAAACTCATTCTGAAAAAGTAAAACAGATTTTGATGGCTGATGCAAAAGATGCCCTTGACAAACTATCTGAATGTGACTAGAACCAAAATTTGATTTTAATTTTTGACTAGGTGTATTGTATTTTTTGAACAAACATCATCTTATGAAGTTATTTTCATATGAGAAAGTATGCCTAAATGTAGAAACTGTGATGATGATTATGTGTTTAATCGTACAAGTTTTTGCTCAATTGATTGTTCAAGCACTCATTCAAAGAAATATTTCTTCTATTAATATGAGAATACTGTAATATTTTGTATGAAAATAATAATGCTTATATCTTTATTTTGCTTATACTTGTAGGGTATGGTTAACTGCATTGTTGTTGATGATGATCAAGACTTGGTTGAAATCTTTTGTGAGCTGCTAGAAATTCTTCAAGTGCCTGTTCTTGGAACTGGAAACAATGGTCAAGATGCAGTTAATTTGTACACACAACATAAACCCGAAATAATTTTCACTGATTTGAATATGCCAGAGTTTGATGGATTGTATGCTATTGAAAAGATTAAAGAAATGAATTTGAATGCAAAAATCATTGCTGTTACTGGAAACTATGATGTTTCGCATGCATATCTTTTTGATGCACTAAATGTAGGAGTTGTTCACAAACCATTTGATGTTCAAAAGTTAAAACAAGCTATTACTGATGCATCACTTCAAAAAGAATTAACTTACAGTCCTACTTTGAAAATTCAATATAGATTCAGAAATGATTCAATGTTGTATTCATGTTTGATGACTTTTGATCAGTACAAAAACTTCAAAGAACTTCCAACTATTCTTGAATGTACTGTTGTTTCTAATGCTGATTCTGAGATATCTTCTGATGAAATGCAAGAGGCATTAGACAAGGCACTTGATGATGATATTGGCCCAGTGAAGGATCTTTCAAATGTTGTCTCTTGATATTATTCATGCCTATTATGTGAAAAAAGTTCATTTCTGGACAAACAATATTAATATGAAAGTATTACAAAGTGAACAAGTATGACTGCCATAGATCAATTCCTAGCAGTATCTTTAGAACGCACCATTAGGCAAAATCTTGGTGATGTTACAGTCCATAAAATTCAAGATAGGTTATTCTCCAAATTTGGATTATCTATAACAGAATCTATGCGAGAATTTGAAAAGTTAGATTCTGTATTACGCGAATTTTTTGGAGCAGGAGCTGATGGACTTGAAAAACGATTCTTGGAAAATGTATGTTGTATAAAATCCAAAAAAGACAAGGCAGAAAAACGATTTACAATCACTGACACTGAAATTACTCAATCAATTCTAAAGGCATTTGGTGATGCTGATTCTTCAAAGATTCTCAATGCATCTATTGGTGAGCCATGGACCATCAATGAAATTTTAGAGCGATTAAACATTCCTCAGACTTCTGGTTATAGGAAGATCAATTTTCTAATTGACAATGGCTTGTTGATTAAAGAAGACTATGTTTTGTCTGAGAATAACAGAAAAATTGACAAGTACAAATCATTATTTGATAATGTCAATATCGACATTAATGACAAGATGACAGTAAGTGTTCAGTTTACATCTAATGTTGTTAAACAAAGTTCTATTCTTAACACCATTTACAATTTTTAGAACTAGATTCTAACTTAGAATCACACCAATATCCATTAAATTTGTATGTGTGAAATTTGTAACAATGTTTGCTTTTTGTTTTTGAAAGAACCTTGCTGAGTCACTATTTTTTAGAAATTCTTTCATCGTTAGCAAATCAATTTTTACATTCTCAGTTATTGCTCCTGCAAAAACTGAATTTCCATCTATGCCATCGGTTCCCATAGATGCAATCACTAACTTCTTTTCTTTTTGAGTATTTTTTAACAATCGCAAGACTAGTTCTTGATTTCTTCCCCCTGTCCCTTTGCCTAGAACCTTGACTGTTGGTTCCCCTCCAAAAATTAAACATTGTTTTTGTTTTGTTGGAATGTTTTCTAAAATTTCTGTAACTACATTTTTAATTTCTCCAAAAACCTGTATTGTAGATACGTTGTACCCTTTCTTCTCAGCTGCTTTTTTCATTTGAATCAAACATGATTCGTTATTTGCAATTACAATGTTGTCAATTTTTGGTTTTTTAGGGACTTCTTCATTGTTTTCTAATCCTTTTTTTAGCAGCTGCATAACTTCTAGTGGCATTTTACGTTTGAGTTTGTATTTATCAATAATCTCTAATGCGTCATTGTATGTTGTGTTGTCCATGTAAGTTGTTCCGGATGCAATTGATGACATATCATCTCTCTCAACATCAGACATTATCAAACCGACTCCGGAACATTTCATATCTTGAACTAATTTTCCACCTTTAATTTTTGAAAGATGTTTTCTAACACAATTGAACTCTTGAATTGTTGCACCTGATTTTAACATCAAATCAGTAACGTGAATTTTATCGTCTAGTGTAATTTGATCAGGTAATGCCAATAGTGATGATGCACCACCTGAAACAAGAAAGACAATTAATTCGTCACTTTTTCTGTTTTGCACAAACTTCATGACTTCTTTTGCAGCTTTTACACTGGTCTGATCAGGTTTTGGATGTCTTGGATTGAAAATCTGAAATTTCTTTCCTTTAACAATGGATTTTGAACCCTTTGGAATGACTATGATTCCATTTTTGACTGGAAATATGGCATTTAGAGCCTGAGTCATTGAATCTCCTGCTTTGCCAAAGGCTACTGTATAAACACTAGAGTAATCTGAAAATTTTATCGATTTATCCCCAATCTTGATTTCTGTTGGTGTAACAAATTTTGAGAGAATGTTTTTTGGATTTGCTGCTTGTAATCCTGCATCTAAAATCTCTAAACAGTCTTTCTTTTTGTCATTTAATGCCAAATCCTCAAAATTTTGAATGATCATACAACTAGTTCACAATGCAAGATATAATAATAATCAATGATGCCTCTGATTTATGCAGACAGTACGCATTCCAAAAGTTATCAACTTTGGAGAAAATGCACTTGGTGAAACAGAATATCCAAAGAATGCTCTAATTGTCACAACAGTTCCTCCAGAACTTTCTGACAAATGGATTGCCAGAATGGGCATTCAGGATTACATGCTGTATGATCAAGTAAAACCTGAACCATCAATTGATGATGTCAATGCTGTAATTTCACAATTCAAAGACAAGGATCCATCTGTTCTAATTGGATTAGGTGGTGGAAGTTCTATGGATGTAGTAAAGTATGCTGCACCCGAGATGAAAAAAGAAAAGATCTTGATTCCAACAACCTTTGGAACTGGAGCTGAAATGACAACATACTGTGTCCTCAAGTTTGATGGTAAAAAGAAACTGTTACGCGAAGACAGATTTTTAGCTGACATGGCTGTAGTTGATTCATACTTTATGGATGGAACTCCAGAACAAGTTATCAAAAATTCTGTTTGTGATGCATGTGCTCAAGCAACCGAAGGTTATGATAGTAAACTTGGTAATGACTTGACACGAACTCTATGTAAGCAAGCATTTGAGATTCTTTATGATGCAATTATGAATGACAAACCAGAAAACTATCCTTATGGTTCAATGTTATCTGGTATGGGATTTGGAAATTGTTCTACAACACTCGGACATGCATTGTCCTATGTTTTCTCAAATGAAGGTGTACCACACGGTTATTCCTTATCTTCTTGTACTACAGTTGCTCACAAGCATAACAAATCAATCTTCTATGATAGATTCAAAGAGGCTATGGATAAACTCGGCTTTGACAAATTAGAACTCAAAGCAGATGTATCTGAAGCTGCTGACACAGTTATGACTGATAAAGGACACTTGGATCCAAACCCAATTCCAATATCAAAAGATGACGTTGTAAAATGTCTAGAAGATATCAAAGCAGGTAATTTGTAAAAAATTCAAAAATTTTTTACCTTTTTTCTATTTTATTCAAAAACTGCGAAATTGGTACTTGACTAAACTTATTTATGCTAATAATCTGACGTACCTATAGTTGACTGATAAAAAATTAAAGTTTGGTATTCAAAATGGCCTGAATGTTGCACGAGCTGGATACACTGAAGACCAAATTTTGACAGCATGTATGCTTGCTGACAAAACAGGTTATGATTCAATTTTCTATATGGACCACACAAATGTCCCACAATGGAAAAATGCCATTGTATTAGATCCTTGGGTAATGTTGTCAGCAATTGCAGCAGTTACAAACAATGTAGAACTAGGAACTTGTGTAACTGATGCAATCAGAAGACATCCATCAAACATTGCACTTGCAGCAATTACACTTGATAGAGTTTCAAAAGGCAGAGCAATTCTTGGAATTGGTGCAGGTGAAGCTCAAAATCTTAAAGAGTTTTGTATTCCATTTGAAAAACCAGTTTCAAAATGGGCAGAACAAATTGAAACTATTCACACACTTTACGAATCTACTCCAGATAACACAGTAAATTATGAAGGACAATATTACAAACTTGAAGGCGCATGTTTGCAAGCACCTCCAATCAGAAAACCAAGACCACCAACATACATGGCATCAGGTGGTAAGAGAACACTTGCATTAACAGGAAAATTAGGTGATGGTTGGTTACCAATTGGTTACACTCCAGAACTCTTTGAAGACCATGCAGCACAAATTAGAAAATCCATGGATGAAAATAACAGAACTCAAGAAGAAAAAGACAAATTCCAATTTGCACTTGATATTGATGTATACTTTTCAGAAGATGCTGAAGAATCATGGGCTAGAATGAAAGAAGCAGTCAAGGTTAGTTTGTTCAAGCCTGAAGTTTTGAGAGTTCACGATCTCAAAGAAATTGAAGGCTTTGATTTTGTCAAATACTTTACAGAATATTCAATGTCAAACCAAGAATGGATTGTAAAGATGAGAGAAGCTGCAACAAAGATTCCTGAAGCAGTAGCACGTTCTTCAACAGCAGTTGGAACTCCTGATGATATTATCCCAACATTTGAAAGATTCATGGATGCTGGAGTAAACCACTTTGTCATTAGATTCTGGGGTAAGAATTACTTTGGTTCAATTGACAAATTTGCAAGTCATGTAATGCCTGCATTGCGTGAGAAAGCAAAACAATAGACATTCTATTCTATAATATACAGAAAATCATTTACTTTAGCTTCATCTTGTATTAGTATGGAAGATGATTTGCCTGAAGCAGTCAAAAAATGTCTTGATATTTTAGAAGAAAACGTTGAGATTCTAGCCAATCTAGAGTATGACCTCAATGATGAAAACGAAGATGAGATGACTGCTGACATGCAACTACATGACCTTTATGATATGGCAGAAGACGTTTCTGAATCATCTAAACTAAAACGTGCAGAATCAAATTTTATGAGAAGACAAACAGAAGACTCTCTATGATTTGTGAGGTCTTTTACCTTTAGATTTTGTAAACGCTCTTGCTCTTCGTTTGTTTTTTTGCTTTTCTAGTCTCTTTCTAGTTCTTTCAGTAGATTTTGTAGCACCTTGAATGATTTTGGTTTTACTCCCATCACGCAGCATGATTTCCTTTCCTTTGAATCGAAATTCAACATCTCTGCATTTGATGTAATATCTTCTCAAACAGAAAAAAATCCTATTGTTTGTTCCTTTCATTTCTTTTACTTCTCTTGATTTTTTTAACTCGTTGAGAACATTTCGTAAAAGACCCTTGTCAATATCGGTAATTCTATGCAGTTCTCTGAACCAGATGAATTTTGATTCAGCCCCCCATTCTTCTAAAATATCTAAAACTTGGTTTGTCGCATCTTCACGTTCTTCATCAAATTCATCCATGTTTTCACTTGAATGGTCCCATTTTTAGCAATTTTCATTATGAAAAGTTTGGATGAAAAAAGTCAAGTTTTCTGATCCATTGGTCTTTTGGTTATTTTTGTGATAATAATTCATGAATACAGAATTCAAAAGTGAATGTGACGCACTTTCTTGTCGAATCTTAGAAATCAAAGCACTTGCAAAAGAACTAGATGAAGAAAACTAATCTCTGGATTTATAAAATAAATCATTGAGATAAGATTATTGCAACTTGTAGGACGTTTACAAATTCAATCAAAACAAAAGATGATAGAGTTTCTTAATCAAGAACATGTTGGAAGAATAGCAACAATTGATTCAAATGGATATCCACAAATAATTCCTATGAATTTTGTATTTTTCAATGATGCAATCTACATGCATTCTCATGTTAAGGGAGAAAAATTAGAAAACATCAAGGCAAACTCAAAATCTGGCTTTGAAGTAGACCGTGAATTAGAATTTTTACCATCTTACTTTTCTAGTCCTACTGATGCTTCAATGGCTGACACTCTTTACATTAGTGTGGTGATTAAGGGTGAATCTATTATTGTCCAGGATTCTAGTGAAAAATCACTTGCACTAAATGCCATGATGCAAAAATACCAACCAGAAGGACAATACGAACCACTTCGTTCTGATATGGATGTTCTAAACTATACTGCAGTGATCAAAGTTGTTCCAGAAACAATGACGGGTAAATACAAAATTGGTCAACATATGAAATCTGAATCAAGAGCAATTTTAGCACACTTGATTCAAAAAAGAAATTCTCCATCAGCAAAAGAAACTCTGAAAATTATGGGTTT
This sequence comes from Candidatus Nitrosopumilus sp., assembly GCF_028278985.1. Taxonomy (GTDB): domain Archaea; phylum Thermoproteota; class Nitrososphaeria; order Nitrososphaerales; family Nitrosopumilaceae; genus Nitrosopumilus. Next base: position 80,589 of record NZ_JANQTA010000017.1, on the reverse strand, counting down.
TGAAGAGACTACTGATGGCCTTAAAATGGTTGATGAGCCGGTTTGGTAAAGATATAATCACATTTTGACTCTGTTTTTTCTTGCTTCTTCTTTCATTTGTTCAAATTTTTTCTTTGCCTTTAGCTTTGTTTTCCAGACAACCTCTTGCTCTGTATCTTTCAACTCATGGTCTGGATCTTCACTCAAATCTTCTCAATTTCATATGATCATTTTTTAATTTAACATTTCTGCTAATTTTCCACTTTTGAAACTCTAGTTGACTATGGGTCTTAGTTTTGAATCAGTTAGCTATAAGTTCAGTTTTTAATGAATTTCTATGTTGGAACAAATTTCAAAATTTGAACTCGTATCTGACTTTGAACCTACTGGTGATCAGCCTCAAGCTATAGATGAGTTAGTCAGAGGAGTAAAGAAAAAGTCTGTTCAGACACTGCTAGGCGTTACTGGTAGTGGTAAGACATTTTCAGTTGCAAATGTAATTGCTAAAACTGGAAAAAATGCACTTGTAATCTCTCATAACAAAACACTAGCTGCACAACTATACTCAGAATTAAAGCAATTTTTCCCAAAAAACAATGTTGGTTATTTTGTATCCTACTATGACTACTATCAACCAGAGAGCTATCTTCCTCAAACTGATACTTACATTGAAAAAGATACTCAGATAAATGAAAAAATTGAAAAACTTCGTTTAGAGGCAACTGCAATGCTACTATCAGGTGAGCCTACAATCATTGTATCTACTGTATCTTGCATTTACTCACTTGGTAATCCTGAAGACTGGGAGGACTTGGCAATTACAGTTTCATCCAATGATGAAATCAAACGTACAGAACTAATTAGGAAATTAGTTGATGCTAGATATGAAAGAAATGACACTGAAGTTGCTCCAGGAAACTTTAGAGTCAAAGGCGATACCATCGACATTACACCTGCATACTCTGAAGATTTGATTCGTATCTCCATGTTTGGAGATGAAATTGAAAAGATTGTAATTCTTGATCATGTTTCGCTAAAAGAGAAAAGAAAAATTACTTCATTCAAAATATTTCCTGCAAAACACTATCTAATTGCAAAAGATGTTAGAAAAAAAGCAATTCAATCAATCAAAAATGAATTAGCAAAGCGATTACCTGAACTTAATGAACTTGAAAAACAAAGACTTGAGATGAGAACAAAATATGATCTTGAAATGATTGAAGAGTTGGGTTATTGCTCTGGTATTGAAAATTATTCTAGGCACTTTGATGGAAGAAAAGCTGGCGAGAAAGCTTTTTGTTTAATGGATTTCTTTGGTGATGATTATCTTTTGATAATTGATGAATCTCATGTAACATTGCCACAATTGCATGGAATGTACAAAGGTGATCATTCAAGAAAAAAAGAACTGGTAACTTATGGATTTAGACTTCCAAGTGCATATGATAATAGACCTCTAAAATTTGAAGAATTTGAAGATTATATCAAAAACACAATCTTTGTTTCAGCAACTCCTGCAGATTATGAGAAAAAAATCTCGTCAAAAATTGCTGAACAACTAGTACGCCCTACAGGATTACTTGACCCTACAATCGAGATTAGGCCTACAAAAGACCAGATGGATGACCTAATCAAGGAAATTCATAAACGAGCCGAAAAATCTGAGCGTGTTCTAGTCACAACTCTGACTAAACGTATGGCTGAAGACCTTGCTGAATACCTCTCAAAAAAAGATGTCCGAGTGCGATACATGCATTCAGAAATTGAAGGTCTGCAAAGAACTGAATTAATCAGGCAATTACGATTGGGTGAATTTGATGTACTTGTTGGAATCAATCTTCTAAGAGAAGGATTAGATATTCCTGAAGTTTCCCTTGTTGCAATTTTAGATGCAGATAAAGAAGGATTTCTGAGAAACTTTACCAGTTTAATTCAGACATTTGGAAGAGCTGCAAGAAATGATAGCGGCTCAGTGATAATGTATGCAGACAATACTACTCAATCAATGAAAAATGCAATGAATGAGACTCATAGACGTAGAGAAAAACAATTAGAGTACAACAAAAAACATAACATTACTCCAGCAACAATTATCAAATCCATTCCTGATCAAGTTGCAACACTTGATGATACAAAATTAAAATCAACTCATGATTTGGCAGCAGATATAATTGATTTAGAAGCTCAAATGAAAAAATATTCCGAAGATTTAGACTTTGAGCGAGCAATTGAATGCAGAGATAGAATAAAAAGACTAGAAAAGGAGATTAAATTCAAAGATGACAGAAAATAAATTAAAAATTCGTGGTGCACGTCATCACAATCTAAAAAATATTGATATTGACATTCCAAAAAATAACCTAGTTGTAATTAGTGGATTATCTGGTTCTGGAAAATCTACTTTGGCTTTTGATACAATCTATGCTGAAGGACAAAGGCGTTATGTAGAATCACTTTCTGCATATGCCCGTCAATTCTTGGAGATGATGGATAAACCAGATGTTGATTCAATTGAAGGACTATCTCCTGCTATTTCTATACAGCAAAAAACTACTAGCAAGAATCCTCGTTCTACTGTAGGAACAACAACTGAGATTTATGATTACATGAGATTACTTTTTGCAAGAATTGGAATTCCTTATTGTACAAATTGTGGAAGAAAGATTTCTACACAATCAGTTGAAACAATTTGTGATTCTGTTCTCAAAGATTTCAAAGGCAAAAAAATACTAATCTTATCTCCAATTGTCCAACGCAAAAAGGGAACATATGAGAAGTTATTTGAGCAAATCAAGCGTGATGGATATTCTAGAATACGCCTAAATGGTGAAATTTTGAGCCTAGATGAGGAAATTCCTCCACTTGATAGACAAAAATGGCATAATATCGAGATTGTTGTAGATAGAATTACTACTGAAAAAGCCGAGCGTTCTAGATTATTTGAGGCAATTCAGACTGCCATCAAGGCATCAAAAGGAGATGTCATGATTGCATCAGAAAAAACTGAAAAGATCTTTTCTCAAAACAATGCATGTCCTTATTGTGGAATCACAGTTGGTGAACTAGAACCACGTACATTTTCCTTCAACTCTCCATTTGGAATGTGTAAGACTTGTAATGGTCTTGGTGTAAAACTAGAGTTTGATTCTGATTTAGTAATTCCTGACAAGTCAAAATCTATTCTTGATGGTGCAATAGTTCCATGGAGTGGACGATTTTCATCATTTAGAAGACAAGCATTACGTGCAGTTGGAAAAAAGTTTGGATTTGATTTGATGACTCCAATTAATAAAATAAAACCAAAACATCTTGAAATAATTCTTAATGGAACTGATGATTTAATTGATTTCAAGTATCGTTCAAAATCTGGAGATTCATCATGGCAATACACTGATGCATTTGAAGGTGTCTTATCTAATCTTCAACGTGTCTTTGTAGAGACTGATTCTGAATCAAAACGTGAATGGCTAAAACAATTCATGAGAGATACTCCTTGCAACGTTTGTGATGGAAACAAACTCAAACCTGAATCACTTGCAGTAAAAATCAACAAAAAAGGAATCATGGATGTATGTGATATGTCAATTGATCATTGTTATGATTTCTTTTCTACATTGAAATTAACTACAACAGAGCAATACATTGCAAGAGACGTTCTAAAAGAAATCAAAGAACGTCTTGAATTTTTGATGAATGTTGGGTTGAACTATCTTACATTGAATCGATTAAGCTCTACGCTCTCTGGAGGTGAATCCCAAAGAATCCGATTGGCAACTCAGATTGGTTCGAATCTTACTGGCGTTTTGTATGTTCTTGATGAGCCTACAATTGGTTTGCATCAACGTGATAATGAACGACTCATTAAAACGCTAACAAAGCTACGAAATCTGGGAAATACTGTCATTGTAGTAGAGCATGACGAAGAAGTTATACGAAATTCAGACTGGATGGTTGATTTGGGACCAGGGGCAGGTGTTCATGGCGGAAATGTTGTTTTTGAGGGGACCGTTAATCAAATTCTTAATGGTCACAAGTCTGTTACTGGTGATTATCTAAAAGATAATTCTCTAATCAAACTAGATGAAAAAATTAGAGAACAATCAGGCACTTTGAAAATAAAGAAAGCTGCTGAAAATAACCTCAAAGGAATTGATGTTGAAATCCCATTGGGATTGTTTGTATCAGTTACAGGAGTTTCTGGTTCTGGAAAATCTACTTTAATTAATGATATTTTACTAAAGGCACTTGAAAATCACTTTTACAAATCAAACAAAAGACCTGGTAATCATAAAGAAATCTCTGGTCTTGAAAATATTGATAAAGTAATTGCAATTGACCAGTCTCCAATTGGAAGAACTCCACGTTCAAATCCAGCTACTTACATTGGTGCATTTACTCCAATTAGAGAATTATATGCAAATACAGAACTATCTAAAGAACGAGGATATGCTCCAGGACAATTCTCCTTTAATGTTGCAGATGGAAGATGTTTTGCATGTGATGGAGATGGTGTAAAGCAAATTGAGATGCAGTTCTTGTCTGATGTTTATGTAAAATGTGATGAGTGTAAAGGTAAACGATACAATTCTGAAACTCTATCTGTCTTGTACAAAGGAAAAAACATTGCTGATGTCTTAGATATGACAGTATACGAAGCCTTGAACTTTTTTGAAAATGTTCCAGCAATCAAAAGAAAACTTCAAACAATTTATGATGTTGGATTGGGTTACATAAAACTTGGACAATCATCTACAACACTTTCTGGTGGAGAAGCTCAACGGGTAAAATTAGCCTCAGAATTATCAAAACGAGGTACAGGAAAGACATTCTATATTCTTGATGAGCCAACAACTGGTCTTCATTTTGCTGATGTTCAAAAATTACTTGATGTTCTAAATCGCTTGGTAAACTTGGGAAATACTGTAGTCGTAATTGAGCATAACATGGATGTAATCAAAAATTCTGATTGGTTAATTGATCTTGGACCTGAAGGAGGAGATGAAGGTGGAAAAATTGTTGCATCTGGAACTCCTCAACAAGTAAGCAAAGCGCCTGGCAGTTATACTGGAAAATATCTTAAAAAACTGTTAAAAAAATGACTTTTGAGATAGCAAAAATCACAATTCCTACAAATCCTGGAATCTACATGATGAAAGATTCTGATGAAAAAATCATATACATTGGAAAGGCAAAGAATCTTCGAAAACGTGTAAAGTCATATTTTTTGAAAAACCAAAACTACAAGACTAAAAAATTAGTTGAAAATATTGACGACATTGAATTTGTTTTAACAGATAATGAAAATGAAGCTTTTCTACTTGAATCAAATATGATCAAAAAATATCGTCCACGATTCAACATTGAATTAAAAGATCAACAACGATATACCTACCTACGAATCTCTGATGAAAAATATCCTAGATTACTAGTTGCAAGAAGAACACGTGATGGAAAATTTTTAGGAAAAGGAAAAACATATGGTCCATTTACTCAAGGAAGCTCTAAACTTCTAACAATTGGCGCATTACGAAAAGCATTTCAAATTCGAATTTGTAAAACTCTTCCAAAAAAAGTATGCTTGGAATATCATCTTGGAAATTGTGAAGGTCCATGTGAATTCAAAGATGCTCAAGAGAGATACCCAAAACATGTCAAAGCTCTTGAAGATGTTCTAAAGGGGAAAAATCAAACCAAAATATTTACAAAAAAATTAGAATCTGAGATGCATCAGGCTGCAGAATTACAGCAATTTGAGCGTGCAAAAGAGATTCGTGATACTTTGATTAGATTAGGCAGTCTTCAGACCAAACAAAAAATGGAATATGTTGAAAATTCTGATGAAGAATACTTTGGAATTGGAATACAGGAACAGTCTGCAGTTGTAATGAATTTTAGAATGATTAATGGTGTGATTAGAGATAGTGACAAGTTCTTTTTTGACCTAGTTGGTGATAATTCCTTTTCAAATTTTCTTTACCAGTATTACTCTACACACAAAATTCCGAAGTTTGTTGTAGTTAGTGAGTTGCCAGAGAATCAAAAGATGTTAGAATCATTATTGTCTGAGCAAGCAGGATTTACAGTAAAAATTATTCTTCCTACCAAAGGAAAGAAAAAAGAAATTGTTAATCTGATAATGAAAAACATCAATCTTGTCCACTCTAAAGGTGGAGACCCTGGTTTAGTTGAACTAAAAGATACTCTAAACTTGCCAACAATTCCAAATGTCATTGAATGCTTTGATATCTCAAATCATGGTGATGACTTTGCAGTTGGCTCAATGGCTCAATTTGTTGGTGGAAAACCAAACAAATCTGGATACAGAAAATTCAAAATCAAAACTGTTGAAGGACGTGATGACTTTGCAATGATTGGTGAGGTTATTAAAAGACGATACTATCGGCTAGCAGAAGAGGATTCTGAGATGCCTGATCTAATTGTCATTGATGGTGGAAAAGGTCAGCTAAATGCCGCAGTAAAATCACTTACTTCATTAGGCCTAAAACTACCCTGTATCTCTCTTGCAAAAGAAAATGAAGAAGTTTATGTTCCAAAAAGAAAAACTCCTATAATTATTTCAAAAACAAAATCTTCAATTCAAATTTTACAGCATGCTCGAGATGAGACTCATAGATTTGGCGTTGCATACAACAGGACCATTAGAAGAAATCAAATAAAATAGAAAAAAGGAAAAGTTTTGGCTAGTTCACTGTAACACTGCCGACCATCCAAGGATGTACCATACAGAAGTAATCATAGTTTCCTGCTTCTTCAAAGGTGAATGAATATACTGCGCCACCCATAACTAAGCTACTATCAAATACACCAGATGGACCATCTGCTGGACTACCACCTGTTACTGTATGTGCTGCTGTGTCAACATTAACAAATTCTACTGTATCTCCAGCATTGATTGTAATGTTTGCTGGGATGTAACATTCGTTAGTTTCTTCGCAACCTGGAACTGAAGTACCTGCTGGCATGTCAACTGTATGTGTCATTGGACCTGCTGGTTCTTCCATGGTTTCTTCCATGTGAGTTTTCTCTTCCATGTGCATTTCTTCTTCCATTGCTACTTCTTTCTCAGCTTCTTCCATCATAGGTTCTGTTTCTACGAGGTCTAGAATTTTGTAGTCAACGACGAATGTGTTAGTATAGAATGTGTGAACTGCTAAAGCATTACCGGAAAATTCCCACTCACCTTTTGCACTGTTTTGTTCAACGAGTGTTAATTCAAATCTTGTTTCGCCATCTGGGGTCCAAATCTTTGATGGGTTTTCATCATCTCCGAGTGGTCCTCTAAGTGAAACTAACTGAATTACTTCAGATGCATCATAGAGAAGTGTACCTGAATAGGTGTTTTCACTTGGTGCCAATAGCACTGCAAGTTGGTGTTCTTCATGTCCAATTCCTGGGTCTTGAATAGATTCGGCTCTCTCCCAACCAGATTTCATTGGTTTTTCAGGAGCTGCCTTTGGTTCATCCATTGCTGGCTCAGGTGCTGTAGATGTTACAGCTGGAGCTGAAACACTGGGTCCGGCATTTTGAGCTGCATCGCCATACAAAGCAAATGCAACTCCTATAGCTACAATTGCGATTGAAAATCCAATTGCAGCCTTGTCTATACCTGCCATAGTTGATCCATGACTTGGGTGTATGGTAAATAAATCTAATCGTCTCTATGACGTTCATAACTTGCAGATTTTAGGCTTGAGTGATTTATTCTATGAAAATATTTTCTGAAATTTTGAGATGTACAAAAACTTGAAAAAATTTCAACATTGTGAAAAATGTCTTGAAAAATATTGATGATCGCTCTATTCTGGCACTAGGGCTTGTCAACGATGTTGAACAACACTTTGTTTTATGAATTAGTGCCGTAACAGATTCACACAACGCAAGTGAGCTGTCACCAAGTACCTGCCGGTTATGGTCTTAAGCTCTTTGCACTATTTTATTTTCGCCAAGTTTCTTTCTTCTGTATCTAAAGTGTATTTGATTTCTAATTTGCGTTGATTGATTAATTGATTGATGAATCCTGTTCTTTTTTTGATAAACTCATCATCGATTGTTTTGTTTGATGAAAGATGATCAAACATTTCTTTTTGGTCTAAAATGATTTCAACACTGTCTTTGTTTTTGATGATAAATGTTCCAATGGCCCAAAATAATCCAACATGAAGTGCAATGAACTTTGATTGAATATCTGAGACTTTGTCATAGTACAATTGTGCATGTTCTCTCTGCTGACTAGATAATTTTCCATTTGTGTCAATCAACCATGAAATCTTTGTAGAATTCCCATCAGCATAAAAAACATGTTGCATTTGTCAACCAAAAAGGGGTCTTTTATCAATATATTTTGAATACGTTACTTATGATCACAGATTGAAAGGTGTACTTATGCTTGAATCTCACGCCTTCTTCTCAAAGATGGTAGATGAACTAGTAGAGTTCTCAGAATATGATCCTGAATTAGCTGACGGAATAAAGTGGTTAGATGATCAGGCTCAGAAAAAAGGTATCACATTCTATGATATGGTCTTTGAAGTTTTGTACAAACATGATGTAAACTCTAAAGCAAAAGAATGGCTTAGCACAAGAAATTAAAAATTATTTTCTCAAGTCTAGTGTTTGATATTCACAACCTTGAGGTCCACAATACTTTCCAACATAGACTGCTTTAGGTCTGTATAATGCTGGCTTTGGTGCAGCTTCTGCAAACTTTTCTTCTATGATGTGAGCTGCCCATCCTGCAACTCTAGAAATAGCAAAGATTGGTGTGTTAAGGTCAACTGGGATTTTTAGCATATAGTAAATTGATGCACTGTACAAGTCAACGTTTGGATAAATATCTCTATCTTTTTGCGATTTCATATAGGAAATGGTTGTAGTTTCTACTTTTTCTGTCATATCAAACCATTTTTCTTTGGTTTTTCCTGCTAGTGTACGCGATAATTCTTTTAGAACTTGTGCTCTTGGGTCATAAGTTTTGTAAACTGCATGACCCATTCCCATGATTCTTTGACCGTCATCAAGGTTTTTCTTTATCCATGTCTCTACTTTATCAATCTCTCCAATTTCTAAAAGCATCTTCATGACTTCGGTGTTTGCACCTCCGTGCAATTCTCCACTTAGTGCCCCTATTGCTGCACTTGATGCAGAATACATGTGGGCTCTAGTTGATGCAACCTGTCTTGCTGTAAATGTAGATGCATTAAACGTGTGGTCTGCATGTAAAATCAAACATACATCAAACACTTTTTCAACTTCAGGATCTGGTTTTTTTCCAGACATCATGTATAGGAAGTTTGCTGCGTGACTCAATGATGGGTCTGGATCAACAATGTCTAATCCATTTCTAATTCTCTGCCAACTTGCAATGATTGTTGGGACCTTTGCAATTAGATTGATTGCTTTTTCATAACTGGCATCTTTGTTGGCAAATTCTTCATCATAATATCCTGCCAAGGCTGAAACGAATGCCTGAAGCATATCCATTGGGTCTGCATCTTTTCTCCAGTTTCCCATGTTCTTTTGCATCTGCTTTGGGATGAATCGGGCATCAACCAGTTTTGCAGTAAATTCGTCTAGTTGTGTTTTAGTTGGTAAATGATCATAAAGTAATAGAAATGCCGTTTCTTCAAATGTGGAATTTTTTGTGAGATCTAAAATGTCAAAGCCACGATAGATTAGTTTGCCTTTTTCTCCATCGATATTGGAAATTCTGGTATCTGCTACCTCGATTCCTCTTAGGCCGATATTTTTGGTCTCCATACCTGTGCCTAGCAGAATTGTTCTATTATATTTTCGCTAAAAAAGTGTCTATCAAGTTTAGCATTTAGTCTAATATGGCAACTTTGGGTCATAAATCAGAATTTTTAATCAAAAACTAATGACTCCTAAAGAGCGAGAACATTTGCAAAAACTAGATGACCTGGTATTGAATGCATCCCCAGAGCAATTAGAAAAGATTCAATCCATTGATTCAGATAATCAACTTGAGGGCTTGTCTCTTTATGATGTGTATCTTGACTCTAGCTCACTAGTTGAACAGAGCGTAAAAAAATCAAAGAAATAATTCATTCTTCATTTAAATGAGGGTTTGTAATTTTTTCAAATGAAATGGCAGCAGCTAAAAAGACAACAAAAAAGACCACAAAGAAAGTTGTCAAAAAACCAGCCAAAAAAACTGCAACCAAAAAGACCACAACCAAAAAAACTGTTTCTAAAAAAACTGCAACTAAAAAAACTACTAAAACTGTAAAAAAGACAACTACAAAAAAAGTTGTTAAAAAAACTGCAAAACCTAAACGCACCAAAGTAGTCTGTATCTCTCACAAAGAAGACGCAGATGGTATTAGCTCAGCTGCCCTAATAAGACAAGCATTTGGTGGGGATGCAATTTTGGTAGACTATCCAGGACAGATGGAAGCATTAAACCAAGTTGTACTAGATGAAAAATTAAAATCACTTTACATTTGTGACTTGGGTCTTAGCAAAAAGACTCAGGATGAATTTATCGATATAATGGCCACTTTGAGAAAAAACAAAGTAGCAGTTACTTACATTGATCATCATGATATTGATCCTAATGTTGTAAAGGCATTAGAAAAACTCAAAGTCAAAGTTATTCATGATATCAACGAATGTACTGCAGTCCAAGTTTATTCTGCATTCAAATCAAAACTAAATGATCATGCATCATTTGTTGCAACATGTGCTGCAATTACCGATTACATGGAGGACCGCCCAATTGGTTCAAAATTACTTCAAATCTATGATAGACAATTTGCATTAATCAGCGCAACTGTTCTAACTTACAATATCGTTGGACATCAAAAAGAACCTGACTATTTGCTGTATCTGGTAGAAGAATTAGCAGACTCTAAATTCCCACATGAAATTCCAAATACCTTTGAGTTTGCACAGATTCAAGTTGAAAAATTATCTCAAATGATTGCCAAAGTTAAAGATGGAATGAAAACTATGAAAAATCTTGGCTACATGGAAATTTTAGACTCTGGTGCAAGTGGTGCAGTCAACTTTGTCATGGGATTGTCAGGCAAAGACGTTGGTGTTGCATACAAGGAGCGCGTAGACCATGGAATCTATGCAGTTTCTGTTCGCGGTTCTAAAAACTGTAAAGTTCATTTGGGAAAAATCGTTAACGTTCTAGCAACTGACCTAGGTGGCTCTGGTGGAGGACACGATAGAGCATGCGGAGCTGTTGTTCCAAAACCAAAAATAAAAAAATTCATCACAGAATTAAACAAGAAAATAAAGTAATTACTGCAAGAATCTAGGAATCTTTTTTGCTACATGAGATATTGAAATTCTTCCTGGCCCAGCCACGATAATTGCTAGAGTTGCTGCAAGCATTACCAAGTCCCACTCCCATCCACCTTTGGAGACAAAAAACCCGTTCTCCCATCTGATGTGAAATATTGCACCAAGTAAAATCACTGATAATATTGCAGCAGAAATTCTAGATAGTACTCCTACAACTAACAACACTCCTCCAACAAATTCGGCAAGTGCAATTGGCAATTGGAGCTCTGGTGGAATTCCTATAGTGACTAACCATTCCTGCCAACTAGGATCAAATTTCTTTATACTATGTACAATGAATATAACGCCAACTGATGCGCTAATTCCCCAATGGGCAATGTCATGTAATACATTTCCCTTTAGAGTTGCTTCTGTATTCATCAATTCTGGCCTCTGAAAAATCATTAAAAGGGTTTGTCCAAATCACATCCAAAAGTTGGAATAATTTTTTAATAATTTTGATGAGAAATATAATCAAAATTGAACTTCAAGATTATTGCACCGGCAATAGCTATAGGTGTTGCACTGATAGGTCTGGCATTATTCTTATCTGAAGACTCTCAACCATACGTTACCATTTCACCTACTTCTACATCAGTGGTTCCATCAGATTCTGGAATCTCTGAATTACAATTAATGGAAACTGACGGCATCAAACATCTCATTCCACTAGATAAGATCAAAGGAGGTGGTCCTCCAAAAGATGGAATTCCATCAATTGATAATCCTGTTTTTGCAAATGTTTCTGGTTCACAGTTTATGTCTGATTCAGATACTGTAATTGGTCTTGAGATTAATGGAGAGGCCAAAGCATATCCTTTGTTTATTCTTGTATGGCATGAAATTGTAAATGACAAAGTTGGAGGAACACCTGTTTCTGTAACTTATTGTCCTCTATGCTATACAAATCAGGTCTTTGAGAGGGTGATTGATGACCGAGAAGTTGAATTTGGAACTTCGGGAAAATTATACAACAGCAATCTGCTAATGTATGATAGATTGACTGATTCGTATTGGAGTCAGGCCTTGGGTTTGGCAGTAAAAGGTGAACTTACCGGGTATCAACTAGATTTGGTTCCATTTGATGTGATAACTTGGGGTGATTGGAAAAAATTACACCCTGATACTTTGGTGTTAACTACTGATACAGGTCATATTCGCTCATATGCTACTGACCCCTATGGCAGCTATTACACAGAACCACGAATCATGTTTCCGGTAGAACACAGTGATGATAGACTACATCCTAAAGAAATCATAATTGGATTTTCTATAAATGGAATTTACAAAGCATATCCACAAAACGACATTGAATCATCTGGTTTGATAAATGATTCAGTTGGAGAAACTTCTCTGATGTTGGTTTCATTTTTTTCTGAAAACTCTAGAGCATTTGATAGAACAATTAATGGTCAAACATTAGAGTTTGAAATGATTGATGGGGAAATTGTTGATTTATCAACAAACTCTGTTTGGAATTATGATGGTTTGGCAATTTCAGGTGAAATGAAAGGAGAACAATTAGAACGATTACCAATAGAACCTGGATTCTGGTTTGAGTGGGTTGCATTTCATCCAGATACTTTGGTGTATGGTGATTCAAATTGAAACCAATTAGAAAAGCAATAATTGTTGGTGTATTAACAATTGGAATTTATCTTGGAGTAGTTGTAGCTACAACTCCTGCATTAGAACCACTTTATGCAATCAGTGCTGCCTTTCAGCTAAACTCTATTGTAATTTTTGGAATGGGAATTGGAATTGGACTGCAAGTATATCTTTCTGAAAAAAGTAAGATGCTTGGATGCAAACTTGATGTGAAAAGAAAAGCATTTGGAGGAAACTCTGGAAGCACTGCTGCTACCTCGTTTTTCTCGTTTTTCTCTCTAGTTCCCCTGGGATGCTGCGGATGGTGGCTCTATGCATTATCTCTGCTTCCAAGTGTGGTAGGAACAGGCGTGTCTGCAGTCCTAATTGAGCACAGCCAAGCATTAGCATATGGTGGATTGGCAATAATCTTTGGATTTGCAGGGTTGACTGCACTAAAACTGAGACGAGAACAGAGATTGTTAACTAATCAAGCTTGATTGAAAAAGCGCAAAGTTCTCCCTTGCTTTTGCTTGCAAACTTTGCAATCTTTGCTAAAAATCCATATTTTTTGTCTCTCCACTTTACTGCTTCTTTGACTTGCTCTTCAGGAAGAATTGTTGCAATGCCTGAAAACCATTCTCCTTTGATGTCTCCTTTCATAGAACAAATTGCAAGATTTACTTTGGTGTTGTTTTTTAGACGTTTGAATTTTCCAGTTTGATCACGAGTCACAACAAAAATTGTTTCATCTCTAATTACAAACCAAACAGGAGTCTTTATACCGTCTCCACTTTTTTTAAAAGTCTCAACAGAAATGTATTTTTCAGATTCTAGTTGTTCTAAAAGACTCATGTTTTTATCTAGTTTTGATATGTAATATTAGTATCTAGGAATAATACTAAGTTTTGATTTTGCAGAAAGCACAATAATTGAGACAATTGATACTGCAAGAATCATTGCAGCTATAGTACCAAATTCTGGAACTACTACTCCATCTTCAATTTGTACTTGGATGGATTGCTTGAGGACTTCTCCTGCTCCTTGGTTTGCAGTGATTGTGTAAAATCCATCTTCTTTCCATAATGGTCCTCCTGTTTTAATTTCAGTTTCAAATGCTCCTCCAATTCCTGGAGTGACTTGGTCAATTGATACAAGATTGCCAGCTGGAGATTTGACAATTAGTGTAAGGTCTGTTCCCCAGACACTAGTGTTTCCAAATACTTTGATGGTATCAGAACCATTTGTGGCATTTGCACTAAGCAAGATTCCTCCCTTTGGAGCTACAGCAATTTGTTCCTCTTTTGGCTCTTCAACTGGAATTTGAATATCATTTCTAGGCAAGTCTTGTGCAACTACCACAAAACTGGTAGATGCTCTCTCAAGGGTATCTTCATGAGTTGCAGTGACTGTATACACGCCTACATTAAAGCTAGGAATAGGTGGATTGATGAGTTTTGAGAATTCTCCTCCATCTCCAATTTCTGCCTCTGGTGCAAATACTAGAAATCCGTTAGGGTCTGTGACAAAGAGCTTGACTGGTTTGTATTCTGTAACTCCTGTGATTTTTCCTGTAACTAGAATTGAATCAAGCGCATTAATTTTTTCTTGTGAAGCTTGAATTTCTATTGTTGATTCAGCAAAGGCTGGAGTAATTGCAAATGCTGCAGCAATAATAATTGCCAATGCTAACTTGACCATCTTTATTTTCTAAAAATTCTTAGTATTTGTCTTTATCTTATGATTGGTACAAATACGAAATTAAATTCTTGGCAGCTCTTCTTTTTTACTTCTGGCCCTTGATCTTAATCTTGTTTTACAACATGGACATGTAGTTTCTTCAGTGAAAAAGAAAAATGCACATAACGAACACCATTTTTGTCCGATTTTGTATCTCAAATTGTTGGTAAACGAAGTTGATTTCATTCTCTCACAAACTCCCTTACATGTCTGTACCATGTGAACTATAGTGTGAAAAAAATATTTAAGAAAATATCCAAATTTTATTCAGCAAATTCTACTATTGCATCAATTTCAGTCATTGAATTAAGTGGAAGACTTGCTACTCCAACTGCAATTCTTGAATGCTTTCCTTTCTCACCAAATACTTCAAACATCAAATCAGATGCTGGATTGATTACTTTGGGTTGCATTGCAAACTCTGGAACTGAATTGACAAATCCTGATAGCCTTACAATTCTTGTAACCTTGTCAAGACTACCTAGTTCTCTTTTGATTTGAGCTAGAATATTGATTGCACAAACTTTGGCTGATTTTTGGGCAGTCTCTAGGTTGTCATCTGAAACCTTTCCAGTGAAAGTTACTTTGCCACCCTCAAGTGGAATTTGTCCTGAAATGAAGAGCAGATTTCCTGTTTTTACTGCTGGGATATAGTTTCCAGCAGGTACTGGGGCTTCTGGAAGTGTGATTCCTAGTGATGCTAATTTGTCTTCAGACATGTTATTTGTGCCTGTTTTTGGCTTGATTTAGGTTTTACTTGATAACTGTTACTATACAATCCGTGTTTGACCTTATATTCTGAAAATCAATTTTTGAATTAATGCAAAAGACATTGCCAATCTTTGGCTTGTTTGCCATAATGTTTGTGGGACTGATAGCTCCTGCAATGGCCGAAGATGGGGAATGGGAAAAATATTCTCAAATTGAAAAAGAATATGATGAGAAACGTCATCAACTCGATGAGAAATATCACAAAGAGTTTGAAGAACTAGACAGATATTATTCAGAACAAAAGATGGCAATCTATGATAAATTAGAAAATGATTCTTCTCTAAGTGAAGAAGATGCAGACAGAATGTTTGAAGAATTGTATGAAGAGTATGACACTAAACTAGAACACCTTGAAGAAGACATGCATTTGGCTTTTGAAGAACTAGAAGAAGCATTTGAAAAAGACATGGGATACGATAGATATGAAGATGATGATTATGATGCAGCAGGAAATTACATTGGTGACAAATACGATGATGATAGATACGAAGATGATGACGATGATGATGACCGATATTATAATGATGGTAGATACTATGATGATGACAAATATGATGATGACAGATACTATGATGATGACGATTACAAATACAATGAAAGATATGATGACAAACACTATGATGAAGAGCCATACATGGATGATCCTGAATGGAAATCAATAGAACCTCTAACTGAAAAAATTCTAGATGCAATCCCAATGGAGAAGATAGAGCATCTCTGGGAAGCAGGCCAAATCGATGAACTAGTAGAGT
Source organism: Candidatus Nitrosopumilus sp. (assembly GCF_028278985.1). Classification (GTDB taxonomy): domain Archaea; phylum Thermoproteota; class Nitrososphaeria; order Nitrososphaerales; family Nitrosopumilaceae; genus Nitrosopumilus. Next base: position 64,429 of record NZ_JANQTA010000017.1, on the reverse strand, counting down.
TGATTGTTTCAGAAACCGGAATGAGTGCAGAAGAGGCAAAACGTGTAATTTCATTTTTTGAAAAATATGAAAAAGACTATGATCATGAAGAATATGGATACTATGATGAGCATGATTACTATGAAGGCTCTGGAGAACTAGAGCAGAGAATCGCTGAACTTGAAGAAGAAAATGAGATGCTCAGACAGACCATCTCAGAACTTGAAGAAAAGGTTGCTCAACTAAACCAAGTGTTGATGGAGCAAGTAAGTTTCATCTATGAATGGGTATTAGCACAGTAAATCTGCTTATTTTGTGCCTAATTAGACGTAAACAAAATAAAAAATGAATGGGATTATTTTAGATCCCAAACACATGTGTCGTGGTTAAATGAGTGTGTGCTGTTCTCAATTATTTTGTTTGGTGCAAATCCTCCAGGAGTACAAAATTCTACATACGGATTTCCGCCACTAGATTTTTCTACCGGTGGTGGTAAACATGCCAAAGCTTTTTCAGCTCCAATTCTTGCGTTATCAGAACTCCAGTATTTTCCTGTTTTCTGTTTTTCAAAAATTTCCTCACAGGTAATTGTTTTTAGCTGTTCTCTTTCTATTGCAGCATTTGGATACATTACATTGAATCTGTAATCCAAGGTGACTACAAGAATCATGGCGACCACAACAAAACACACCATAGGAATAATCCAGAATCGTAACGATTCCTCTTCCATGCTTCTATATGGTGAATACTATATTTAATCGCTCGAATTTTTAATTGTAATAAATGCATACTTTTTCATATTGTTTGAATTTTAAGCAACACTTGCAAAACAATTTCCCATCTCTCATTCGTGCCTAAAATCTTGATTTTTACTGATGATTTATCAGTGCTTACTAAATATGAAAAATCAGACATTTTTTCATGGTTGGTATTGGGTTAGCAATTTTAGCTATTGTTTTTTCAATTACTCTGATTGGAACTTCGCATGCTCAAGTATCAGAACAGACTACTCTTAGTGGTGATTTAGAAAACAATCCTACCGCTCAAGAAATTCTAAAGAAAATAGAAAAAAGTAAACGATGGATTGAAAATATCCAAAAAAGAAATGCCGAGAATTTAGAAAAACAAAAGGAACTTGAAGAAAAAAGAGCCGAAGTATTACGTTACTTGGAAGATGATTTGAAAAAATGGGAAGAGGTCTGGGATTATTACACTTTTGATAGCATGCTAGAGAGAGCCCTTGCAAACAATCCTGCAAATTCTACAGAAACTATCTATGATCATCCTCTAAAATTCACAGCATCAAAAATCAATGCTGGTAGAGCCGCATTATCTGAAGTAATTGCAAATGGTGGTGGTCCTGTTGAAGCTAGAGATGCATTTGTAGATGCTGCAAAAATCTCAAGGGCTGAGATGCTTTCTGCAAATATCTTGTTTAACGTTCTAAATGAGAAAGCATACTATAATCAGCAAATACTTTTTGAATCTGATGGACAGTTCATTGATGAAATCTCTGGTAAAGAATTAAGAAAATACTATGAGGATTACAGAACAAATCCTCAGTATTTGCAAGCAAATCCATTTGATAAAATATCTTGGGAAGATCTTGGAAAGAATAATCCTACAACAGAATGCAGGGATGATTATACCTTAGTGTATAGAAATCATGCTGATGATTATGTCTGTACAACTCATTATACTGCAGAAATGTGGATTCGATATGATATGGGAGTTTTAGTTGATGAAAATTTTTCAAATTCTCAAGTCGTTGATATTGAAAAACTAGAGCGAGACAGAACAATTCAAAAAGTTGATTCATTGAATGTCAAAATCCAGTCAATTCAGGCACGATTTGAGCAAAAAATTGATGAAACCACTTTGGAATATGAATCTCTGATCAAAAGTACAATGTCTGAAAAAGTTCTAGAGGAAAAAGAGGTTCTTGATAAACTTAATTCTGGAAATCTGGACAAAGATGTTGCAAGCCAGATGATAATTAACATTCGTGAAGATTACTCTGTTTTAGAAGAGCATTACCTTGATGAAAAATCAAGAACTCTAGAAATTCTAGAAAAACAACATCAATCAGACTTGGATTCCTTTGTACAAAACTATGAACATGACAATAACCTCTCAATCATTTGGAATTCAGCAACAAGTTCATTTGAATCCATAAACTGATATCTGAATTCTAAAAATCTTTGATAGAAAATGAAAATTGAAATTGAGGTTGCCATAATTACTGCAGTAATTCTTGCTGGAATAATTGGAATATTTTATCTTGTTGTGTTTCTTCCATGGGAATTTTATTTTCAATGCATTGGAAACGGAATGATTCCTTCAGGAGACCGTTCAGAGCATTCATGTCATCAACTTGAAGATTATCTGTTTATGTTATTTTATGAAGAATGAATTCAAAAGCGAATCTGAATCTTGTTAAATCCAGATATTTTCTTCTTTATTTTTAAATACGATAATTTGGCATTTTTTTTGTGACTAGAACAAATAGCAAGAAATCTGTCGCCCTAACGGCTGTAATGGCACTAGTTGTCTTGATGGCGATGGGTGTCACTGATGTATTTGGTGATCATGAGGCAGATACACTAGTTCACGAGTTTGGAGAGCTTCTTGAAGGCGTTGAAGCAGAAATCCTGAAAATCCCAAATGATACAGGTTCTTCTGTAGACACAACTGATACAATGCAAACTGAAAAAATTCTAAAACAGATTGCATACATTGAAGCCTTTGACGAAATAATTCGTTCACAAATTCTCTAAAGTACTCGTAGTCTTCCCTAGTGGAAACTAAATTTAGAGTACTTGATTTTACATTGATTTTATTTGAAGCAAGTACTCTATACCGTATTTTTTTTAAAATGATTCAAAATTCGTAGATTTGTTTTGCAGTCTTACCAGTTTGAGCCATATCTGTTCAGATTAAACACACGTGAGCATATGGGATGTCTCGTAATCCAAAGTTATGACGTCTGTAGTAATTCTTGATGATGATCAAGAGACAATTGATAATCTTTCAACCTATCTCAAAATGCATGATATTGAAACCTTGGGAACAGCTACTGATGGTTCATTTGGTCTAGAATTGTATGAAAAACATAATCCTGATTATATTATTACAGATTACAATATGCCTAAACGCGACGGATTGTTTGTAATTGATTCAGTCAAAAAACTATATCCTGAATGCAAAATTATTGTTTTATCAGGATTTGCTTCTCCTGAAATTAAATTACAATCAATTGCTTCAGAAGGAGTTACCGTATTAGAAAAGCCTGTAAACAATGAAGAGCTCTTAGCAGCCCTTAGCTAGTTCTAGCTTTTTGAAATTTTAATGTGAACTTTTTCGCCTTTTGAAGAATTATTTTGGTATACTGTTCTAGTCTTGTAGCCTTGTTTTTGGAGGCATCCATCAAGGATAGAAACCCATGGCAAGGAATGACCACTATTTAGTTTTGATTCAACTGTAATGTTTTTGGTGTTAGCCTCAAAGTTGACATGGCCTGAGCAGGTAATTTGCAGTACTGCATCAATGATTTCTATAATATCATCTAGTGACTTTGATTTGAATGAGATTCCGTTTTTCTCTAGTAATTTGAACATGTCAAATTCTGGTTTCTTTGAGACCATTGTAGAGTTTAGGATGTAAGATAGTCCTGAATCATTTACAGTCTTGATAATTTTGTAAATTTCTTGGGCTTCAGCTTTTGTCATATCAGCTAGTGCCTTTGTCTTGATTGCATTTTTCCAAATGTTTGAAAATACTTTTTCTTGGTTAATTCCTAAAATGTCAGTTGATGAAAATATTGCTCCCTTGCCATTGTCATTGTTTACCATCAGCAATTCTGTCTCATCAAAGATGAAACAATTCTGAGTAATGTCGGAACCTCTAATCTCAACTCCTTCTGGAATCTTTCTAAATGCTTCAGAGCAAATCTGTGATGGTTGCACTATAACTTTGACATCTAGATTTCGTCTAAGAACTGAAACTAGTTGTTCTTTGCATTCGGCTAGTAATCCCAATCCCCATTGGTCTGCCATAATTCTGATTGAAGATTTGGAGCCTTCAATCATGGTTTGTAATTGATTCAAAACATTGTTAGCTGAAATGTGAAAGTATCTCTTTTCTTCTGAGCCCCTTGATTTTCTGCTCTCTTCGCTTGCCTTTTTCAAATTGGAAACTAGAGTGTTCATTGCATTTACCTTGTTGATTTGCTCATGAATGATTCCATCAAATGCGTCTTCTGGTGCAATTGCAGTACACATGATTGGTTTGCTCTTTGAGATGATTGCTAGTTTTTTGTTTTCAAGTTTTAGCAAAGTTGGGTAAATCTTGGTTCTTGGAATTTCTGAATAATATGCCAATTCGCTTGCGGAAATTGTTCCTTTAGCAATTAATGCCACATAGGCTTGTGCTTCGTACTTGCTTAGCCCAAATTCTTCAAGGCTAACAGTTAGTGCGTGCTCATTGACCATGATTGTATTTGACTTGTTATTAGGTAAAATTGAGAGCTAAATTCCTTTACACAAGTACTCAAAAAAAATCAAAATTGTATCTGCAGATGGGTGTAACTGTGGTTACTATTTTCTGTGATACATGGTCCTGATATACAAAATTCCAAATCAACATTTGGTATGTTGGTAAAATGTAACATTGAATCATCTGATGATTTTAACATCTCTCATTCAGTTACTCTGGTTCCAAGATTAGAATACTCTGTGAATCTTTTATCTGAAATTATTGATACTCTTTCTGAAAAAAAATCAGAACTTAAAGAATCAAACAAAGACCTTGTATCATACTTTGATGAACAGGAACCTACACATTTGCAATCACTTGAATTAGAAAAAACCTACTGGTATTGCCATGAGGTATTATCTGTAGTAAAAAAGAGAACATCTGGAATTAATGGCGTTACTAGTCTTCCAGAAGTTTTGCCATCTACAATTCCAATGATTAGAACAATTAGTGCAAAACTCTTTGAAATCATGCCTAATTCTAGCCAAAAACTCTCTGAATTATCAGTTCATTTGGGAAGTATTGTTTTAGATTCAGCTGCATTAACTAAAGCAAGATTTGATTTTAGTCAGTCAAATGAGGAATCTGCAAGAATACTAGATGAAGTAAAATTGATGGTGGACTCTAAAATAAGTAAGTCTTACCCTAATGTTGATTTTTTCAAATTATGTAACACTTGAAGATGCTTAACACTAAACGAAGTTTTTCAAAGGATTTAGAGAAAATCAAATCGATTTCTGGCAAACTTGACAAGAAAATTTCAGAAGCAAAACCCTCTGAAGAAGGCAAGCTTGACAAATTAACTCTAGAAGAACTACAGGATTTAGACAAGGTTGTGGGTCTTGCCAATTTCATGTTAACCAAATATCAGGACAAAAAAGAGATGCGCTCTATTCTCAGAGGATTTGTAGATATCATTTCAGATTCAGCAAAATCCCTGGAGGAAATCGATGATGAGGTTTCAGAATTGATTTTAGAGGCTGAGGATTCTATTAGCAAGGTCAAAGACATGCACACTCACATTTCTGATAAATCTGATTTTAAGGGCAAATATCATGATGGACCTGACTATGACGAGCACGAAACAAGTGCAATTAATTTAACCAAAATTACGACAGAGGTTAACACCGTAGAATACCAACAAAATTCTCAAGGGAATACTGCGTAGGTAATATCGATGAGTTTAGCCCCCCAAGAATTAGAAAATACTGCTAGCAAAAGCGCTTCAGAGGCAATCAAGTGCGATTCCCAAGGAGCCAGAGGCATGGCAATTACTCACTATCAGCATGCAATTGATGCACTGGTAAAACTATTGCAACTATATCCAAACAGCAAACTAAATCCAATTTACAAAGAAAGATGCAACTCTTATCATAATCGAATTAATGCATTACAGCAGGCACACGGTGTTGATCCTGCAGTAGACCCTAAAGCCTCTCCAGAAGAGCAAAAGAAATCTGTTCAGAGACAAGAAGCAGAAAATGACTTTGAAGAATTAGTTCTCAAAGAAAAACCAGATGTTACTTGGGACCAAGTAATCGGTTTAGATGATGCAAAAGCAGCATTACGTGAATCCATTGTTTATCCAACTAAAAGACCAGACCTGTTCCCATTGGGATGGCCAAAAGGCATGTTGCTTTATGGACCACCAGGCACTGGAAAGACAATGCTAGCAGCAGCTACTGCAAATGAAATGGACGGTTATTTCATCAATGTAGATGCATCTTCTATGATGAGCAAATGGCTTGGTGAAGCAGAAAAGAATGTTTCAAAATTATTTGTAATGGCAAGAACTTATGCTGAAAAAGAAGGCAAACCAGTAATCTTGTTTGTTGATGAAGTTGATTCACTATTAGGTTCAAGAAATAGTGAAGTCGGTGGTGAAGTTAGAACTAAAAACCAATTCCTAACTGAAATGGATGGTGTTAACGGTAAAGGCAAAGACTTGATGCTATATGTAATTGGCGCAACAAACAAACCATGGAGTCTTGACTGGCCATTTTTGAGAAGATTCCAAAAGAGAATCTATGTATCTCTTCCAACACAAGCTGCAAGAGAGAATTTGTTTGATCAGTATACTGCTCCCCTAAGAAAAGATTACCGCGTAAACTCTGCTAGCTTGGGCAAACTCTTTGACGGTTACAGTGCCAGTGACATCAAAGACGTTTGTCAGGCAGCACAAATCAAAACAGTTCATGAAATTTTCAATTCTCCAGATTATCATGAGCCCGTAGAAGGAGAAGAACCAGTTCAACCAAGAGAGTTGACAACTGCTGATTTCAAAGAAATCATGGCAAGAAGAAAACCAAGCGTTTCAGGTGAAATGATTAGAGCATATCACAAATGGAGCGAAGAATTCCAAGCCCTTTAGGATATAGCAAAATCACTGTATCTGAAACCAAATCCGCCAAGTACTCCTAAAATAGAACCAAAAACAGCTGCAATTCCTAAGAATATTAGAGCTGACAATATCCAGACTGCAACCACCTGTCCTAATCTTAATTCAAGACTTTGTTTTGTTGCCATTATCATCAATATTATCAAATGAATAACTAATGGAATATATGCCAAAATTGAAATTATTACAAAACTCATTCCATCATCTAGTTCTGGACTCTCAATTAGACTGATTAGGTATAGACTCATTACAATCCCTAATGGGATACTCATGATAGAAAATGGAAGTCCTGCAAAAGTCAGTGTGGAAAATAATCTCTTAAAATTACTTTGAACTTTGTATATTTTTCTTGCAATCCAAAGCATCAATACTGGTGAAAAAAATCCTGCAACAATGGCCCATGCAAAATTACTTACGTGATCAATTGGCTCTGTTGTTGCATCTACATCAAAAACCTGAGACCAGGTTCCTGACGCATCTGCAATGCTTGCAGCTATTGCAGAAAATATCAAGACAGCAATTGCTGGAAAAAAATATTTTTCTGAATAACTGTCAATTTCTGCAAGTGCTTTTTTTGGATGAATGAAAAGATCCTTGATGATTTCTACTCTCAACAAAAATTTTAAGAAATTCATACTAGTTAAAGAACTGGATTAATTCAAACTGACATTCTAAAGGCATGCATTACCAATATAGCGATCAGAAATCAAAATCTTTGTTTCTCCAAAAACTTAAATTCAAAGTATAACGGAATTGCTGAGGGTCACAATATCCACAAAGAAATCAATCCACGCAAAAAAGTTTGGAAAGCTCATTTTTGATGATGGTACTGTTCTTGACGGAGAAGGATTTGGATATTCGACGACTGTTTTTGGTGAAATTGTATTCAATACTGGTATGGTTGGGTATACAGAAGCACTAACTGACCCTTCATACAAAGGGCAAATTCTTACACTAACATATCCGCTTGTTGGAAATTATGGAGTTCCCGATCCAAAAATTACAGACGATGATGGGATTCCAAAGTACTTTGAAGCAGACGAGATTCAAGCAAGAGGTCTTGTAGTTCATGAACTATCCCATACTGCAAGTCACTGGAATCTGTCCATGACTTTGGATGAATGGATGCACAATGAGAAGATTCCCGGTATTGCTGAAATTGATACTAGGGAATTAACAAAGAAACTCAGGACAAGTGGGGTCATGATGGCCGCCCTTGTTGTATCTGATACTGAGATTGATGTTGAAGCCATCAAAAAGCAACTTTCTGAGGCTACAAATTACAATTCTGAGCAGTTTATGGATTCAGTTTCAACTAAAGAAGAAAAAATCTATGGAAATGAAGAACAGACAGTAGTTGTAATTGACACTGGTGCAAAGTTTGCAATTATTAGAAATGTTAGAGAACTTGGATACAGAGCAGTTGTTGTTCCATGGGATACTAGTTATGAAAAAATAATGTCATACAATCCAAAAGGAATTGTTTTAAGTAGCGGACCTGGAGACCCACAAAACTGTCCTGCAACAATTGAGGCAACAAAACAATTAATTGAAAACAATGTTCCAACACTTGGAATTTGTCTTGGTGCACAAATAATTGGTATTGCAGGAAAAACTGAAACTTACAAACTAAAATACGGACACAGAGGACAAAACAAGCCTTGTGTTAATTTAGAAACTAACCAAGTTTATGTTACTAGTCAGAATCATGGATACGGAATTAAACCTGAATCACTTGAAAAATCTGATTTTAAATTGTGGTTTGCAAACGCTGATGACAAAACAGTTGAAGGAATAAAACACAAATCAAAGAAATGCATTGCAGTTCAATTCCATCCTGAAGCAGCCCCTGGTCCTTATGATTGCAAGTTTGTCTTTGAAGAACTCAAGGAACTAATGGAGAAATAAAATGCCAAAAAACGAATCATTAAACAAAATTCTTGTTCTGGGTAGTGGCGCCATTAAAATTGGTGAAGCCGGAGAATTTGATTATTCTGGTAGTCAGTGTCTTAAAGCAATTCATGAAGACGGTCTCAAAAGTGTCCTGATAAATCCAAACATTGCTACAATTCAAACTGATACAAGATTTGCAGACCAAGTGTATCTGTTACCAGTAAATCCACAATATGTTGAATCTATTGTAGAGAAGGAAAGACCTGATGGAATCATGTTGGCATATGGTGGTCAGACTGCTCTGAACTGTGGTGTCAAACTAGAAGAAGCTGGAATTTTGCAAAAATATGGTGTCAAAGTGCTTGGAACTCAGGTTCAAGGCATCAAAAACACCGAAGACAGGCAGCTTTTCAAGGATCAGATGACTGAAGCAGGTGTTCCTGTACTCAAGAGTAGAACTGTCACTAGTTTTGATGATGCAAAAAAGACTGCCGAAGAATTGGGCTATCCTGTCATTATCAGAGTGGCCTATACTCTGGGTGGCCGTGGTGGTGGAATTGCTCACAATGAGATTGAATTACATGAAATTGTAGAGCGAGGTCTTAATGCAAGTCTTGTCGGCCAAGTACTAGTTGAGGAATACATTGGTCATTGGAAACAAATTGAATATGAGGTAATGCAAGACTATGATGGCAATAATGTAATTGTCTGTAACATGGAAAATATTCTTTCAATGAAAGTTCACACTGGTGATAACATTGTAGTTGCACCATCTCAAACAATTAACAATCATGAATATCACATGTTGCGCTCAGCTGCATTGCGTGCAACAAAACATGTTGGAATTGTTGGTGAGTGTAACATCCAATATGCATTGGATTCAGATTCAGACAGATATGTTGCAATTGAAATCAATCCACGTTTGTCTCGTTCTTCAGCTCTTGCAAGCAAGGCAACAGGTTATCCACTTGCATACATGTCAGCTAAAATTGGATTAGGTTATAGTTTATCAGAACTAGTAAACAGAATTACAAAAAGTACAACTGCATGCTTTGAGCCATCACTTGACTATGTAGTTTGTAAACATCCAAGATGGGACTTTGCAAAGTTTGATCATGTCAATCGAAAGCTTGGTGTTACTATGAAATCAGTTGGTGAAGTCATGGCAGTTGGACGAACATTTGAAGAATCTTTACAAAAAGCAATCAGAATGCTTGACATTGGAAATGATGGACTGGTGTTAAATCGTGCAAATGGCAAAAAATACACTGAAGAAGAAATTGAATTCAAGCTATCTCATCATGATGATGAGATTTTGTACAATGTCTCAATTGCTTTGAAAATGGGAATTTCAGTTGAAAAAATCTACAAACTTTCTGCAATTGATCCTTGGTTTATCGAAAAGATACAAAATATTGTAAATGCTGAGACAAAACTCAAGGAATCAGAATTAGACAAATCTCTAATGTGGGATATCAAGAAACTAGGCTTTTCAGACAAGCAGATTGCCCGTTCAAAGGACAAATCCCCTGATGACGTGCGTAAAATACGCAAGGAATTAGGCGTGGTTCCTGCAGTAAAGCAGATTGATACACTAGCAGCAGAATGGCCTGCAGTTACCAACTATCTCTATTTGACATATGGTGGATATTCTCATGATATCGAAGTTCCAAAAGATGACCCTGGAATTGTAGTAGTTGGTGCCGGTCCTTACAGAATCGGCAGTAGTGTAGAATTTGACTGGGGAACTGTCAACATGGTTTGGGGCTTGCAAGAAAATGGAGAAAAGAATGTTTCAGTTGTTAATTGTAATCCTGAAACAGTTTCAACTGATTATGATATCTGTACTCGATTGTACTTTGAAGAACTTACACAAGAAAGATTACTTGACATTGCTGACTTTGAGAATCCAAAAGGTGTCATAACATGTGTTGGTGGACAAACTGCAAACAATCTGACTCCTGGACTAGCTGAGCGTGGCATCAATATTTTGGGAACATCAGCCAAAGATGTTGATAGAGCCGAAGACCGTTCAAAGTTTAGTGCAGAACTAGACAAGCTACACATAGGTCAACCAAGATGGCAAGCATTCTCAAATCTTAATGAAGCAAAATCATTTGCACAAGAAGTAGGATTCCCAGTTATTGTTAGACCATCTTATGTTTTGTCCGGAGCTGCAATGAAAGTTGTCTGGTCGCAAGATGAACTCAAAACATATGTCAAAGAAGCAACAGATGTATCACCAGACCATCCAGTTGTAATTTCAAAGTTCATGCTAAACTCGTTAGAAGTTGATGTTGATGGAATTAGTAACGGCAAGGAAGTCATCATTGGAGCAATAGTTGAACATATTGACAGTGCAGGTGTTCACTCTGGTGATGCAATGATGTGTATTCCTCCTTGGAGATTAAGTAACAAAATCATTGAGACAATTACTGATTACACAAAAAGAATTGCTCTGACATTTAATGTCAAAGGACCATTCAATTTACAATTCCTGGTAAATGATGATCATGTCTATGTAATAGAACTGAATATTCGTGCATCACGCTCTATGCCATTTGTCTCAAAACTAGTCAAAACAAACCTAATTTCACTTGCTTCCAAGGCTATTTTGGACAAACCACTGCCTAAAATCCCTGAAAACAAGTGGCAGAAAATCCACAATTACGGCATCAAGGTTCCACAGTTTTCATTCATGCAACTTGATGGTGCAGACATTGCACTGGGTGTAGAGATGCAGTCAACTGGTGAAGCTGCATGCTTTGGAAATAGTTTCTATGATGCACTATCAAAGGGATTGACTTCAGTTGGATACAAACTGCCTGAGACTGGAACTGCTGTTGTAACTGTAGGGGGAACAGAAAACAAGGAGAAATTATTGTCTTCAATTGCAAAACTAAAACAATTAGGATTCAAGATTATGGCAACTGAACACACTGCTGAATTCTTTGAAGAAAAAGTAGGTGGAATTGAAATTGTCCACAAGATTTCTGAACCTAACAGACAACCAAACATTTCAGATATGCTTTATGAAAGAAAGATTGACTTTATCATAAACATTCCAAGTACATCAACTATTGAAAAATACGTTGGAATGCTTGAAGACGAATACCAAATTAGACGAAAGGCAATAGAGCTTGGAATTCCTGTACTAACTACAATTGAGCTTGCTGATTCATTTGTCAAGACTCTGGAGTGGCGCAAAAACAACAAAGCCACAACTGATCCAATTGAAGCATACGACAAGATAGAATAATTCTAAAAAACATAAACAATAGCAGTCTTATTCAAAATAATGGCAAAAAAGTTCTCTGATGATGAACTAGATGAGGTTCTAAGTAGGATTGATAAATTTGGCGCAGATGGAATGCGTTATCTTCATCTCAAAGATGGAGTAAAGAAAAATTTTATCAAAATCAAGATTGCTGAATTCAAACTCAAAGATATTCTTGTGTTCTTAGATGAGAATGGCCTTGTTCAGAGAATCCCCTTTGATGACAAGACAGGATTTCATGATATGACTTTGTATAGAATTTCTGAGAAAGGGCAGGAACTATTGGAGAAATTCACGCGTACTCCAGATGATGATTGGAAGAAAAACAGCTATCCTGTGACTGTAGTTTGTCAGAACTGTGGCTATTCTTATTCAGTTAGAGTTCCATATTCAGAAACTGTAACGACCTGGGCAAAATCTCAAAGATGTCCTAACTGTGCACAAAAAGGCACCTTTGTAACTTTACTGTGATTGTTAAAATTTTATTTTACAGAACTTGATCAATAATTGATTCGTTTCCAATTATAGTTCCATCAAGTGTTATGATTCTTGCATTTGAAATGGAATCTATTCTGTCAATGATTGGTGAGATTGATTTTTTGTATCTTTTTCTGTGAGTTGCGTAAAAGTACTTGTTAAAAGAAGGAACTATAGTAATTTCCAATTCTCCAGACTTGTTTGGAAAAATCTTTTCTTTTTCAGTCTTTATGGAGACCCAAACACGCTGGCCATTAACTACAGAATCTTCTTGAAAAAATACTGGATGCAAATGTCCCATGATAATTTTATCTACATGTGAAAAGTTTTCTGAAGGCATTGTATGTCCATGTGTTAGCAAAACATTTTCTTCAACCATTCCAGTTGAGCTAATCATTGAGATATTATCTGGCACCAATCTCTGAATGTTTGCATCATGGTTTCCTGGAATTAAAACAACATCGCACTTTTTTCTAATTTCTTCAAAGAATTTTGGAACCTCATCCCACTCACTTTTTCCGATACTTTTTACGCTTGATTTTACATCTCCTAGTAAAATTACAGAATCTGGATTCTCTGAATCAATAATTTCAGAAATCTCTGATATTGTCTCATTGATTGTGGAATTTTTTCCAATAAAGATTTCATTTGATGCCATGGTACTCTCAAAACCAATGTGAATGTCAGTTATGATGAGATTTTTCTTTTCTCCCTCTAGAATGAGGGCAGGTTTTGAAGGAACTATTCTTGTTTGCAGCATCAAAGTTATACTCTGGATATGAGATTAAACCGTTATGAACAAGGATCCTGATAGACTAGAAACCATAGTTTCAGAAAAGCGTGTTAAACTGCATGTTTTTGAGCCTACCGGAAGAAAAATTTGGACAGTCGTTGGAAAAGGTGAAGAGTACTGGGTAGATCCTAAAGCTAATTTTTGTTCTTGTCCTGCATTTTATTTTGGTCAATCAAATGGAAAGACCTCTTGTTACCATTTGGATTCAGCCGCACTTGCAATCAAAGAAGACAAATTTGAAACAATTACTTTTTCAGACGAAGAGTTTACTGATTTTCTTTCAGGTTTGATCTCTGATTTGTAATTAGAACTGGTTAATAACTAGAAATTCTATAATTATTACATGGATGATGCACAAAGAAACTCTGAAATTGAAAAGATTGCAAACCTAATGGTTCATGATGACATTTCACCTGATGAACAAGATGAATCAAAACTTTCTTCATATCGTGATCAAATCAAAACTGATTGTGGAGTTGATGATGAAGAAGCAATGAAGATTGTCTATGAGACATTGTTGTTTAGAAAAATGAAAAATTCTGATTCTAATGATTTCTTAGAAAAAGGAAACGAGTTTGGTGCTGGATTCAGCTAAGTTTATTCTAATGGAATAGACTCGATATCGTCTTTTGCAACACCTTTCCAAAGACCAATCATTCCTTCTGGTTCAACTTCTTCGACTTTGGTGATTTGTTGAATCTTGATATGATCTGGGTTTGGTGGCATCCACATCATTGCCATGTAATCGCCAACATTTCCTACTTTGTTTGGTAATGCCATGGTAACTTTGTCTGCTGCAAAACCTTTTGCAGTAAGTGCATTCATTGCTTTTTCTTTAAGATCCATTCTTCCATGGAGGAACAAATAGACATCTTTGCTAGTATCAATTTCAGCCATGAAATCACTGATTTTTTAAACTAAATCAACCTTCTGATCCGAATTTGCCCAAAAAGGGTTAAATTAGAATATGCAAAGATTTGGATTGTGAAGATCTTCACTGTCGGTAGCAAATCCTTTGTAACAAGCTTTCAACTAGCCGGAGTTCCAGGCAAAATCACTGATACTCCACAAAAAGCACTAGAGGAAATCAAGACATTAACTGATGATGAAGAAGTTGGATTGGTTCTAGTTAGTGACGATATTACTGAAGAAATCAATGATCAGCTAACAGCACTAAGGGCTGAAAAATCAACTTTGGTCTTTGCATTGCCTGCAGCTGGCAGCGAAAAATCTGAGGTCGATTACAGAGTTATGCTCAAGAAGATTCTCGGTGTATAGTTCAATATACTTATAGTACAAATTTCTAAAATCGTAACATGAAAACTGCATCTGTAAAAGAACCATCTGTAATTACAGTTGATGAAACTAAAAAGCCAACCTTAGAGTCTGGTGATATTTTAGTTCAGATGCATGCATGTGGAATTTGTGGTTCTGATTTGGAAAAAGTCTTTGGACAATATGGACAACCATCAATGAGATTAGGACACGAACCAGCTGGAATAGTTGTTGAGGTTGGCTCAGATGTAACTGAATTTGCTAAAGGTGACAGAGTCTTTACACATCACCATGTTCCATGTTATGATTGTCATTTGTGTAGTCACGGAAATGAAACAATGTGCAAAAAATATTCTGAAACAAATCTTTCTCCATGTGGATTATCTGAAGAGTATGTAGTTCCTGCATGGAATGTTGCACACGGTGGTGTCTTGAAAATTTCTGATTCACTTTCATTTGAAGAAGCTGCAATGATTGAACCATTGGCATGCTGTGTTAGAGCTTGGAACAAGTATTCCTACCAAGATGGTGACTCTGTTGCAATTTATGGTGTTGGTCCAACTGGCATGATGCATGTAATGTTGGCACAAACAAAAAAATTCTCTAAAATATTTTGCTTTGATGTAAATGATTTCAGATTAGACTTTGCAAAAAAATTCAACATTACTGATGCAATTCATTCATCTGATGAAAACAGAAAGCAAAAGATTCTAGATGAGACAGAAAACAAAGGCGTTGATGTTGCAATCGTGGCTACATCCAGCCTCAAAGCACTAGAGGATGCAATTGATATGGTCCGAAAAGGTGGTGCTGTAATGATGTTTGGCGTCCCAACAAAAGGAGCAACAATGAATCTTGATATGAGCAAAATATACTCTAAGGAAATCACTTTGGTTACAAGCTATGCAGCTTCTGATGCAGATACCAAAGAAGCACTAGAATTAATTGAATCAGGAAAATTAGAAGTCAAGAAACTCATCACTCACACATATCCTATTGATGATACTCAAAAGGCATTTGAACACGCCAAATCCGGTGATAATGCCATGAAGATAATCATTACAAAATAAGAAAGGCTTAAGAATAGCCTGAAATTTTTGCAATTCGAAGACAAATGGATTGGGGATTAAAAAACAGACTAGCACAAATTATCAAACCTCAAAATAATCGTGCACTAATGTTGGCAGTTGATCACGGATACTTTCTTGGTCCAACTGAAAAATTAGAAAATCCAAAAAAAGTAATTGCTCCACTTTTGAAACACTGTGACTCTTTGATGTTGACACGTGGTGTTCAAAGAACATCCGTTGATGCAAACACAGATATTCCTATGGTTTTACGAGTTTCAGGTGGTTCTAGTATTATCGGAGATGACTTATCTCAAGAAGACATTACAGTATCAATTCAAGATGCAATTAGACTAAACGCAAGCGCACTTGCAATGTCTATCTTTGTTGGTTCAAAATATGAATACCAAACAATTGTTAATCTTGGAAAATTAGTTTCTGAAGCAGAACAATATGGACTTCCTGTATTGGCAGTAACTGCAGTAGGAAAAGAACTTGGTAAAGATGCAAGATATCTTTCACTTGCATGCAGAGTAGCAGCAGAACAAGGCGCTCACATTGTCAAGACTTATTATTGTGATAATTTCGAAAAAGTAGTTCAATCATGCCCAGTTCCAATCATTGTTGCAGGCGGAAAGAAGATTCCTGAACGTGATGCAATGCAGTTAACATACAATGCAATCAAAGGCGGCGCAGTTGGAGTTGACATGGGTAGAAACATCTGGCAATCAGAGCATCCAGTTCCAATGATTAAAGCAGTCAAAGCAATCGTTCACCAAAATTACAATGTTGATCAAGCTTACAAACTATACCAAAAATTAATCTCACAAGAAAAGAAAAAACCACAAGGCAACAAACCACAACAAAAGAAAGGCAACAACCCAAACCAAAAGAAAGGCAACAACCCAAACCAAAAGAAAGGCAACAACCCAAACCAAAAGAAAGGCAACAAACCACAACAAAAGAAAGGCAACAAACCACAACAAAAGAAAGGCAACAAACCACAACAAAAGAAAGGAAATCCTAATCAGAAAAAAGGCAACAAACCAAACAATCAGAATAAATCAAACAAGCCTAACGGCAATCAACCAAAACCAAACAATCCTAAGAAATAATCAAACTTCTATCTTTGATAGATGAATGTGAGCAATCTTCCATGTTGGATGTTTTACTAGAACAAAAGTTGCTCTGCCATTAATGGTCATGTGCTCTCCAGTGAATGCTTTGTTATCTACGAGCATTCCTTTTTGAATCAACTCCATTGCAACAACAGCTGTATCTCCAAAGACACTGATCTTTGGATTTTTAATTTCATAAGAGTAATCTGAAATGCTGACAAAACGTAACTCTTCTAGTTCAATTGTTGTCTTGTAGTCTTTGAGATCATACGGTGGCAAGTCACTAAAGCTAGAAAATTTAGAGTCATCAAGATGAATCTCTTTGAGTTTAGTAAGATCTTTTGAGATTCCTGATTCAAAGAGTGTTTCAATTACGTTGATTATCTCTTCGTTATCTGACAAAACTATCCAACATGCAATGTGGAAATTATCAGTTTAAGTCTTCTGTAGTTTTGAGCCTATTCCAACGTTGAATATTCTGAAAATCCTTATATCTCAGATCTCAGTGATTTTTGTGATTTCAATGAACAAAAGATTAAACGAAAACATTGGCCAAATTTTGCCAGTTCTACTAGTACTGTAAGTACGTCCTAAAATTTAGACATTAAAATTATGGAGAGAGATTGAATTGATGAATAAGATGAACAAAAAATTGGACACCATGACTGGTGCAAAAGCCTTGATGACGGCTATGGAAAAAGAAGGCGTCAAACAAGTATTTGGCTTACCGGGAGGTGCAAATCTTCCAATGTATGATGAGTTTGCAAGATGCGACATTAGACACATCTTGGTAAGACATGAACAGTCTGCAGCTCATATGGCTGATGGCTTTGGTAGAGTTTCAAGAAAACCTGGTGTATGTTTTGCAACATCAGGACCTGGTGCTACTAACATTTTGACAGGTCTTGCAACTGCACAAGCAGATTCTGCACCAATGGTAGCAGTAACAGGACAAGTTCCAGTAAACATGATTGGACGTGATGCATTCCAAGAAAGTGATATTCTTGGAATGGCAAATCCTGCAATCAAATATGCATATCAACCAAGAACTGCAGCTGAAGTTCCTGATGCAGTCAAAAAAGGATTTTACATTGCTGAAACCGGAAGACCTGGTCCCGTTCTAATTGACATTCCAAAAGATGTACAGATTAACGAAGCTGAAATGGATTTCCCAGATGAGTTTAGAATTCCAGGATATCATCCATGGACTGATCCTGATGTTGTTGCAGTAAAAAAAGCAATTGAGATGTTATTACATGCAGAAAAACCAGTTATCTTAGCTGGTGGTGGTACAATCATTTCATCAGCATTTGCAGAATTGCAAGCAGTAGCTGAAACTTTGATGTTGCCAGTTGTAACTACTTTCAAAGGTAAGGGTGCTTTCCCTGAAACTCATCCATTATCATTAGGACCTATTGGAATGCATGGACATGCTGAAGCAAATAGAGTTATGGCCGAAGCTGACTGTGTATTGGCAATCGGTACAAGATTCTCAGACCGTTCTGTAGGAACATTTGAAGAATTTGAAAAGAGATTAAAGATTATCCACATGGATGTAGACCCTGCTGAAATTGGAAAGAACCAAACCACACAAGTTGCAGTTGTAGGTGATGTTAGAGCATCATTACGTATTATGGTAAAATTACTCTTGCAGCAAGCAGTAAAGAAAACTGAAGAGACTCCTTGGATTAAACACGTAAAGGAAACCAAAGCATACTGGAAAGAAAATCTCAAATTACATCCAGGAGAAATGGGCGCAGCTAAAATTTTACGTAAACTTAGAGAACTCTTACCTAAAGAATCTGTAATTACAACTGAAGTAGGACAACACCAAATGTGGGCTTCATTATTTTATGATGTAATTCAACCTGGTACTTTCTTTAGCTCAACTGGATTAGGTACAATGGGTTGGGGATTCCCAGCTGCAATTGGAGCTAAAGTTGCAAGACCTGATGTTCCTGTAGTTGACATTGCAGGTGATGGTAGTTTCAGTATGACTGAAAACTCTTTGGCAACAGCTGTGTTAGAAGACATTCCAGTTATTGTATTCTTGTTAAACAATTTCACATTGGGAATGGTAGCTCAATGGCAAAGAACCTTCTATGATAGAAGAATGATTGGAGTAGACCAAGGAAAATGTCCTGATTATGTTAAACTTGCACAATCATATGGTGCACAAGGAATCAGAGCTCAATCCATGGATGAATTAGACAAAGCAATCAAAGATGGATTGAGTAGTGACGTTGCAACTGTAATTGATATTCCAATTGATCCTGAAGAAGATGTATTGCCATTTGTAGCTCCTGGAACATCACTTTCTGATATGATCTTACCATCTTAGGAGTTCAATTATGTGGTCTATACTTTCTATCTTAGTTGAAAACAAGCCAGGTATCTTGTTTAAGATTACACATTTGTTTCGTTCAAGAAATTTCAATATTGATAGCATCTCAGTAGGAATTACAGAGAACCCTGATTATTCTAGAATGACTATTACAACCTATGGTGATCAGCACCAAGTAGAGCAAATAGTCAAGCAATTAGACAAAATGATTGATACCTTGGATGTTCAACTCTTAGATGAGCACAAAACCGTATTTCGAGAACTTAGTATTTTTAAGATAAAACTCAGTAATGCTAATGATAGTATGAAGATAAACGAATTGGCAAATGCATATGGAGGCAAAGTCCATGATGTCAAAAAAGAGTCTATCATGGTAGAATTGACTGCTACTCCTGACCAAATCAAAGCATTTGAAGAATTGGCAAAACCATTTGGCATTTTAGATGTTGCTAGAACCGGTGTTGCTGCTTTGCAAAGGAGTGGGGCCTAAATGCCAAATGTTAGAATTTTTGATACAACATTAAGAGATGGAGAGCAAACACTTGGTGTTTCATTATCTCCTGATCAAAAATTAGCAATTGCAAAAAAATTAGATGAATTGGGAGTTGATGCCATAGAAGCAGGCTTTCCAGTAATTTCAGAAGGTGAGTTGCAAGCAGTAAAGATGATAACTTCAGCTGGATTGCAATCAGAGATTTGTGGATTAACAAGAACTATCAAAAAAGACATTGATGCTGCAATTGATGCAGGATTAAACTATGTACATACTTTTATTGCGACATCAGACATTCACCTCGAACACAAACTCCAGATGACAAGAGAGCAAGCATTAGAAAAAGCAATTGAAGCAGTAGAGTATGGAAAATCACATGGCTTGCAAGTAGAGTTTTCAGCTGAAGATGCATCAAGAACTGATAGAGAATTTTTGAAAAAGGTTTTTGGTGAAGTTGCAAAAGCAGGTGCTGATAGAGTAAACATTCCTGATACTGTAGGATATTCAACTCCTGAATACATGGCACAAATTACTAAAGACACTATTGAAGCTACAAACTTGCCAGTTAGTGTTCACTGTCACAATGATTTTGGGTTAGCTGTTGCAAACGCACTTGCAGGAATACATGTTGGTGCAGCATGTGCACATGTTACAATTAATGGAATTGGAGAGCGTGCTGGTAATGCATCATTAGAAGAACTTTCCATGGCACTCAAATGTTTGCCATATGAGCAAAAGTATGAGACAAACATCAAATCTGAATTAATTTATGATGTATCTCGATTCATCTCTAAAACTGTAGGAATTATTGTTCAACCAAACAAGGCAATAGTTGGTGCAAACGCATTTGGTCACGAATCAGGTATTCACACTCATGGTGTACTCAATAATCCATTGACATACGAGCCAATCAGTCCTGAATTAGTTGGAAGAAAGAGATGGCTCAAAGTAGGAAAGCATGCAGGAGTTCACGGAATGAATGCAATGCTAGAAGAATATGGAGTAAAACCAACTGAAGAGCAAGCAAAACAAATCTTGGAAAAAGTCAAGGTGTTAGGTGACCAAGGAAAACAAATCACAGATGTTGAGTTGTTATCAATGGCAAGTGAAGTTTTAGGTGAAAAAGAACTCAAACGTATTGTACAGTTAACTGGATTCTCTGTTTCTACTGGAATTGGAACGATGCCTTATGCATTTGTAAAACTCAATGTAGATGGACAGGATCATATTGGAACTGACTATGGAGTAGGTCCAGTAGATGCAGCACTAAATGCAATTCAAAAAATTACTGGCAAGATTTCAGAGATTAGAATCAAAGACTATAGATTGGCATCAATTTCTGGTGGTTCAGGTGCATTATGTGAGGTTACAGTCAAAGTAGAAGATCCTGCAGGAAACAAGGTTTCAGCAAAATCTGTCGGTGAAGACATTGTAACTACTTCAGTTAAAGCAGTCATTGATGCAATTAACAGAATCATGCTCAAAAAGATGCTCCAAGAAAAACAAGTAAGTTAGAATAATTTTTGATATGGTACAAACAAAGTATCTTCTGTTTTTACCAATTTCGTATGTTGCAATAATTCCACTAGTTCTGTTTTTTCTTCCTAGTTTAACTCCAAATGATTTCTTTTCTAATATTCTAATCACTCTTGGATTTTTGTTGCTGATTTGGAATATTGTTGAATTCTACAAGGTATTTGTACAATTCAAGGGAACGATTCCAAAAATGTCTACAATTGTTGATTCTAAAAAAATAATAAAATCAATGCTAGTTATTTCCATTCTGATTTTGTCAAATGGAATAATCTTGGAATTTGAGAAATTTGGCCATCCTGTTACTGAGCAAAATATCGATACTTTGGGTACATTAGCCGTGATTCATTATGATTTTAAAACTGCAGCAATGTGGTCGTTTGTTTATTCTGCAATTCTCTTAATTGCACTGCAATTTTTCCCTCATTATAATTTTGGACAGATGATAATTCATTTTAAAATTGGATATTCGTCTTCGGA
This sequence comes from Candidatus Nitrosopumilus sp., assembly GCF_028278985.1. Lineage (GTDB taxonomy): Archaea > Thermoproteota > Nitrososphaeria > Nitrososphaerales > Nitrosopumilaceae > Nitrosopumilus. The sequence goes on along the minus strand of NZ_JANQTA010000017.1, from coordinate 42,769 downwards.
GAAAATTAAAAAATTAAAATTTTACAAAAAATCCTTGGAGATTTACAATAATTATCTTATCGAAGCTTTGAGGATTAGATTTAATCGACATCAAGAAATCGAATCTTATTTCTTTTCAGAAAACATATCTGTTGTTGACAAGTTGATTACTCATGCATTATCCGATACTTCTGATAGACTTCTTCCTGCACAGCGATTGAATGCGTTTTTGAGCATACCAAAAAAGCAAGCTTTTAGAAAAAACAAATTTTTTGAGAATTCAGCACTCTCTGCTAAAATTTTAGGAATAATTCTTGGCTTGGGTGGAATAATTGTCGCAATAAGTCTTCATTTCAATCCAAATTTTCTATGATATTCCTATCGATTAACTCATTAATGTAATCTCTTTGAAATAATTATGTACAAAATCTCATTAATTACTGGTGATGGAATTGGTCCTGAATTGTCAGATTCTGCAGTTTCAGTGTTAGAAACAATTCATGATAAATTAGATTTGAAATTTGATATTACAAAATTATCTGCAGGTGACAAAGCATTAGCTGAAACTGGCAAGGCTTTACCTGATGAAACAGTTGAAACTATCAAATCATCTGATGCATGCATGAAAGCACCAGTTGGAGAATCAGCTGCAGATGTCATCGTGGTATTGCGACGAATGCTTGATTTGTATGCAAACATTCGTCCTGCAAAATCCTATCCGCACATGCCTGCTTTACGTGATGATATTGATATGGTAATTGTTCGTGAGAATACTGAGGATCTTTACACTGGCAAAGAATTCAGCTTGGGTGATTCTTCAGTTGCTTTGAGAATAATTTCAGAGCAAGCTTCCAAAAGAATTGCAAAATATGCATTTGAAGCAGCAAAAATGAGAAATGACAAGAAAAAAGTAACCTGTGTTCACAAATCAAATGTGATGAGAGTTACAGATGGAATGTTTGCAAAAGCATGTACTGAAGTTTCTAAAGAGTATCCAGATATTTCATTTGAGCAAATGTATGTTGATGCATGTGCAATGAACTTGATTCGACAACCTCAAGAGTTTGATGTTGTTGTTACTACAAACTTGTTTGGTGATATCTTGTCTGATGAATCCTCTCAAGTAGTAGGCGGTTTGGGGATGGCACCAGCTGCTAACATTGGTGATAATTTTGCACTCTTTGAACCAGTACATGGTGCAGCATTTGATATTGCAGGAAAAAACATTGCAAATCCTTCATCATTTTTGTTATCTATCAAGATGATGCTTGATTGGCTTGGAACAAAGAACAATGATTCAAAATGCATTGAAGTTGGAGCAAAATTAGAATCAACAATCTTTGATTTGGTAAAATCAGGTGTGAAAACTAAGGATATTGGTGGGGAGAAATCTACTACTGAGTTTACCTCTAAAATTACAGACAATCTCTAATCTTTCTGAAACTTATCAAGTGTAACATATGGATTCACGCATATGTCCATTGAAGCCATTTTGAATACCAAACTTTAACACAACTGTTGCAGTCATAGAAGTATTATTGTCATGATGTTATTAAAAACAATATCTTTTAGTTCAGCTTCAAACCGTACACTGTTTGAAAATTTGAATTTTGCAATTTGGATATTTTAAAAGCTTTATTTTACGACTGACAATTTTTTGATTTTAGATCAAATTTCAAGAGATTCATTCTTCGCCAAAATTACTAATAATATCAACTACCGGTCTGTGAGTCCCGTCTGCATTTAGAACAAAGTTCCACCTGTCCCAGTCATCAGTGTATCCTGAGTATCCATAGCGCCACGGCATGCATGCAAAGTATCCAAGTCTCTTTGCGTTTTGCAAAAACGACTCTATGCATCTTCTCTGTAGTTCCGGTTTAACTTCTTCAGTACTTTGTCCGCACTCTCCAATCATGCAGTCCTTTGATAACTCCAAGTCATCAAGGGATGGAAGGCTTCCTGCATCATCATACCTGTGAAAGTCAAAAAAGTCAACTGCGTCTGAAATGTCGTCTCTGAATCTCTTGACATGCTTGCTTTCCTGAAATCCGCAGGAGACGCGGTGTCCGGTGTTTTGTCTTATCTGAAGACATGCGTCATTGATGTACTGGATAACCTGGTCCCAGTGAACGTTGGTTGCAACGCCCCTGTCTCCAAGAATCTTCTCGTGTTCTATTCCCTCTGGCTCGTTTAGCACGTCAACTGCCCAGACTGTCTCCTTTACTACTGAATCATTTAGAATCTCAAAGACTGCATTCAAAAACGACTGGCGCTTTGGAGGTGTCGTAATTATTCCGTTAATCATTGCAGCATAATGATCACGAAAATCTGCAACCCCTGAATCAGTTAGGGCCCATGTGTCCATCAAACAAAAATAAAATTTCACGTCGTATCTTTTTGCGATACTGCACATGTCGCGAAGATTGTGCCAAAAGTCAGTTGTTATCCCCAACACTTCTCCAGTAGGGCCAAATGATAACCCCTCAAATCTCTCAAAGAGCCAGAATCTTACCACCTTGACACCCATTCCAGAAATGTCAGAAATTATTTTCTCAGTCTCTGCCGAGTCATATGGTACTGCAATGTGGTTGCCGTTGTCATGGTCGCGTGTCATGTTTGTCCCAATGTCATGGTCATAGTCTCGTCCAATCCATGCAAGGTTCAGGCCTACTGTAAACTTGCTCATAGCACCATCACGTAAATCAACAGTCCGATCATAACTGCAAATATCACTACTCCTATCTGTGTGCTTTGTCTGTAGTGGTCCGAACCATATGCAAATGGATGGCCAAGAGTTACTGTTCCCTTGTGGGGCTCTACAATCTGGCGCCATTCTGCAATTATGAATCCAAACCCTGCACCAATCAGTGCAGACCAGACAATTGACAATTCAATTGAATACTCGTTTGCTACCCAAATCAGAATTATTCCAACGATAATCAATTCCATTCCGAAGTGATAGTGCTCGTGGTTTTTCAGAGCACCTTTCTCATACTTGTTGATTGAAGGCTTTACCCACCAAAAGGTATCCAAAAGAAATGCCGCAAATGCGCCAAGCACAAAAAATACCAGGTCAAACTGCATCAGTCTACAATCTCGTCAATGGCTTTTACTAGGTTGTCTTTGTTAATGACTCCGTAAAAATTACTGTTCTCATCTACCACAACTAAATTCTGCACTTTGTTTTCTACTACAAAATCTATTGCTTCTTTGATGGTACTGTCTGTTGTAATTGGTGTGTATTTGACTCTGGCAGCTACACTCTTTAGTGTTTTCTCAAATTCTTCTGTAGGATCCAATGAGATGCCCTTTGAGAGCAAATCTCTAATGTCTGATTCTGAAATTACTTGAACCACTTTTTTACTTGGATCAGTTAATGCCAATATCCCGTAATCATTATCCATATGTTTTCCTGCATCTTTAATTTTGATGTTGTATGGTGCAGTAAACTTATCAGATCCCTTTTCTATGATGTATTCTAACATCTTACCAACTTTGTTTTTTTCAAATTTTTCTAACTTCATTTCTTCCACGTGAATCTTTTTAGCAAACTGTCTTTTTCAGGAGTGTTTTCTGTCTTTGATGTGTACTGCGCAACCAATAATGGCCATGTAATCCCCAACACAAATGACTGGATTGGAATAAAGTTTGGAAGCTCCGGAATCTGAAAGACAGTTGCAACTGCTCCGCCAATCATGGAATAACCAAACGCACGGCCATACCCAATGTCCTGAAATTTTTTGTTGAAATTAAATTTGATAAATCCAAGCTTTGATGCAACCAAATATGCAGTAGACCCAACAATTCCCATAATGGAGGAACCGACTATTGCCGAAGCGTTGTTTGCGTTTTCTACAAGCCATCCGTTTATCAGCGACTCTGGAGTGGACTGTAAAAATATCCCTGACAGGAGCAGCATTGCATCAAATGACATATTGTTACTCTCTTACTTTCATATTTATTAAGAATTCTACAAAATTGTTTTAAGCGATTCCTACCACACCAATTTATTGCCTCCATTTCCAAAACCAAAAGACATTGATTTTGAGTGGAAGAACGCCACTGAACTCAAAGCAATAATTGACATGCAAGACAATGGCGATTACAAGCTTCCAAAACCAAAAGGCAACCAACTACTGTGTGCAACCTGGAACATTGCAAACTTTGACAGCCAAAAAAGAGATGCTAAAGCATATGAGCTGATTGCTGAAATCCTCAGGCCCTTTGATCTTGTGGCAGTTCAGGAAGTAAACTCTGATCTGAGCGGAATCTATGAGGTGATGGAATTTTTACCTGACCATGACTTGCTCTTTACAGACATTGCTGGAAACAAGGAGCGACTCTGCTATGTATACAATTACAAAAAATTGGGACTGACTCCACATGTGGGTGAGCTTGACATTCCGCCATCAGATAGAAGATTTTACAAAATGACATTTCATGATGAGAACTGTGATCCTTGCATCCACAGGTTCTCAGGCTTTGACAGAAATCCGTATGTTGCAAGCTGGGTCTTCAAGGATTTTGTCTTCTCTACATACAACTGCCACATCTATTTTGGTGATGAAAAAGAAGATGACATTTTAAAATTCAGAAGAAGGATTGTTGAAATCTATTCTCTTGTAAAGTGGGTCACATCCAAGACAAACCACAAGAACGGTTATGTCTTTTCCCCAAATGTTCTGATACTTGGAGACATGAATGTACCATCGATGAAAAAAGATGACGAAGTATTCAAGCAAATCAAAAACAAGACGTTCTCACCTGTAGACTATACTGACTATCTAACACCTTATTCTAACATCAAAAACGATATGACCTTTGATCAGCTTGTCATTGCAAAGCCATTTGCAGAGGAAATGTCCCTTGAGGGTTATGGCATTTTTTCATGGGATAATGCAGTTTTCAAGAAACTCTGGAAAGACTTGGAAGAAGAAGACAAGAAAAATGCCGCAAAGAGATTTCAGGCATATGCAAAGTGGGCAATCTCTGATCACAGACCACTGTGGTGTCTGTTTGAATTTCAAGATGACTAGTATCTTTTCAAAAATTAAAAAATGATAACACTGTTCTTGAAATTTAATTAATTTCTAGCCTTTAAGGCTTAAAGCCAATATGGTTTGGATGATTCTCGATACTCTTTATCTTATTCACGTTCTCCTCTACAAATTTATGAAATGATGTGACCATTGGTGCTTGGTCATGCAATTGAAATCTCTTGAAGGAGATATCTGCAATTGCTCGATTAATGGCAATGACCTCTGATGTCTTGGTTGCATTTTCTCTTTGTTCATACAAGCTGTGGATTAGATCATTTAGTCTGTCAAGCTCTGTCATGTGTTCAAAAAGATAGTCATTGTCTCCTGCCATATCTCTGATTCTTTCTTTCATCTCTACTTTGAGATGTTTGAAATCTCTCATTACAGTAGAACGTGAAATTTCTAGCTTCTTTGCAATCTCTGTTTTGGGCAATCCCATTAAGAGTAACCTGTAAATTTTTTCTCTTCTGATTTGTGTCTCATTTTTTGTGCCTATTATAATACACCCTGTGTCAAATTGAACGAACTTTGCTGAATTATTATTTAATATTCGTTATTTGAGATTCTTATTTCATTTTGAATTGAATGTGGATAAATCAAACATCTTGTCCTGTTACCATCCATTCTAATGCACGTAAAACACCCTGATAGTATTTCATAGCATCTTCAGATGGTGCATTTACCAATCTTTGTTCTATTTCTTTTCTATATTCTGCAACTTCTTGTTCTGTTTTCATTAATCTAGTTAGAAATTTTATTGATATATTTGTCGTGTAATTCTTTCTGATTTCTTACAATCCACAAAAACGTCTCATGATTTGCATCCATGGAATGAACTGAGAAATTTTTGTTAAACAACAAAGTGTGCAAAAAACTTGATTTTTAGCTATTTTCTCTTCTTTCGAGCATCAGACGTTGGTGGATTAAGTGACCAGAAAAACATCACAAAGCTCAGTGGAATCATTATCAGAACAGCTGCAACTATTGATATTGCATAAAATCCTGGATCCAATCCCGGAATCAATGGTCCTGGAAACACTGCATACAGCCACAAAAACCCAGCAAACACAAGAATCAACTTGTTTTTCTTTACTAGCTGCTGCCAAGACAGGCGACGTTTCTGAATATAGCATTCCTTACACCTAGTTCTGTCATCTACCATACAATTAGTGCAGACTGTTTTCTCACAAAAATAACAGATTCTCTCTCCAAATGCAGAACCGCAGTAATCACACTGGTGCACAATACAAGATCTGATTCTTTGAATTTATCTTTTATTCAAATTGTAAATTTATTAGCCACACAACTATCATTTCAATTAATGTCAAAGTGCTGCATCTGTAAACTAGTCGCGGGTACCCTAAAAATCAAAGACGGTAATCCAAAATACAAAGGAAAGCCTATCTGCAAAGAGTGCCAAGGTTACAGAAAACTATTGTTAGATACAAAATAACTTTCTATTCTGAATCATTACCCTTGTGTTTTGCTGCCCATTCTTCGTACATTTTGATTAATTCATCAACGTCTTTTCCGTCTTCTGAATAGGTAACAATTACACCAAAGTTCCCCTTTGTGTCATGACCTCTTGCAAAATATCCCCAAAAATTATCTGGCAATTTTGAAAAACTGTTTGAATCATGTGAGACTCCAATCAGATTATTTCCAATTACTTCGACTACTTTTTTTGCGTCTTCTTGCTCTATCACAAATTATTCCAAACTATTACACAATAAAAATTTGAATCTACTCTATCACAAAACTCAAGGTTTCAGTCTGTCTGGATCTCTTGGATATAACACAACTTCACGGACATTATCAATTCCAATTAATGTGGTCATCAGTCTATCTAATCCCATTCCCCAACCTGAATGTGGTGGCATTCCCCAATCAAAGGTCTTTAGATGATCTTGGAACTGTGCAGGGTCTAAATCTTGTTCTTTTAGACGTGCTTTGAGAGTATCAGGATTGTGTAGTCTGGTTCCACCAGATGACAACTCCAAATATCCAAACTGCAAGTCAAATGAGCGTGATAGCTCTGGGTCTTCGTCTTTTTCTCTAATGTAAAATGGTTTGAGTTTCATTGGCCAGTCAGTTAAGAAGAAGAATCCTGGGTGATTATCCCCAATAATTCTGAGGTGTGAATCTAACAAATCATCACCAAATTCAATTTTCTCACCAGCACTTTTCAATTCTTCAACACATTGAGAGTATGTTACTCTGTCAAATGGTGATTTTGGAACTTCTATGGTATGACCGATTACTTCTTGCTCTGCTTTGTAGTTTTCTGAAGTATCCTTGTAGACATTCAAGACAAGTGATTCTAGCACATCCATGACATCATTGTAGTCCATGAATGCTGCTTCAATGTCAATACTGGTAAATTCAGACAAGTGTCTTCCTGTGTGGGAATTCTCAGCACGATAAAAGTTTGAAATCTCAAAGACTCGCTCCAATCCAATTGTCATCTGTTCTTTGTACAATTGTGGAGATTGTGCCAAGTATGCAGTCTGTCCAAAGTATTCCAATGAAAACAGATTGGCGCCACCTTCACTAGCTGAGCCAATAATCTTTGGAGTTGTAATTTCGATAAATTTTTTCTCAGCCAAAGTTTTTCTTAGTGATTGTAAAACATGATGACGTAACTTGAAGATAGAAGCTGTTTTCTGGTTTCTCATGTCTAGTGCACGATGATTCAATCGAGTATCGATATTGCTTTCAACTCTACCGATAGGATCAACTGGCAATGGATGAACTGCTTTACCTAACACATCAATTTCGTCTGCTTTAATCTCAAAAGCAAAATCACGTGCTTTGGTTTCTTGAACTACTCCTTTAACAGCTACAACACTTTGACGATTTATCTCACCCAAGTTGTCATTGAGTTCCCCCTTTACAATTACTTGAGAGATTCCTGTAACATCACGTAAAGTGATAAATGACATTTTACCTAGTTTTCTAAAATCTTCTACCCATCCACCAAGAACAACTTGATTTCCAATCAAGTCAGCTGTTAGTTCATTGATATCGTGAGTCTTTACAAAAACCATAACAATCCCCTATTTCTTATCCTCAAATTCTATCTCAATGTCAAGGTTTCGGGCATTTTTAACAATGGCAACTACTTTTTCAGTATCAATTGGAAATCTCGGAGTCCATTTACCTGAAACTACTGCTTTAGTTTTCTGAACTCCTCCAGGGGCCCAAACTGAATTAATTGATAGTATTTTGGTTGGGAAAAACAAGTCCTCGATGAATCGCTTGTCAGTTTCATCAGCCTCTACTAGCCATATTTTGCCCTTGAATTGCTCCTGTAGCAGTCTGTACAAAGTTCTACTTTGGCGTATAGTCAAAATATCGTTTTTGGCCAAAGACAGAACATAGTTTCCATCAAATTCCTTGCAAGAGTATAAAGTAAAATCTTTAATCTCATTTGTGGTCTTTGCAATATTTGCAAGAGTAATTGATGCATCAACGTCTGCCTGTGTTAGAATTCCTTCCTCGACCTTTTTCTCACACATTGGACACAGACTAGCATTCTTTGCACAAAAGCCACAAATTGGTAAATCCATAATCGACTTTAGATATTCTCAATATGTTGTTTATATCCCTTAGTGCAAAACAAAAATTCTAGTCTATTCCAACAAAACTATGGATTTTCTTACAGTCAAAGGACTATCTGCAAAGTACAACTCTACAAATGGTCCTGTATATGCAGTTGATGATGTTGATTTTACTCTAAAAGAAGGTCAATCAATTGGAATTGCAGGAGAGAGTGCATGTGGTAAGAGTACTTTGGGACTATCAATAATCAGAATGCTTTCAGGAGGAACAGCCACTGGTGAGATCTCAATTGAAGGTGAATCAATCCTTGACATGGATGAATCAAAGTTTGATGATGAATACAGATGGAAGAAAATATCTATGGTATTTCAAGGTGCAATGAATTCACTGGACCCAGTATTTACAATACAAGAACAATTCGAAGAGATTCTAAAACAACACAATTTCTCAGGTGATTCAAAAAAAGTAATAGCTGATGCAATGGATTCAGTTAGCTTGGATGCTATAGTTCTCAAAAAATATCCTCATGAGCTAAGTGGCGGAATGAAACAGCGTGTAATTATTGCAATGGCACTTTTACTAAAACCAAAGTTTGTCATTGCTGATGAGCCAACAACTGCACTTGATGTCTTGATTCAAGCTCAAATAATCAATTTGCTAAAAAAACTCAAAAAAGATGGCATGTCTTTTATGCTAATTACGCACGATTTGGCAGTATTATCTGAAATTTCAGACGTTGTTGGAATAATGTATGGGGGAGAAATTGTAGAGCTTGGATCATCTGAAGAAGTTTACAAAAACCCAAAGCATCCATACACCCAAGGATTACTTGAATCAATCCCAACTCTAAAGGGAAACACACCAAAGTACATCAAAGGGATTCCACCAAGTTTACTAGAAGAGCCAACACAATGCCGATTTATTGATAGATGTCCTCAAGCAATTGAAAAATGTAAACAACTTCCACCTAAATTTAAAACTGAAACTGGATATGTTAGATGCTGGCTGTATGAATAATTATTTCAGATATTCTTTGTCTATCTTTTTCAAATAAATTTCTTGAATTTCTGCAATCTCTCTTTGTGTAGTGTTTGAACAAATCATCTTTGCATACTGTGTAATCTCTGGATTATGTTCTGATTTTTCAAACTCTTCAATTTTCTTAAATGATTCTTGTTCAAACTTCATCACATCTTGTAGTTCTCTACTAATGTCTTCAATCTTCATGTTTTGATAGTCTTTGGAATTTGATTTTCTAAAACTAATCTCATCAATTAATTTTTGAATTTCATCTGGCTCTTCCAATGTCTATTATCGATAATGGTTTCTAAAAAAAGTTAATTCTGATTTTCTTTTTTATGTTCTAGTACATGTTTTAGACCATCAGTCATGGATAGCGAATCCAAATCAATGTCACAGTATGGGCATTTCAAAATTATTCAGAAAATTCTTTGACTACAGGCAAACATGCATCAATGATACGTAGCATTTCAGATCTGATTACTTTTTTATCAATTGAAATCCAGACTCTGGATTTTCCAATTGCAAATGAGATGGTCTGAACCTTTTTGCGCTCTTCCCAGACAAATTCGATTTCTCCAAGATTTTTATCAAAAAATCCTTCCAAATCTGTTTTTATTGCAATATGTGAGAATTGATACTTTGTATTTTTTTCATCTAGTAATGGAACCAAATCTGCTCTTCTCTTGTATGCAAGCAAATCTCCGGTCTCTCCAACTACACCTACAAATCTAATGTAAGGGCTAATTGCAGAAATTTTCTCACAAATCTCTTCCATGTTTGCATTTGTCATGCCTAGACTCTGAAAATATGATATTTTAATGATAGTGTCTTTTTTCTGCCCAAAAACTAGTCTCAGATCTAAAAATTATGGCCAGATGTGTAATCAAATGTTACAAATAACTAGTTTTAAGCAAAATTAAGAGAATTTTAGCATGGGAAAGGCGACATTAGCGTCAGTTATTGGTGGAGGTACTGTAGTAATGTTGCTGTGGCTTTTAGTTATAGTTCCAGAAGTTACTAACGCTCCTGAAATCATTGAAGTTTCTGATGAAAATTTTGGATATATTCAGATAGCTGAAAATGTTGGCGATCCACTTTCTGAGCCCATTAAAATGGTGTTCATTTGGACTTCAAAGGTAAAAGAAACAAATGGTAATTATGCTCTAATGCATACAAAATATGATTACAAAGATCTTCTAACTGAAGAATCTCTTTGGGTTACCGAATTTGATGAGCCCGTAAATAAAGTCACAAGAGAATATTTGGATAAACCTGGACATTTCATGTTCCCTACAAACCTTGAACAAAAAAATTATGAAGTTTATGATGTTGGTGGAGCCGTAATGAATTATAATTTTGTAGGTGTCACTGAGATTGATGGATTAGAAGTTTACGAATTTTATGGAGAAACCACGTTTGACATATCTGATGTATATCCTGATATTGGGCATACAATTTATGAAGATTATTCTGCAACAAACTTTATTGAACCAGTAACTGGCATTGAAGTTTCATTTAATGAAAAATTTACTGACTATGCAATAATTGATGGGGAAAAAGTAGTTATTTTAGATGCATATGATAGCCCTACAGATTTTTCTCAAACCATTCATGTTCAAAAAGCAACTAGTTTCAAATCTCTCTTTAATATCTATTATAACATTATTCCAATTATAATTGGTGTAATTACTGCAAGTATTGCAACAACACTCTTAATTCAATCTAAAGTATCAAAATCAAAACAAGAAGTTGTTGAATTACTAGAAACTGGTGATAAGAAAAACGAACTAGTTTCCATGATTAATCATGAAATTAAAAATCCACTTGGTGTAGTTTCTAACTTGACTGATATTCTCTTGATGGAAGATGAGAAAAATCCATTAACGGATCATCAAAGAAAAAGAATTCAACAAATTCGAACTACTAGTCACCAAATTGACGACTTGTTATCTGATTTTGCTGATATCAACAAGATTGATCTCAACAAAATCCACATTTCTAAAACCACCTTTGATATCAAAAAATATCTTGAAAATGCTATGGAGAGTGTCAGACCATTTACAGGTGAGAAAAATGTTCAATTGCGTTTACGCCTAACTGATACTTGGACAGTTTCAGCTGATCAAAAGCGTCTCTCACAAGTTCTATCTAATTTGGTGAAAAATTCTATTGATTTTGTATCTGAATCAGATGGTGAAATTGTTGTTTCTGCAAAACATGAGAATTCTGAAACTATAATCTCTGTTGAGGACAATGGAGTTGGAATCCCAATTGAGGAATCTGAAAAAATCTTTGATTCATTCCAACAACTAAAGACACCTGATCACGTAAAACATTCAGTAACTGGGCTAGGATTGTCTGTTTGTAAAGGAATTGTTGAGGCTCATGGTGGAAAAATCTGGCTTGATAAAGAATTCAAGAAGGGTTCCAAATTTAATTTCTCAATTCCAGATGAATAATTTTCTAAAAATTCCAGCCTGTAAAAATTCATTTTAATTAAATAAAGCCAGAAAATAGTTTTCTTGTGGATTTTGCTGACCTATTTCCATTTGCCCCGGAAGTGGGCTATCTTAGTCTAGCACTTGTGAACTTTTTTGGTTCTCTAGTTCCTTTTGTCCCATTACCAGGATTCTTACTTTTAGCTACAATGTCAGTTGGTGACAAGTTTGACTTGCATGTGTTAGCAATTTTATCAGCAGTATCTGCAACTATTGCAAAACAAATAATCTTCTTTGTTAGTTATGGGGGACGAAAAATCATTAATGAAAAGACAAGAAAAAGAATGAGACCTTTTGAAAGACTTGTAAAGAGATATGGTGCAGGAGCAGCATTCTTTGCAGCAGCAACTCCAATTCCAGATGATTTGGTTTATGTTCCATTAGGATTGGCAAAGTATAATCCAAAAAGATTTTTCATTGCAACATTAACTGGAAAATTTGTTCTAAGTTATACTATTGTCTTTGTATCTCACTATCTTGGTTTATCCTTGGTAGAACCATTTATTGAAAACATTGATGATGCAACACCAATTTACATTGGAATTATAGTATTTGGCGCATCAATGACTGCAGTTGTAGTCTTACTTTTGAGGCTAGATTGGCAAAGAATCTTGGGAAGGTTTGCCCCTTGGACTCTGGATGAAAACAATCCTGATGACAAGGACGATTAAATTTCTATTTTAAAATTCCACAACTTGTCTGTTGCTTCTTTAATTCCAATTCTAGGTGATGAAATAATTTTCTTTTTGTCAATTCCTTCTGTAATGTATAATTTTGAATCATTTGTTAAGTCCAAACCATATTGTTCTTTTGTAATTTGTAATGCTTGAGTAAGTTTAGCAGGACCGTTTGTTAGATTTTTCAAATTATCTTGCTTTCTATTTTTTTGCATTGTCTTGAGTCCTTTTTCAGGATGAATTGCACGAATCAAAACTGCCCCTGCTTTAGTTTTCTTGTTTTTAGCTACAACATTAAAGCAATAATACATTCCATATGTGAAATAGACATAAGAAATTCCAACTTCTCCAAACATTACCTTGTTTCTCTCAGTAATGCTTCTATGAGCATGACTTGCAGGATCATCTTTGTGTCTATAGGCTTCAGTTTCAGTAATTATTCCTGAAATCTCTGTTCTTCCAATCTTTCTAATGATTCTTTTACCTAGTAGTTTTTTTGCTACCGTTACTGTATCTTTGAGATAAAATTCCCTAGGAAGAGTATTCAATGTCTACAGTTACTTTTTTTCCTTCTTTTAGTTGTGCTATGGTGTAGAATAGCTTGGCAATATCTCCATTTAGCACTTTGATTAATTCTTGATTGTAAATGGTAGCTGCTGGGTGAACTGTCAGAAAATACAATTGATTGTCTTTTCTTACAACTTTGCCCCTATACTTTGTAATCTCTGAGCCTCCTAAAATTGAATTAAATGCTGTATTTCCTAGAATACAGATTATTTCAGGCTCAATTATTGCAATTTCTTGGTTTAGATAGTCAACACAGGTGCTTCTCTCAGTAGTATTTGGAACTCTGTTGTTAGGTGGTCTGCACTTTACAACATTTGTAATGTATACTGAATCTCGTGTAACTCCTATTTCTTCTAGTGCAGATGATAATCTTTTTCCTGCAGCTCCCACAAATGGCTCTCCATTTTTATCTTCATTTCGTCCTGGAGCTTCTCCCACAAAGATTACATCTGATTTGAAATTTCCTTTACCTGGAACAGAATTTGTTCTAGTTTTGCAAAGATCACACTTTGTACATTCTACTACTTGTTGTTTGATTTTTTCTAATTTACTCATTAGTTCACACTCTTGACTGTTGCAACTCCTCTTATTGTTGGCCCACCATTTCCCATTATCATTGATTGCATTGGATCTCCTTTTCCACAGTTTGTAATTGGTCTGACAGTAAAGTCCTTTCCACATGCATCAATTGATTCAAAAAATTCTGGGGCAACTCCTGTAACAATGATATCTCTTTTCAAATCTGTCAATTCCCCGTTTTCAATTTTTTGTGCATATTGCGCAGATATACTCCAGTTGAATCTTTTCATATCAATTGAAGGGATTTTCATGTTTGAGATATAGTATCCGTCTTTGACATCTTTAATCATCTCTTCAGGATTGTATTTCCCTGGTGCAATACATGTGCAAGCCATCCTGATTAGAGGCATGAATCTGTAACTAGTTGCCCTCATGTTTCCGGTAGGAATTGAATCAAAAATCTCTGCAGTCTCTCTATTTTGCATATGCTCTTTGAGATATCCATTCTCAACTAGGGTAGTTTTCTTTGTTCTTACTCCTTCATCGTCATACTGATACCACCCAAGACTTTGCTCAATTGTAGGATCATCAAAAACTGTTAGATGTTCTGAGCCTATTTTCTCTCCTCTTTTTCCTTTCCACCATGCACCTCCAGCCCATGCCATCTCTTTTCCTAAAACTCGGTCAGCTTCAGATGGGTGTCCTAAAATCTCATGAGTTAACAATGCAACAAAATCTGGATTCATTACTACTGTGGTTTTTTCTTCTTTAGCAGGTTTTGCATCAATTAGCTGTGATGCTTTCTGAGAAATCTCTTTTGCAACCGTTTGAATTTTGTTATTTTCTGTGATTTGTTCTATTCCTCCTCTTCCTCCTTCCGTAATGTTTACTGATTGCGTTAATCCTGATTCATGTGATATTGCATTCATATCCATTACGACATCTGTAAAGTTTTGCAAAATTTTTGCACCTTCTGTATTTACAAAATATTTTGAGCTTTTCATAAACCAAGGATGAATTATTGATTTGATTATTCTAGGTGTGTCTGAAATAATTTTACTGCATTCGAATCCTAATTTTGTAATCTCTTCTAAATTTGGCTCATTTATCACTGGATAGTCTATTGTAATTTTATCTGAATTGTTTGGTGAAAGTCTAATTTTGTTTTGTTTATTTTCTCCATAATGCTGTGCATTTTTTACAGTTTCAGAAATTTTATCTTTAACTTGTTCCCATGATTCAGGATTTGTAATTGAACAAAATGCCCATGCCCCATTTTTTATCAGTTTGATTCCTAATCCAACATCATTTGATTCTCTAGTATGTTCAACTGATTGGTTTTCAATTAGTACTGATTTTAGAGTTTGATCTTCTGCTCTGACATCACAATACTGAACCCCTAAATCTTGAGCAAATTGTATTGTTTTATCAGCATAGTCTAAAATTGAATTATCCACAAATAGTAGAAAATTATCACATTCCTAAATCTTCTGGCCTACTGACTTGAGATTGCAGGCATTGTAAAGTAGTATTCATCCTCAAATTCATAGTCCGTACTACCTTTTTTCCTTAGAAATTCAAAGTATTCTGAGCAATTTTGGTAAAATTCCTCGTTTTTGTGCTGCATAATCTCTCATCTCAATAACCCCATTTTTCTTCTAGAGTGAGAAATTTTAGTTCTGAGAGTTTGTTTTCTTTAAGCAGAACCTACTGGGCTGCCTGTAGAGGTGCTAGGATTTTTTGGAATTGTAAATGTGAATGTGGCCCCTTGATTTGGCACACTGTCCACTGAAATTTCTCCCAAGTGATTATCGATAATACCTTTACAGATTGCTAGACCTAATCCACTTCCTCCTCTTTCTCTAGTTAGTGTTGCATCTACCTGGTAGAATTTCTTAAACAAGTCTGTTTGTTTTTCAGATGGAATTCCTACACCATTATCTTTGACACTAATTTTTACTTCAGTTGGAGAATCTTCCATGAGTACTTCTACCTTTCCTGTTTCTGGTTCTACTGCAATCAAACTATTTTTAATTAAATTAGTAATCACTTGAGCGATTCTATCTGCGTCATGATCAATTGTAACATCTATGGCATTTGATGAAATTTGAATATTTGATTTTGCGGCTTCAGGAATTAGCGTTTGAATTGCCTTATCAATTGTCTCTTTGATATTTTTATTTTCTTTTTTCATCTTTAATTGTCCTAATTCTAATTTTTGTGCATCAAGCAAATCTGAAATAATTGCAAGCAATGTTTCAGAACTGGTTTTGATGATTCCGATTCTTTCTCTTTGTTTGTCTGTTAGTTTTCCTAAATGCTCACCAAGTAAAATGTCTGAATATCCTTGAATTGGAACAAGAGGTGTTTTTAGTTCGTGTGTAATCATTGCAAGAAATTCATCTTTTGCAATATCTGTTTTCTTTGCCTCTTCCTCTTTCTCTTTAATTGTGTTTGACATTACGTTAAAGTCGTTAACTAATTGTCCTACTTCGTCAGTTCCAGTGTATTCGATTTTCTCACCGTAAACTCCTTCCCTAACTCTTGCAATTGCTTGAATAATTGAGCCTAAAGGAGTCAAAGATTGTCTAATTACAAACAATACCAAGAAGAATACTGCAATATCTACAACAAGAATAATCTGAATGATTGTTTGTTCTTCTGAACCTTGTTTTGAAATTTCTTGTGTCCAATCTTGGATGATGGTATCAATATCTGCATAGAAGATTTCTTTTTGTTGGATCATCTTGTCATTTGCTGAATCGTATTCAGAAGAAAATAATCCCTTTTCTTCTAAAATTTGCACTTTCACACTCATGGATTCCCATAATGGATCAATCTGTCTCAGTGCACTGGAATTCTCACGTGATAATTCGATTAATTCTTCATGCTCCATTCCTACGCTTGCTACATCCAAGTCATTAGTTGGAACTTGTAATAATTTTCTTATACTAATTTCAAATTGTAACCTCTTTTCTCCTAGTTTTTCTTGAACTGCTTGTTCGTTTCCACTAGAAAGCAGAAGAGTCTGCTCTCCAATTGCTTTGGCGCATTCTACCAAGTCAATTGAAATTTGTTTATGTCGGTTGTATTCTCTTCCCAAGTTTTCAAACTCTCTTTCCATGTTTACTGTAAGGATGATTAACTCACTGTTTTTATCTAAAACATCTAACTGTGCTTTTTCAGCTTCAGGATCTAAAAGCAATGTTGTTTCAACTTCATTTGCTGCATCTCTATATGCTTCCCATGAATTTGATAAATTACGATGATCATCTACTAAGGAATCTGGGATTCTTTCTAATGTCAAGTCATTGAATGTTCCACCTGTTTTGATTATTCCAATCATCGTTTCTACATCTGTAATTTTTTCATCAAGAATTGTTTTGTCTTGTTCATTTCCACTTGCAACTGATGTAGCTAGTGATGAAATTGATTCAGCTGATACTTTAACGTCGCCAACTCTGATGATTGAATATGATTGGGTTGTCTGTGAATTACTATCTGTATAAAATAACAAAAGATTGACTGCTGCAGCTCCAATAAGTATAGCTATCAGTAGGTATGCCTTACTCAGGAGCTTCATATCAAAATGACTGAACAAGGATATAAAAATAATAGTGATTTTTGTAAAGTCAATCATTATGTCAGAAGAATTTGTCAAACTTGCTACTGATGAAATCAATCAAGCAATTGCAGAAATGGAAACAACTTTTTCTTCGTGCACAGATGATGAGGCTACACTTTCTAAATCAAATTTATTTCAAAAAGAATCTCACAAAATAAAGGGATTGGCTCCAATGATGGGACAAGAAGAACTAGGTGCATTTGCCGCAATTTTGGATTCTGTCCTCAAAAGACTCTCAGATGGCAAAACAACTCCTGATGCAAAAAATCTAATTGAAACTTCAATCTCTTCAATGAAACAATGTATGGATGAGCCTGCCACTGATTTGAGTGAGCTAAAAACTAAAACTTCCCAAATTTTGGAATCTCTCAATTAGTTAATATTTTTAATATGCTTTATCTGCTGATAAAATATGGCCCGAATGATGATAGCTGATGATTCAGATGCTATTCGTCTGGTTCTAAAAGACATTTTGTCAATTGGAGAACATGAAATTGTTGTAGAAGCTACAGATGGAGCTGAGGCAGTCAAATTTTACCAAGAACATAATCCTGATATCTTACTTTTAGATTTAGCAATGCCAAAAAAAGATGGACTTACAGTAGTCAAAGAAGTAATTGCAGCAGATCCTAATGCAAAAATTATTTTGATTACTGCAAGTGATGATCAAAAAACCATTAACCAATGTTTGGAACAAGGAGCTACTTCGTACATCTCAAAACCATTTGATTTCAATGGTGTCTTAAAAGCAATTTCTGATATTTTAGAAAAGTAATTAGGGCGTACTCCTAACTTTACAGTGAATTTGTCTAAAATTGTAGTAGATACTAGTGTGATAATTAATGGGCAACTGATTTCTCAAATTGAATCTGGTACCATTAGAAATATTGAGATAATCATTCCCCAAGCCGTTTTTGATGAATTACAATCACAAGCATCAACAAAAAAAGAACAAGGCTTTGTTGGTTTAGAGAAAATTAAAACTCTGAAAAAAATTTCTCAAGAATTTGGATTAACAGTATCTGTGTTGGGAACTCATCCTTCAAATGATGATATTCAATATGCTCACAAAGGAAGAATTGACGCAATTATTACTGATTTAGCAAAACAAAATGATGCTATTTTGTACACTTCTGATAATGTGCAACATCTAGTTGCTCAAGCAGAAGGAGTTGATACCGTCTATCTAAAATCTGAAATCAAAAAAGAAGATTTGGAATTCTTAAAGTTCTTTGACTCTGAAACGATGAGTGTTCATCTTAAGGAAAATCAACAACCCCTAGGCAAGAAAGGCATGCCTGGAACCTTTACTTTGACTACGTTATCTGACGAGATATTGACACGTGATTATCTGGAAATGATTTCTTCACAAATTTTAGATGCAGCAAATGCTTCGGATGATAACACTATAGAGATTTCAAAGACAGGCGCATCAGTAATCCAACAAGGAGATTATAGAATTGCTATAACTCATCCTCCTTTCTCAGAGTCTTTCGAAATTACAATTGTACATCCTATAGTCAAATTATCTTTGAGTGATTATGAGATTTCTGAAGAATTGATGGCAAGATTTTCTGATAGGGCAGAAGGAATTGTAATTTCTGGTTCCCCTGGTTCAGGAAAAAGTACACTGGCATCAGGTCTTGCAAATTATTATCACAGTCAAGGAAAAATTGTAAAAACATTCGAGTCACCAAGAGACTTGCAAGTTGATTCTGGAATAACTCAATACAGCAAACTTGATGGAAGTTTTGATAACACTGCAGATATTTTGCTACTAGTACGTCCAGATTATACTATCTTTGATGAAGTTAGAAGACGAGAAGATTTTAGAACATTTGCTGATCTTCGATTAACTGGAGTTGGAATGGTAGGAGTTGTTCATGCAAACTCTCCTCTAGATGCAATTCAAAGATTCATTGGAAAAATCGAACTAGGCATTATCCCAAATGTTTTGGATACAGTAGTGTTTGTGAAGAATGGTAAAATCGAAAAAGTATATGATTTGGAATTAAAAGTCAAAGTTCCTTCTGGAATGACTGAATCAGACCTTGCACGTCCTGTAATTGAGATTAGAAATTTTGAAGATAATGCATTAGAGCATGAAATCTATACATTTGGAGAAGAAAATGTCATAGTTCCTGTAGGTAAAAAGACTGAAAAAATTGGAATTGAGAAACTTGCTGAAGACAAAGTTCGTGAGACATTCAAACGATATGATCCTCAAGCCCAAGTTGAAATTCAATCAGAAAATCGTGTAAAAGTAATGGTCGATGAACAATACATTCCATCTATTATTGGGAGAGGTGGTTCTAACATCAATGAAATAGAAAAATCACTCAAAGTTCACATCGACGTTGTACCAAAAGACTACCATGAATCATCTGGCATAACAAATGATTTACCATTTACATTTTCAGAATCAAAAACTTCGTTACTACTAACTGTAAGCAGAGAATACACCTCAATGCATGCTGATATCTATGTTAATGACAAGTATGTTACATCAGTTAGAATTGGAAAGAAAGGTCAAATCAAGATTCCAAAACGTTCAGAGACAGCTAGAACATTGATGAAATTAGCTTCTTCTCAAAACGAGATTCAAATTTTTCTCAAAGATTTTTAAAATTATCAATTATCTTTGGATTAGCTTTTAGAAATGTAATGAATTTTCTTAATTGTTTGATTGTTTTTGGATTTAGATGATGTTCCATTCCTTCAATGTCTTCATTTGCAGTATCATACCCAATCCCTAAAATCTCAAAGAACTCTAACAAAATTCCGTGTTTTTGTCTAATTCCTTCTGCAATCTGTGAACCTTTCTCAGTTAGGTTGATGCCGTGATATTTTTCATATTCTAAAAATCCACTTTCATCTAATCTTTGAAGCATCTTTGTAACACTTGGTGCACTAACATTCATGTATCTAGAAATATCTAGTGTTGTGGCATATCCTTTGAGTTCTACTAATTCAGAAATAATCTCCAAATAATCCTCCATTCTAGAACTAGACCTAGTTCTTTCTGATTCATGTGCTGCTTTAATTGAGTCTAGTCGCTTGGTGGTTTTTGACTTCATCTAATCTTTGTATCTAAATCAAAGCTAGTATAATTGAGTGTCTTTTTGCCAAAATTTTGTTACTCTTTGTTGACTTGGAAGTGATTGTTATTGATCATTGAATCTTAACTATTTTTTCCTAAATACTAGGCTGGAATGGTTGACCCCTTAAAGGAACGACTCGATAAATTAAAGAAATTCTCTGAATCTGCCAAGCGCAGAGCCAATCTGTATAGTGATGTTGCTGGAATAGATGGAAAACACACTGCTAATTCTTTGAGTGCCTTACAAAAAGCACCTGCTCCTGGCAAGAAATTACAGAAAATTGGATTTTTGATGTTGTGGGTCCCAGAGCCAACTGGAGTAACCTGTGCAGTAGGAGGACCTATGATTGTTGCAGGAAGATACTTGGAGAAAAAATACAACAGTGCTACCATTCACGATATTGGTCATGCAACAAAAAACACAATGTCTTCAATTCATGATTTCAAACAATCCGTAATGTAACTACCTTAGTTTTTAAAAGGATAGGACTAACAAATTTTGTGACTACTAGAACTCAGGCCCTAGTTCCAATCATTATTGCAGCAGTTATTGTAGGTGTGATTGGTTTAATGTCAATTCCAAGTGAAAGCAAACTAGAGTCTGTAGAATTTCCTCGAGGAACAATCAAAGTTGACGATGTACCGTTGGAAGTGCAAATAGCTGATACTGAACCAAGACGTGTTCGTGGTTTAATGTTCCAAGATCAATTGCCACCTGATCAGGGAATGATCTTTGTTTTTGATGAACCCGGTCTTTACTCATTGTGGATGCTTAACATGCAATTTCATCTTGATATGATTTGGTTTGATGAAAATGGCAAAGTAGTTCATATTGAAAAAGATGTTCCACCGTGTAAAACTGCTTTAGAGATCACAACATGTCAAAGTGTGGTTCCCGAAGGAGATGCAAAATATGTACTAGAGGTAACTGCTGGTTTTATTGACACAAATAATATTACAAAAAATTCGATTTTAACAATAATTTCAATCTAATTGCAAAACCTTATCTTTGAACAAAAAATCTGTATCTTGTGAATAAGTTAGTTATCATTCCAATTGTAGTTGGAGTAATTGTAGCAATTTCTGTATCTGCAGTGTTTATGGGGGATTTCAAATCAGAACCAGAATCAATTCCAATCTATGAATCAGGATTTACATATTATGATATTGAATTAGTTCAAACAGCATTGGCAGAGCATGACATTATTGTATCCTCTCCTACTGCCATAACTGATGATACCATTGATCAATATTGTGTGTATTTTGACAAAGGACTTCCAAGATCTGTAAGTTACTGTACAACAACTGCAGTTCATGATTCTTCAGGAAATACAATTGGCAACATCAATCTAGGTGGTGATGTGAAATCTCCAATCTTAGCCATAGTGAACCTTGAAACCACTACTTTGGATGCTAATCGAGATGAAGTCCATACCATTTTTGAGCGTACCATAGAATCTTTAGTTTGTGATTGTTGGGAAGAACAACAAGAAGAAGATTTTCCAACTCCTACGTCCTGGTTTGAGGCTGTAGAAAAATTCTATCTTGATTCAGATAGACGTAATGTCAAATCACAAATTGAAAATTTAGAAAATACTGAAATCTTTTTGGAGATTACCTCTAAAGAAAATTCTGTCTTACGCACGTTACTAATTCTAAAGTAGTCTAATTATATAATAGAAAATTCTCTGATTGACATTACAATGATTGATCAATTGTGGTTGATACCACTTGGATTCGCAGCAGGAATATTGGGTTCGATGATTGGACTTGGTGGTGGAATAATTGTTGTTCCAGTTTTAACATTTCTTGGTTTTTCTCCAACTGCAGCTGCTAGTAATAGTTTGTTTGCAGCACTAAGTAATGCCATAGCATCTACAATCTCTTATTCTAAACAAAAAAGAATAGAATTTTCATTAGGAATTAAACTTGGTTTACTTTCAATTCCTGGAACTGTTTTAGGTGCACTAATTTCTTCAGATGTTACTCCCGGAATCTTTCAAATATTATTTGGTTTGGTGTTAATTGCATCAGCAGTTTACATATTCTTGAGAAGAAAATTAGAATCAAAGGAAAAAAAATTATCTATACAAATGATAATTTTTGCAGTGGGTGCAAGTTTCTTTGCAGGAATTATTTCTTCTTTCTTTGGAATTGGTGGAGGAATCGTCTTTGTTCCATTAATGGTAGTTGGAATGGGAATGGCAATGAAAAGAGCTGCCCCTACATCTCAATTAATTTTGTTGTTTGCATCCTTATCTGGTGTTATAACTCACAGTTTACTTGGACATCCTGATTTTACACAAGCAGGATTTTTAGCAATTGGTTCATTTGCAGGTGGACTAGTTGGCGCAAGGTTATCCATTGAAATCAAAGAACGTTACTTGCAGATTCTAGTTTCAGTAGTAATTTTGATTGCAGCTGGAAAATTGTTTTTTGATTCCATCGTAGAAGGTGGATTGATTTTTTAGCCATGATTTTTGTTTGCGCTTTTATAGTAATTTTGTGATGTATAGTGTTCGTTAGGTCTTTGACCTAAGGGCGGGGGAGACTAGTCGGCTCTCCTGTTTACTTTTCAATAGTATAATTTCTACGAGTCTGTTAAATACAAAATTCACAAAATCATTTCATGACAGTAATTTACATTCCAGTAAGACCTTCAAGAAGAAATGATGATGAACTAGAAGATTAGTTATCTTGGTGGCTCTTTTTTAATTCTGTAAATGTTCTTTTTTGATAGAACTATGGTTTCACCATCTTGGTTCAGTCCTTCAAAATCAATTGCAATTTTGCCAAATTCTTCATCAATGTCTTCTTTTCCAGATACCGTGAACTTTAATCTTAGAACTTGATCTGTTGTTAATGGTTTTAGAAATCGTGTGTTTCTGTTTTCCCATTCCGGATCTCCGTCTGTTCCAATAAAGACAATATGGTTTCCATAAATCTGACTTAATCTTGTAAATTCTCCTTCCATTCTTGATAAAATTGCCCTACCTGAAACCATTGATTCGCCTTTTTTCATTTCATCCAAGAATGAATTTCTTACTCTAGAGAAGCTAAGATACTCTTCAAGTTCTTTATCTGAAATACTGCATGTGGATTGAAATGTATCTCCTACACGAAATTCTTTGAATTTTTTCATTCTTATCTTGATTCGTCAACACAGAAAGTTACTTCAGATGATGAAGCAGCATTCTCTGATACAAGGAAGTTAAATGCATCTGCAATTTTTTGATTGTCTGGTTCAGAACCTGTAACAGAACCAGGAAATACTGTAAACATTCTGATGTTTGATTTTAGAACATCACTTAGTTCTTGGTTTACTGTAGTTGTAAATGGTCTAAGGGCTCCTCTGAAAACTTCTACTTGAGCTCTCTGAGTTCCTGAAACTTTACGTCCTACTGGTAAGTCTGGACCAATGATCATAATGGAACCTGTTTTATCTTTGAACAGTCTTGGGTCTTTACCGCCACCTGGAACAAAATGTTCTAGTGTTCTTTGAGCAACAATTGCTGGTGTGGTGATGAATTTAGCAACTAGTTCTTCCCAGCCTGCTCTGTTTAGTTCTGTTAATTTGCCTACCTCTGGAAGTTTTCCAGTAACGTGAATTACGCCTAAAATGTCTCCAAGGTTTGTCTTTGCAGTGTTTAGCCATCTCTGGACTTCTTCAGGATTTGAAATATCTACTGCATGTGAGTGGAATTTACTACTAATTGATTCTTGAACATCATTTGGTGTTGTTTTTGAAATAAAGCATGCAACTTTACCTCCATTCTTTTCAACATGTTGTGCCAAAAATTCTACTCTCTCAGCATCTGCTTTGTCTGTTCCATCAACTGTAAAGACTACTGCTTTTCCTGTGAAGTCTGGTTGATGAACACCTGGAGTTGTTGTTCCGATGTGTGGTTTAACTGGATAGAAAACTCTGTCACCTGGAATTACTTTACCATTGAGAATTTGTACAATTTGCTCATCACACAAATTAAGAACCATTTCTGAAACTTGTGATTGTGCCAAAAATTCTTGGTTTGCAATCATATGTGATGTGTTGTTTTGAACTTTTTCTGCAATTGTTTTGATTTTTGTTAATAAGTTTGTATAAGTTTCAGTTAATTTTGCAACGTCTCTACCGTTTGCTAATTTTTCTGCAACTTTGGCAATACCTTCTTTGTCAATTCCATCAGCTAAAATACATTCTAGCAAATCATCTCTTGCTTCTTCAACTTGGACTGGAGTTAAATCTTCAAATCCACTAACTCTCATAAATTCTGCTGCAGCTTTTGGATAAACTGTTTTGTAAATTCTATCAGAGTGCACTGGTCCTGGATTTGTTGCAATAGAAACAATTCCTTTTTCAGTTAACTCCCATGACATACATTCAGCTAGTCTATTCTTTGCACCTTGTGATGCAGTATATGGACTTCTGAATCTGTATGGTCTTTGTTCTAATGGTCTTTCTTCAGTAAAGAATGTAGAAATTGTAATTATTTTTCCTCCTTCTTTCATTACTTTTAGTGCTTGAACTGAGCCCCAGAAAGTACCTGTAAGGTGAATTCCAATTGTACTCTTAAACTCATCAACTGGTGAGTTTGCAAAGCAAGTTACAGGACCTGAAACTCCTGCGTTGTTAATTATGTAATCAACAGTAACATTATCATTTTTCAAAGTATCAAACATGTTATTCATTGCAGATTCGTCAGCAACATCAACTCCTGCAAAAATTCTAACTGTAGAGTTTGTTCCCTGAGGAATTTTTGCTTCTAATTCTTTTGATGCTTCCTCAAGTGGCTCTTTTCTTCTTCCAAGAATAATTACACTGGCTCCTTCTTCAATAAATTTAGTGGCAATGGCTTTACCAATTCCAGTTCCACTTCCTGTTACTAGAGCGACTTTATTTTGGAATTTCATGATTAGATAAAATCTCCAATCTTTTGTGATATTTATTTGGATTGATCTCTGAGGCAAAAATTTTCTTGATATCTTTATTTGTGGGTATGATTCATGATTTTTGATGCATGATTCAGAGCCAGATACATTTGTCTATCAAACATGGCCCGAAAAATTTAGTGATATGCTAAAAGAGATCGGTGTAGATTCTGAATCTAAAGAAATTGGAACCGATGATGTTGAACAAGGTGATTATTACAGTAGATATTTTGCTCATACAGCTAGAATGATTACAAATCGTGGATGTCTTGATGTAAAGAACTCCAATATTGACGTCGTCCAAATTGTACAGAAGGGATAACAAATGCAAGATACAAATCCACTCCCTTGGGGCGCACTAGACAGATATCAAGCACACTTTATCGTAAGAAAGAGTGTAGGTGCTGATGCTGGAAACTTTGTTGCAAAAACAGTTCTAAATACAAAGGGACATTTTGCTTCAAAAGAAGTGGTTTCTGTTTCTTGGAACGGTCCAGGCAGTGTTGCAACAAAACTAAATGATGATTCTGAACTTAATGAAATGATTGCAAAGCAATCAGTAAAAGATGCAACTATCTATGTAGAACCAACTGATGGCGCTGTAAGAATTAGAGGTAAATGGGACAATCATTTGTCATTTGGAATTACAAAAGAACTTTTTGAGATTTATGACCGAATTGCAGGTCATATCAAATCTGTTTAAGCCTTCCACCAATCTAAGGCTAGAAAATCAACTTTGTCTTTTCCCTTGGGGATTGCTAGGATGAATTGTTTTCTAACTGTAGTTGCTAATCTTCCCGCAAGGACTATTCCTGTTGATGTTATTGGTTCGTTTCTGATATACACTTGAATCAAGTATGGTGCATGATCAATACCTGGTCCTTTTTCATACACTGCAAAATCACAACCAAATTTTATTCCGGGATTAATTATGTATCCTTTGTCTCTAAAATTTTTGTAAACAAGATATTTTTTATCAAAATCATGATATTCTTTTTTACAAATATCTGTCATTTCATCTACTGTTACTTTTTGTTTTGATTTTGTTATTGTGATCTTTTTGTTTTCTAAAAGATACAAACCTTCTATCAAATCTAAAATTAATGGTGCATCAATTTCTTCTGGGTTTGGCTTTGGAATTCCTATTGGTTTGCCGTAGTAACCTTTACTGAAAAGCTTTTTTGAGTCTTCGATATTCCAAACAATGATTCTATTTTCAATTAACTCACTTTTCATAATTTTAGATTATTTGATATGTATATGAATTCTCTTAGTATGAAAAATAAAGTAAAAATTGAATGATGTGTTCGTTAGAGGCTTAATGCTAACAATATGAAAGAATCTGAAACTCTTTGGCACTTGTCTGCCATCTCTTCAATTCCTTCAATAACATCTTTCATGAGCATCAATTCTTTTGTGTTTGTAACTTCTGTGAGAAGTTTCAATGTTGCTTGTCTGTATTTGATGTCGATTTCACGCTCAATTGTCTGTGTTTCTTGTGCTAATTCAATAGCATTTGCAGTGTTTGTGTTTAGACTTCTAATGATCTCATTTAGTTTGTAAACTTCGTCAACAACTAATTCGATTAGTTTTGTAATGTCTTTGTCTAGTTTTGCACTTTTCAATGTTGTTGGTTTTACATTTGAGAGTTTGAATGAAATTCCTGTAATGTATCCTGCAATCTCATCCATTGTGTATGCTGTGTTGAGAAGATTTTCTCTATTCATGATTAAACCACCTACGTCTGCAACTTCTCGAGTGATCTTTCTTCTCAAGTTTTCAACTTCTTCTTCAATTGTTGAAATTTGTTCTAGAGCGTTTTTGATTCCTGTCTTGTCTTTTTTCATCATTAGATCAGGAAGTGTTGCAAGTTCTCTAGCAGCATTTAGAATTCTGTTAATCTCGTCTTGTAAAACTGCGATAGCCTTTCTTTTTGCTTGAACTTCAAGCTCTCCGCTATACATAACAGAAATCAAGAATTCCTATGGTAATTTAAATCCTCTACGATTTTCGTGAAAAATTGAGCACGATTAAATCAAACTTTTGTCGTGGGCTACTTTTTTCTGTCCTTTGTAAAGTGAAATAACTTCTTCATTTGTTGATGCATCTTCGGCCATTTTCTCTGTTCTGATTTTTCCTGTAAATTTAGGGAATCTTAATGCTAGTCCTGCATCTTTTCTTACTTGGTCCCTTGCAGCTTTGTGAATTGGACTGAGTGTGATTTCTGATGCAACAACTTCGATTACTAGTTCTGGTTCAAACCAAACATCTGCTTCCATTTCACTTTCAATTCTTGGATTTTTTTTGATTGTAACTTTAGGTTGTAGGATTTGGTATAGTTGATCCAAGTCTTCATCTGAAAATCCTGTGCCTACTTTGCATATACTAGTAAACATATCCACGTCTTCATCGTATGTTGCAAGAAGAAGTGTTCCATAGCTTCCTGTTCTTCTTCCTTTTCCAAAAAATCCTCCAATGACAACAAGATCTAAACTGTCCCCTAACTCATTTTGATATTCTCGTTTAAGTTTTAACCAGTAACTTCCTCTGGAACCAGCTTGATATGGTTTGTCTAACATTTTGAGCATTAACCCTTCACTTCCTGCATTGATACTGTTTTCAAGGAATTCCTCAACATCATTTTCATTGTTTACAATAGCCATAGGAATGTGTTTTGCATATTCGTCTTCTTTGACTATTTTTTCTAGTTTCTCTCTTCTCTCTTTGTAACTTAGATCTAAACAGCTTTTGTCATTACAAAATAAAATATCAAAAAAGTTTACTGTAATTGGGTATTGTGTAACTGCTTTTTCTATTTTGTATTTTCTTCTTCTATGCATTAACTCTTGAAATGGTAAAAATTCTCCAGTGTTTTCATTTATTGCAACTGCTTCAGCTTCTAAGATTGCATTATCAGCTTGAATTGATTTTGGAATTTTCTCTATAATGTCTGGATAATAACTAGAAATATTTTCTAAACTTCTAGAGTAAAGAACAACTTTGTCTCCTTCAACATGTAATTGAACTCTTTCCCCATCTAGTTTGTATTCTGCTGCAAAATTATTTCCTAATCTTTCCACTGATTCTTCTTGACTTTTTACTCTGTCTGCAAGCATTGGTCTTACTGGATTAAACAAAATCACTTCAAATTTTTCAACACCTTCTATTCCTTTTTCAGAAATTGTTTCGGCAACTTTTCCTAAATCGCTTGAAACGTTATACGCGTGTTCCAAAACTTTTCTATTCTCTTTGTTTCCTGAAAATGCAATTGCTAATGCATCCATAACTGTATTTTCTGCAACTCCTAGCCTCAATGTTCCAAGTAATATTTTCAAAATGAAACTTGCCTCAAGTGGATTTGCATCATTTAGCAAGCTGGAGATGTATTTCATCTTCATGTCCTGTGATCTAGCTCCTTCTAGTTTTGCAATTTTGAATAGCGTTTCATAAACCCGCTCAACAGTAATATCTTCAACAAGAAAAGTTGTTTGTGTTTTTTGTTCTAAAATTACTGAAGCTGCATGACCCAAGTCTCCTCCTATTCTATATTCCTCTTCAATTTTTTTGATAGGAATCCCTGATGATTTTGAAATAGCTCTTATTGCAAGTTTTTCAGCAACACCAAGCTCAACTCCTTCAAAATCTGGTCTTAGTTTTCCTTGAAGCAAATAAACAATTCTTGCTATAACTTCTTGTGGTGTCTTTTCAAATAATTCTACCAAATATTGTGTTAATTCTAATCTCTTTCTAGTTGACTCCATTTTGTTAAATGCATCAGCTAAAATGGCAAAGTCCATTCTATTTCTCTATTCAATCATGAATAAAAATCTGAATCTAGATGTATCTGAAGATTGTAGGTTTGTCTGATTTTGGAAGATCAGAAACTAGTGCAAAATTGTACAAAGGATATTGTTTTTTGTATTGTTTCATAAAACTCCATGCTACATCATGTGTTTTGAATTCTGTTCTAATTCCGTCAATCTCACTTTTTTTACCATATACATCAAAAACTACTACCGAGTATTTCTTTGGACGATTGTGAGGCTTTGCCTTTAGTAGCCATGCTAGTGCAAATATGAATACTGAACCTAGAATTACATATTCGCCTGCAATCTTGAAAAAGTCTAATACGATATTTGGGATGGTCTGACCAAATAACACTGCTACAAAATTTGAAAATGAAATGACTGCTAGTGCTGTAAAGATGTATGTTTTCCAATCAAATAATTTTTGAAAACTCATTACAGACCGCTTTTACTAAAGTCTGTTTTCTTTTAACTATTTCCTATGATTGGCAAGATTAGAAATTACTAATCTGGATCTTCGTAGTTTTCTTTTTTGGCTCCGCTAGAAGTATTTTCTTCCATTGGTTTCATTTTGCTTTCAAGAACATCCATTCTTGCCCTGTAACCTTCTGCGTATTCCAATTCAGATGGAACTAATGTTGCAGGATGGATGAATCCTTGACTTCTAATGGCCATTGCTTTCTCTGTAGCTTTTTCTCTGATTAGATCCCAATCAGGTGTTGAGAATCCGTCAAATGGACCTGTGAATTTTCCATTGTGCATACTAAAGACTAGTGCTTCTACAATTGGAATACAAAAGTTGATTGTTGCTGCAGAGTTTAGTTTTACAGGCATTAATGGCATATTGTGACTTCCTCTAGTGTTTCCTGCAACATAGTGTGGATTGTTAAATACACTTCCTACTTCTTCAGTTGCTGGGAATCTCTTTTGTGTTCTTACAAGGCAAATTGGATCGTCTTTACCAACATATGTTCCAGCAATGTTGTGCAGTCTATCTGTAGATGCTGCAAGAATTGGCTCTCCATCTTTAGTTGTAACGGAGTCAACAACATATCTTCCTGGGTACATTAGTGCTGCTTCAATTGTTGGTTTGTCTTGCCATAGTTCCAATTCTGCAATCTGTGCTTTTTCTACATCCATGATGTTGATCTTAACACCTTCTGCAAGATTCTTGTTTACAATTAGTCCTGTATTACTTAATGCATCTACAAACATTCTGTAAATTGGATAGTTGAATGCACCTGGTTCTGTTTTATCTGCTGCAAAAACTGTAAATGCTTCGTTTGGTCTTTCTTCGAATTCCATTTCTGCAACTCCTGGACCCATTCCTTTTACGTTTCCAGAAAATGAATCTCTAAGCAAGTCTTGTCCTGCTCCGTAAAGTCCTTCATCTTTTGCAACTTGAGTTCCTGCCATAAATGCGTCCCAAGCTAGCTTGTGAATTTTTTCATTATCTACTCCATGAGTATGAGACATTACAATGTGAGTGTCATCTCCACAATAGCCAATGTAATAATCGATTAGCAAATCTGCTGAGTTTTTGATGGTATTTCTAATTGCGTCTAATAGTCCATCACTTGGTTTTGTATGACCGCCAACTCCTCCGACGTCGGCTTTGATAACTGATACAGTAATTTTCATAATTTCCAATTTTCTCCCTTTGATTTATGTGTAATTTCCAAAGTCTTCTGATCTAAAAATAATTGAAAAAAATTGAAGATTTTTTCAAAAATTCATAACAGTAATAAATAACATCCAATAGGCCTTTGATATGGCAGATAAACCACACTTGAACCTGATTGTTACAGGTCATATTGATAATGGAAAATCAACAACTATGGGTCATTTCTTGATGGATCTTGGTGTTGTAGATGAAAGAACAATTGCAGCACATGCATCCGAATCCGAGAAGACCGGAAAAGGTGATACTTTCAAGTATGCATGGGTTATGGATAACATTAAGGATGAAAGAGAGAGAGGTATTACAATCGATCTTGCATTCCAAAAGTTTGAGTCACCAAAGTACTTCTTTACTTTGATTGACGCTCCTGGTCACAGGGACTTTATTAAAAACATGATTACTGGTGCTTCTGAAGCAGATGCAGCAGTCTTAGTACTTTCAGCAAAAGAAGGTGAAACCGACACAGCAATTGCTGCTGGTGGTCAAGCAAGAGAACATGCTTTCTTGTTAAAAACACTCGGTGTTAACCAACTAATCGTTGCTATCAACAAAATGGATGACAGCAACTATTCTGAAGACGCATTCAAACTTGCCAAAGAAAAAGGTGAGAAATTAGTAAAATCTGTAGGTTACAAACTAGAAAATGTACCATTCATTCCAGTTTCTGGATGGAAAGGTGACAACTTAGTTAAAAAATCTGAAAACATGGGTTGGTATTCTGGTAAAACACTACTTGAAGCATTTGATGACTTTACAGTAGCAGAAAAACCAGTAGGAAAACCACTTCGTGTTCCAATCCAAGACGTTTACACTATCACAGGTGTTGGTACTGTTCCAGTAGGAAGAGTTGAGACAGGAACTATGAAAGCAGGTGACAAAATTGTTGTAATGCCTTCTGGTGCTCCTGGTGAAATCAAATCTATTGAAACTCACCATACTGAAATGCCATCTGCAGAAGCAGGTGATAACATTGGTTTCAACCTTAGAGGTGTTGAAAAGAAAGACATCAAGAGAGGAGATGTTCTCGGAACTCCTGATGCTCCACCAAATGTAGCAAAAGAATTCAAAGCTCAAATTATTGTAATTCACCACCCAACAGCAATTGCTCCTGGTTACACTCCAGTAATGCACGCACACACTGCACAAGTTGCAGCAACTGTTACTGAGTTCTTGCAAAAGATCAACCCAGCAACTGGTGCTGTTGAGGAAGAAAATCCAAAATTCCTCAAAGTTGGTGACTCTGCAATTGTCAAAATTAGACCGGTGAGACCAACTCCAATTGAAACATTCCAGGAATTCCCTGAAATGGGTAGATTTGCACTAAGAGATATGGGTGCAACTATCGCAGCTGGAATCGTTAAGGAAATTACCGAAGAGTACAAACCATAGGCGGATTTTCATGACACAAACCGCCCGTGTAAAACTCACCTCAACCAGTTTACCAAAATTAGATGGTGTTTGTGGTGAAATCATGGGTATAGGAAAAAAAACCGGTGTCAAAGTTAAAGGCCCAACTCCACTTCCTGTTAAACGACTACATGTTGCAACTAGAAAATCACCATGTGGAAATGGAACGGAAACTTATGAGAAATGGGAAATGAAAATGCATAGAAGAATAATTAACATTAACGCTGATGATAAGGCAATTAGACAACTAATGAGACTAAAAATTCCTGATGATGTCTACATTGAATTATCTCTAACATAATCTGGTATCCTTAAATTATAGAAATTTTGATGATAAACATGGCTGAAGAAACTTTTGATTCAATGGAAGAAAACACCACTGAAACTTTTGAAGTGCACTATGCATGCCTTAGATGTGGAACTATAGTTTCCAACACTGAATTATCCAGACTTCCAGAAATCAAATGTATTTGTGGATTTAGAGTCTTTACCAAAGTAAGACCACCAGTTGTAAAAACTGTAAAAGCTATCTAGTTATCTGTCTTTTTTGTAACTGTGCTCTCTTTGTAAATGCGTTCTCATATCTTCCATATTTGAAAAATATTTGTTGCATTCTTTACAATCATACTTCAAATCTTTTCCATGAACAATTTGTTTATGATTCATCAGTTCTTCTTCTTTTGAAAATTTCTTTTCACAAATTTCACATTTGATTTTTTTTAAAAATCCCAATTTATCCAAATTCTGCTTTTTTCTCATCCCAGCAGTTTCTGCATAACTGTCCTTCTATTTTCCAATGACCTTTCGGATTGTATCTGATTAATCCCATTTTACCACCGCATAATGCACAAAAATTTTTCTTTTTACCATGGGTTTCTTCTTTTTTG
Source organism: Candidatus Nitrosopumilus sp. (assembly GCF_028278985.1). GTDB lineage: Archaea > Thermoproteota > Nitrososphaeria > Nitrososphaerales > Nitrosopumilaceae > Nitrosopumilus. The sequence goes on along the minus strand of NZ_JANQTA010000017.1, from coordinate 9,474 downwards.
TCAAAACATTCCTTGCACAATAGACCTTCCATATCCCACTGCCATCTTGGTTCCCAAAGATCAGTAATTTTTTTGGTTGTTCCACATACTACACATGGTTGCCTTACTTTTCCTTCGTAGAATTCTTTTTGTTTGTCAAAATGACAATCTCCGCATAAAGGACCTTTGATGTTCCATTCTCTTTTTGGTTTATGCTTGTGAGTAAGTTCTTTGTTGCATATTGTGCAAATTGCAGGTTTTTTACTAAACAGTCCCATTGTTGATCTCCTATAGATTGATTATTCTATAAATGTAAACAAAATAAAAATGAAAATAACAAAAAGTGATTACTCTTTTAGGATTTTCTCAAGAGCTTGGCTTGCGTTGAGCATACCGTTTCTCTTGGCAAATTCTTCGATCATTTTGTATTGTTCTTGTGTAAAACATACTGGCATTGAACGTCTTTCCATGTGAATAGTTGTGATGCTTTCCTAATATCCTTTACTCTGGGAAACCTATTTCAAACCAATCTCTTAATCAAACTTGTGGCAAAAAAACGACAAATTTTGGTAATTGGAAATAATACAAATGGTTGCACTCCAGAACATGAAAAAATTGCTTATGAAATTGGATCTGAAATTGCAAAATCGGGCTCTGTTTTGATCACAGGTGGATTAGGTGGAATAATGACTGCTGCTTCCCATGGATCTCATGATGCAAATGGATTGAGTATTGGTATAATCCCTCAAGATGATGCAACTTTGGCAAATGAATATTGTGATATTGTAATTCCTACTGGAATGGGGTTGACAAGAGATTTTCTAAATGCATTGAGTGCTGATGGTATAATTATAGTTGGAGGAGGTTCTGGAACTCTATCTGAAACATGTGCAGCATACATGCACAAGAAACCTATGGTTGCAATGAGAAATCTTGGAGGTTCTGTTGAACAATACATTGATGGTTATCTTGATCATCGAGAAAATGTCAAAATCCTTGGAGCAGATACTCCTAAAGAAGCTGTAGAAAAAATTTTAGAATTAATTTCTTAAGACTCTAGTTCTCTAAAAATACTATCTCGCTTTTTCTGTAAATTTCTAATATTTCGCACTAGTCTACTCTTTGTTTCATTAATCCAATCTTCATCAGTTTTATTATCTCTGAGTAGTTTGTTGATTATATCTTTATGATCTTCTAGTTTTTTTATACGGAATTCCGTCTCTGTTAATGCTATTTTTAGCGCTTCAATATCTTTTTCAAAATCCAAACCACTAATTCCTATTGCATTGATATGAGAAGTGGGTCTGGTTTGTAAAATTCACCGTGTTCTGCAGCCAGTTTGTTTAATTCATTTACAATATTTTTAATTCCAATCTTTTTTGCAGTTTCAAATAGAGGTTTTTTCAATCCTAATCCTAACTGTGCTGCCTTTTCAATTTCTTCAATATCGCTTGCACCGTTACTTACAAGCCATGCAGCATTGTTAATGATATTTGCAACAAGTTGTATTGGATTACATTTTTCTGCTAATTCTTCAGACAGCGTAACTCTTTCATATTTGTCATCTGAATATTTGTAATATCCTTCACCTGATTTTTGCCCAAGTTTCTTTTCATCGAACATTTTTTCAACAAGTGAATGTGGATTGATGACTTTTTTGTCTCGCAGATGCATTTCTACTGTTGCCTTGTGAATTACATCCATTCCAGTAAAGTCGGCTAATTCAAAAATTCCCATTGGAAAACCTAGTTTGAATTTTACAGCTGAATCTATTTCCTCAAGTGATGCACCTGTTCTATCTTTAACAAAACATGCTTCGTGAACCATTGGTATGAAAAGTCTGTTAATGATAAATCCTGGAACATCTTTTCTACAGAGAACTGCCTGTTTGTTTACTGATTTAACATATTCTTGAGTTAGTTCTGTAATCTCAGAAGATGTTTTTTCTCCTGGAATAACTTCTACTAGTTTCATTAATTGTGGTGGATTGAAGAAATGAATTCCAATAAATTTTTCTGGACGTGATGTTGTGTTTGCAATTTCTGTGATTGGTAATGTGCTTGTGTTTGATGCAAAGATTACTTTAGGATCTGCTACTTTATCTAACTCAGCATACACTTTTTTCTTTAAATCCATAATTTCTGGAACTACTTCAATTACTAATTCTGCATCTTTTACTGCTTCACTCAAATCAACAATTGGAGTGATTCTTCCAAAAATTGCATCTCCTTCTTCTTTGGAAATCTTTTCTTTTGTGACTAGCTTATCTAAACTCCATCTAATTTTCTCCATTGCTTTATCCAAAAACCCTTGTTCGATATCTCTGAGAACTACGTTGTAGCCTGCTGTTGCAGAAACCTGAGCAATACCGTGACCCATGACTCCTGAACCTAAAACTGTGATATTCTTAATTGACATATTTTCGAAATCCCTAGTATCCTTTATAATGTATTTCAAATTTTTAGCAAAATATGGGTTTGTTCAAACGTAAGGACAAAGAAAATCAAACCAAATGTGAAACATGTGGTACTGAACTACATGATCCTGAAAGACTAAAGCGTCATATGAAAAAAGCCCATGGAAATGTTCCTGCAAAGAAACTTGATCCTAATGCTGGTGATGGGGGAACATGGTAACATGGAACTAACCTCTGGTCAAAAAGGTGGTCTGATATTTGGTGGTGCAATTGTGATTGCAGGTATTGTACTTTCTACACTTGTGTTCCCATTTTGGAATTTAATCCGTGAGGATGTCTATGAGGAAGTAACAATTTTAGCAAATCAAGATGGAATTTGTTATGTTGAAACAGAAGATAATGTTCCTAAAACAATTGAAGATTGTACAAAAAATGTTGGTGACATTGTAACAATCAAGTTTGGACGTGATTTAGCATGGGCAACTATTGTTGAACCATGAAATAATTTATTATCGTAAAAATTCTCAATAAATTATGGAAACTGTATTTTCTAAAATCATTGCTGGTGATATTCCTGCAAAAATTCTCAAAGAAACAGAACACTCTTTAGCTTTTCTTGATGCTTTTCCTCTTACAAAGGGGCACACTCTTGTTATCCCAAAGAATCCTCGAGAAAAAATCCAAGACTTGACAGATGAAGAAAACAAGGACTTGTTTTCACTTGTTCATATCATGGCCTCAAAGATTGATTCTATTTCAGGTGCTACTCTGATTGCAATTCATAACGGAAAAGAAGCAGGACAAGAAATTCCACATGTACATGTACATATAATTCCTAGAAGTTCTAGTGATGGAGCTGGTCCAATCCATAGTATGTTTAATTCTTCTAAACTATCTGAATTGGAAATTGAAGAAATTTACAACAAACTAAAAGACTAGTTTCAATAAGGGTATAGTCTTTCTTTGGAATCTGTATCTTCTACAATTATTGCTTTAGTTGGACATGTTTCTGCGGCGTTCATGATTTTATTTACTCCTGCTCCTTTTTGATTAATTACAGATGATTTTGGATTAAATTTTCCTTCCTTGTCAATCTGAAATACTTCTGGTGCAATTATTTCACAACTACAGCACCCAATGCATAAACTCTTGTCAACATCTACGAAAAGATTTGGTTGTCTCTTTGGTTCTTTTGCTTTATCAAATTCTCCATTTTTTCCATCAGCTCTTATTCTTGCATTGTAATCTTCCCAAAACTTTTTTTCATATTCTTTCCAAAAATCAGGATCTCCTTCTTCAAATTCTCTGGTATATTTTCCCCAATCTTGCTCAGGGATCTTTTCATCTTCAGGTGCTCCCCATTGTGGCTTTCGCTTAAAATTGGTTTTTGTCTTGGATTCAGTATTGGTGTAAGTTTGGGGTTCTTTCTGATTTTTGTTATCTTTTAGAAAATTGTAAGCCTCGGTAATTTTTTTAAATTCTTCATCTTTACTTTTATCCTTGGTTTTATCTGGGTGAACTTCTAGGGCTAATTTTCTGTACGCTGCTTTGATCTCATTTTGTGATGAATTTGGACTCACATTCAAAACACGTTGAGCTTGGTATTTGTTCACAAAATTTACTATCTTTCATATTTTAAAAATAATTGCATATCTTGTAGGTGGTTTATTCTAGGATTTTTTCACAATCTTGAGTCCATGCAGGTTCTACAATACACAAGAATTTCAATAGTTCAGAACCTGTATTCTTAATTTTTTGCTCCGCATTAGGGGACACATAAACTGAATCATCTTTTTTAATTTCAAATTCTTCCTTGTCCATGACAAATGTCCCATTTCCTTCTAGAATGTAATAGATTTCTGATGATGTCAATTTATGTAATTTTGTTTCTTTATTTGATTCAAGTGAGAAATGGGCAATACTGTATGAAATCCCGTTAAGTGTGTTATGTGGGTGAAAATATTGCTTGACGGTAGTTCCTTCGTATCCTTCAACTGTTTGAATTTCAGAATTTCTTAGAAGTGTCATGTTTAGATTAATTCTGAAACCTTTGATTTAAAATCAGACTCATACCATGCAGTTTTGTATTCTGCATTCTTTTTTGGTAGTATGTTGATTGCAATATGTGCAAATTCCTTCTTTTTGTCAATAGAGCCATGTGTGTGAAGAACCTTGGCTGGAATGTGTACGATGTCTCCTTCTTTAAGAGTGATTTTTTTAGTTCTTTTAATTTTGAAGTCTTTTTTCTTACTACCAAACCGTCTAAAAATTTCCAAACTCCCAATACCTTTTGTTGCAATGAGAACTTGATTTCCATTATGGGAATGAAGTTTTGTTCTGGAACCTTTTTCAAAATGAACATGGTAAATGTCTTGATCTTTTGATTTAATTTTCTCAGATAATACTTTCATCCATGTTTTGCCTGTAAACCAATTTGGATTTACTTTTCTTTGATCTCCTTTACCGATAATGTTTGTTTTTTCCATTTAGATTCTTCCTAAAATTTTCTTTTTCTTTGCTTGAAATTCTTTTTCAGTAATTACACCTGATTTTCTCAGCTTTCCTAATTTTTCTAATGTTGCTAAATCTTCATCAACATTTGATGTGATTTTTTTTGCAGCAGTAATACTCTCATTGATTTTCTTTGTTCCTCTTTTTTGTAATGCCATTCTTTCTTTCTTTGCTTGACTACGTAATTCTTTACTGGTCTTTGCTGCTTGTTTTGCAGTCATTTCGCCAAATTCAACTGCGTCATCTAAAACTTCGTCTGCTTTTTTTACGCCATCTTGAATTGCTTTGTCTGCGCGTTTGAGGAATTTGTCAATATATCCTCCTTTTCTTGGTACTGCCATATTTTGTAATTTTTTTCAAATCTATTATTTCTTTCCTACTGAATTGGTTTAATAGCAAGAAATGTGTATTTTGTTTAGTTTTGAAAGAGTCAAAATATGATATTAAAACAATTGTTCTCAGAAAAAATATTGATGAAAATGAAGCAATGGAGATTATTGAACAAAAGAAAACTACTCCCTTCAAATCTCTCCTATCAAGACCAAAAAAAGAACAAGTTCACATTCACTCTCTAAAATTGTATCATGAATGCATTTTGGCAGTTTCTGGAAAATATGTGGCAGATTACTATAGGAAAGCAACACATACCATTTCTGTAGGATATAATATCAAAGACGTAGTTTTGGGAGGTGGAATTTTCCCTGTTCGCTCAAAATCTGGATTTGCAAAATCTTTGGCAGGAAAACGTGGAAAAAATAAGATTGACATAAAATTAGAGGAACATGTTTTTGTTGAAGAAGAAGATGAAATCTTTTTCGATCATCATGGACGAGAAATAAAATTCCCTTTCAAAATTAATTCCAAGACAATAGAGAATTATCCAAAAAAAATTCTTGAACAAAATAGCCAAAATGTCAAAAAACCTGAAATTACCATTGATGCTGCTTTGGGGAAACTCCAATCTCAATTAAAAAAACCTCTAGAAACCGATGTTCGTGATTTATCTGACGAATTTATCTTACGAGAGATTTCAGAAATCTATGTTCCAATTTTTGAGGCAAGATTGATTGGCCCAAAAAAGAAGGTAGGAATTATTCGAATAGATTCTGTTAGAAAGAAGATTTTGTAATTTTAATTATAATCGAACAATTTTTCTGAATTCATCATTAGAGTGCAGTTTATCAAAAATAGGTTCTTCTTTTGCCCATGCTCTAATTACTTTACCATTTTTTGACACTGCTTGCTTTAGTAATTCCAACGCTTGTGGATATTGCTCTAATGCTGCTTTGCTTCTTGATTTTGCATAGATGATGTTTACATTGTCTTTGTGTTTTTCTAAGATTTTATCAAATATTTCAATGGCTTTTTCATGCCTTTCTAATTCTGCTAATTCTATCCCTTTATGGAAAAATGCGTCCAGATTACTGGGTTGTTTTTTGTATACATTTTCAAAACAATTTAGTGCTTCCTCGTGTTTTTTCATCTTCCCTAAAACAATTCCTTTGTAAAATAATGCATTAGATTTTTTAGAATCCATTGAAATTGCCTTGTCCAAAAATTCTATGGCTTCTTCTCTGTCTTGTAATTTATCTAAAAGAACCCCTTTGTTGAAATAGGATGCTGCATGCTTTGGGTCATATTCAATTGCCTTGTCATAACACTCATTTGCATCTTGAATGTTCCCCATTTCTGCTAGTGCAATTCCTTTGTTGTTAAATGCCTGTGCATCATTTGGTTTGATTTCTAATAATCTATCAAAAGTGGTAACAGCGTCACTGTACTTTTTAATTTGATTTTGGGCTAATCCTTTTTTGTATAGAGCTTCTGTGTTTTCTGGTTCTTGTTTGAGAACTTTGTTAAATAATGAAATGGCTGCTTTGGGCTGATTTTTTTCTATCATACCCATTGCATGATACATCAAATCTTCTGGTTTTTCTTTAGAACCAAATAATCCCATATTCTCACCAAAATTGCATATCTAATGAAAGTTTAGGTTTCTACAAAGATTTGAATTTCTTGATTGCTTCTTTTGCTAATTCTTCTTGCTCTTCTGCTGATGTGTCTGTTGGATCATCAGTTGCATAGGCTTCTTTTTCTTCTTTCTTTTCCATATCTGTATCAAAGTGTAATTTTATAAAAATCTGATTTTTTCCAAATAGGATCCTTATTTGGGCTCATTTTTCCGTGATTTCTATAAGCACAAATCCCTAACACCTTGTGAAGTCAAATGAATTACTGTAATGATAGACATGAACATAAGTACGAAATCACATACAAACCAGCAAAAACTGGAGCACATTCACCAAAATGGATGGTTTGTAATTGGTGCTATGAACAAAAAGACTACTTTGGAAATCCTGATGAAATAGAATCAATTGCTCAACTTGCATCTTGAGATTCAAAGATACGCTTAATTTCGTTAAGAAATGGGTTTGATTGTTGACTGATTCTGAGATTCAATTTCAAGCCGAAAAGGTCTTTGTTCATAGATGGCCTCATGATCCTCCCCTGTGGGGTGAAACAACCAAACAAGAGATGGATGAATCAATTAACAAAAATCCTGAAATGAAAAATATTCTTGTTTCTGAAAAATCAATAAAAATCCAAAATACTGTTTTTACAAATTTAAAAAAATAGGAATCTCTGTGCCCTTCTTTAAACCCGAATGCCGAATAATCTTTGAATCTCAATTTGGTGAATTTTTTGCCCATGTCCATATCACCCTAAAATCTGAAATTTACCTTGATGTTTTTAACAAAATGATAGAATGGCGAAAAATCAATTTTCCAGAAAATTCACAAAATTAGAAATTCTCTGATGCTAGGACAATTTTTTTGATATCTGCCTTTGAATGTGCATCTGAGATTGCTCCTAGTTTTCCTGGCAAAAAGAATATTCCATCATGAGCAATCATCTTAAAGTGATATTTTTGCAACATCTGAGTGTCACATTTTGAGACCTGAGTGGAATTGATAATTTCTGAAATTCCATTTTGAAGAAAATGCGTCATAAATAATGACCCTTTACCAGTAACTGCCACTTTGCCATCAAATGCCCTTGTGATTTCTTTTCTGGCCAAGTCTCCCAATGAATTAATTTTTGAGTAAATTGATTTTTTTGATTTTAAGGAATTCAGAGTGGCATATCCTGTCACCATTGAGGCTGGATTTGCTGAAAATGTTCCTCCTCCAACATATGACCTCTCAGATTTTTTCTTCCCTGTGGTATCTGCAAATTCCATGATTTCTTTTTTACCACACATCACTCCAATTGCCATTCCGCCTCCTACAATTTTTCCTAGAGTTACAATATCTGGGTCTAGTTTCATTGTGGGGTATAGACATCCATATCTGAATCTGAATCCTGTCACAATTTCATCAAGTATGAATAATGCATTATTTTTGTGAACAAATTCTTGTATCCCTTTAAGATAATCTGGCTTTGCCGGAATACATCCGCCTCCGCCCAGTACTGGTTCAATAATAACTCCGGCCAAATTCTTTGCATGTTTTTTCAGAATTTTCAAAGAGCCTTCTAAATCATTGTAAGGAATTGAGATAATTTTCTCCTCATTTACAACTCCACTGCTTTCTGATTCTGAAAACGGCCAGTTGACACTCTTCAAAAGATCAGATGTATATCCGTGCCATCCCCCATCGATTTTTGCAATAATTTTTTTTCCTGTTACAGAACGGGCCAGTCTAACAGCATACATTGTGGCTTCAGTCCCAGATGTGACATAACGAATTTTTTCAGCAACTGGAACAGCTTTAGAAATCATTTCAGAGAGTTTTACTGTTTGCTCATTCACAGTTCCATACATCCAGCTTTTCTCAATTTGTTTTTTCAAAGAATCTTTTACAACTTTTGGACCATGTCCCAAAATCAAACTCCAGTGACCCATCCAATAATCAGTATACTTGTTGTTATCAACATCAATCAAATTTTTTCCAAGTGATGATTTTACAACAAATGGATAAGGTTCATAAAATCTTATGTTATGACTTACCCCATTTACATGAAGCTTCGCAGACTTTGCAAAAATTTTTGCAGATGTCTTTGTCTTTTTCTTGTACTCTGAAATGAATTTGCTCAAAAGTAATTTTTCAAACAAATTCTACAATTTTAACTATCAAAATACTTGGAAAATTCAAGTATTTGGATGATTTTACTCTCAAATTTCCTTGGTTGAAAAAACTTGTAATTTTTACAAATTTTCTCTCGATCAGGCATAATTTCACGTATGGTTTATATGGATTCTACAATCTTCGGCTTCTGCATACGTAACGCAATAGGCGGCGCTTGTGATGAAGTGTGGCAATATGCCATTTTGTGATTCATGGGCCTCCAGTTACGCATACAAAAATGAGGATTTGATCAAGTGATCAATATCTGAGATGTGAAGATTATGTGCATCCGTCAATTCCAATATTAAGTACAAAAGTACTTCAATAATCAAAATCAAAATTTCAGAATCCGGTTGATCCTGCCGGACCTGACTGCTATCGGATTGATACTAAGCCATGCGAGTCATTGTAGTAATACAAGGCAGACGGCTCAGTAACGCG
>NZ_JANQTA010000028.1 GCF_028278985.1 Candidatus Nitrosopumilus sp. | reverse complement strand
TGCCAGCACTGTTGCTTCCCAAGGGCTCTCGCATCTTAGTAGCACAACAGCGACGTCAGGTTTGACTTCCAAGTTCGGAAAGGGATTGGGTCGCACCCTAACGCTATGGCCGGCTTGAAAAATAAGGTCAAAATCTCAATTATTAACGTAACGAAAGGACAAAAGTCTCCAAAATAGGTATAAAACAAAGAGATTACCGCTCTAGCACATGACACATAGGGTCGGAGTTTTAGATCATGAGTTATGTCAGCCTAAAAAATGCGGTTTGGAGTGTATAAAATACTGTCCAGTAAACAAATCAGGGGCAGATTGTATTGTACTTAACGAAGAGACCAAAAAGGCTCAGATTGATGAAGATATCTGTAACGGATGTGGAATATGCGTTAAAGTATGTCCTTTTGATGCCATAACAATTGTAAATTTGGCAAGTGAATTAGCAACTGACAAAATTCATCAATACGGTCCAAATTCATTTAGACTATACAAGCTCCCAACTCCAAAGAAAGGAGAAGTTGTAGGACTTCTCGGAAGAAATGGAATGGGTAAAAGTACTGTAGTAAATATTTTATCTGGAAATCTAAAACCAAATCTTGGAAGATATGAAAATCCTCCTGAATGGGATGAGATTCTAAAATATTACAGTGGAACAGAACTAAAACAACATTTTGAAAAAATTAAACAAAATCAAATTCGTGCTTCAATAAAACCTCAACAAGTTCACCATATTGCACAGGCATTTGATGGAACTGGAAAAGAATTAATTGAAAAATATGATGAGAGGGGAGTTGCAAATGAATTAATCAATGAATTAGGATTAAAAAATTCTGTTGAGCAAAGTCTCAAAGAATTGAGTGGTGGTGAATTACAAAGAATTGCTGTTGCAGCTGCAGCTTCTAAAGATACAGAATTTTACTTTTTTGATGAACCATCATCATACAATGATGTATTTCAAAGAACAGGAGTTGCAAGAGTAATTCAAAGTCTTGCAAAACTTGGAAAAAGTGTAATGGTAGTAGAACATGATTTAACATTACTTGATTTTCTTAGTGACTACATTGAAGTGTTATATGGAGAACCATCAGCATATGGAATTGTTTCAAATGTTCTTTCAACCAAAGTTGGCATCAATGTTTTTCTTGATGGATACTTACCAAATGAAAATGTAAGATTTAGAGACAAAGCATTTTCCTTTGATGTCTCATCCACTGCTGCTGAGGAATTTCAAGAAGGCAGTGACATTGTTAATTATCCAAAATTAACTAAAGATTATTCTTCATTTTCAGTTGAAATTGAGCCTGGACAAGTAAGAAAAGGTGAAGTTCTAGGCATAATGGGGGCAAATGCTCTTGGAAAAACAACTATGATGAAAATGATTGCAGGTGTTGAAAAACCAGATTCAGGTGATGTAGATAAGAAAATTAAGATTGCATACAAACCACAATACCTTCAAAACGAAATTGATGTAGAAGTTGTTGCATTATTAGACAAAGCAAATGGAAGTCCAGTAGAAGGAAGTCTTGAAGAAGAACAGATTCTGGATCCATTAAAAATTAAAAAACTCTATACAAAATCTGTAAAAAATCTCTCTGGTGGAGAACTTCAGAAAGTGGCAGTTGCGTCTTGTCTTTTACAAAAAGTAGATCTTTATGCATTAGATGAACCATCTGCATTCTTAGATGTTGAAGATAGAATTGCTGTAGCAAAATTCTTACAGAAATTTGTGCGTTCTTTTGGAAAATCAGCTATTGTAATTGATCATGACTTACAATTAATGGACTTGATTTCAGATTCAATGGTAATTTTTGAAGGTGAATCAGGTAAAGCAGGTAAGGCAACATCACCAATGCCAAAGGCAGATGCAATGAATAGATTTCTAAAATCACTTGATATGTCATTTAGAAGAGATGAAAAAAGTTTACGTCCACGTGTAAACAAACTAGAAAGTAGATTAGACAAAGATCAAAAATCTTCTGGAAACTTCTATTACAAAAAATGACACGAATGCTAAAAAAATCATTAGAAAATGTGCTTTCTCCTAAAGAAAGTGAAGAATTGATATCGGCATTTGATCAAATTGGAGATATCATAATTGTTAGAATTCCAGATTCATTATTAGCAAAGAAAAAAATCATTGGTGAGACTCTTCTAGAAGAAGTTAAAATTGCCCGTAGTGTTTTTTATCAGGCATCTGCAGTTGAAGGTGATTTCAGGACTAGAAATTTAGAGATTCTAGCTGGAGAAGACAATACAGAAACAGAATACAAGGAATTTGGATGTAAATTTACAGTTGATGTGGAAAATGCATTTTTTTCACCTAGATTATCAACTGAACGAGAAAGAATTGCAAATCTCACTCAAGAAGGGGAGGTAGTAACTAACATGTTTGCAGGAGTTGGTATGTTTTCAATTATGGCTGCAAAAAAGAAAAAATGTACAGTATATAGTTTGGATATCAATCCAGTAGCATCAAAATTGTGTGAAAAAAATATCAAGCAAAACAAGCTGAAAGGAAATGTCATTTCAATAAATGGTGATGCATCTCAAATTATTGAAGAGCAATTACTCGATAAATCAGATAGAACTTTGATGTTGTTACCAGAAAGATCTGATGAATTTTTAGAATCAGCTATAAACACTACAAAAAATGGAGGAATAATCCATTATTATTCACATATTCATGCTGATAAAAAGATAGACGCAGGGAAACTTTCAGAAGAACATTATTTGCAAGTAACACCAGTTCAATCAGAAATTCTTGATTCAAAAATTGTTAGAGCTGTTGGACCAAGATACTATCAAACAGTAGTAGATGTTAAAATTTCAAAATAATTAATCATCAGATGTAATTGATGCAGGTGATGGTTTTGTAGTTGCCATTACATATCCAATCCATGCAATTACTCCCAAAATTCCTCCAGCAATCATTAAAACAGATAATTGTAAAACAATAGGACTCCATTCAGAAAGCATTAACAAATATGCATAAAGGAAAAAACCTCCAATACACAAAACAAAAATGGTAATTCCCATTCCTTTGCGTTTGTCCATGGCGGAGAACTTTTTGCGAGTTATTTATTGGTTTTAACTCTCCAACTCTATTGCCATCAGATATGCATCTTCGCCATCACGATAATAGGCATTAAGTTGTTGTCTAATGACAAAGCCTAATTTTTCATATAATCTAACTGCTTCAGTATTACTACAGCGTACTTCGAGATAAAATTCGTCACATTTTCGTGATTTTACACCTTTTACAGATTCTTCAACTAGTGCTTTTCCTATTCCTTTTTTCCTATGTTCATCTAAAACTGCCACTGATACAACATGACCTTTTTTTACAAAACCTAATTTCTTGAAATTTGAAAACCCATATTCAGTTTTGCACATAATGTATCCAACATGTTTGCCACCAATTTCAGCAACAATGAATGCTTCGGGGAGTTCTGCAAGAAGGCTTTCATAGAAATAGTCAGAATAATGTTCTGGCAGAGTTTTCAAATTTATTTCCATAACAGGAATAAGATCGCTTCCTTCAGCTCTTCGAATATTACAATCACCCAATTGTCGAAGAATTACTTGCATACCTAATATTGTGAGTATCAATATTTAATTTTAAACCAAAAGACCATTTAATGGATAAAAATAGTCCATATCAGATGGATGAACCCTCTCAGGATGAAGTTATTTCCCTTGTAAATTCAATTTTTGAAGTAACAGATTTTACAAAATCAGAATTTTCTTTAGAATTTAAAATTGGAGATATTGAATTCAAATCAAAATTTGAAGATTTAGCTAGAAGATTAGAGGGAATTAGTTATGTGTGCAAACTAGAGCAGGACAACAATGAAAGATTCATCATCATTCAAAAATTTACAATCAAAAAGCATAGAAAATGGTTGAATACATCTTGGACACCAAGAATTCTTTTTGCAATAGTTATTGGATTTGTAATGATTGATGGATACTATAGAACTTCAGGTACTAATTCAATTATAGAAATTGGGGATCCATTAGAGATGGCTGCAATCTACACTTTATCATTACTTGGAATACTAGGAACTCATGAATTGGGCCACATTATTGCAGCAAAGGCACATAGGTTGAAAACAACTTGGCCATATTTTATTCCAGGCTTGCCTGTTATAGGAATTCCAACATTTGGTGCATTTATTCAATCAAGAGGCTTAACAATCAATCGTGAAATTTTATTTGATGTTGCAATTGCAGGACCAATTGCAGGATTAGTTATTGCTGTAATTGTTTCTGTTTATGGTGCATATACAGCCCCAGTTTTAGATGAAGAATTTGCAGCTGGACTGTTTGAAGAGTCAAGACTAGTAGAATGGGAACAAGGAGAACCAATACTACTTTCTGCAAGTTTAGCATTGTTTGGTAAAGGAAGTGGTGGACATGAAGTAATTATGACACCAGTCCTATTTGCAGCGTGGATAGGGTTTTTGATTACTTTTCTTAATTTACTTCCTGCTTGGCAATTGGATGGTGGACACATGGCAAGAACATTGCTTGGTCCAAAATTACATAGATATGCAACATTTGGAAGTATGGCAGTTCTTGTTTTACTAAACTATTGGTTAATGGCTATTTTGATTCTTGTAATGAGTCAAAAAAATCCTAGTGCAACTCCATTAGATGATGTTTCGCCACTATCAACGAAAAGAAAAATAGCTTATCTTGGAATCATTGGATTGGCATTTTTGTGTGCACCGCTTCCATCAAGTTTTCTTCCAAGCTTTTTACCTTAGTAAAAGTCGTGCACCATCAGAAACAACTGCAACTTTTTGTCTCATACCTTGAGTTTTCAAAATATAATCCATAGAATATTTTATTCCAGGTAAAGAAATCATGTTTAATTTTTTTGCATAAAATTCAGGTAAAATTGAAACTAATCCAATTTGAAAATTCTTTTGAATTTCAGACAAGTACAATAAATCTTCCATTCCGTTAATGTATTTTGAAGGATTTTTGAGTTGATCTAAGGTCAATCGGTCTTCAATGAAATGTTGGATGGCATCTGAGCCCAATCCAGCCTTACATTCTGCAATTAGAATTGCTAGACCATCTTTTTTGATGGCATTAGAGCAATTCCAAAGTGAGGAAAATGATTTTCCAAGTGTATCGTTACTTGCATCCTTTCCAGTACTAATTATCATGGTTTTATGCTGACCAACATCTTTGATGGAATTATTTTCTAAAATTTTAGTAGCAGAAATTGTTTCTGAGGGATGACCTAAAGAGAAATCAACAATTCCTTGAGAGTTTGTAACTATTTCAATTCCTTGAATTTCAAAATTATTTGAGAATTTTTTAGCTTCCTCTAAGCTTTCAGGATATTGACCAGGAGTAGGAAGATTTCCTTGACGCTTAGCATATGCACCCAGCATTGAGTCTTCACCAAATTTTTTAATCAATCTAGTAGCAATAGTTTCATATCCAAATAGACCATCAAACTCCATTTCAGCCATAAAAACCAAATTTGAATTTGAAATTTCTGAATTATCAAATTCATTGATGGAGCTTCCTTCAGGCAAACCTGCCTTTACTTGATTAATGATTTTTTTCTCTGCTAGAATTTTTGGAAATGGTTGTGATTTTTGTTCACATATCATAAACAATGAAGAAATGATTTTTTGAATTGAGCGAGAGTTATGTAACACTACAAGTTCCATTGGTTTTGATAAATCAATTTGATTGAGTTTTTCATTGATCGCTGAATCATCAAGTGTTTTTCCTTCAGAATCAATTTTTTGTTCTAAATTTTCAGCCTTTATATCCAAAACTACGTCTGTAATACCATAATTTAACCAAATTTCAGGCATAATTCATACATAATACAAACCAAAATAAATCCAGTGTAGTGAATTTTGATATGGAATTTGTAAAAGAATTTGCAACCTTTTTACACAAAAATGGGATCATCAAGTTTGGAGATTTTACTTTAGCTAGTGGAAAAAAAAGTTCATACTATGTAGATTTAAGATTAGTTCCAAGTTATCCAATCGAATTTAGAAAAATGGTAAAGTATCTAGAACAAAGAATTTCTGAAGATGTGGGATTAGATAACTTTGACTCCATAGTTTCAGTTCCTACAGGAGGTTTAGTTATTGCTTCAGCATTGGCAATTGAAACAGTAAAACCACTGATTTATGTCAGAAGTAAACCCAAAGATTACGGAACATCAAAATCAGTTGAAGGAAAAATCCATGAGGGAATGAAAGTTGTTATGATTGATGATGTAGCAACTACTGGCGGTTCAGTTGTTAATGCACTAAAGTCGCTGAGCGAAGTCAATATCAAAGTTAATGATGCATATGTAATTGTAAACAGAATGGAAGGGGCAGATAAAGCAATGGAAGAATTAGGTGTAAAAATGCATTCGGTTATTGATATTCTGCAGATTACTGAAGCATTAGTAGAACAGAAATTAATTGATGAAACCATTCTAGATAAAATTAAAACACAGATTGGCCAATAATTTTGGCGGCTCAGACAAATGCCTTCCCATCATCATTCAGATATAACTCTGATTCTTCATTGCAGCCAGTAAATTTTTGATTTGCTTATTTTAAAACTAATGGGAATAATGGGCCCAAAGGGCTTCGATCCCTTGGCTCACCGGTTATGAGCCGGTTACTCTACCAAGCTGAGTTATGGGCCCCAAGCACATGAATTTGTTCTTGGGTATAAAATGTTATGAGATTAACAGTATTCATCATAACAACTGTCAAGTAACAGATTTTGAGCAGAAATTGATTTGTCTGCAATCTCAATCAAGTTGTTTGAATCAGTTGTAGCTTTTTCTAGAATATTTTTCCATGATGCTGCATGTCTAATGTCAGCTTCTGTATGTAGTTTGAAATATTCTGTTGATTCTTCATTTGTCATTCCATAAAATTCTGCTAATCCGTCAAGTTTAGTTTGACTGATCTTTGGAATCTCTTTTTCAAAGGCATACATTGCACAAGCCCCACCTTCAAAAGTTTGCATCAGTTCATTAAGATTTGATACTGCTTTCTGAGTTTTTGTTAATCCAGAATATGGAATCAATTCTTCTTCTGAAATTCCTAATTGATTTGCAAATGAAATCCATGGTTTGATATGATCAGATTCCTCTTGTTGATTTTCTACTAATTCACTAACAACAGAATCTGGAGCCTTTTCAATAATAGGAGTCATGAAAGATGGAACTGCTTTTACTAATTGAAAATATTCTTTTGAATAGCCAGCCAATGACTCTTTAGTTAATTTTCCATCAGACCACATCTGATAGAATGGATGCTTAAGTAAACTTCTTTCTTCAATCATTTCATCTATTTTTTTTATTAAATTCATGTCACAACTGACATTTCGCCAATAAAAAAATCTTTGTGGTTTACAAAAGATTTTATGGTCAAAATACGGAATTTTGTTGGGTTCCAGTGGTGTAGACCGGTCAAGCATACTGCCCTTTCAAGGCAGTGATCCCGGGTTCAAAATCAATCGATGAAAATCCCGGCTGGAGCACCAAGATTTAATTA
>NZ_JANQTA010000025.1 GCF_028278985.1 Candidatus Nitrosopumilus sp. | reverse complement strand
AGTAGCTGAACCAGTAGCTGAACCAGTAGCTGAACCAGTAGCTGAACCAGTAGCTGAACCAGTAGCTGAACCAGTAGCTGAACCAGTAGCTGAAGAGATTCCTAATGAAATCTCAGTTCTAATTAGTGAATTATCAAATGATTTTGAACCAACTGAAGTTTTAGAACTAACAAAGATTCATTGTAAAAAACTAGGATTAGAAATTGAAGATGAAAAATTAAAAAAAATTATTGAAAAAAATGATTCTTCACAGTCAAAGAAAACTACAATCATTGAGGGAATATAATGGCATCAGGTATTATCAGTGAGGGTGTGTTAATCATTGCATCAGTAATTGTAGCTGGAATGATTACAGGTATTGTAATTAGTAAAGTAGGCTCATTTGAGGGAACATACACTACGACTACAGAGGCCCAAAAAGAGAAAATGCTAAGTAAATTTGAGATTCTTCATGTTAGGCAGATTAACAGTACAGCAGTGGACTTCTGGATTAAAAATACAGGATTAACACCCATACAGAAACTAGACTCTGTTGATGTGTATTTTGGGCAGATAAATTCAGCTCAAATGATAGGATATAATCAAGGAACCACACCACAATGGGTTTTCGGTGATAGTACAACTACAAGTTCTGTTTGGACGGAAGGAGATACAATCCAGATAACCCTACAAGATAGTTCCAGTTTACAGTCCTCAACATCATACTTGGTTCAAGTAACAGTTTCTAACGGAGTTTCTGATGATCACATATTCTCTGTGTCATAGGAGAGAATTATGGGACTAAGCATTGCCATTAGTGGTGGAATCATCATGTTTGGAATAACATATCTAATGTTCTCATTAGGAGGAGTAACTGACAGTATTTCATTAATGTCCGATTCTTCAGTTCAAATGACAGAGTTTGAAAATAAGAGAATTAAAACCGAAATCAATATTGAATCAATTAGTACTTCAGGAACAGATCCAGAATTTAGTTTTGATGTAACAAATTCAGGATTAGAGAAATTATGGGAATTTGAAAAATTTGATGTGATTGTAACATACGATAATGCAGGAACAACATATACAGAAGTGATGGCATTTTCATCATCTTGTCCTCCCACAAACGGAGAATGGTGTGTAGACAGTTTTTTAAATGATGTAATCGATCCTGAAATACTTAACACTGGGGAAACAATGACAATAGATACTGAAGTTTCAAACAGTCTTGAGAGCAGTAGTGATTTAATTGTTGTAATTTCTACTCAAAATGGAATTGTTGCAACTGGAACTGCTGTAGTATAGATATGTTCAAAAAAGTCAAACAGCATCTTAAGTAAAAAATTCTCATAATTTTGATTGTATTAGAATGAGGTGGATTCATGGTTGACATTATTTCTACTGGAAATGAAGAAATTGATAGACAGTTTGGAGGAGGAATTCCTGCTCCATCACTAGTATTCATTGAAGGAGATCATGGTACAGGAAAAAGTGCAATTTCAGCACAAATTATGAACGGATTGGTTGCTTCAAAACATAGTCTTCTTTGCGTTATTGAAAATACTGTAAAACAGTATATTCATAAAATGAAATCAATCACATTTAATTTTTCAAAACCATTTGTACGAAGTCAATTAATCTTTGTTCCTGTTTTTGTAAAAGATGCAAAGTGGACAGATAAAAATACAGAAAAAATTCTTCCAGCAATCAAAGAATTTATTCTAAAAAAAATTGATTCGGTTGATGGTGTTATTATTGATTCAATTTCACCAATTGTATTAAATTCAAATAATCAAGCTATACTAGATTTTCTTTCTTTCTGCAAAGAAATTGTTTCTAAAGGAAAGACAATCATTATCACTAGTCACTCCTCAGATTTTGCAAAATCTACTAACACAGCTTTAGTCGGTGCAACTGATGTTTATCTAAAATTGGGAACCATTGTAGTTGGAGATAAAGAAGTAAAAACTCTAAAAATCATTAAATTTCTTGGAGCAAAAGATACTCCTGAAGCAGGATTTGCCTTTGAAGTAGATCTAATTTTTGGAATAAAGATTGTGCCGGTATCAATGGCTAATGCATAGGTGAGAAAATGACGTTAAATCTTTCCTCAATTAGTGATCAAAATTTTGTTGAAAAAATAAAACAAAAATCACATCTTAAAAACTATCTTGATATGTATCAAACTAAAGGAAATCCACTTCCTTTATTCTCAGAAGAATTAAAACCTGAACATAAAAAACTCAAAGAGCCTAATCTGATTTATTCAATTTCAGATGATACTTTTATTCACATCAATCCACATACAACTGCTGATGACGGATATAATGAGTACGTCATAATTGAGCCTGATGAACCAGATAGAGAGTTAATGGCTTTTGCAGATAGCGTTTTTGCATCTAAAGCAGGAAAACTTGATCCTCCTGTAGAAATTACAGAAAGATTCAACATGGTAGATACTTATCTTAACGAAACATTAGTGTCATCTCCAAATCCAGTAGATTATACAAAATTAGGTGATCCATTTAAAATAAAAAAACTCCCAGTTCATACTGAAAGTTATAATAATTTAAAATATCATTTTCTTCAGAAACGTGCAGGTACTGGATTATTAGACCCATTCTTGAATGATCCAAATCTAGAAGATATTTCAATTATTGGTGCAGGTAATATGTACATAATTCACAAAGCATTTGGAACATTAAAAGTTCCAGTCTTTCTTAGTGTAGAGGCAATTGACGAACTAATAATTAGTTTATCAGAGCAATTTGGAAAAACAATATCACATGCACAACCAGTAGTTGATGCGACTCTACCAGACGGTTCAAGAATCAATATTGTCTTTGGAAAGGATATTAGTAGAAAAGGAACTAATGCAACAATTAGAAAATTTGCAAGTACACCATTATCAATTATTCAAGTTTTATCATCAGGAGTGATGAATTTTACAGAAGCAGCTTATTTGTGGATGATGTTAGAAGCTGGAATGAGTCTATTTGTAAATGGAGAAACAGCATCTGGAAAAACAACCACTCTAATGGGTCTAACTGCATTTATTCCATCAAATTGGAAAGTAGTTACAATTGAAGATACTCCGGAATTAACATTGCCACACAATAACTGGATTACAGAGGCAACACGAAACACTGGAAATCCAGCATCTAGTGTAACAATGGATGATTTACTCAAAGCAGCATTAAGACAAAGACCAAACTATATTCTTGTGGGAGAAATTAGAGGAGCAGAAGGAAATGTAGCTTTTTCAGCAATGCAAACAGGCCACCCTGTCATTGCAACATTTCACGCTGCAGCTATGGTTCCATTAATTCAAAGATTATCAAATGCTCCAATTAGTATACCCAAAACTTACATGGAAAACTTGAATCTAGCACTTTTCCAGGCTGCGGTACTTAATCCAGAAGGAAAAAGAGTCCGTAGAATTCTATCAATAAATGAAATCCTGGGAATTTCAAATGATGGGAATGTAATGTTCATTCCAGTTTTCAATTGGGATGCCGGTACAGATACTGTAAGATTCAAAGGAAGAGGAAGTAGTGCACTATTCATTTCAAAAGTACTTGAAAAGAGAGGAATGAAAAGAAAAGATGAAGGAATACTATATGAAGAATTAGAGTTACGTGCAAAAATTCTAGAAAAAATGTTAGAGAAAAAAATCTTCAATTATTATGATGTGTTTAATGCAATTTCTCATTGTAGAGAAGTAGGATTAGAAGAATATCTAAAGGAATTAGATTCACAATGATGCTTGGAAAGATTGCATCAACAAAAGCACTATTATCTTCAGGAGGAAAAATTGATGAGAATTTTGTATATTTTATTGCATTTTTGTACAGTATTTCAACTGGAGAAATCGGAGCTGTAGATCTTTTTAAAACCGGAAAAGATTCCAAATATGGAAAATATTCAGGAGCGTTTAGAGACACATTCCGACTAGGTGTGGGATGGTCATATGGATTAGCAGCTGCCTGCGAAAAAATTGCTAAAGTAACTTCAAACAAAAAAGATGATCCAATGAAATTACTCTTAGTAAAATTATCTCAAGTGATTAGATTAGGGGATGATATGAAATTATTTTTTAGAGATGAACTAAAAAATGCCCTAGCAACTTACAAAATAAAATATGAAGCAAATCTGGAAACGCAAAAATTATTTTCAGAAATGTTCTATACTTTAATGTCTACTGCATCATTCATGATTTCTGCAAATTCGATTATGAGTATGCTAATGGGATTCGGAGATGCAGAACAAATTTTGATGGTTTCAATGATGGGAACCGGTGCTGGAATGGCAGTCTTTGTTGCAATGATGTTCATGATGTTCCCAAGAGATATTCTAGCTTATACTGACGCAGATATGGAGAAAAAATTTCGCATGAAGATATACATGGCAATAGGCGCTTCGATGGGAATTACCTCTGTTTTGCTTATCTCAGGTGCAGTACCACCTATTCTTGCTGTAGCATTAGGAGGAGCCCCATTACTTTATCCTGGAATAATAGCAAAAAAAGCAGAATCAAAGATTTCAAGCTATACTGAATGGTATCCAACATTCATTCTTCATTTTGGACAACTATACTCCACAGTAGGGTCAATGGGACAAGCACTTCAAGCAGTAATGAGAAGTAATTTTGGTACAATTCAGACATTTATCGATTCATTGAAAAACAGAATTAAAAATAGAATTGATCAAACAATAGGATTTGAATTATTTTCTATTGAATCAGGCAATCATTTGATTGCGAGTGGAAATTCAATCTTTTCAACATCAATTGACAAAGGTGCCGACATGAATTTAGTGGGAAATGTAATTTCAGATGTAACTAAGAAAATTAATGAATTAAGAGGTAAACGTGCACAAAATGCATCCACATTTCAATTAGTTGTAATAATTTTACATGTTTTATCACTATCAATTTTTGGATTGATGAATAAACTTACAGAATTGTTCAACGGATTATCATCTGGAGATTTATCTAATGCAGCTTTTGAATTAACTCCAATTAATCCTGACTTAATGAATGCACTAATGCCATTGTTATTAATTATGACTTCAGTGATTAGTGGATTTGCAATAAAAATTATTCAAGGAGGAATTTACAAAACAGTATTTTTCCATATAGGATTACTACTTACTGTTGGAGGAATTTCCATGTTTTCCATAAATTTCATCATGGAAGAATTTTTGGATAGTATAATTTTCACAGCTCCAGTGCCAGGAGTTTAAAATTATACAATATTTTTTGTTCTAACTGATCAGACAAATGATTAACTACAAATCTATCATTGAATAAATATGACAATTCAAACTATTGAATCTCTTGATAATCAAAATGAAATTAAAACTAGTGAAACTTCAAAAAAAGATGAATCTGATGAAAATATAACCAACCAAGTCCTAAAATCATTTGATGAAGCAGTAGCAGTTTCTGAACAACTACAAGGTACAGTAAATGAACTAGAGTCAGCCACAAAAAGCCAAACCAGTGGCATAGAAGAGATTTCTCAATCAATTCAATCAATTTCAACTGCTATTCAAGGCGTTGCCTCAAATGCTGTTAAAGCAATGGAGATGATGCGTCAATCAGAACAAATTACTCAAAACATCAGTACTGATGCAGAAAAGGGAATGGAAAAAATGGATAGTATGAAATCAATCGTATCAGAATCCTCCAATGATGTTAAAAAATTAGCAAATGAGCTTGCCAAAGTTGATAATATGACAGGATTCATCACTCAAATTGCAGAGCAGACAAATCTACTAGCATTAAATGCAGCAATTGAGGCTGCAAGAGCAGGGGATGTAGGTAGAGGTTTTGCAGTTGTTGCTGACGAAGTAAGAAGATTAGCTGAAAATTCAAAGAAAGGTGCTGAAGATATTTCAGATCTAGTTAGTTCATTGAAAAATTCATCAAATAAAACAACAGACAGTATTGAAAAAGGAAATACAGTTGTTCAGGATGCATATGAAGTAATTACTCATATTTTAGAATCAATCAAGGACATTACAGCATCAATTACTGAAGTCGTTTCTCAAATGCAAGAAATTTCAGCAGCAACCGAGCAAGTTTCAAGTGGAACAGAGCAAGCTACTGCAGCAAGTGAAGAAATTCTTTCAGTAGCACAAACAAATTTGAAAAGTTTTGAAGAAATCGTTCAAGCTAAAGATAAAGAAACCCAGACTCTTCAAAATGCAAATAATTCAGTGAAAACTTTGAGTGCAATTACCGAAGTTCTTGATTCTTCTTCAATTATTTCCATGTCAGATTCAGATAACATGTTTAGTTATCTGAACAAATTCTTTTTGGATGTTACAAAATATCCTAAAGAAGAAGTAATTGGAGAAAATGCAAGATTGTTGAAATCCGGCTGGCATGATGAGAAATTATTTAGATCACTAGCTGAAACAATTTCAAAAGGCAATACTTTCCAAGGTTACCTAAGAAATAAGGCAAAAGATGGCTCAATTTATTGGGTAAAAACAGTCATCAATCCATCATTTGATGATAATAATGATGTCAAAGGATACACTGCTGTAAGTACACCAATTACAGAATTAATGGTAATGATAGGAATTGAAGAGGCATGTTCTAACATGGATGAAGGAAAACCTGTAAAGCCTCATATGAAAGAAGTAGTTGAAAGACTAAAAACTGGTAAAATCAACATTACCAACAATATTTAGAAAATAAATTTTTAATTTATTTGTAAATAATTTTTTAATATTGATTGAGAATCATTTAGATTTGAAATTATTATGATCAATTTGAACAAACTAATAATTATGTTCTTTTGAACAATTATCAATTCATGTCTACAGAAACTGTTCTAAGTGATACAATGCAAGTTGTAACATTTACTATAGCAGAAAAAGATGCTAAAAAAGGAAATTATGCAGTTCCAATTGAACAAGTTAAAGAGATAAGAACAGTAGATGCAATTACAGAAATTCCAAAATCAAAATCATATGTAAAAGGAATTATGAATCTTAGAGGAAAAATCATTCCAATCATAGATGTAAATGATAAAATTGGATTATCAAGTATGAATACAGATAATTCTAAACAGAGAATACTAGTAGCTGATGTAAATGATACATTAACTGGATTACTTGTAGATGAAGTAAACGAAGTGATGCGATTTTCAATGAGCGATATTGAATCCCCACCTCCAGGAGCATTTGAGGAAAATAGCTACATCAAAGGAATTGTTAACACCGAAGAAAATTTGATAGTTCTATTAGATGCATCAAAATTTCTAAAGGAATCCGAAGGTATTTCAGAAGAACAGTTGGAGGCTGCAAATCACGAAGAGATTACAGAAGAAAAAGTAGAATCATCTGAAAACGATGAAGAAATTCTTCCTGAAATTGACAAAATAATCCAAGAGACATCAAGTTAGTTTTTGTGCATAAAATGAAGCATTTTTCCAAATTGGAAATCAAAATCATACGTTTTGTCCATCGTTCTTAATTCAACTAATCCCACCTACAATGTATGAGCCAATCATTTCGAAGTAGTTTATACAGCATGTGGGATGAAATTGATCTTCATCCTAGTACAAAACCAAGAGAGAGAAATACAGGATGGGGAAAACAGTATATTGACAAACTAGTTGATGAGTTGGTAGAACTAAAAGCAAAAGCTAAAGAAGAAAACAATCCTACATTGTATGAGCAGCTAAGAATTTCATTAATTAGGGCCCATGAAGTTCAAAAAGAATTGAAAGAAAAAGAATAGAATTTTAGTCTGTTTGATGCAAACAAACATCAGATTATAATTACTTTTTTCATTTAAAAATTATGATCTATTTTTACAATTTACTGATTTTGCAAAAGAGGGAATAATTTATTGCTAGAGCAAAAAGTAATTCCTATCAAAGTATGCATAGTAAATGATTCCAATCTGATGAGAAAATATCTTACAGATGTCATTTCAATTGATGAGATAGACGTAGTTTCAACTGCAATAGATGGAAAAGATGCTTTATCAAAAATTTCGGCAAAAACCCCTGATGTGATTTTATTAGATTTAGAAATGCCAAGAATGGATGGGCTAACATTTATTGAAAATATGGTAAATTCAGGAACATTAATTCCAACAATTATTGTAAGTAGTTTTTCTCAAAATGGTTCTAAACTTGTTTTAGATGCATTAGAAAATGGAGCGGTTGATTTTGTTGCAATCCCACAAGACATGAAAGAAAAAGACAAACTAAGAGAAGCATTAATTACAAAAATAGAAATTGCACACAAATCAGATCCTATTCAATTAATTCAAGAAAAAATAAATTCATTAAAACCAAAAACAAAACCCACACCCAGAACAGATACATCAGAAAGAGTAATTGTGATTGGTTCTTCAACTGGAGGTCCCGGAACAGTCCAAACTGTGCTAAATGGAATACCAACAGATGTGGATGCAGGAATTTTACTTGTTCAGCATATGCCAAAAGGATTTACGAAGCAATTTGCTGAAAGATTATCTAACAATACTGGATTCTTTGTAAAAGAGGCAGAAGAAGGAGACATTATCAAAAATGGTCAAGTTTTGATAGCCCCAGGTGATTTCCACATGTCGGTACTACAAAATAGAAAAGTCCATTTGGATTCAAGTGAAAAAAGATTCGGAGTAAGACCTTCTGTAAATATGACCATGATTTCAGCATCAGAAGTTTATGGCTCCAATTTGGTAGGTGTTGTTCTAACAGGAATGGGTCATGATGGTGGATTTGGTATGAAGTCAATTAAGAAAAGAGGAGGCCATACAATTGTACAAAATAAAGAAACTTGTGTGATTTTTGGAATGCCAAAAGCTGTGATTGATCTTGATGCAGCTGATCATATTCTCCCATTAAGTGATATTCCTTCAAAGATTACAGAGGAGGTCAAAAAACTTGTCAGATAATAATTATCGAGAAATGTATGTATCTGAGGCCTTGGAGCATGTTGAAATGATTAATCAGACATTATTACAATTAGAAGAGAAACCAAATGAGAGATCATTTTTAGATCAAATCTTTCGTTCTGCACATACAATCAAAGGTATGGCATCAACAATGGGATATGATGATACAAGAGAATTATGCAAAAACATTGAAAATATTTTTGATAATTTAAGAAATGGAAAAGACAAACTTTCAAGCTCACTCACCACAGCATTGTTTACTTGTGTAGATCTTTTAGAGCAGATGATTTCAAATGAAAAATTAAAAATTGATTTGACTCCATATTTGAAAAAATTAGAAAATCCAGAAATGGAAATAGAAAATATACAGCTAAAAGAAACTACTACATCATCTCCTACTATAAGAGTTAAAATGTCAGATTTGGATTCATTGGTGAATTTAGTTGGAGAATTGTTAATCTCAAAAATGAGATTGGGTCAAACAATAGAAAATCAAAATTATGAAGAATCAAAACAAGTTTTAACAGAGGTAGATGGGTTGATAACAGATTTACAGTTTCAATCAATGCAAGTACGTCTTGTACCAATCAATCAAGTTTTCAGCAGATTCAATAGAACTGTAAGGGATACATCACAAAAATTATCAAAGAAAGTAAATTTGAACATGGACGGTTCAGGAATTGAATTAGATAGAAGTGTTTTAGATTCAATTACAGACCCGTTATTACACATTTTACGAAATTGTGTTGATCATGGCATTGAATCTCCTGAAAAAAGAATAGAAGATGGAAAAAATGAAGCGGGAACAATAAATTTGACAGCAGAAAGAAAAGGCGAAAATGTCATTGTAACAATTGAAGATGATGGAAAAGGCATTGATGAAGATGTGGTAAAGCAAAAAGCTATTGAAAATAAGATTATTTCGGAAGAAGAAGCAAAAAAAATGACACATGATGAAGCTATTCAGCTAATTGGTGCACCAGGATTATCTACAGCTAAAGAAGTCACAGATATTTCAGGAAGAGGAGTAGGCATGGATGTTGTTATCTCACAGGTAGAAGCTGTAGGGGGAACTGTCAAAATTTCAAGTGAAAAAGGAAAAGGAACTACCATGACATTATCACTTCCTTTGAGTCTATCAATTATTAGAGGACTGCTAGTTGTAGTTGCAGGTCAAAAGTTTGTTTTACCAATTTCAAGCATTACTACTACACTTCAGATCAAACAAGAAGAAATTATTTCATTACACGGAACAGAGGTTATCAAACTTAGGGAAAAAATTATTCCATTAATTAGACTAAGTGAATTATTAGATATTAAAAATACAAATCAAATCAAAAAATTAACTACAACAGTAGTAATAATTGAAAATGATGGAAAAAATTATGGATTTGTAGTTGATGAATTTGAAAGTAATCAAGACATTGTAGTTAAAAAATTAGACAAGAGTGATTCTTCAGAATTATTCTCAAATGCAACAATACTTCCAGATGGGAAAGTAGCTTTGGTAATTGATCCATCGCTATTAATTCAATAGGTGAATCAAGATGTTATTACAGACTGAAATTGACAAATTAACTGGTACTTTTAATGATTTTATTACTGATAAAACATGTGATGCACTTTCAACTCTTCTAAAAGAGCCAATTACGCACAAATTATCATTGTTAGAAGATGGAGCTAGTTCTCTAAAAAATGAGTGCATGCCATCAGATGAAATCAAAATGTGCTCTGTTAGATTAAATGGAAAAGGAGATTTACATATTGAATTACTATACACAACAAAACTAAATCATGGAATAAAAATTGCATCAAAATTACTTGGAACAGAAGTTAACGAGATTGATGAAATGGGAACATCAGCATTACAAGAAGTGGCAAATATTTTAACAGGTTCATTTTTCAATGCACTATCACAAAATACCGGATTCAAAGTTGATTTATCAACACCTACATTCAAAGAAGGAGAAATTAAAGATCTTATAGTAGAACCTGTTTGTGATGTTGTAAATCCAAAAGATGATGCGATAATTACAGATGTTTTACTTTCTGGAAAAGAAACAGGCACTGAAATCCATATGCTCATTATCCAGCATCCCGATCACGCAAAAAAACTGATTTCTAATGAAGCTAGAAAAATTAACAGTAATGACTACGCAAATGACTCCAACACCAATCTTCTGGGTGGAGAAAATTCAGCAATAGATGATCTGCTTGCAGATTTAATTCCTGAAGAAACGGATTCAGAAAATAATTTTAGCGGAGGAGACAAATGATGATGGATTCAACAATTATCCAAAAATTAGATCCTGTAATTGATGAAGTTTACAAAAAGACAGGAATCAGTATTCAGAATTTTAAACCAACATTTCTTGAAAGAAGAATTATGTATAGAATGAGATCAATTGGAATTTCAGACTATGAAGAATATCTCAGAACGTTATCATCTGATTTTGATGAGGCAAAATCACTTTATGCAGCATTTTCGATTAATGTAACAAGATTTTTCAGAGATCCTCTTGTTTGGGAGAAATTAGAAAATGAAATTCTTCCTAATTTAGTAAAAAATAATGAAAATCCTTCAATTCGAGCCTGGAGTTGTGGTAGTGCTTCAGGTGAAGAGCCCCATAGCATCTCAATTTTACTTGATGAGTTTTCAAAATCTAAAATCAAATATCATGTATATGCCACTGATATCAATAATGAGGGTATAATTCATTCTAAAAAAGGAATTTATGAAAAAACCAATTTAGAGAATGTATCAAGTTCTAGAATGTTAAAATATTTTCTAAAAGATGAAAATCAAAAATTCAACGTTAAACAAGAAATTAAAAATAAGATTGAATTTGAAAAAATCGATATGCTAAAAACAAATAGAAAATTATTTGATATTATTTTTTGTAGGAATGTTTTGATATATTACCCCAAAGAAGTCCATCAAAAAATATATGAAAAATTTTTTGAGGCACTAAAACCAAATGGAATTTTAATTTTGGGACAAGATGAATCAATGAGAGGAACTAATGGAAGTAACTTTTTTGAACTGCTATTTCCTAAAGAAAGAATTTATCAAAAAATATCAAAATAGATTCTGTTTGTATGACATAAACAAACTCTTAGATATTAAGAAAAGATGAATAAACAAAATATGAAAATAACTGTTCAAATTAAAATAAATTTTAAAAATCAGGGTAGAAAAAATGAGTGAAGGAGTCAAAATTTTAGTTGCAGATGATGCATCATTTATGAGAACAGTTCTAAAAGATATTTTAAAATCAAATGGAATAGCAACAGATATTGTTGAAGCTCCAGATGGAGTTGAAGCAGTAAGGCAATACATTCAACACAAACCAGATTTAGTAACAATGGATGTGAACATGCCAAAAGCAGATGGAATTCAAGCTTTGAAAGGAATCATGAAAGTCAATCCAAATGCTAGAGTAATCATGGTAACATCCGTAGAACAAAAACACATTGTACAAGATGCAATGAAATCAGGAGCTAGAGATTACATCATAAAGCCTTTTGATAGAGGAAATGTGGGACTAGTCCTTAACAAGGCCCTTAGAACAAAGTAATTTCGGCCATATCGGAAGTCGATTTTTCAAGATTTTTCCGTCGTTTCTATAGCCTAATTTAACGAAAATTAGGCATGAATTTCAGTAGTGTCATACTAATTTTGTCACTGTCTTTAGGCATATTCGCTATTGGAATTCAGCCTTACGCTGATGCATTTGAGGATTCAGTTGTTGTAGGTGAATTTCCAAGAGATATTGAAATCGATTATGGTTTAAGAAATTTGTATATTCCAAACTTTGAATCAGGAACAATTTCAGTAATTGATTCGGAGAACTTTATTCCAAAAGATCTGATTATACTCAAAGATGCAAATCCAACAAAAATTACTGTTGATTCAAATAGACATGTAATTTTTGTAACGGACAAAATTTCTGGAGAATTAACAATTATTGATGGAATTAATGGGAAATTAATTAGTAAATTGAATTTGGGAGATTCACTTTGGGATTTAGATATTAATCAACAAAATGGGAAACTGTATGTTTTAGATACCCTAAACAATAATGTGATCATTTTTGATACAGAAAGATTAGAAATTATCAATACAGTTAAGATTTCTTCAAGTCCATGGGCAGTAAAAGTTAACGAGAATACAAATTTGGTTTATGTAGCAAGTGGAACTTCAGAAAAAATTGATGTGATTGATGGAGATACCAATGAAATTGTCAACAATATTCATCCTGAAATGAAATCATGGGGAATCTCAATTAACAAAAATACAAATACACTCTATTCTACAAGTTGGGATTCAAATTTTGTTTCAAAAGTTGACCTAAATTCAAATAAATTATTAGAAAAAATTTCAATTCCTACTGGGGTATGGCAGATTGAAACAAATCCAGTTAATGGAATTACAATTATTTCAAATGAGCACACTAATGAATTGTATTTAATAGATGAAAAATCGGCTAAAACGCAAACTATTACCCTAAATAATTCACCTCAGGCTATTTCAACTTCAATATACTCTAACACAATATATGTGACAAATCCAATTGCAAATACAATTTCTGCAATAAATTATGAACATAGTTTGGATTTAACAGATTTGAATAATGAAATTCTTGGTGAGAATTCGGAATATAATGAATTGGTTTTTGAAGTTGCAAAAGGAATAACAGAAATTCCAAATAGGGAATTTGATACCGACTTGATTTCAGGATTACTACAAAACATAGGAGTTACAGGAGAACTAAATGGAAATGAAATTGCTCGATTACTCATAGAAGATTATATGGAAAAGAAGAATTTTGAGCCTAAATCTGCCCAAGTGCCGGTCTGGGCTGTTGATCTTGCTATGATGTACACAAACAATGACGAAGGACATGAAATTCCACAAAAAGTTGATTGCTCTGAAACAAATTTTGTACCTTTCAAAGATATTGAAAACCCCAATCCATTTGAAATTTGGTTGAATATTCTTCCAATTTGTGCACTATCTTAATCTGTGCTTTTGTTTCTCAATAGCAAATATGCTGTTCCAATAATTCCAATTCCTAAAACAATTACAAAACCACTTGCAGAAATGTAGACAAGGGTTGGAATAGATTTTAGTAGATAACCAAGTTCAGTTTGATATAACGCACTAGTAGAAATTCCAGCAAAGATTAAGGATGATGTAATTATACTTCCAAACACATTGATTCCAATTAGATGAGTCCATGATAGTAGAGTATTGTGTTTTGAAAAACTTTTCTTCAAATTAGTTTCAATATGATTATAGAATAATCCTGTAGTAGCTAATCCAGCTGTAAGACCAATTTGTAGTAGAAAACCAAAAATAAAAATTCCAGATTTATCAGTAAAGGCAAATTCAAACATATTCTCAATATTTCCATTAAAAACAAAGAGTTGATTCATGAAAAGGGCTATTGTTAATCCAGTAACTATGGCACCTTGGATCATTGCAGAAACAATGAATCGTTTTCCAAATTTTCCAGGTTTTGAATTATCTGAAATTTCTAAAAATTCTTGTTTTTTGATATCTTTTTCAAGATTTACATAATCATTAAATTTTTGAAGTAGTTGACTTTCTTCTTTTGAATCATAATCATAGTCATCATATCTATCAGAGTCAAATGTATTCATTAGATTATTTATTGATATTTTCATAATATGGTATAATGTGTGACAATTGAACGAACTGTTTTAGCTAAGAAAATCATAAAATCTCTTGTTTGAAGTGAACAAACAAGATATGATTAACAACAAATCCAAGTCATGAATATGCAAAAACGCATTTTAGTTGCTGAAGATAATAAATTTACCTCAATGCAATATGCAAAACTTCTTGAAAGTAAGGATTATGCAGTAGAAATAGCCAATGATGGCCAAGAATGCATTGAAAAATATGAAAAAAGTCTAAATGAAGAAAATTCTGAATCGTTTGATGTTTTACTATTAGATCATTCCATGCCTAAGAAAAACGGAGCAGAGGTTGCAGGAGATATTTTATCATTGAATCCAAACCAGAAAATAATTTTGGCATCAGCATATGCAATATCTACAGAAAAAAATTATTCTAAACTTAAAGACAAAGTATCTTTCCTTCAAAAACCATTTGAACTAACAAAAATTTTAGAATTAATCTAGTTCTAAATTTACAGTTTCTTTAATTGAATCAAGCTGTTTAATGATTTGATTTTCTTTAAATGATAAAAGAGGTAATGAAATCTCAAAAACAGGTTGACCAATATGGTTACTTGCGGTAATTTTTCCATTGTGGCAATCAATAATTTTTTTAGAAATATACAATCCAAGACCAAATCCAGATACATTATTACTAGTTTTGGTTACAAACTTTCCAAAAATGTTAGGTAAAACATCATTTGGAATTTCAGGTCCAGTGTCAGTAATTGTAATTTTGAAAATTTTATCTTCTTTTAACAAATAAGTTTGAATAAGAATTTCGCCAGAATTGGTAAATTTTATACAATTATCTAAAATATTTCTAAGTACTTGTTTGATTCTTGTCTTATCTAAGTTTAGTTCAACATCTTCATCAAATCTAGTATTAATCGGAACTTTTAGGCTTGGATTAAAACGTACAGAATTAACAATCTCATTAATTATTTTGTGAACACTATGTTTCTCAATATTTAGTTCTAATTCATCATTTTCTATTTTTGTTAAATCAAGAACATTATTTGCAATATTTTCAAGATTCCGTGCAACATTGTCAATACCATCAATTGCCTCATCTTTAGAAATAATTCCAGATTTAGACAGTTCTACAAAACCAAAAATTGGTTGTATTGGTCCTTTTAGTTCATGAGATGCAATAGAAATGAATTCGCTACGTTTTTTATCCATATTCTGTAATTTTTGATTTAGAATACTTAGGCTAGATGTTTGTTTCTTAATTTCATTTTTAAGATTTTGATTAGACCTATTTAAAAAGAAAATAAGCATGAATGTGATAATTCCAACTAGAGAGATCAAAACCCATTGAAAGATTTGAAAATCATCCATTAAACTAGTAGTTGAAAATTGGGAAGAAATAGGGATTGTTTGCAAAATTTTTTCAATTTGATGAATCTTGTTAATTAAACGAAGATTTTGATTTTCTAAATTTTCTAATTCAATCATAAAAGCAGTGTTATCTGTGTAATAGAGATCTAAAGTTTTTGCCGCAGTATTTTCATAAATTAAATGCAGTTCATAAAAAGAAAAAATTTGCTGTTCTAGTGTACTGAATGAAGAAGTGGGAAGAAATTCAAGAGTTTTAGAATCATCAATAATGAAATTTTTTAATGTGAAATAATTATTTTTTATTTCAGTATTATATATCCAAAAATTCCCTATTTCACTTGAGGTATCCTCAATATTTAGAGATTTAAAAATTAGTATTTGTGATTCGTATTTTGATTTAATTTCTTCAAAATTTGTAATTTGTTTTGAATAATCAGAATTATATTGTAAAGTATGATTCATTTCATTCATTGTTAAAATGGTATAAGTTGAAACTGTGCCTAACAGCAGAATTATCATTGAGATACACACAGCAATTCGAAATTGCGACACGCTTGAAATTGCTAACAACATATGTATCATTATTAAGATAACATGAATAACTGGTTGTTTAGATTAAACATACACTTTTGTTTGTTCAAAAATTTAGAACAATTCTTTTTGAAATAAAAATATTCTATAAATATATGACATCAGCTATTGTTGTGGATGACGATTATGACACAGTAGAAGTGTTTACTGAATTTTTAAAATTGAGAGATATTGAAGTGTTAGGTAAAGCATACAATGGTCAAGATGGAGTAAAATTATTTCAAGATACAAAACCAGATATTGTATTTTCAGACATATGGATGCCTGAATTTGACGGATTTTATTTACTAAACAGTCTCAAAGAGGCAAATTCACAAACCAAAGTAATTATGGTGACAGCAGACCTTACACAAGAGACTGATCAGAAATTGAAAGAATCAAATGCAGATGCTGTAATTTTCAAACCATTCAAGATTAATCATGTAATGGAATGTATAGAAAAAGTTATGAACAAATCAATGATTGCTACAGAGATTATAAATAATACAGTGGAAAGTAAGAGAATATGAAAATTCTGATTGTCGAGGATGAAATTGACCTTTTAGAAGAGTACAAAATTTTCCTAGAAAAAAATAACCATAACGTGTTAATGGAATCAGATGGAGAGGCAGGATTAAAAACCTACTTTGAAAATATTGAAAAGAATTCTGAATCATCATCATTTGATATTGTTATTTTGGACTATCAGTTACCAGGAAAAAATGGTCTTGAAATTGCATCAGAGATTTTGGAGAAATATCCAAAACAAAGGATTCTGTTTGCATCAGCATATGTTGAAGATACGCTCAGAGAATCAATAAAGACACTGAAACAAGTTGTGGAATTGCTTCAAAAACCATTTAGCTTACAAAGCTTACTAAGTGTAATTGAAGACACATCAGTGTATGAAGAATTAGAAAAACTCAATGTAGATATTAAGAATTTGAAAGATATTGAGCCTACACATGCACAGATTACAACCTATTTAGAATTAATGAAGAAATTACAAAAAAATTAACACCAGATGTTCTTTGTCTAAAACAATCATACACTGAATTTTAAAATTTAAAGTTCAATAGATAATGTGTTAGTAAATGAAATAAATTCAAAAAAAATTCAAAAATCATTATTTAAAAGAATTCTAGTTCCATTTGATGATTCAGATTTAGCAACAAGAGCATTTTGGTATGCAATAAACATGAATTTTAACAACGAAACTGAAATTTTGTTACTTTCAGTAATTCACAGTGATTTAATGTCTAGCTCTTTTCTTGAATTTAATACACATCAAACGGTATTAGAACAAAATAAACTAAAAAAAATAAAACTAAAACATATGAAATTGAAAAAAATTGCTTCAGAGAGTCAAATTCCTTGTAAATCAATACTAATTGCATCTTCATTAGTAACACAATCAATTATTTCACAAATTTATGCATCAAAATCAGATTTAGTAATCATGGGTACAAGAGGTAATGGAAATGATAGAAAATTAATGCTTGGAAGCGTATCGTTAGAAATATCACAAAACTCTCCAGTTCCAGTTCTATTGATAAAATAATCCAAATACTTGTTTGTCTAAAAGTTACATACATACCATAATAGCAATACTAGGAAAATACATCTTAGTTGAAACAAAAGCAAGTTGGTTCAAAAATTAATGAATCAGTTAGATCTAACAAGGAATTACTTTTAGAAAAATTTTCAGAACCTGTACAGATAAATGACAATAAAAAATCAATAAAAATTGAAGAAATTGACGAAATTATATCATCTGAGATGTATAAAATCGCACTAAATATTATAAATTCAGAATCAAAATTTTCCAATTCAAAAGGAACCAAAGAAATGATTTACTCAGTTTTAGAATTTTTCAATAAATCAAATCTTGGAAAATGCCAATTTGATCAAAGAGCTGGCAGGAATATCATTAAAATTCAAAAAATTAAGGGAATAAACCATATTCAATTCATTAAAAAATTTTTTGAAATCATTTTTTCAGATTATTTGAAAAATTATCAATATGAAATTATTGATAAAAATAATTCTGTAAGCGTTTTATTTAGATAAAATTAACTTTGAGAGATTAATTGTTCTTTAATTGATGGGACATTTTCATTAATGTTGATTGAATGAATTGTTTTCTTCTTTATACTACCAATTAGAGTAACATCTCTTAAGAGCAAACCATCTACCATCCAGTCAAAAGCAATTTTTAGTTTCTTTCCAAAAGTTGGTATTTTTGCCAAATAATACATTCGCCATAAAATCCACGCTGAAAAACCACTAAGATTGTGCCCAGCAATAGTTGCAATCCCAAATTTATTTCCAATAATTGCCATATTTCCCATACTGGAAAAAGAAAAATCATTAAGATTATTATCATC
The DNA here is from genome assembly GCF_028278985.1 of Candidatus Nitrosopumilus sp. Classification (GTDB taxonomy): domain Archaea; phylum Thermoproteota; class Nitrososphaeria; order Nitrososphaerales; family Nitrosopumilaceae; genus Nitrosopumilus. The sequence goes on along the minus strand of NZ_JANQTA010000025.1, from coordinate 38,543 downwards.
ATTGATTAATTTGTTGAGATTTTCAGCAATCAAATTTCCTTCTCGGATTGCATGTTGAGCAGTTGAAGGATAAAATGAATCTAATTTAGTATCTTTGATCAATGCGCAGTCACCTAATGCAAAAACATTTGTAAAATCTTTTAAATTTAATTTACTATCTACAACTAATTTTCCATTTCTACCGTGTTCACAATTTAGTTCAGAGATTACATTATTACACATTATTCCTCCAGTCCAAATGAGAGTTGCGCATGAAAGTTTTCCTCCACTATCTAAAATAACAGAGTCTTCATCTGAATCCACAGCCTTTGTGTTTTTCATTATAGTAATGCCATTTTTTTCTAGATATCTTGTTGCAGTTGTAGATAGTTTTTCATTAATTTCAGTTAAAACCCTATTTTTAGAAGAAATTAAAATCATGTTAATATTTTCAGGATTTATACTGGGGTAAGATTTTTCAACTGAACGTTTGACATATTCGTTGATTTCGCCAATTGTTTCAACTCCAGAAAATCCACTTCCTACAACAGCAAATGTCAAAAGGGATCTTTGGAGTTCAAAATTTCCTGTTTGGGCAGCCTGCTCCAACATCAAAATTATATGATTTCTAATTGCAATTGCATCCTCAATAGTTTTCATAGGAAAAGAATGATTTTCCAAATTTTCATTTTCAAAATAGTTTGTTTTTCCACCTAATCCAATTACCAGATAATCGTACTCTAGTGCATGGACCTTATTGTCAAAAATTCTCTGGATTGTAACCAATTGTTGCTGTAAATCAATAGAATCAACTATTGCATGTAGGAATTTTGCTTTTTTACAGAAATAGCGTATTGGCATGGTAATGCTACTAGGATGAAGTAATCCAGAGGCTACCTGGGGCAACATAGGCGTAAAAAGGAAGAAATTTTCATCTGATACAATAGTGATTTCAACATCATTATCTCGAAATTTTTCTTCAATTTTTCTTAAGACAGAAACACTCCCAAAGCCTCCACCTAAGATTAGAATTTTTTTCACAGAAGGAGATTTGGAATTATGGACAGTCAAATAATGAGAATAATAGCTAGATTCAGTTTCAAAAGTCTCTTTACAGTAAGTACATGAAATATCCTTCATAAGAAATTCAATCATTTAGAATTAAAATTTACCTGTTTGTTTGTAATGGACAAATCTATTCAAAAATTATGTTTAAACAAAACAGACATACATTTCATTATAGATTATTAAATCAACACATTACTGTGAAAAAATTATTTTATTTGTTAATTTTCATGGTTGCCATTAGTCTGTTAATAAATCCGATTTCTGTTTCTGTAGATGCCCATCACAATAAAGACAATGGAGAAGCAAGAAAACAGGCTGAAGCACAAACGGAAAAAGACAAGGAATCCAAAGAACAAAAAGATAAAGAAATTAAAATTGCATTTAACAAATACAGAATAGCCTTTAGCGAATGGAAAGAAGCAAAAGAAACTTGGAAAATAGCAAAAAGTTCGGGAGATCAAGAAAAAATTGATGAGGCAAAAGTGTTACTAGATGATGCCATTAAAAATAAAAAAGAAGCATGGAAAGAATTTCTAAAAGCTAAAAATTCTTAATATTTGAAGATTAGTTTTGGATTAAGTTTGATCTTAAATATTTTCTTGCAAAATAAACAAAACAGATTATTTCAATGGTTTCAATAATCATTACCTGCCAAAAAAACATCACCCATCCACCTAACAATTCGTTAGTGACGGATAAAACTACAGAGAAAACAACAAAGTTTCCAATTAGAATAGATGGTAGATTAACTATAGATTGTATTTGTTGTTCAATGGATATTTGAGATGAAAGTTGGTTTAAAGTTTCATAATTTATTTCAGAGTCAATTAGCATGCCCTCTGAATTTAGGTGGGTAATCACCTGTTCTTTCAAATTAGCAAATTCAGTATTTCCAGTATGGATACTAAAGATAGTCAGTAGTCCTATGGACAAAAAGAATCCAGTTTGTGCGTAAATGAACCATTTTTTCTTACCATGGTAATTTTTTGTAATTTGTCTGATGAACATATGTCCAAAAAAACCAAGTTTTTCTTTTTTTGCTAAAAATAACAATAGACCAAAAATTGCAGAAACCATACCCAAAGAACCAATCCAATTATCATCAAATACAGATTTTGAAATGATCCTAATCAAAACTAGAATTGAAATTAATGAAATTGTCACAATAGAAAATTCCAGGAAAGTATTTGTTTTATTGAAGGAAAAATTTTTGAGAAGTTCCATAATCCTATTTTTTAGATTTTTGAGGTTTTGAATGGGCTTTAACCATATGTCTCATAGTTCTTTCAGGTTCGAGAAACTCCATTTTACAAATTTTACAGATTAAACTTGAATTTGAAGAGTTTTTTCGGAATATGTTCACATTTAACAAATTCTCAAAAATGATATAATCAATAGTTTGTCTAAAGCACACAAGCTAGATGATTTGTTCGTTCATTAGTATAGAGTATTAGAAAATAGTAACGAGCTCTGACTAAGAAAACAGCAAAAAAATACATTTTTTGTTGGATCGATGATCTGGTTTGAGTGGATTACTATTTGAATACTAAAAATAAATTTTCATCATGGGGCAAACATTGGTGGTAACAATTTTTTGAATTTATCATTTTGTTGAGAAAAATCGGGATGACCTAAAATGTTCTCAGAATTTTTTAGTAATACAATTTGTTTATTGATTTCATCTAATTCAATAATCATTGAATTTTTTTGTACAAGGATGTCTTCTTTGCCAATATACGCATCAATAGCGGTAAGATATTTTTCATATTTGATTCTAAAATCTGTTAGTTTACCTAGATACTCAAAATCTGAAAATTTATCATTTGAATAATCATAACTAATTTGATTATAATTAGCACTCAATCTTATTCCATTTTCAAAAATTAACTGACTTTTTTCAAGATCTGGCAGGCGTGATTCTTCTAAAATTTCTTCTTCAGTAATTTCTCTAAATGTTCCTAGAATCTTCTCTTCAGTAGAGTTATCATTTGAATTTAATTGAACAAAACTCTCTCCAACAGCTAAAATGGATGAGGTTCCTAATTGAGGAGATGTTCCTGATTGTTCTTCAGATTGTAGAGTTGAAATCAGAATGATGGGTAAGACTAGCATCGGCACTAGAAAAAGCCACTTTTTCATGAGTAATTTGGTCGTAAATTGATTATAAGAACAAGGTAATACAAAACAAAAAACAGTTGTTTATTAACAAAATTCAGATTTCAGAAAATGAAAAAAGTGCTAATTTTCTTTAATTAGAAAAAACATTTGTAAATTATGAAAAGTAATGATAAAATTTTGATTTCTGGTGCATTGGCAGGGGGAATAATTGCTTTAATCATTACAATTGGTTTTGTTGGGCAAGGAAATGTCAGGCATGTAGAAATTTTTTGGACAGAAAAAGTGGAGCAAACAGTAGTTTTTGAAGAAGAAAATGGACAAACAAAAATCCTAGCTGTTAAAGGTGTTTTAGGAGATGATAATCCAACTTTAGTTTCTCGCACATCATTTGTTTACATCTTGAATGTCATAAACAATGGAACTACATTTCATAGATTATACATTGATGGATTCAATGTACAAACAGATTTACTCGAACCTGGTCAACAAGATACCATTACAATTTTTCCCGAAGCAGAGGGCGAATTCACATACTATGATAAGAGACAATTTTTAGAACCTTTAGGAAAAATCAAAATTGTTTCCGTTGTTCCTAGTGATGAATTTCAGGGAGTTTGGAAAGATTTAATCTGATTTTCTGCCAATAATCAAGTCTACCTTATAATTTAAAGTTGCACGAGAATGTAATTTAAGATTCCATGGAATTGAAGATGATGTTTTTGTTTTAGATGTCATTTTAAATCCCAGATTACGCATGAGTTGTCGTATAGATTTCTCATCAACAGGATTTTTAACAGAATTCACGCCCCTATCAAAATCATAAGGATCTGAAATTATTACAGTACCATTAGATATTTGATGTGAGATTTTTTTGAGGAGTGGCTCTGGCTCCATTATTTCTAAAACATTTAGTGCAACAACTAATTCAAAATTTAATTTTCCAAAAATATTTGAAAAAGTATCAGCAATTACATAATCTGTATTTTTTTTATTAGATTTTTTTGCCTCCTCTAATGCACTAAATGAACGATCTATTCCGAAAACATAGTTGCAATTTTTTGACATTTGTGAAGTAATAATCCCTATTGAACAACCATATTCAACACCGAGTTTTGATGGAGGAAGAGAATGAATGTGCTTGTTTATTGTAGAATAAAATTTTGATTTTCTACTATTCTGATAGATTTTAGTCCATCTATTTTCAATATGAGTTCGATCTTCTTTAAATTTGATATTTGAAAAAAATGATTTGAGAAAATGTTTCATGTTTTTTGTTGTTGCTAGACGATATAATCGTCCACTCAAAACTTTTCTTGATGAAATATAGTTTGAAAAATCATCCCATAGAATTGGGATTTTTGAAATTATAGGAAAAACAAGTTTACATTTTTTGCAATGAAGAAAGCCCTCTTCAATTTCTGTGTATTCTAGTAATTTTTCTAATTCTAAACTAATACTACATCTTGGACATTTTAGATATTTCAAACTAGATTCATGCACGAAAACATGATATTTTGTGTCAACTAATAATTTCTTTGTTGCACCAAGATAATGTTAAATGTAGTAATCATTGATTTTATGCAAAATGGGAGAATTTGAAGAATTTGCTGAAGCACTTTTTGGTCAATTATCTGTAGAAATTAATGAAGAAAAAGAGATAACAGAGCTGGCAATTAAGGCTAAAGAAGACCTATCAGGCAAGGTAAATTTCAAACAAATTGAAGAAATTGCACAAGAGGTACTACCAGAATTCAAATCTAAAGTAGAAGATTTTCTAGGAGTCAAATGCCCAGAGAATATAAAATTAGAATTTCCGGAATTAGAAGATCTCAAGAAACTAAAAGGAGACAAGGTATTTGCTGAAACTGATGCAAAAAATTTTGTTGAAGAGTTATTTGCAGCTGTTGCAAAAGAAAATTTAAAAAAAATTGCTGAATTGATGCAACAAGATACTGGGAAATATTTAGTATATTCTACATATGCAATACAATACATTTCAAAGATTACAACAACTTATGGAGATTATCTTGATGGGGTAATCTATCTAAACAAATTCATTTTGTCAAGGTATCCACAGATCATTTTACAAAAACAAGGTGAACCTTATGATGCTAGATTTGAAAATGTTAATTCAGGATATTTAGGAGCAATAAAAATGACAGTATTAGAGGAGTTAATTCATTCTGCACAAGAAAACTTACAACAAGTAAACAGACGAGCTGCAATGGAAGTAAACAAGATCAATGAAGAACTTGCAAACATTATTTTATCATTAGATGCAGAAACAGTAAACAAACTATCAGAATACTGTCAATTACAAGCAGTTCCAGATGATTTTCCTTTTGCAAAAAAAGCAAATCTATTTTTCTTTTTGAATCCTGATCATTTCTTAATTGAACAGATTGGGCCAGACGTAATGACATTTACTCATGTTGAAATTGATCCAAAAATTGGGGAATCAATTCCACAATTGTTAGAAATTTACAAGAGATGGTTAGTGCCTATTCAACAGCATCACGCAGCCTTTACAGCAATGGAAGGGATGGCAGGATTTGCAATTGAAAATATTCTCAAAGATGACATAGATTTTCAAAATTATCTCACCACTTACATGGGAACAGACTTTTCATCATATCAGGTAAGAAAGAGTATGGGTAAAGATTTCACAAAGGCTGTTTTTGAAAAATTAGGTAAGGATACGTTCAAAAAAATGATTGAAGTACCTCCAAATACACGAGAATTAAAAGATCCTCAGCTATACATCAACAAACTGAGCCAGTAATAATTGAGTAAAGAATTTGATCCATTTGTTGCAGAATGGTTTTCATTTGTAAAAAATCCAAATTTCAATCTAGTAGAAAAATGCTTAAAATTTTCCCAATTACTAGAATACCCCGATCTGGATGTAGAACAGTACATCGAGAAAATTAACAAAATTGGAATGTCATTAAAGGAATCAGTAAGTGATGTCAAAAATCCCACTTATTTGATTTCAATGTTAAATGAACATCTTTTTGAAAATCTTGGATTTGCAGGAGACGATGATGACTATTACAATCCAAAAAATAATTTTCTAAACGAAGTGATTGATAAGAAAACAGGATTACCGATTACATTATCCATCTTGTATGCAGAAGTTGCCAAATTTGTTGGATTAGATTTAAAGATAGTAGGTTTTCCTAGTCACATTCTAGTAAAATACAATGAAGAAATGATCTTGGATCCATTTTATGATGGAAGACTATTAGATATTGACGATTTACAAGATATTTTAGATACAAATTTTGGCGGAGAGTTAGAATTTCAACCAGAATTTCTTGATGAAGTTTCTCCTGAACAAATTCTATTAAGAATGACTAGAAACTTGAAAAACTCTTATGCACAATCATTTGTTTATGACAAGGCATTACGTTGTGTTGACATGGTACTTGCCATCGAACCTGAATCTCCAGATGATATTAGAGATAAGGGAATTCTAGAAGAAAGAATGTTAAACTCAGATGTTGCATTACAGTATCTCAATAAATATTTAGAAATAAATCCTAATGCAGAAGATGTGGATTTTATTTTGGAATTGATTAGAAGTATAAAGACAAAAGATTAATCGATTATTGAATCGACATCGTTACCTTTCTTAATCGTAGATATTTCATAACGAGCAATTTTATTTCTTAATGCTCTTTTGAGAATATCAACTTCACTTCTGAGTAATGCAATTTCATCTTCAAGTTTAGCAACTCTCTCATAGATGGTTTCAGCGTCTGAACTCATGATTATCTATCAGGAAAAAATTGTCTTAAAAAGTTATGGGTAAATATTTTGATGGACAGGTTAGCTTTTTGAACTATAATTCAAATTCTTGACGACATTTCTCGCATTTGGCTCTCTCTTCTCCTGGAGGGCCTAAGATGAACACTTTGCCAATTGTTTTACATACAGGACACATTCCTGTTGTTGCATTTTTAGGACCAGTACGTATAATTTTTTGAGTTTTTCTTCGTCCCATTGGTAAAACTTTGCGTTTTGGTCTATTAAGGTTTAATGGCGCGGGGAGGGGGATTTGAACCCCCGTGTCCTTGCGGACATGGGATTAGCAATCCCACGCCCTACCAGGCTAGGCGATCCCCGCACAAAGATGGTCATAATTAATCTGTAAATAAATTCAATCGTCGTGAAATTGGCTATAATTATCAACAATTTCACGTATAGGCAGTCTTTCACCACCTACAATCTTAAGATCAACATGGACTTCACCACCAGAAATTGTCAGAATATTGTACGTGTTCTCAAACAATCCCCTTACACGTTCAGAAGTTGCAGTTCCAGCATTTACTACGTTGAGTTTACCAAAATTCCATGCCCAAGGTCTGTGTTTGTGACCACAAAGAACAACATCAACATTAGTTTCTAAAACAGTTCGTAAAACATCTCCAGCATCAACTACTGTTAGTTGATCAGAACCAGTATCAGGAATTGCAATGAGATGATGATGCATTGCAACAATCTTTATTTTATCTTTGTATTTTTTCATGGTTCTTTCTAACCAGAGATTTTGTCTATAACCAACTTCACCTTCATTTCTATCAGGTCTTGCAGTTCCAACAGTTACTAGAACTACATCATCACTTAGTTCATTGATTGTTTCAAATGGAAAATATCTTTTGAATAGTAAATAGCCCGTATTTCTATAATCATGATTACCACTAATTGCAATAATTTTTTTTGTATTAAATTGAGTAAGAAGTTCTTTGCATTTTTCATATTCTTTCATTAATCCCTCATTTGTAAGATCACCTGTGATGACAATCACATCAGGGTTTAGATCATTTACCTCTTTAACCAAGATATCAAATTTCTCTTGTAAAAATTGTGAACCGATATGAAGATCAGAGATTTGAACTATCTGCAATGAATTGATTTTATGAAATTAGGTATTAAATCATCTCTATAGAAATTATGTAGAAATTTTTGATTAACAAGGTAGAATTAAATAATAATTGACTCAAAAACTTGCAGTTTTGAGCAAAAAAGCTGCAGTTATGAAAGGAGATGGAATTGGACCTGAAGTTGTAGATTCCATGCTCAAAGTTCTAAAAGAATGTAATTTTCAATCTGAACTTATTTTGTGTGAGGCAGGCTCAGAGCAATGGGACAAAAACGGTAGAAAAGATCCATCATACATTCCTGATGCAACCATGAAGATTTTAGAAGAAACTGATTGTTGTTTCAAGGGTCCAACAACTACAATTCCTGTTCCAGGTGCACCTAGAAGTGTAGCAGTAACATTAAGGCAGAAATTTGATCTTTACGCAAACATTAGACCAACAAAGACCTATGATAGATTGACACCAGATAGAAAACTGGACTGTGTTTGTTTTAGAGAAGCAACTGAAGGACTCTATACTGGAGTAGAGGCAAAAATTACAGATGATGCAGCAATTGCAATTAGAAAAATTACAAGACATGGAAGTAGAAGGCTGGTTGATTCAGCAGTAGATTGGGCAAATAAATTCAATATGAAAAAAATGGTGGCAGTAACAAAAAGAAATATTCTAAAACAAACTGATGGAATTTTTTGGGATGAAACACAAAAAGCTGTTGAGGGAACTGAAATTGAATTGTCAGAAATTTACATCGATAATATGGCACAGCAAATGGTTATTGCAACTGATCAGTTTAATGGTTCAGTATTGGTAAGTACAAATTTGTTTATGGATATTATTTCTGAATTAGCTTCAGCACTTGTAGGATCAATTGGATTAATTTATTCAGCAAATATTGGAGACAATTATGCAATGTTTGAAGCAGCACATGGGAGTGCACCACAATTTGCAGGACAAAACAAAGTAAATCCAACAGCAACAGTTCTATCAGGAGCATGGATGGCGGATTATCTTGGTGAAAGAGAAATCAGAGATGCTATTTTTGATGCAACAGACAAAGTAATCAATGAAGGAAAAGCAGTAACATGGGATATTGGCGGTAATGCATCAACTACTCAAATGACTGATGCAATTATACAGTACGCAAAAGAAAATCTAAGAAAATAATTATTTTTCAGCCTTTACTAAAATCAGCTCTTCAAAGAATAGTTTCTTTTTTGCAATGATTTCAGTTTTCAAGCCTAATTTTTGTGCGTAATTGATGAGTTTCTCATAGTTGGAAAGCGAAGACGTTACAAACACAAATTTTCCATTTTCTTTAATCAGAGGAATAACTGAATCAAAAATCTTTTTTGGAATCTCAAATCCTTCTGCACCTCCATCAGTTGCAATATCTATAATTTCTTCAGTTGCCAGATATGGCAAATTACAGACAACAAAATCAAATTGAATGTATAGAGCATCAGAACCATTACAGCAAATTAAATTTGATGTCTTGTAAGTTTGATTCTTTAATACTTCAAAATTAATATCAGTTCCCACTACAAACTTGAAATTTTCAGTTAATAGTTTTGTAAGATAACCAGAGCCACTTCCAATATCTAATGCATAATTTCCTTTTTCATTTTCAATGTTATTTGCAATGAAAAAAGTATCCTCAGATGGAGGATATTCATCATTTTTGAATTTGTCTTGCAAGCTCAACTATTTCAGCTCCCAAAAGATCATCTACTCGTTTATCATTTTCACTATCTATTCCAAATTGTTTTAAAATATTTTTTACTGTTTTTCTTCTATAAGAGAAAATTTTGTTAATTGTTTGAATAGTTTTTTTATCCATATTTGCTTTTTGTTTTATTTTGAGTACAACAGAATCAATTTTTGGTGGGGGTGAAAAATTATTTTTACTTACTTTAAGCACAGTGTCAATCTTAAAACAATATTCTGCAATAATGCTGATTGCTTTTCGATCCTTCAAATTTTTTGTGACAAGTTTTTGGGCAAACTCTTTTTGAACCATCACTACACCATGAGAAAAGCTTGTTTGAGCTAGCCATTCTACTGCATCTTTGCTTCTAGAATAGGGTAAATTTGAGACAAATATTGTAAAAGAGTCTTTTTTCTTAAAACCATCTCCTGATTTGAGTACAAGATTGTCAATTTGAGAGAATTTAGATTTTGCATATTTTATCAACTGTTCATCTGCATCCACTGAGATGACCTTGAATGCTTTTTTACAAAGTAATGGAGTTAAGATACCCTTTCCAGTTCCAACCTCAAAAACAATATCATTTTTTGTGATTTTAGCCTCAGAAACAATCTTTTTTCCTATGATTTCAGAGTTGAGAAAGTGTTGTCCTAGGCGTCTTCTCTTTATCATCTCTTAACAAAGAGATTCATTCTGCTTTCGCCAGTGATTTCATCAATTATTCGTTCTGTAATGTGTTTAATTGGTTCTTTGAATCCAACTCTTTCTTGCAAGTCTTCATAACTTGCAAACTTTTGTTTCTCACGTTCTTCAAGCATTGTTTTCATGTATGTCTTGCCAATTCCTGGAATTAATTCAAGTGCATGAATTCTTGGTGTTAATGGTCTGGCATTGTTTAGATATTCAACAAATTTTTCTTCATTTGTAGTTACAATATTTTCAACTACAGCTGAAAGTTCAGTTTGAGCTGATGAAGAAATTTTTTCATATTCCATTTTACCTAGTACTGACATTACTTTTGTTCTTCCTTCTTTTCCAATGTAGATTTTTTCTCCTACATCAAAAGTTGAATTTTCTACTCCAAGTATTTCTAATAGTGTTAGTCTATCTTCACCAATAGCAGTCACAATTACTCCTTCTCTTCCTCTAACAGTATTTGATTTGCCACGTGGATTAAAATCAAGAACGTATGCATGTTCCTCATATTTTCTAGGTGGGTTGTTTGCCCTATACAAAATAAAATTCGCTCCTAAAAGATTAAGAATGCTCCTTGATAATTTTGAGCATTTTTTCTAGAGTTTCTGCAAGAATTAGTTTTTTCCAACCAAAGGTAAAGGAACGTAATTCTGCCATACTAGTTGGTCTAATGTTAACAATTTCAACAGCTTCTTCTTCTGTTAATTCACATTCTTTGATGAGTTTCTTTTTCATATCTTTTGCATCTTTTGGTTCTATTGATACAAACTTAGAAACATAATCATGAGTCCAACGTTGAATTTGGTCCATCTCTTCAGGATCTACTTTACTTAGAATTTCTTTTACTTCTGAAAGAGAAATAGCCTGTTTCTTTTTTACTTCTTCCATCTCTATACACCGAATGGTTTAATGTGATCCAATCTAGTGATTAAGGTTTTCGATTTATCACCTAATTTCACATCAAGAGTAATTGCACGTCTTCCGATGTTAGTAATTACACCAACTTTTCCATGATATCTTCTGTGTGGCAATCCTTTGTGCTGTCTTGGATCAATAATGACAAGTGCTTGTTGGCCTTCTTGGTATTCACGCAATAGGAATGAGACACCTCTTGGAGCCTTTTTCTTCATTACAGATCGGGATTTGTGCTTAAATCCATGTGAACGACCATGAGACTTTTTAGTTGCCATGTAGTGTTGAACCTTCCAATGCCCTATTTTAAGACTTAGGACAAAATTGTGAAAATTATCCTACAATATCAGTTCGAAGCTGGCCACATGCAGCTGAGATCTCAGTTCCTTTCTCAACACGCACTGTACAATTTACACCAGCATTATACAAGATTCTCTCAAATTCCAAAACACTATCCTCATCTGGTCTTCTAAAGTCTCCTGCTGTAGGATTTATTGGAATTATGTTTACATGTGAACCATTTCCCTGTAAAAGCCATGCTAATTCTTCTGCAATCTCGGGAGAATCATTAATTCCTTTCATTAATGCATACTCGAAAGTAACACGACGCCCTGTTTTTTTGTAATATCTTCTTCCAGCTTCAATAATTTCTTGAACACTATTTGGTCCTGCAGTAGGAACAAGTTTCTTTCTCAAGTCATCATTTGGTGCATGTAAAGAAATTGCTAAACCAATTTGCAAGTTTTCTTCTGCAAGTTTGTCAATTCCAGATGTGATTCCTATTGTTGAAACTGTAATGTGACGTTGTCCTAATCCAAATCCTCTATCATGAGTTAAAATTTTGATTGCACGAATCATTTCATCATAATTAGCCAATGGTTCACCCATTCCCATAAATACAAGATTAGTTACATGTTCTCCACGTTCTTGGAGTAACTTTGCAAAGTGAATCACTTGAGATACAATTTGCTCTGCTTTCAGATTAGATTCAAATCCCATTTGTCCTGTTGCACAAAAAACACAGCCCATGGCACAACCAATTTGTGTCGATACACAAATTGTTGAACGTGGATGTCCTCCAACTTTAGATGATGGATACTGCATGAGAACAGTTTCAATTGCCTGATTCTCAGATAAATTCAACAAAAGTTTGGTTGTATTTCCATCATCACTAACTACTCTATGTGTTTCATTACTTGAACCAATTTCATATCCTTCTTCAGTAAATTTTTCTCGAAGAGCCTTGGGTATTTGAGGAATATCAGATAGAGATTTTGGATATTTGTAGTATAGTGGATAAAGAATTTGATCAGCACGGTATCGCTCATAGCCCAAATTCATTACTAATTCTTCCATTTCTTCAGGAAGTAGTCTATAGAGATCAGTCACGATATTGATATGAATTTGAAATTATATTATAATTTAATCAAAAAGAGAAAAAGAGAAGATTACTCTTCTACAGGTTCTGCATCATCAATTTCAGCTTCGACAGTAGTATCTACTGGTTCAGCCTCAACAGGTTCTGCAGGAGTTTCTACTTCTGGAGTTTCAGGGGTTGCCTCAACCTCAGGAGTTTCTACTTCTGGCTCGACCTTAGACTCTTTTGCCTTTTTGGTAGTAGTTGTCTTTTTGGTAGTTTTCTTTGTCTTTTTCTCAGCTTCCTCAGGATCAATTACACCTGCTTCGCCAAGAGCAAAGATTACTTCCTCTTCAGGATGATGAGGACTGTCTACCATTCTAGCAATTCTTTTCTTACCAGATTTCTTAAAGTAGATTCTGTAGGTACTAGTATGTGCAACCACATTTCCACCAATTGGTCTTGTTGGGTCACCAAAGAACACATCTGGTGATGCCATAACCTGGTTTGTTGCAATAGCAGCACAGTTGTATGTTTCTGCAATTCTAGATAACAGATGAACAAAGTGATTTAGTTTTTGTTGTCTGTTTGAGAGAGTTCCACGTCCGAGATATTCGGAACGGAACAATCCAACTGCAGAATCAGCTACAATTAGTTTTACATTATTTTCTTCGATTACAGGACCTGCTTCTTCTAGAATCAATGTTTGATGTGCACTATTGTATGCACGTGCAACAATGATGTTGTCTAGAACTTTTTCAGGATCCATTTCATGAGCTTGTGCAATGGATACAATTCTTTCAGGTCTGAAAGTATTTTCAGTATCAATGTATAATACACTGCCTTCTAATCCACCTTCTTCTTTGGTTTTTTGAACCATTACAGACATTGTATGTGCAAATTGAGTTTTACCACAACCAAATTCACCATAAACTTCTGTAAGTGCTTGTGTTTCAAGACCTCCATCAAATAGAGTGTCAAGACAGTTGGTACCAGTTGTAATTTTACCAATACTTTGACGATGTTTGTAAATTTCACTTGCACTTGTAAAGTGTTTAGCAATTAAACCACCATCAACTAGATGTTGTCTGGCTTTATTGACAATTTTTTCAGCAGTGTCCTTTTCCATTCCAGTTATTTCTGCAATTTCTACGGGACCTCTGACGATGAGATCCATGACGTTGTGGACACCTGCATCGGATAATTTTCTTGTAGTTACAGGACCTACGCCCTCTAAACTATCTAATCTTAAATCTTCTACCATACCGTATGGTACGGTACCAGTACTTTATAAGAGTATTGTTCTAGGGTTCTGTCAAATCCACGGTTGTTTTTCTTGACTGTCAAAAATCGGTTGACGATTTTTGTCAAATATTTGGGATTGTTGCGAATCAGATCCCGATACCGTGTGGGGTTGGATCTGTACGCTGGTGAATCTGATTGGTAAAATTTACATTTCATACATATTGATTGTGTGAACCCACTACCAATATCAAAATAATCATACAATTTAGAATTACAATCAGGACAGTCCATTTTCATTTCCTTTTGCTTCTTCAGTTAGCCAATTCACTAATTCGGTAAGAACGTTATTTGTTGCTTCAAGTTTATCTTCTAATTCTTCCATTTTCCTCTTTAATTCATAATCATCAAATGAACCCGAGATTCTTTTAGAGGAACGGGCACGCAATAGAATATCAAACAGTTCTGTTACTGCATCTTTTCTTTCTTCATCTGTGGCATCAAGATTGCCACTACAAATTTGAACAAAATTTATGAAACTTTCCTTAGCATTAAATTCCAAGTCTTGTGCTTCTTTATTGTTGATTTTGTTACCTTCCGTCTTGGCAATTTCTTTGTAATCGTCAGATGTGGGGAAGGTGATTTTGATTTTATTGTGTATGTACGCTAAAATGAATGCTTTAACCGTATTTTCTATTTCATCTTCGGTAAATATTGGTTTTTTAGTTTTAATTTGATCTTTTTTGGATTTGTTATCAAGTTCAGTCATTTTCAATATTTATCATAAGTTTTAATCCAATGTTCAATGGCTTCTTCTAATGCTTTACTGATGTTTCCTTTCTTCATACCCATTCTTTGATAAACTGCTTTTCTAAATTTTTCTTCCACATCATCATCTAATGCAATGTTTATTTTTCCCATACTAACAATGGAGAGATATATCTATAAAAAGATATAGAGTAATCTTTATAAATAGATATAACTCTATATGTAGATAGAGAGATATGGAGAAAATAAACCAAAGACAAGAGAAAGGAAAACAGATAGCACTCAAAAGCGATCTAATAAGAATTTCAGATTATCATTATCAGGTACATTCTCAAACAACTAACAGAGATTACCATGTTATCAGAACTGACGGAGTTTGGCATTGTGATTGCCCTGACCACAGATTCAGAAAAGTGTGTTGTAAACATATCCATGCAATAGAATTCTCTCTCAAAATCAGAGAAGAAGTACGAGAGAGAAACAAGATTACAATAGAGCCTATCAGTATAGATTCGTGCAGATTTTGTCATGGTAAGAATATTGTGAAAAATGGCATACGCAAGAACAAACACTATGCAGTTCAAAGATTCTCATGTTCTGACTGTCATAGAACATTTAGCCTCAATCTAGGCTTTGAAAAAATGAAACATAATCCTAAAGGAATTACCACAGCCATGCAGTTGTATTTCTCAGGAGAATCATTAAGAAACGTGGCTAAATCACTCAAACTTCTAGGCATGGAAGTTACTCATCAGACAGTCTACAACTGGATAAAGAAATACACAGAATTGATGAACCAATATCTTGACAAGATAACACCACAAGTAGGTGATGCTTGGAGAGCAGATGAGGTTTATGTTAAGATTCGTGGAGAATTGAAATATGTTTTTGCTATGATGGATGATGAGACAAGGTTCTGGATTGCACAGGAAGTTGCAGACAGAAAAGAAGGTCATGATGCACGTGGTTTGTTACAAAAATCAAAACAGGTTACAAAAACAAAACCAAAAGTGTTCATTACAGACGGTCTTGGAAGTTATGCAGAAGCATATCGCAAAGAGTTCTGGACACAAAAAAGATTGCATAGAACATTACACATCAGACATATTCACTTGCAAGGTGACATGAATAACAACAAGATGGAAAGATTGAATGGAGAAATTAGAGATAGAGAAAAAGTAATGCGTGGAATAAAGAAAAAAGATTCTGTCACATTAACAGGCTATCAGTTGTTTCACAATTACATTAGACCTCACAGTGCATTGCATAGCAAGACTCCAGCAGAAGTTTGTGGCATAGAGATTAAAGGAGAAAACAAATGGATAACTTTAATTCAAAATGCAAAAATAAAAAATTAAGAGTTTAGTGCTTCATCAATATCATCATAGGCTCGTAGATAGTATAGTTTGTTGTGTTCAATTTCTATTATGACTTCGCAACCATTAGGAAATCTTAGTAATGCAATTCCAACAGGAATTGAAGGGCATGATACTGTGTATTCATAGTCAGAGAGATTTTTGTATTTTACAATTTCTCTAATTGAATCTTTAACATATTCTTGAGAATCGTCTACTAGGTTTTCAAAATCTGTGTGGAATGGGTGTTCGTCTTTAAGATCTACTTCCCAATGATTCAAGATGTTTAATTACATTAGCAGGGGATTTAAAACCCATTGGTTTGCCTGATGTACTGATGGTTTTCTTCACTAATTCATCGTGTTTTGATGACCATTCTTTTTTGTTATCTTGTTCCATATCTGACCGATTTTTGGAAGTTTTAAGATTGTTTAAAGATTTCGGATTTTCCATATTCTTATTACACATTTTTTCTATAAAAATTCAATTCCATATTATCACTAGTGGCTACAAAATGATCATATAACATATAGATCATTTTTGAAAATGTACTTTTTCAAAATTAATTTTATCACATAATCATACGTGGACACGAAATATCGGTATACGGTACAAGTGCGGTACTCCCTAAAACTTAATCAACCGACTTTTTACGCCTAAATTATCCACCGTAGGTTTGACAGAACCTGTTCTAGAAATTGATCGTAATTTGGTAAAATTAACTAAAATCTGATTAACGTTTTCTACGTTTTTGACCTGGTTTGTTCTGACCTGGGACTCTTCCTAAAACAAATCTCTTTTTGAAATTATTCTTGTTTCTAAGACTAGAGTTTGTACCTACGATTTTTCTTCCTTCAACTTTAGGAGTCTGTCCTCGTACTTTACCTGCTTTAGTAAGCGAACCGTGAGTTGCCATGAATTAAACACTAGATTAGGAAATTTATGTATTTGGATGTCTACCAGTACTTGGCTTTAACAGTCTCAATGACTTTTTCGTGTTCTTTGCTCTTTCTACGTGCATATCTCTCCATTGCACCAAGAGGAACACCACCAAGTGAACGTGCAATTGCATTGAAAAAGTATCTCTGAGGTCCTTTAGAACCAGTTTTAGTCATGAATTTTTGGATACCATACTTGAAGTTGTGTTGCCATGTCTTGTAGAGAACACCGAGTTGAGCAGGAGTCATCTCATTTCCAATGTTAAAGAAGTCAGATTTCTCAAGCAAACCAATTGGAACAAATGTCAAGGCAGTTGCTGTAAACATTGATTCCGGCTGTTCTTGTTCTAGTTCATTGATTAATCTGATAGTTTCCCAAGAGTCTTCAGGGGTTTCATCATTATCAAGACCCATGATAAGAGTAAATGCAGGAATCCAATAGTCCTTGTTGAGTGTCTTTACACCTTCTTTTACAACCCAATGCCACTCATCTGGAGAATAAGGAGCAAGTTTTCTATCAGCGTATTTGCCAATTAATCTGAGACTACCTGTTTCAAATCCTGCTTGAACACCAATCATGTTGTCGGGTCCAGCTTTGATGATTTTTGATAGATTTGGAATTAGTTTTTCATCAGCAATTGCTCCTGCTAAGGTACCGTGTGTTGGATTTGTGTGTTCAACGCCGGTTGACATGATAGCAGTAAAGAGTTCCTCTAATGCTTCTCTGTTTGGTTCCATTCCTTTTGCAGTTCTTGGATCCATACCATAAACGAAAATATCATCACTGTGAATCCATGCAGATTTTGAACCACCCTTCTTTATGTTAACTTCAATTTCTTTTTTGACTTTTTCTGGAGAATAGTATCTCAATGATCTTAATGTAACATCACAAAACTTGCAACCTCTTCCACATCCACGCATTACTTCAACCATACCATGCATACTTGGTTCAACAATGTCAGGAATTTCTTCCAGTTCTGGTCTATCCCAAAAGTTTACAAATCTACCATGAAGTTTTTTTCCTTCTCTTTCAAATTCTTTAATGTTAACTTTGAAATCACTTCTCTTTCTGAAAGGATCCATGTTTTCAAAATCACCGTTAATCAAATAATTAAAGAATCTTCCAGCATGTCCATCGATTTCAGGAGCAATTCCTCCAAGTTCACCTTCTAAGATTGCATAAATTCCAAACTCTTCAATTTTAGCTGGATCATAATTGTATTGCCAGGTTCCAGATGCACCAGAAATTACTTTTGCTTTGCTTCCAGTCTTTTCTTTTGCAGCTTTAATTCTATGATGAAGTTCAGTGTTATAGTATTCATCATATGACATTTGTTTTCTACCATATGTGAAAGTCATAGTTACTGGACCCATTCCAAGAGGATCCATTTCATAAGTTCCTACAACTAGTGTTTCAGGTCCAATGAATTGTTCAATGTGATCTGGATGTGCAACAACAACATCTTGTCTGCTAAAACCATCTCTTAGAAGACCTGCTTCTAATTTTCTAAGTCCATAAGGTGCATAATTTGCAACACCATTAGTATGAGGAATATAATTACAGATAAAATCAAACAGAACTTTTGGAGTTACTTGTTTTCCAAGGATTTTGTGCCAAAAGCTCTTTGGATCTCGATTAGGGTCTAAAGCAGGGGCACAACCAAAAAACGTAGCAAGTGACAATCCCCTATATGGAGACATCAAAGTACGATCAGCAGTTAAGACAATCTTTGGAGTACCCATTCCCTTCACCGAAATAATTTTCTGATTTATTTTAAACCTTGCTGGTCGAACCTAATAATTCTCCAAAATTCCAGCCTTGTTTCTGTGAAAATGTCCAAATTCTTTGTTATTTGATAGATGATTGCCATCAAATACGGTTCCATCACGACAAACTAGGTCCTCTCCAACACAGCAGCTGCCACATATTCCAACTCCACATTTCATCATTCTTTCAAGGCTTGCCTGAACAAAGATCCCTCTAGAATGAGCAGATTGAACTGTTTTGTACATCATGATTTCAGGGCCACATGTATACACCCCATCAAATTTTGTTTCAGAAACTAATTTTTCTACCAAATCCGTAACATAGCCTTTTTCACCATAACTTCCATCATCAGTAGAAACAATTACTTTGTGAGAATTATTTTCTAACAATTTGTTTGCCAAGTCTTCGAAAAATACTTCATCTTTGGATTTTGCGCCAATCAAAACAGTAACATCGTCAGTGGGTTTTACAAATGTGAGTAATCTCATCATTGGAACAAGACCAGTTCCGCCACCAACTAAAAGCAATTTTCCTTGTTTTATGTCAAATGCATTTCCATAAGGACCTCTAATTCCTATTTGTCCTCCAACTTTGACGTTGAATAACCCAGTAGAAGAAGGACCATGTTTTCTAACAGTAAATGCAGCTTTGCCAGATTCTTGAGTAATCATTACACTCATTGGCAATTCATTTACACCGGGAATCCAAACCATGGCAAATTGTCCCGGTAAAACATTTGGCATTACATCATCAGAGAAAATTAATGTTCTAACAGTAGGAGTTTCATCAATTACTTTTTCAACTGTTACAATTGTTGGATGATTAAGATTTCTTTGCAACTCCCACCATTTCCTTTATGCTTGAATAGTTTTTACGCTTCATGTATTGTAGGATTCCAATGTTAATATCCTCAAAGACTCCAACCCAGTTATCACCTATCGCACTTCCAAGTTGTACTGCAGATGCACCTGCCAAGAAAAATTCTACAGCATCCTCCCAAGTAGAAATTCCTCCACATCCAATAATTGGAATATCATATTTTGAAGAAATTTCATACACACATCTTTGTGCAATTGGTTTTATTGGAGTTCCTGATAGACCTCCAAATTTGTTACTAAGAATCGGTCGCTGAGTTTCAACATCAATTGCCATTGAGCGAACCGTATTGATTGCAGTAATAGCATCAATTCCAGAATCAATTGCTGCACCAACGGTATTTAGATAATTACTTGTTCCCAATCCAACTTTGGCAATTACAGGAACATTAGTAGATTTTTTTACAGTAGAAACAATTTCTTTGACAAGTCCATGATCATCTCCTACTTCAAGACCAACTTGAGCAACATGGGGACATGATAAGTTCAGTTCATATGCCTTAACCTTGCAGTTTTCAAATTCTTTTAGCATAGTTTTAAAATCATCTGGAACAGAACCAACTAAACTAACAACAATAGGAACATCCTGATTTGGTTGAATCATTTTGGCAAAGTTAGCAGCACCAGGATTTGATAATCCAACTGCATTAATCCATCCTCCTCCCTTTACACTAAAGATTGTGGGATTTGGATATCCCTCCCAAGGAGCTATGCTAAGAGATTTTGTTACAACTGCACCAGCCCCGGATCTATGAAGTCGGTTAAACACATCTAGCGAAATTCCCAAAATTCCAGAGGCAAGCATAACGGGTTTGCCTAAATCAATTGGGCCTATGGATGTTGCAAGACTGGGCTCCACTTTGATTAATGAACTCAAGTTCGAATATAACAGTTGATTTGCAATTCTGGTACCTTTTTTAAAGGTGATTTAGATTGAACTAGTCATGTATTCTGTAATTTTAACAGAATTGGGAATTTCAGTTTTCAAAGAAGGCAAACTGGAAAAAGCATTTGAATTTAAGAATTCAGTTAAAGAATATCTTGAGATTAAAAATAAAGAAGCAAAACTAAACGAATTGATTAATTATTTGGGTTCAATTCAAAGAGGAGTTGCAGTAAGTGATGAATCATTACTGGTTATTTTGAAGAAAAGTTCAATTGATTCGCAATTAATGGATTCAGATGAGCTTGATAGAGTCCAATCATCAAAACCAGAAATAATTGTAGAATCAGGATTTGCAAGTAATCCTCAAGATGCATTAGGAAAATTAAGAGAGTTTGCTTTAGGAATTTCATCTTCAAAAGTTACAGAAGTTTCTGAAAGTCCAGATTTACATATCATTCAAGCAATCAATTCACTTGATGAAATTGATAAAATTGCCAATGCCCTTAGTTCGAGATTAAGAGAATGGTATGGATTACATTTTCCAGAACTTGATAACATCATTGACAGTATCAATGGATATGCACAAATTGTGATGGCAGGAAAAAGAGAATCATTAACTAAACAAGTTTTTGAAGATGCAGGTTTTCCTGAATCTAAAGTTGAGATGTTATCATTGATTGCATCTAAAAGTAGAGGAGGAGATATTTCTGATGTCAATTTAACAATTGTTCAATCAATTGCAAAACAAATTTTAGATTTTCATGAACTTCGAAAGAAGCTTGAAGATCATGTAGAATCAGAAATGGTTAGTATTGCTCCAAATCTTTCAGCAATTCTTGGAACTGCAGTTGGTGCAAGAATTTTAGGCAGAGCTGGCAGTCTCAAAAGATTAGCAGGACTTCCTGCAAGTACCATTCAAGTTTTAGGAGCTGAAAAAGCATTGTTTAGATCATTAAAAACAGGTTCACAACCACCAAAGCACGGTTTGTTGTTCCAACATGCAATGGTTCATGCAGCTCCTAGATGGCAAAGAGGAAAAATTGCACGAGCAATTGCAGCCAAGGCAGTAATTGCTGCCAGAATTGATGTTTACGGAGATGGATTAAACGAGACATTATTAGAGAAATTAAACGTCAGAGTTGGTGAAATTAGCAAAAAGTATGAGAATCCAACTGAAAAGGATATGAGAAAACCACAGTCATTTAGACGAGACGGTGGAAACTTCAGAGATAATCCTCGAAGAGGAGATGATAGAGGTGGAAGAAGAGATGATAGAGGTGGAAGAAGAGATGATAGAGGTGGAAGAAGAGAAAGTGGAGATTCCAGATATCAAGGTAGAAAGAATAGAGACAGACCAGATTCAAATAATAAAAACAAAAAGAGAAAGAAGTTTGGAAGAAGATAATCAATCTTTTTTCTGGATAAAGTCAGATGGTGAAAGAAAACTTGCTACTGAAAATTTAGTTCCAGGCAATCAAGTTTACAAAGAAAAACTAGTTACAAAAAAAGGAATTGAATACAGATTATGGGATCCATTTAGGAGTAAATTAGCTGCATCAATAATGAATGGATTAGATGAATTTCCATTCCAAAATAAATCTAAAATTCTGTATCTAGGTGCATCTACAGGAACAACTGTTAGTCATATTTCAGACATTGTAGGTCCAAGTGGAATTGTTTTTGGTGTAGAGCATGCAAGTAGAGTGGCAAGAGATTTTTTAGATAGAGTTGCATCTTATCGAAAAAACATTATTCCAATTTTACAAGATGCTAGAAAACCATCTGAATATTTTTCTGTTTTTGGGAAAGTAGATGTGGTTTATGTTGACATTGCTCAACCTGACCAAACAAAAATAGCTATTGAAAATTGTGAAATGTTTTTGAAAAAAGGAGGTTTCTTTTTCTTGGTAATTAAAACACGAAGTATAGATGTAACAAAATCACCAAAAAAAATTATTGAGGAAGAAATTGAAAAATTAAAAAGCAAATTTGAAATCATTCAATCAATTGATTTGCATCCATATGATAAAGATCATGGGATGGTAATTGCAAAATTCAAAAGTTAGTTTTTAGAGATTATGGCCTGAACAGGTTTCCAACTTTTACGCACAAATGTGGGCAAAGATTTGTTTTTTTGGAAATATTTAGTCACAAATTTCACAGTTTTAGAGTCAGAGGGATATCCACTGCCTAGATCATATGTTTTTTGCAATTTTTCAATAGCCAAATCCCTAGAAACTTTTGCAATAATTGATGCCGCTGAAACAATCACAAATTTACTGTCTGCATGATGATAGGATTTTATTTTATGATTGTCAGATAATGTAGAGATTTCTTTACCAAATCTTTTAGGATTAACATCACAAGAATCAACATATGAGGTATGAGGATCTAGTTTAGAAACGACTTTTGCCATATACTTTGCCTCCAATCCATTCAAACAATGTTTTTTTACACTTGCATCAATTGATCTAGGAGTTATCTTTGCTACATAGTAGTCATCTACTAGTTGAATAATCGACTTGTAAAGTTCTTGACGTTTTTTTGGAGATAGTTTTTTGGAATCTTTAACACCTAGCGCTGAGAGTTTTCGTAAATTTTTTTTCTCTATTGAAATACCTGCAATGACAAGTGGACCCAACATAGAACCACGACCAGCATCATCAATACCACAAATTTGCACGAATGTTGTCTTTAGACACAAGTATTAAACCATTATACAATTAAACAAAAGAGTTGGAATTTCCAGAAGAGAGTTTTGAAGAGATTATAGAAGGGAGTACAAAGATTATTGTTCCTAAAAAATCAATTACAGATAAAGTTCCACCAAAAAAGCCAGCATTCTTTAATCCCAGAGCAAAACTAAATAGAGATTTTTCAATAATTGCATATGCTGCATTTTTAAAAAATTTTGAAGGACCTAAAATATTCCTAGAGGGTCTTGCAGGAATTGGAGTTCGTGGTCTTCGAGTATCAAATGAATTAGAAATTGATAATTTGGTGATAAATGATCTTAATCCTACAGCCTTAGAAATGGCAAAACATTCTGCAAAACTAAACGATATTGAAAATGTAGAGTTTGTAGAAAAAGAAGTTTGTAGATTTTTGAGCAAGTATTCAAAGAAAGGTGAAAGAGGAACAATTGTAGATATTGACCCATTTGGTTCTCCAGCAGCATTTTTTGACTGTGGAATAAGGGCTACAATGCATGGAGGCATGTTATCTACTGCCGCAACGGATTTACAGGTTCTAAATGGACTTTTTCAGGCTGCCTGTAAGAGAAAATACGGAGGAATTACAGTTAGAGCAGAATATGGAAATGAAATTGCAATTAGATTAGTTTTAGGTTGTTTGAGAATGGTAGCAGCTAGATTAGGAGTTAAAGTTGTACCAATGTTTGTTGAAAGTGACATGCATTACTACAGAACATATGTGAAAGTATTCAATAAACCGGATCAAGAAGAAAATATAGGATACATTTTACATTGCAAAAATTGTGGACATAGAAAAATTTCATTAGAACAACAAAGTGAATGTGAATTATGTAAATCAAAAATTAGTCCTGCAGGTCCATTGTGGATTGGAAAAATATTTGACAAAGAATTTGTACAAAATATGCTTGATGAAATTTCAGAGTTGAGTGTAGATAAGATTTGTCAAAAAACTATTGAGAAAAATCTTGATGAAGCTGAACTACCTGGAACCTATTACACGCTTGATGAAATTGCATCTAAAACAAAATCTTCTCCTCCAAAATTGGAAAATTTGATTAATAAATTAAGAGAAAATAATTTTGTTGCTAGTCCAACTGCATTTAATCCAACAGGATTTAGAACAAATGCAAATATTTTAGAAATTACAAAAATTTTTCAGTCTATCCAATAAATCCAAGGCATACATAGTATAGTTCACTGCTCTGTTTTCTGCTTGCTTTTGGTTTTGTTAGATTTATTCTTGCAAATTTCTTTTTAACATAATCTTTGAATTCCATAGAGTATTCACCATCAAACACCTTGAACACAGCATTTCCTTTATGGGCTAAAACCTTGTCCATAATCTTTGTACAATCATAGTTAAGTGATATTTGCTTGGCATGATCAACTGACCAATTTCCACTAACCTTTGGAGAAAGATCACATATGACTGCATTTACTTTGCGTCCAAAATAATCCATTATTTCATCTACAACATGCTCATCTTCAATATTTTCACGGATAATGTGAGCCCCAGGAATTTCTTCAACATAGGACAAGTCAATCCCCATTACTTTTCCTTGGTTTCCTGCTAGTTTTACAGCCATTTGAGTCCAGCCCCCAGGAGCACACCCTAAATCAAGTACGTAAAATCCAGGACCAATCAATCGGTAAGACTGGTTTAATTCTTTGAGTTTGTATGCTGCACGACTACGAAAACCTTGTTCATGTGCAAGTTTTCTATAGTGATCTTTACGTGCATCTAATAATTTCATTTGGCCTTCGCAGGTTTTTTCATTTCAGCAATAACCCAATCTTCTATGAATTGGCAATTACGAGGACTAATTTCTCCTTCCAATGAACATTTTTGTTCAACAGGACATACCAAACATGGTGCATTTTCAATTGATTGAGTACTAATTGGAGTTTTCTTTAAAATTAGTTTGTAAGTCCATCTACCTTTTTCAAGAATTTTTTCACGGTTAATGGTTCCCATTCGTTCTAGTTTTAATGCAAGTCTTGAACCATCTCGACTAGTTAATTTTAATTTTTTCCAAAGTTCACTTTGGAACATCCCATCAGATTCACGTTCTGCCAAAATATCACAAACTTTGTTTGTCAATCTTTCCATGTCAACTTTTTCAATTTGGAAATTTTCAATTTCTTCATCAGAAAGTTGTTCTTCTAATTCTTCTTCTAGAGTTTTTTCAGCTTCTTTTTTGGCTTCTTCAATTTCTTTTTTGGTTAATTTTTTTTCTTTTGCTGGTTTGGCTTCAGCTTTCTTTGTTGTTTTCTTTGCTGGTTTGGCTTCAGCTTTCTTTGTTGTTTTCTTTGAATCTAAAACCTTCTTTTTCTTTTTTAATTCATCAAGTTCTGCCTTTATTTTTTCTGCTTCATCAATAAGAGAATCTTTTTTCTTTGCCATCAAATCACCCAATTTTTAAACTTAATTTAGTATGTTTCACCAAGAAGCCATTCCTATTTAACAGTAAATGTTTCAGAGATAGAAGTGGTCTTAAGTTGTTTTGAAACCATTTGAGCCTCAATCTTATAGGAACCTGGAGAATCAATCACCTTTGAAAATTCATCATCAATTGGAAGGGTACCACTTTCTCCATCAAAGCATTGTTTAAAAAATCCTCCTTGAGTTACAGCTTCACTTTTTCCAGTTGGATATATGGTCACATACAAATCTCCACAGTCAAAAGAAGAATCAGTAACTTTGATTTCTACTTCAACTGGTTCGGATGTAGAATATTGTTTAGAAAGTCCAATAATTTCAAGTGGGGAAGATGTAGCTACTGGTTTTTTCTCATGTGATGTGACTTTACCTTCATGAGACATTGGCCACATATCCAGTTCTCGGTCTGGTTTTTGAAGAATGTCAGCCATAACTGCTGAACCAAAAATTATTGAAAATATTGCAGGTAAAACAAATACTATGAAAACTCTCTTTGATGCCATTTTGATTTAGAATCTGTAATTCCCTTATATCTATTTAGCAAAAAGCAATTTTTGAGATCAATATGACGAATGAGTTAAATCGTAGCCGGCTAAATATCGCTAGATGCGACTTAGAAAATTCAGAGTTAGAGCATATCGTTGCATTCATGATTCTGGAGAAATCAATGTTGGAGATTTAGCTGCTTTTGTAGGAAGAAATGAAAGTGGAAAAACAACAATCCTTCAAGCATTAACTTTGTTAAATCGAGATGAACAAGTTTCTGAACTAGATCTTTGTGATGAGATGAGTGAAGAATTAAAGGAAGAAATTCGTCTTGCGGAAGGTGAATTTGAACTAAGTCAGCACGAAATAGAATTGCTTAAAGAAAAATTTCCGGGTTTACCAGAAATGAAAAAAATTAGACTTTACAGAACAAATCAAAATCCAAAAGTTCTGTATGAATTTGATGATATTGAATTAAAAGAAGATGAAGATAAGGGATTGAATTCTTGGGAAAATTTCTCAAAACAAATTTTAGGATTTCTTGATACTCTTCCTAATCATCTAAGAATTCAAGTAGATACAAAATTTTTTGACGGTCCTGCTCCTAAAAATCAAGAATTATTTGATAGCGGCATGGCAGAGTTTAGTAATCAATTTCACGTAATTGCAATTCAAGAACCTAAAGTCATTGAAGAATGGGAAAAAATCTATGAAAATCCTGAAAATCAATTTTCAAATTTGTTAACAGGTGAGAGTGAAAAATCAGCATTACAGAATTTTATTTCTTCAGAATTACATCCAAGATTTGTATACTTTTCAGATTATAAAAAAATCTACGGAAATATCAATCTAAACGAGTACCTTAGAGAAGAAAAAGGAGAACGAGCAGACTCTATTGAATTTGTTGAAGAGTTTGACAAGGCTGAAACTGTTCGTAATCTCTTCTATTTAGCCGAATTAGACATGAAGGAATTAGACGAAGTTAAAGAAAGCCCATCAAAATGCATCAAACTACTCAATGCAGCGAGTAATCGATTAACCAGTAAATTGAATCCGGCTTGGAAAGGAGATCCAATTCATGTGGATTTACGATACAATCCAGGAAACATCATGAGTGTTGTAATCTCAGATGTACACAGAGATGGAACCATAACAAACACAGGATTACTTAATAGAAGAGCGGAAGGTTTCAAATGGACATTTTCTTTTATTGTTAATTTTGCAGCTGAAACTCAAAGAGCTGAGCTAAAAGAAGCAATACTACTTTTAGATGAACCTGCTAGAAATTTGCATCCAACACAACAAATGGGAATTTCAGATTTGTTAAGTGATCTTGCAGGATCAAATCAGGTTTTGTATGCAACACACTCTCCATTTATGATATTTGATTATACGCCGGGAAATTTGTTGGTAGTAGAATTAGACAAAAGAAAACATCTCAGTAGAATCTTTTATGATTATTGGAATGCAGATGATAAGACATTAACACCAATTTTGTACGGCCTCTGTAGAGGACAAGTTGATTCTATTGTAGACAGAGAAATTGGAACCAACTCAAGACCAATCATAATTGTTGAAACAATGTCTGATTCAATGTATCTTAACGCATTTGACAAATTCTTGCAAGATCCAAATATCTCAATGAACCCTCTAAACATAATTGCTGCGTATAACAAAAACTCAGTTTTGCCTTTAGCAATTTTTTACAGAAATCATGGATACAGAACATTTGTTTTATTAGATAATTCTGAAGAATCAAAGCAAATTTCTGCTCAGTTAGTATCAAACGAGTTTTCACCAGTACAGACCATTTTCTTTGAAAGAGAGGGTAAAAAACTAGAGTCAATTGAGGATTATATTGTTCTAGATGATTATTTGCATGCAGTCAACCAGACCTATGAAATAAAATTAAGACAAGAAGGATTTTCAAATTTATCACCTCAAGATGTGTCAAGTAAAGAAAGCAATGGTACGGTAAACAAACTTAGAAAGATTTGGGCCGAACATAGAGAAGATGATTGGGGTGAATTTGATAATGAGGAAATCACCAGGTATATTTGTGAAAAAATAACATTAGAGGAAACAAGTTTCTTATCAGATAAAACTAAGGACCAATTTAGATCATTGTACAGATTGATTGCAGAAAGAATTAGACAATATCAAAACGTGGCTACAAAACCAGATCTAGATAAATTTCAGAAAGCCAAGGCTTGAGATTAATGAAGTTTGCTCATGAAAAATACTGAATTAAGAAATAACAAAATGGAAAAAATTCTTTAAGGTTTAAGTGAGAGATGAACAAATTGACGAATATGACAAAGTCCTCGATGAGAGGAATTTTCCTTTCAATTGTATTAATTTCATCAATTGCTATGTTAATAACAATTCCAGAAACTGTATTTGCTGACGAAGTTGAAGTTACCAGTATTGCATTAGAGGAAACAACGATAATTGAAGTAACTAATAACTCAAATGAAGATGTCAATACAATTAGGATTTGGTTGGGAGCAGATACGACTTTCAAATCATTTAAAACAGAAAATGGGTGGGTAGGTGAAAAAACTCCACAAGGAGTTATTATTTTTACTTCATCAGATGTAATCAAACCTGGAGATTCTGTAAAGTTTGGAGTTAAAACAGATAAAGTAAAACCTGGAATTAATTGGAAAGCATTAGACGATAAAGATAAACAAATGAAAACAGGTAAAGTACTCCCAAAAGATTTACCTATAGTTACTAAAAATCCAGAAACCCCATCACAGCAAAATGTAGAAGACAATCAAACTCCAGATATTCAAGAAGCAATGACCTCTGATTCTACATTTAGGATCATTCCTAAAGAACCCAATGTAGGTTCTTCAATCAGAGTTACAGGAGATCAATTTGGAGCATCACAAAATTTTGATTTCTACATAGACTCAGAGAAAATTGGAAGTTTTGTTACTGATGAAAATGGTCATTTCATGACTACAATGCAGATTCCAGATGATCAGAAAGCTGAGAGAGTAGATTTCATGATCAAAAATGAAGAAGGTGATGAAAAGAAAATCAGTTTAAGAATTGGAGAACCAAATGATAGGATTGCAGAATCTGATAATATCAAATTAACAATTCAAGGAATTCCTAATGTTATTCACAGAGGGGACTTTTTGGAAATATTTGGAACAGGACAGCCTGGAGGAGCAATTACAGGTGAAATTACTAATCCAGATGGAGAAATAATCAACGCACGTACTGCAGAAATTAACAGTAAAGGGGATTGGGAACTAGAACCAATTATCATACCATTAGATACGCCATTTGGTAAATACAGTGCAACAATTACAGATGGTAGAGAGGACAAAGTCAAACAATGGAGTGTTGAATCAGACAAAGTGATTTTGATCACTCCGACCAAATTAAAATATGATGCTGGAGAAATTATGACTTTTAATGGAACAGCATTAAAAAATACACAAGTAGAATTTATTGTTGAAGATCCACTTGGAAAAGAGATCTATTCAGACATTATTGAAACTGATGATTCAGGATTCGTTCAATTTGACTTTCCAACTACTCAAACAACATTAGAAGGAACTTACACTGTTATTGCATCACAAGGTAGTGATAAAGAATTCATTTTTGCAGGAGTAGGACAACTTCCTTCTATTCCAGTTAATTTAGAATTTGATCAATTAAATTACAAAGCAGGAGATATAGCTGAGATTGCTCTTACAGGAAAAGCATCAGAAATTATCTCCCTTTTGGTAATCAATCCTTCAGATAATCCAATAGGAGATGCAGAATCAATAACTCTTCAACCGGATGGAAGAGGAACTTACTTCCTTGATTTGGAAGGATATGCATCTGGAGTATATACTGCAGTGATTAGCAAAGGAAGTGCACAGAGTACAGAGATATTTACGGTTGGACTTCAAACAGGTTCAGGAGAAATCGAGGTAAATACGACAAAAATAGACTACATTCCAGGAGATTCCATTCTAATTTTAGGGGATGCAAATCCTAACGTTTTACTTACAATAACTTTGACAGACTCGGATGGAAATGATGTAAAAATTAAAGAAACATTTTCTGACAAAAATGGAAAAATTTCAGAGAGTTCATTCAGAATTCCTAGCGAGGCTACTCCAGGAATGTGGAACATTAATGTAAAAAGTGGATCCAACTTTGCAAATATCGAAATTGACGTATTAGCTGTTAGCACTGAAGGTATGATAATAAGCACATCAGAAGGTCTAGAAGTACCAGGAATAGGAGAAACCATCAATATAGACATTTTAGGTGCTGCTCAAACTGTCTCCATAGAAATAATTGCTGAAGATGGAGAAATAATTGATGAATTAGAATTCCCAGCTTCTGCTCAAGGGGAAATTCATCAACCATGGATCATTCCTAAAGATACTGAACCTGGAACATATACCATAAAGGCTGAAGATGCATTCAATTCTGCTGAAACAACATTTGTTGTAGAATAATTTCAAACAATTTTATTTCAGAATAATTGAATATTATTTATGAATCTAAAAAACAAAATTGCAGATTACCCAAATTTTCCAAAAAAAGGGATTTTATTTCGAGATTTTAGTCCAATTTTAAAAGATCCATCAGCAATGTCCTATATTGCAGATGAATTTGCTAAATATTTTCATCCAAAAGACATAGACGTTTTTGCAGGCATTGAGTCTAGAGGATTCATTTTAGCTTGTGTCCTAGCTACACGATACAACAAAGGAATGGTTATGATTAGAAAGGCAGGAAAACTTCCTGGAAAAACTACAAAACTCTCTTACACAATTGAATATGGAAAAGATACAATTGAAATTCAAAAAGACATTATAAAAGAAGGGCAAAAAGTCCTAATCTGTGATGATTTACTTGCAACAGGAGGAACTGCAAAAGCATCTGCAAAATTAATTGAAAAAATTGGTGGAAAAATTACAGGATTTGCATTCATTATAGAATTAACTGAACTTAATGGAATGAAAGGAATAACCAAATACGATTGTAAGGCATTGGTGAAATACTAATGGAAAAAGATGTAGAAATTGGAATCTTTGGCGGAACAGGAATTTATGATTCAGGATTGTTGGAAGATGCTAAAGAGGTTGACATTGACACACCATATGGAAAGCCATCAGACACAATAACAGTTGGAATTTTTAAAGGAAGAAAAATTGCTTTTCTTCCTAGACATGGCAAAAAACATTCAATTCCGCCACACATGATAAATTTCAAAGCAAACATTTGGGCATTCAAAGAATTAGGTGTTACCAGAATCATTGCACCATCAGCAGTTGGTAGTCTTAAAGAAGAATTAGAACCGGGACATTTTGTTTTACCAACACAATTTTTAGACTTTACAAAGTCAAGAGATGGTTCATTTTCTGAAAACGGAAGAGTTATTCACATTTCTGTTGCAGATCCATTTTGTTGTGAACTTCAATCAGCAATAATAGAGGCAACAAAGAATCAAGATCTGAAATTACACAAAGATTGTACATACGTCTGCATTGAAGGACCTAGATTTTCCACAAAGGCTGAATCAAGATTCTATAGAACAACTGGAGCTGACATTATTGGCATGACTCTAGTTCCTGAATGTCAACTAGCAAGAGAGGCTCAAATTTGCTATGCATCAATTTCCACTGTAACTGATTATGATGTATGGGCTGAAAAACCAGTTACAGCCAAAGAAGTTTTGGAAACATTATCTAAAAATGTTGAAAAAACAAAAAAAGTGCTGGTAGAAGTAATAGACAAAATTCCTAAAACTAGAAATTGTTCTTGTGCAAAAGCACTTGAAGAAGCAGAATTCTAATCATCTACAAAAGATTCTTTTTTCAAACCTTCAGGAAGAGTAAGATCACCTTGAAGAAGATTTTTCTGCAATAGCATAATCACTTCTTCAACATCATATCCTAATTTTTTTAATTCGGATTCTGTATCTTTTGATAATTTTGCACCAATGTTTTGTCCTCCAATTCTACCAAAAGCTATTGCAGTGAATCTAAATTCATGTTCATCTAAATCGAATTTTCCAGTAATCTTTGCAGCCATTTGACTACCATGTACATTGTTAATGTGAACTTTGAGATTCATTTCAAGTCTAAATTTCTACAGCTTTGTTGATGTTATTTTCTACCAAGAAACTCCAATGATCGTTATCTTTTATTTCATAATTTTCTACTGGGAGATCTAGTATTTTTTCATCAACAGTTTCAAATTTTATTGTTCCATTTTCTGGCAACTTAACTAATTTCCATTTGTCTTTTCCTTTTTGTGATTTACTAACTGCAACTCCCCACTTATGATCTGGTTTAATTTCAGGCATTCCTACAGTATCAGCTAATGCCTCAATACCTAATTGCTTTTCTTCACAATAGAGTTGTTTAGTGCTTGCTGAACGCCAAACATCAACAGAACCAATAGTTCTTTCATCAATGTTTATGTTGATTACTCCAAAATAGGTAATATCGTTAGCCAACAACGTAAGAATTCAATAGTTCTATTTAGTCCTTGCATCATCAAAGGGTTTTTCCAAGAATACCCCTATGTTATCAACTATTTTGTTTCGCTTAAATTCAAGATTTTCTCGTTCACACATTCGTCGGTACATATTCACAGCAGTGAATCTTGGATGCATTGCTTCAAACTCTGTTTCTGTAATGTCAATAAATGCACCAATTTTCATAAGATCATTAGCAGTTTCATTTGCATCCTCTAAAGAGATCGACAATTTTTCTGAAATTGTTTGTGCATTCATTTTTCCATTACAAGTCACCAACAAGTATACACGTGCTTGATAAGGAGTTAGTTTAATTTCAGAAATCAAGGCATTTTCAATTTGAGAGATTTCCACATATTTTATAGAGAATATGAGAATAAAAGGTGTTAAACTATTTCTTTATCAATAATTTTTTTGATATTTTAAGAGAAAATCCCATAGCAATGAAATGAATTACTCCACCTATGATTGCAGATGTAAGCATATTATCAGTAATCATCCAAGAAATAACAAATCCGATTAGAGAGGGAACTGTTAGAATAATAGCAATTATTGTACCTTTAACAAATATTTCACGTTTAGACAAGATACTAGATTTTTTATCATCTGACAATTCTGAAAATTGGTAATAATCGTAATAAAAACCAAAGATTAGTCAGAAAATATTGTCCAAAGCCCGAATAGAAATTTCAACTTTATTGGATAAAATTATTTTTCCAGAATCTTTCCAATAATCCTGTCTATGCATACTCCAGTTCTCTTTTCAATGTCATGCTCCCAAATTCTCAGTACAGACCATCCATCCCTTCTCAGTCTTCGTGTAACTTGTGCATCCCTTTTCATGTTCTTCTCTATCTTGTCCCTCCAGTATTTTTTGGAAGGCTTTTTCTTGTTTTGATAATTGTAGCCGTGCCAAAAATCACCGTCACAGAATATTGCAATCTTCTGCTCCTCAAGTATAAAGTCAGGATTCCCATACATCTTCGGATACATTTTGTATGCAAAGCCCAGACCCTTGAGAATTTCATTCATTTGAAGATCGATTTTTGTGTTTGTTCCCCTGATTCTAGACATGACCCATGATCTTTTTTCAGGAGAAAAAATGTCAGCCATTGAATATCTCATATCAGATAATTTGCATCAAGAATTAATTCCATACGTCCAACAATCGCGATTAATTTATCAAATTCTTGTAAAATTTGGCTTGCATTTTGCCAGTCTTGATCTTGATCTTAGCCTATAATTACAACATGGACATCTAATTCCTTCAAAATTAATCCATGTATCACACATCTGACATCTTTTTTGACCTTGGCCATATCTTGAACCTCCTATGGGTTTTTTTGCAGCAAATTGTTTACAATATCCGTTGCAATTAGGATGAGGTATAGAATTGCGATACATTATGCAACACTTGCTTGTAGTAAATTACGGTTCATGTTTACAAGATAACAAACTGAATGAATTTGTTCATCTGAAATGTTTCCACATTTGTGGCAGAAAAATTGTATTGCATCTCCACATACTTCACATTTTTTGTGAACTTCTAATTCCATGCCACATTTTCTGCATGAATCAATTCTCATTAATTATAGTAAGACATTTTTTGATTTAAACAATGTGAAAATTAGAAAGAGCTAATTAGACTGAGCTATTTTTTCTAAGTTTTTAGAATAGAAATTAAAAATTATTTTTGTGTTACATTGTGTTGCTACTATCTTATCAGTTATTTTCACTAAATGACTATGAGGTGAATTAATGAAAAAAATACAAAAAGTGGCAATGAGAAACAAAATCAAAAAGAATCACTAGTTTGTGCTTTTAACATTAGTAAAGGATGGTGACAAGTTAAGATGATGCATAAGATAAGAATTGACACATTCCTTATAGCCTAAATCAGCATAACGTAGTAGAATGGATGAAATGAAGAAGAAAAGTAAAACAATGTCATTTAGGCTCGATCCTGACCTAATTGATGAGATAAAGCGTGATGCTGAACTTGAAAAGACTAATGTCAACTCCCTTGTCTCAAAAATCCTCTCAAATCACATTCTATGGGAGAGATATGAGAGAAAATTGGGTCTTTTACCCATGACAAAGCCCTTTGTTGAGCATGCCATTAACAAAATGAAGAACGAAGAGATTGTTCATCTTGCTGAAGAAGTAGAAAAAGACACTTTTTCAGATATTTTGAATTTTATGAAAGGAGAATATACTGTTGAGGATTTTATTGAGATTCTAAGATCTTGGATCTATGTTGCATGGATGCAGCATGATGTTGCAAAAACAAAAGACGGCTATATCTTTAGAATCAATCATGATCTTGGAGAAAAATGGTCATTGTATGTTAAAACACTTGTGACAGAGTTGTTTCATGACATTGTCCAAAAAAGACTAGATGTCAAATCAACTAAAAATACAATCAAATTGACTTTTCCACACGAATAGTATCATTAATTGCATTTCAAATCAAGAACGCAAAGCCATTTCTTATGCTCTAAGAGTTTCTTGTTTGAATCAAAAGATACGCCGCATTCACATTCAAAAGCATCTGTTTGAAATTTTTTCATAAGTAATTTTTGTTTTTCTTGTATATTATGATGTAGATTATTTTGTGTTACATTGTGTTGCTACCACTATATCTATAATCACGAGAATATAGTAACAATGGATTCATACACGGAGGTGAAAACAAAGTAAAAATCTCATAGCAAAAACGTGGTTTGTGCTATGACATTTTTCTTTTTTTAAAATGAAACAAAATTTGATTAAAGCTATTATGAAAAAAGATCGTGACGCTTCTTTTCTAATAATGATGTTCGGTACTGTGATCTCAATTAAAGCAATAGCTGTTTGGTATTTGGTGGGAAACTAATGATGATACAAATTACTCAAAACTATGAGAGAAGATGCGAAGAACTGCTAGAAGACAGTCAATTTCGCTTTGTTGGAATAATCAACAAGTTAGGAAACCTAATTGCAGGTGGTTTTAGGAACGAAATTACCCCATTTGAGACCGAAGAGAAGAGCAGAATGATGTACATGCAGATGGTTCTTGAAGTTTCAATGAGAAAAGAGTTTGATGAGACACTTGGAGAAATTGACTACATTGCCTCAAAGAGAAAAAATGCATTGATGATATCAATTCCAATAAATGATGAATTACTGTTAATTTCTGTAAATCCTAAATCAAGTACTGAAGAGATAGTTGCAAAGGCCATCAAAGTATTCAAAAATTCAGAGGACAGTGATGGAGTATAAGAAAATACTAGTTCCTCATGCAGGAACAAAAGCTGGAAACAAGGCATTAGAGCATGCAAAAAATGTCGCAAAAGCACATGGTGCAAAAATTACAATTTTGCATGTAGTAGAACAAATTCCTACACCACCACTTGTCACATTTAGTATTGAGAGAAAAGAATGGGCAAAACAATTGTCTGCAGCTAGAAGAGAGATGAAACTGGAGATGCATAAAAAAATGGAGCATCTAGCAAAAAAGCTAAGAGCAGATGAAATTCCTACAAGTGTTAAAGTTCTTCACGGATATCCTGAAGAAGAGATTTCACGAATTGCAAACTATGAAAATTATGATTTAATTGTCATGGCAAAACGCAAAAAGCTTCCAGGATTCAAGGCAATTTTGAAGCTAGGAAGTGTATCACGTAAGGTACTCGAAGAGATTGCCTGCCCCATTATGCTAATTGATGGAGAAAAATAGATGCTAGAGAAATTACGAACCAAGATAGGTACAGAAGGTAAAATTTTTGAGGATTATGGCGGATATGAGATCCTAGTTCTAAACTCTGAAAAATTTCCTTGGAAGGATGTTTTTGAGATGTTAATTGACTCAGGTTTTCAAGTATGGATTGTAAAGAACAACTCTCACATTCAGATTGAATCAAAACCTGAGGTAAACTAATGATAAAAAATCATTATCTGTATCCATTCATCCTAGCTGCCATAGCAATTACAGTTAGTTTTGCAGGCTTGAATCCTGAGCAAATTGCTTCAGTAACTGTATTTGCATCATTGATTGTCGGAACTCTGCTTTTTTGGAGATTCAGGCTAGCATTTGCACTAGTTGGAATTGCAATTATGCTAGGATTAGGCCTTCTAGACACTTCTACTATGATAGAATTTGCAGGATTTGACATGATTCTATTTTTGGTAGGAATGATGATAGTAGTTGGATTCTTGGAGGAGAAAAAATTCTTTGAGCATCTTCTTGCAAAAATTATGCGAGGAGTTGGAAACAATCCAATAAAGTTAGTTGTCGTTTTGATGTTAATGTCTGCATTATTTGCAGCACTAGTTGATGAAGTAACATCTATTTTGTTTATGACTGCAACGGTTTTGCATCTAACTGGAAAGCTCAGAATCAGTGCAATTCCATTAGTGATGATGACAGTGTTTGCTACCAATATTGGTAGTAGTGCAACAGTAGTTGGCAATCCAGTTGGAGTTCTAATTGCAATGCGAGCAGATCTCACATTTATGGAATTTTTGAGATGGGCAACACCAATTTCAATTGCAGGATTGGCAGTAGCTATTCCAATATGTCTAGTCTACTTTAGAAAATACATTTCTGAAATGGGAGATGCTCTGAAAGGAAAATCAACAAAACAGATTGTAGAGCAAGAAGTAATTGCAGTTGAAGAATCTTCTGGAGTTCAAGAAGTAACTAAAACAAGTTTTAAGATTCCCTGGATAATATTTCTAGGAACGATTGCAGCACTTGTTTCTCATGGTCCAATGGAAGAAGCCTTGGGTCTTGAGAAAAATGTTCTTCTTCCAGGGGTAGCCTTTGCTGCTGCAGGAATTGTTTTGTTTCTAAATCATAGCAAAGCACGAGAGATGGTAGAAAGAAGAGTAGATTGGTGGACACTGGCTTTCTTCATTTTCTTATTTGCATCAGTTGGAACAATGAAAATGCTAGGAGTGACAACTGTTCTTGCAGAAGGATTGTACGATCTTAGTGGAAACGACGACACAAATCTGTTCTTTATCTTTGTTCCAATTACAAGTGTTCTGAGTGCATTAATGGATAATGTATTGGCTGTAGCCACTTTCATTCCTGTGGTTCATGAGTTTGGAGACATGGGAGTTGACAACTATCCGTTTTGGTGGGCTATGCTGTTTAGTGGAACGTTCTTTGGAAACCTTACTCTAATTGGAAGTACAGCAAACATTGTTGCAATAGGAATGCTTGAGAGACGAAAGAGAGGACATATCACTCTAAAGGAGTGGATCAAGCCAGGTGCAGTAATTTCTATTCCAACAATGGCTCTTGCAACAATAATGGTCTTCTTACAAATTCCGCTGATGCCATAATGGGCTACATGTGTAAAGGGATTTGTCATTTGACTAAAGCAAAACCATTGCCTAATGCTTTGAGATATTCTAACAATCATCGGTACTGTTCGTTTTGTTCATATTATTTTGAACCAGAAAGTGTCAGATGTCCATGTTGCAAAGCAATACTTAGAACAACTCCACGTAGAAAAAATAAAAATCAAAGAAAAAATAAACAGAAAAAAGTACAATTACAACAATAATTAACAAAGATCTAGTTTTTATTTTCTAATCAAATTTACGTAGTGCAATGCATTGTGCAGTACAAGGTGTTTCAGATACAACTAATCATCTTCGTCATTTTCATCTTCGTTATTTTGGTTGTCATCAGTTGTGTCTTCTGTTGATTCCTCTGTTGATTCCTCTGTAGTGTCATCAGTTGTGTCTTCTGTTGATTCCTCTGTTGATTCCTCTGTTGATTCCTCTGTTGATTCCTCTGTAGTGTCATCAGTTGTGTCTTCTGTTGATTCCTCTGTTGATTCCTCTGTTGATT
>NZ_JANQTA010000021.1 GCF_028278985.1 Candidatus Nitrosopumilus sp. | reverse complement strand
TTATTCATCTGAATCTCTTCACTCTGCAGTTGTAGAACTTGTTGCACACAAAGATGCACATCTAAGATACACTACAATTCAAAATTGGAGTAATGATGTATACAATCTTGTAACAAAGAGAGCATATGCATATGAAGGTGCAACTGTTGAATGGATTGATGGAAACATTGGAAGTAAACTAACAATGAAGTACCCCGGTATTTACCTAATGGGCGAACGTGCATATGGTGAAACTCTTTCTATTGCATTTGCAGGAAAAGGACAACATCAAGACACAGGCGCTAAAATGGTTCACTTGGCACCAAATACTACATCAAAAATTACATCAAAATCAGTTAGCAGATTAGATGGACGTTCTACATATCGTGGATTGCTTAATGTGGCAAAAGGCGCAACAAACGTAAAATCTACTGTAAGATGTGATGCATTACTATTAGATGATACATCAAAAACTGATACCTATCCATACATGGAAATCAACCAAGAAGATGCAACAATTACTCACGAAGCAACCGTTGGTAAAATTGGAGATGAACAAATCTTCTATCTTATGAGTAGAGGGTTTTCTGAGGAAGAAGCCTTGTCATTAATTGTCAATGGATTCATGGAGCCATTTACAAAAGAATTACCAATGGAATATGCAGTCGAACTAAACAGACTCATCAAACTAGAGATGGATGATTCAGTAGGATAATCTACTATTCAATTTGATTAGACATGTCACAAACTCTTTCTCAAATCAATGCAAGTCATATCGATGAGATTTCTTCATCAAAGAATGAACCTGATTGGCTAAAGGATTACAGAAAAAATTCTCTTTCTGTTTATGACAGTCTTCCAATTGAAATGTCTCCACTATACAACAAATATTCTGATGCAAAAAGACTCAATCCTGAAAAAATTTCAATTGCATCTTCAACAAAGGATTCAATTCCTGACTTTCTTCAAAAAAGATTAGGTGAATTAGAAAATGAGATTTGTATTATTCAGATTGGAACTAATATTCACAAAATCAACTTGCCTGATGATCTAAAATCAAAAGGACTAGTAATTTCTTCAATTTCTGATGCAATCCAAAACAACTCAGAACTTGTAAAGAAAGCACTAGAGGCATCAAATTCCAATGATGACAAATTTACTGCACTAAACAATGCAGCCTTTAACTCTGGCGTATTCATACATATCCCAAAGAACTTTGTTTTAGAGAAACCAATTCATTTCTTATCCTGTTTATCTGATGATGGACTATCAACAATTTCAAGAAATATTATCTTTGCAGATGAAAGCAGTAAATCCTCTATTGTTCAAGAATTGTATTCTCCACAAACTGATTCCCAACAGGCCTACCTTGAATTACTCAACACAAATGTTGCAGCAAATGCACAAATTGACATTACTACTCTTCAGATGATGGACCAAAAATCTGTCAACTTTTCAACTAGAAGAACTGACATGGCACAAGACGCAAAGGTAAACTGGTATTCTGGTCTATTTGGTTCTGTATTGTCTAGATACAAAATTGATTATTTCTTAAACGGAACTGGTGCATCATCAAATGAATCTGAAGTTGTTTTTGGAAACAATGATCAACATTTTGATATCCAAACAAACATGAATCACCAAAGTCCTGCTACTGAAGGAAGAGTTGTTGAAAAATCTATTCTAAGAAATCGTTCAAAATCTCTTTTCAAGGGTATGATTAGAATCAAAGAAAACGCTGCAAAATCAAACTCTTTCTTATCTGGACGTTCAATTCTATTAGATAAAAATGCAAAATCTGATGCTATTCCAGGACTTGAAATTCTTACAAATGATGTAAAGGCTACCCACTCTGCATCTGTTGCACAAATTGACGAAGAGCAAATCTTCTATCTCAAATCCAGATGCCTTAGTCATGAGGAGGCTGAGAGAACTATCGTTGAAGGATTTCTAGAGCCGCTATCAAGAAAAATGTCATTCCAAGTACGAGCATGGATTGCATATCTTATTGAATCAAAATGGGATAACCGTGAACTTACAATTAATACTGATGAAGAATTAGCAAAGTTTGTTGAAGTTGAAGAAACACGATATAACGAAGATTCCGAAATTGAACAACATTACAAATATAGATAATTGGAGTTGAAAGTTTTTGCAAAGCACAGAATCATCATTTGAAAACATTAGAAAAGATTTTCCAATTCTTCAAAGAACTGTTAGAGATAACAAGCGACTTGTCTATCTTGACAATGCATCAACTACACAAAAACCAAATCAAGTAATTGACTCAATAAATGATTACTACAGAAACCATAATGCAAATATTCACAGAGCTGTTTATGCCCTTGCTGAAGAAGCAACCGAAGCATATGAATCTGCAAGAGACAAAATTGCTAATTTTGTAAATATCAAAAATCGTCAAGAAATCATTTTTGTCAGAGGTACTACTGAAGCAATTAACCTAGTTGCATATGCATGGGGAAGAGCACATGTCAAAGAAGGTGATATTATTCTTACAACAGAATACGAGCATCATAGCAATATTGTTCCTTGGCAATTACTTACTCAAGAAAAAGGAGCAAAAATTGAATACATTAGAATGGATGATGATGGCGAACTCATTTTAGATGATCTAGATAAATTCTTGGCAACTGGAAAAGTCAAGTTAGTTACCTTTAGCTTAATGTCAAATGTTCTAGGAACCATTACTGATGCTGAAGCAATTATTGAAAAATGTAAGGCTGCAGGTGTACTATCTCTAATTGATGGTGCTCAGGCAGTACCTCACATGCAAGTTGATGTTGAAAAACTTGGTTGTGACTTCTTTGCATTTTCAGGACACAAAATGTTAGGACCAACTGGAATTGGTGTTTTATGGGTAAGAAAATCTATTCTTGAAACAATGAATCCATTTCACGGAGGTGGAGATATGATTAGAGAAGTTCACAAATATGAAACTACTTGGAATGATTTGCCATACAAATTCGAAGCAGGAACCCCTAACATTGCTGATGTTGTTGGATTTGGAGCAGCTATTGATTACCTTACAAAAATTGGAATGGACAATATTCGAGAACATGAAATTGAATTAACAAAATATGCTATTGAAAAATTATCTCAAGTTAAAGGACTTCATATCTATGGAACAAAGGATATTTCCAAAAGAGGTGGTGTAATTTCATTTAATTTTGCAGATGTTCATCCTCACGATGTTGCACAAATTATTGATGAAGAAGGAATTGCAGTTAGATCTGGACATCATTGCGCACAAGTTTTGATGGAGAGACTAAATGTTGCAGCTACATCAAGAGCCAGTTTTTACATTTACAATACAAAAGAAGACATTGACGTATTAGTCAATTCATTAAATAAGGTAGCAGAGGTATTCAAATTATGAGCGGTAATGCAGATATTTATCATGAAATGATAATTGATTATTCAAGAAATCCTGTAAACTATGGAGAAATTGAAGATCATGATGTTACCTTTCATGATGCAAACCCGTTATGTGGTGACAGCATTGATATTGATATGAAAATTGACAAAAACAAAGTTTCAGATATCAAATTTCACGGAAAGGGATGTGCAATTTGTATGGCATGCTCTTCTGTACTGACTGAAATTACTAAAGGCAAGAGTCTTGATGAAGTCAAAAAAATTGAAAAAAATGACATTCTAAGTGAATTAGGTTTAGAACACCTTCAAGCAGTCCGAATCAAATGTGCCTTGCTCTCTTTGAAGGTCCTGAAATCTGCATTGTATACCTACATGGCCAAGCATCTCAAGGATACTGAGGATATAGACAAATTAAAAGAAGAGGCCGCTAATCTGTATTAGCATGAGTGATTTTACTCCTGCTACCCCTATCGGACTACAAATTAGAAAAATTATCTTTGAGAAATTTAATGATGCTGATACAAAATTCACAAATGATGAAATTTTTGAAATTTTGAAATCTAACGGTGATGTTGATCCTTCTTGGATAATTGATGATATTGAACCTTTCATCAATGAATTGTGTGATTCTGGTTTAGCAAGAAACATTGCACAAAACTTTACAACAATCTATTTGAAACTGTTTGAATCTATAGAAAAAACACATTGCAATTCATGTGATGATGATGTTTTTCTTGCACCTTCTGAGGATAAGGTGTGTCCAAA
The DNA here is from genome assembly GCF_028278985.1 of Candidatus Nitrosopumilus sp. Lineage (GTDB taxonomy): Archaea > Thermoproteota > Nitrososphaeria > Nitrososphaerales > Nitrosopumilaceae > Nitrosopumilus. The sequence continues at coordinate 21,652 of NZ_JANQTA010000021.1, read as the reverse complement.
CCCTTCGTGTAAAGCAACTATTCAGCTTTAAATCTTACTGCAGCTTGTTCTAATGACTCTATCATTGGAAGCTTTTCTCCAGCAAGATATCGAACCAATGCCCCACCTGCAGTGCTGATATGATTAATTTTATCTGCCAAACCTTGTTGCTTTAATGCAGTTGTTAAGTGCCCTCCACTGACAATAGTAGTTGCCATTGAGTTTGCAACAGAAGAAAGTAGCTCTTTAGTTCCGAAACTAAAGTTTTCTTTTTCAAAAAATCCTGCAGGTCCGCTGATAAAGACAGTACCTGCACCTGCAATCAATTTAGAATAATATTCAACAGTTTTTGGTCCTAGATCATAAATTTTATCCCCTTTTCCCATCTCTCTTACATCCATCTCGACTCTTTCCCCATCTTTGTCAATTGCAATGTCGACAGGAGTAGCAAAAACATCTGGGTACTCTCCAATCAGTGCATGTGCTTTTGCAACTACTTCTTCTTCTCTTTTAATCCCCAGCGGTGACTTGATTCTAGCCTGTGCTCTCATGAACACATTTGCAATCAATCCTGTAAGTAAAACATGGTCTGCCCTTCCATTCTCAATTAATTTTTTGATTGCCACTAGTCTATCTGGAACTTTAGAGCCTCCAAGCACTATGACATGTGGAGCCTTGGTGACTGTCATAATCTGGCCTAGATTTTCGACCTCTTTTTCAACAATTCTTCCTGCACAGGAATGAATAACTTGAGGAAAACCTACTATTGATGGGTGTGTTCTGTGAGCACTTGGAAAACAATCTAAAACACAAAAATCAAACAGCTTTGATAATCTGGTAACCATGATTGTCTTTGCTGCATTTTCTAAAGTGAATTCGTAATTTTCCTCAGCACATAATCTTAGGTTATCTAAAAGTAAAATCTCTCCGTCTTCTAAATTCTTAATTGCATTTTGTGCAGCTTCTCCAATCACATCTTCAACATATTTTACTTTTTTATTCATTAGTTTTTCAAGAACTTTGGCATGCTTATCCATTCCAATATAGTCTTTATTTCCAACTCTTCCCTGATGTGATGCAACTACAACTTTGGCCTCTGACAGCGCCTTGAGAGTTTCTGTTGCCTCTTCGATTCTTTTTGTTCCTGAAATCTCCATTGTTTCTGGATCAATTGGGCAATTCAGATCAACTCTCAAATAAACAGTCTTACCTTTAAGGTCAAAGTCATCCACTGTTAGGAACTTCACGATTTTTCTATTATCCACTTGGTTAAATTCTTTGAGCCGATCAGAATTATTTCATGAAAATTAATTAGAAACAGTGAATGAATCTTTGAAAATTTATCTACTGATAAAATTAAAAGCTACGTACTTGAGGTTTAATTAATTGCAAAACTGGATTTTTGATTTAAGGTCACGTTCCTTTGTTTTATTGACAATTTTATTTTTAATTTTGACTGCACTTGTATATTATCAAGTCACTGAAAATTTTGATCAAAGTATTATCCAATTCTTTTCAGATATTTCTGGTAATCCAACTACTGATTTGATAATGCAATCCATCACTGAAAGTGGTGAAGCTTTGTGGATGCTAGGTTTTGGTATTTTGATGTTAATTATTCCTAGAACCCGTAGAGTGGGAATTACCTTGATGATTTTGATAGTTATCTCTACACTGCTGACAGGCTACATTAAGTGTGGAGTTGACCGTGACCGTCCCACATATGACTATGAAGTGGTTCCATTTCCAGTGCCTTTGAGCAAGGATACTTTTGCTTTATTTTGTGAGGGTGGATTTGATGCATCTTATCCTTCAGGGCATGCAGCGAGGTCCATGATTTTTGCAATCATCTTAGGATATGCACTTTCTCAAAGATTCCCTAATGGGGCATATTTGATGTTCCTGTATCCTTTACTAATTTCATTAAGTCGACTTTATGTTTTGGAACACTATCCTATGGATGTAATTGGAGGAACAGTCATTGGAGCAATGTTAGCTGGAGTCATGGCAAAACGAACAAAACTATACAAAATTTTTGATAAATCAAAAACCTAATTCAGTTAATACTGTATTACTAATTAATACAATTGCATAATGATCATCATCATGATGGTATGTCCAATATCTGATGTCCCTTTCTTCATTGACTTGTCTTAATCCATGTGTGACTCCTGTTGTGACGGTATATCCCATTCTTTTTGCAAGCTTTGTTTCTTTTGGCATTAAAATTCTAAACCCATCTTTTCTATTTTTGAATCCAAGTTTTACCATATCTTCAACTGCATCCCTAGCATCTTTTTCGTCTTTAAGATCATAAGTTTTTGAAACTGGCAAATCTTTGGGATGGAATTCCATACTATTCATGAATTATGTTTACTAATATTTTTTAAAAAATTGTGATTTTGCGATCAAAGTTAGTTAATTTTGTTAACTGGTAAGTCAAATCCTGATTATGTTAACAACTTAACCGAGTCTTTTGTTTTGATTCAATCGATGGCATCCCTAGAAAAAGTAGTAGTTCAACTACGACAAAAGAAGCAAGAAGCTACCAAATTACGTAAAAAAGCTGAAAAGCAACTAAAAGAAGTCCGTTCTACTGAAAGACGTTCTTCATCCGGTCTTAATACAATTGATAGAAAAATTGAATCTGAACGAGAAAATATCTCAGACGTTTCAACTGTTTTAACTCAAAAAACATCTCAATTAGAAAGCATTGAAAGACTTGTTTCTGCAGCCCAAGAGAGGCTTGGAAGAGAAAAAGAAGCCATTGAACAAGCCCAACAAGAGATTGAATTTGCGGATTCTCCAGAAGAAAAACAGTATGCTGAGTCTAGATTACGTTCACTAAATGATCATGTGGTAGAGCTCGAATTAGAAATCAAAAATCGTCAAAAAACAGCAAAAAAGATTTCTGCTCAAGCCGAATCCATCTCTGATATTAAATCAAAAATTTCATCAAAAATTCAAAAACAAACCAAATCAAAGCCTTCTCTAAGAGAGACAATGACTACTAGTCATAAGGCCGCAGAAAAATTTGTCAAAGAAGTTGAAAGACGATTAAAATCTGAGGCAACTGCTCAAAAAGCACTGGGGAAAGCATCTGTAAAATTAAAAGAACTTTTGGCCAAAAGAAAAGCCACTAAACGAAAACCAGCTAAAAAAGCAGCAAAGAAAAAGACAGCTACTAAGAAAAAGACAGCAGCAAAAAGAAAACCAGCTAAAAAAGCAGCAAAGAAAAAGACTGCAGCAAAAAGAAAATCAACAAAGAAATCTCATCGTTAAGGTTTCTTCACTGATTAATCTAACATTAATGTGGGTCTAATCTCTAAATTTTGTAATGATAAAACGTGGACTTATAATTGCAATTTCAGGAATTGTAATGATTTTAGTTTCTGTATCTGTTGCTGCAACCCTAGTTCCATCTAATGTTACTGGTCCTGGTAGTTTATCAATGTCTGATCTTTTTGAAGGAATGTTTAATGAAATTTCAAATGAGATGGAAATCATGCCTAATGATACTGCTTTTTTCTCTTACAGTACTCTATCTTCTGATGTCCCATTAATGTGGGGAATTCAAATTATTGTTTTAACTCAGGTGATGAATTATCTGTAAACGTTTCAAATATTTTTGGTGATGAATATGGAGAATTTATTCAAGATGAACCTATTCTTTTTGAACTATTACAAATTACTCAATCTGACACTCTAAATTTTGAATTAACAAATCTTGGTTCTGAATCCATAACTGTAGTTCTGATGTTCTCTGAAGATCCTGAAAATTCTGCCGCCCTAACAGATCCTAATTCCCCTGTATTGAATACTATCCTGCCTTTAGCAATTTCAGGTTTTTTGTTAATTGTAGGGATTATAGTATCACTTATTGGTGCAGTAGTAATTTTAGTTGATTTAAAAAATAATCAAAACAATAAAAGAAATTATTGAGGATTTACTTCCATTTGACCAAATTTACCTTTAGTTAAAGAAACTTCTCCCTTGAACTCATTGGTATATCCATTTGTAATAACTACAACATCTCCGACATTAACTGCCTTTATGTCATCGCCCCACAATGTCAATTTCATTTGATCATCGTCAGTTTCACCGTCAGCAATTACTGCATCGCAGACATCTACTGTTCCTCCGCTTTTGAGATTTACAGTTCTAGGGTCTCCTTTGCTCTTGACTTCGGCTTTTGCATTAACTCCACTTCGCATTTTTTTTGCTTGTGAAATTGGTATGAACTCTGCCATGTATTTTTGAAACCAATTTGCACGATTATAAGCTTTATCAAAAAATCCCAAATCTATAGATCAGAAATTTAATTTCTTCAAATAGAAATCGAGAAATATCGGACACTATTGTATCTCATTGCAGAGGTATCGAAGCCCGGTCAACCGAGAGGGACTCAAGATCCTCAAAAATAGGAAATCCCTTCTCTCAGGAGTTCGTGGGTTCAAATCCCACCCTCTGCACTATATTTTTCAAAATGAATCAAAATCTCTATTTTAAGCCGTAATAGCCTTAACTTTGGAAACAGAATGCTTTGAAATTTGTTTATGCATTTCTGCTAGTTCTTCGTCCTTGAAAGATAGATTGCATCTAAAACACTTCCAAACTACCTCGGACATGCCTAACAATAGGCACAAATTGCTTATAAAGATATTGCATGATTGATCCAATTTCTTCCAATACCTGATCATTGTTTTCAAAAAGATGTAATTATTTTATTTTTTCTGATCATTTTGCAATTTTTTTATGACTAAACATGGATCCAAGGGTTTAGAAACAAAAAACCTGATAGAATCTATACAAGATGGCAGATATTTTTGAAATTTTTGGAGAATTATCTTATTTTGGAATTTTTTTGGTTCTGATTGGAGTCAATGCATCCCCAATACTTATGCCACCAAGCTGGATTGTTCTGACCTCGTTTTATCTACTTGATCCGACATTGAATGTGGTTGTCTTGGCAATGGTGGGTGCAACCGGAGCAACAATTGGTAGATTTGTTCTCAAAAAAATCAGTGGGTTGTTTCGCAAATTTGTGTCTGAAGAACAAAAATCTAATCTTGATATTATTGGAGATTATCTAAATAAGAAAAAATATGGTTATGTTATTGCATCTTTTTTGTTTGGAGCAACGCCTCTCCCAAGTAATTTTCTGTTTATTTCATATGGTTTGATGCGTGCAAAAAGCATTGGAATCTATATTGGATTTTGGTTTGGACGAACTATCTCATACATTGTAATGATATATTTTGGAAATGCTGCTCTAAAACCATTTCTTGAAATTTTTGAAGATAGGCTAACAGGAATTCTCCTTATTGATGCCGTTGGAATTGGTGTTTTGATATTTTTTGCATCCATAAATTGGACACTGTTAATTACTCAAAGAAAATTAAAATTTGTTAGACCAAGGGTGTGGCGATTATGAATGTTATAGAATCTCTAAAAAAAGAAATAGAAAAAATAATGGACAATGATTCTGCTCATGATTTTGAGCATGTACTAAGAGTTTTCAAAAATGCTGAAAGCATTTGCAAAAAAGAAAAAGGAAATAAAAAATTAGTATTAAGCGCAGCCTTGTTACATGATATTGTATCTTATCCAAAATCTGATAAACGTTCAAAACAGTCTTCAATAGAAAGTGCAAAAAAATCAAGAATAATCTTGAAAAAATTTTCTTTTTCAGAAAATGAAATTAATATAGTGTCTGATGCGATTCGTGACCATAGTTTTTCTCAAAATAAGATCCCTGAAACACTTGAAGGTAAGATTTTACAAGATGCTGATAGATTAGATGCAATTGGTGCAATAGGAATTGCTAGAGTTTTTGCAACTGGGGGTTCATTAAAACGACCTTTTTACAACATTGATGATCCTTTCTGCAAAAATCGCCAACCTGATGACAAAACATGGACTGTCGATCATTTTTTCCAAAAATTGTTGAAATTAGAGTCTTTGATGAATACAAAGACTGGAAAACTTGAGGCAAAAAGGAGAACAAAAATCCTTAAAGAATATCTGAAAATGCTAAAACAAGAGATCTCTTCTTGAATTTCTAACTTGAATTTTCAACTTTTATTTCATTGATAATCAAGTACTATTTGTAAATGTCTAAACATGGTATTTCGGTAATAGCATTTATTTTCTTAGAATATTTGTAAAATTCCTTTAAACTGGATATTTCTCTAATTCCTGTAGAATAAGACAAACCTGCATAATACTGTGAGATGGTTTTTCTTTCAAGATTGATTTTTTCTGCAGCAAAATTAATAATTTCATCCATGTTGCTTTGACCCCATTTATACGATAAATGAATGGAATCTAAAAGATTCTTGATTTTATCTCGAGGGAGATCTTTTCTTGATGCCAAAACCCCAAATACCATATTTTTGTTTGTGAAATCATTCCATGCTTTACCCAAATCAAGAATGTGTTTTGGCTTTTTAATTGAAATTTTCAAAGCTTTATCTCCAATCAGAAGTTCCGCATCTCCTTTCTCTCCATAACTTACTGTTTGTTTGTATGCATAACGCATCAAGATTTTAAGTAATATGATAGAAGTGGCAGATTCTGTTGAAGACTGAATTGATTTAATGTTTCTAAATGGAACTTTTGAAATTAACACAACACTCTTTACAGTTTTTTTTGAACTTATACAATAAGGAAGTAAATTGTAATTACCACGTGCATATTCTATCGATGAGATAAAACCAACATCAATAGTTCCTTGTGATAAACTAGAGTTTAGCTTAGTTGGAACATCTCTAATTATTTTCCCATCAAATTTTACCTTATTCTTTTCTAAACCATATACTACAGGAAGCATATTGATATAATCAACAATGCCTAATCTTATCTTCATGAGTTAAACTACATGTCTACACTCTTTTTATTTTTATAAACAGAATTGGTCAATTTTCGGTACATATTCAATACATTCGTTCTATCCTGTGAACCAAAAATTTCTTAATTTGTTCAAGCCTTAACATATTCGAATCTAAAATTTAACCATAATCTACGTATCTTTCGTATCTTTTTTCAATCTCTTTATTCAAGCCTGAAATGATTTTCTCATATTCTTCATTTTTTCTAAAATCTATGTATTTCTTGATCGGTGCAAATTCCTCATCATCTGGATATGATTCAAAGACTGGTTCAGCTTTTTTTAGAAATTCTAAGGTCTTTTCTCTAAATTCTTCTCTGGAAGGTTTTTTGATTCCTTTCATTCTGAACCAAATCGCTGCCCAGCTTGCTCCTACAACATGTGGCAATAAATCAAATGCTCTTTCTATCTCAAATCTCTCGTCGTTTCTCATGATTCTTGCATGAATTTTGCAGCTGGTTTTGCAAAATATGTGACAATCATATCTGCTCCTGCTCTCTTTATGGAAGACAAGATTTCTTCAGTGATCTCATTTTCATCTATATATCCTAACTGCGAAGCTGCTTTTACCAATGTATATTCTCCAGAAACACTGTATGCAGAGATAGGTACGTTGAATCTCCTTCTTGTTTCTGCTATCAAATCCAAGTAGGATAATGCTGGTTTTATCATAACGATATCTGCCCCTTCGTTGATGTCCATTTCAACTTCCATCATTGCTTCTCTTGTGTTAGTGTAAGGCATTTGGTATGTTTTTCTATCTCCAAATTCTGGAGCACATCCTGCTGCATCCCTAAAAGGTGAATAAAAATTTGAACGATGTTTTGCAGCGTGAGACATTATTGAAACATTTGAGAAACCTTCATCGTCTAATGCCTTTCTTATTGTTGCGACTTGACCATCCATCATTGCTGATGGTGATGATGTATCCATTCCAGCTTTTGCTTGGCTTACTGCTGTTTTTGCCAAAAGTTCAAGACTTTTATCATTATCAACTGTGTTGTCACAAACAACTCCACAATGCCCTGTAGATGTAAATTGACAAAGACATGTGTCTGCCATAATTACCATTTTGTCTCCAAAATTTTGTTTAACTTGAGAAATTGCCTTTTGAACAATACCGTTATCATCGTATGCTGAACTACCTGATTCGTCTTTGTCACTTGGAATTCCAAATAACATGATTGCAGGAATTCCCAAATCACTAATTGTTCCTACTTCATCTGTAACATCCTCTAAAGGAAGCCTCTCTATTTCTGGCATTGACTCGACTTTAGTCCTAGTTTTAAGATCCTCTTGAACAAAAACCGGACAAATCAAATCACTTGGTGAAAGTCTAGTCTCTCGAACTAATTCTCTCATCTTTTCTGATATTCTTAATCTTCTTAGACGTCTTGTAGGAAATGACATGTTACAAATTCACTTTGGATAAAATATAACCCTATTCTGCCTGCTTTTGTTTTTTATAGTCAAAGAGCTTGCTTGCAAGTTCAACCATGTCTGGATTACCTTGTTCAGAAGCCTTTCTGATATTGTTCATTGGGGTTGATACTATGCTTTCTACAACAGCCTTGGTAAGTTCATCGATAATTTTGATTTTGTTTTCATCTTTTTCATCTAGCATACTGAGCGCCTTTTGAAGCTCTTTCTCTCTAAGTGAATCTATATTTTTGAATACATCTTTTACAAGTGGCTCTGCATCTAATCTTTTCATTGAGGCTTCTAATACAGATACCTCTTCGTTAATTATATTTTCAACGGTTTTCACCTTGTTTTGTCGTGCAGTCATATTCTTTTCTACCATTTCTGCAATTTGATCCAAATTCATTAGTTTGACTCCTCCTACTGTTGCTACTTTTTCATCCACTGTTCTTGGATTGGACAAATCTAGAATCATCATTCCGTTCTTTTTCTCTTTTAATGCTTCTGTGATTCTGTCAAATGTAACAAGAAAATATGGTGCAGTTGTTGCCACAAATAGCACATCATAGTTTTCAAATCCTGAAAGAACTTCTTCAAATTTAACTGGATTTCCACCCATTGTTTCACAAAATGTTTGTGATCTTCCTAATGTCCTGCTTGTAACATCAAATGCATATCCTCTTCTTTGTAGTGATTTTGCTACAAGAGTTGAAACTTCTCCTGTTCCAATGAGTAATGTTTTCTTTGTTTTTAATTCATCAATATTTTCCTCTGCAAGCTTTACTGCCATAGAACCTACGGAAATTCCTCCTTTCCCTATTCCACTAGAGTTTCTAATTCTTGTTCCAATTCGGATTGCTTTATCAAACAAAGTGTTGAGATGCTGCCCTGATGCTTTAGTTTCTCTTGCGGATGTAATTGAGTTTTTAATTTGACCTAGAATTTGTTCTTCTCCTAAAACCATCGAATCTAATCCTGAAGTAAGTTTTAGTAAGTGATGTAAGGCTTCTTGATTTTCAACAAATTCCACATTTTCTTTGAATGCTTCTTCCTCTAACCCCGTAATATTGGCCCAAGTTTTTTTAATTTTTTCAAGGTCATTTGATTTTGATTTTCCAAATAATTCGATTCTGTTGCATGTTTGAATGATTACACATTCATCTAATCCTGACTCTTTTTTGAATTTGTCATACGCACCATCCATATCTTTAATGGTAAATTGCTCTAGAATGTGAATTGGAGAGTTACGAAAGGTAACACGTGCATTGATGATATTTTGATTCATTTCCAATTTCTCAGTATTTCTACTGCCCGCTTTTCAGCTTTTTTCAACTGTCCGTCTTTTATTAACTGATCAATCTCATTATCAGTCATGATACTGCGTAAACAATTTTTTCTGTCTTGTTGATTGGAAATAATGTCTTTTGCCATGCCCCTTGCGATCTTTTGAATTTTAATTTGTCCGATGTCTTCTTTTTTGATAATTTTTTTGAAAATCTTCTCAGATTCAATTCTTAATTTCTTTGACATTGCTGGACTTTGTCCACCAGTAAAAATTGCTATTTGAATAATTTTTTCAAAATCAATTATTGCTGGATTTGCAAAATCACTTTTGTCAGGATTATCAGAACTATAGACGATAATTTTTTTCTTTTTTGCATCTCTGATGATTTTTTCATTTATTTTTTTATCATCTGTAGTTGTTATGATTAAATCTGGTTTTGTTTCAGCGATGAATTTTGTATTTGAAATATTTTGTTTTTTAATTTTGATTTTTTTACTATTTGCTAACTTTTTAATTGATGAATTTATTTTGGTTGCAAACACCGTTATTTGACATTTTTCTTTTAAGAGCGAGGCAATTCTTTTCTCTGCTTCTTTTCCTCCTCCAATCACTACAACTTTTTTGCTTTGAAGATTGAGGTCTACTATCAACGATCAACTCCCCTTCAGTTCCTATTTATTTATTAAAAATCAAGTGTCAAAATACTAGCTACATTTTTAATTGAAAAGGCAAGTGGTTTTGATATGACCTCTATGGATGAATTGGACAAGGAATTACTTAATGAAATTCAGTGGACTTTTCCTCTAGTTACTAGACCTTTTGATGCTATTGCAAAAAAATTTGATACCACTACATCTGTAGTTAAAGAGAGATTAAATCATCTCAAAGAAATTGGCGTTTTACGACAACTCAGTGCAATTTTTGACACTCGAAAATTAGGTTATACAAGTTCTCTTGTTGCAATGGAAATTGAAGCTGACAAATTGGAATATGTTGCAAGCCAAATTAATCGCCATCCAGGTGTAAGCCATAACTATGAACGTGATCATGAGTTTAATCTCTGGTTCACATTAGCCGTTCCTCCTGGCTCTGATCTTAAAACTGAATTAGACAAATTCAATGCTCTTGATGGAATCAAAAAGGTAAGAATGCTTCCTACATTACAATTATTCAAGATTGGTGTAAAACTGGATATGGTAGATGAGAAAAAACATGAAGTTGCTCCAACAGAAGCAAAAAAAGAAATCAAGAGCGTAAAGTTTGAACCTACTGAAGAAGACAAAGACTTCATTAGAGAATTACAAAAAGATATGGAAATTATTGATGAACCTTTTCTCAAAGCAGCAAACAATCTTGGAATTTCAGAAAATGAGTTGTTTGAAAAAATGAAATATTATGAAGAGATAGGTGTCATGAGAAGATTTGCTGCAATATTAAGACATAGACAAGTAGGATTTACTGCTAATGGTATGATTGTTTGGAAAGTTCCTGAAGATAAAATCTCTGATGTTGGAGCAAAATTGGGTGCCTTTCCACAAGTTAGTCACTGTTATGAACGTCCAACCTATCCTGATTGGCCTTACAATGTTTTTTCAATGATCCATTGTAAAACTCATGATGAAGCCAATGAAATGGCAAAAACCATACAAGATCAAATCAACGTAGATGATTATAGAATTCTGTTTAGCTCTCGTGAATTTAAGAAAACTCGAGTTGAGTATTTTGTTGAAAGTAATTTCAGCTTAGAAGAAACAGTTCCTGCATCTTAGATTTCATTTTCATCATGTCCTACAACATGAATTGGGCAAAAATATTCATCATTCATGTTGCAATAATATAGTGACTCTTCTCCACATATCTTGCATGAGGGTTTTTCATCATGTTCAGATAGTTTTGTATGGTAAATTTTTGTTCTACTTCTAATGTTGGAATCTTTGTAGATTCTTGTTAATCTAGTATAGTATTCTATTTCTCCTGGGTTTAGGGATTCATTGTTTTTGATTTTTTTGATAATCTTTTCCCATTTGTTATACTCACCAATTTTGGCAAGCTTCATTCTTTCAATAATTTCAAGTGTTTTAGTCGGATCTACAGTATAATCCATTTACAAATTAACTTGCTTGTGGTGTTGCTTTTAATTCGTATGATGGCCAAGTATTGTACAACTCGGCAATTTCTTTCATATCTGATTCTGGAATGTATTGTCCTTTTGTCATTTCTGCATATTTTACAATTTCATCTTCACTAACTACAGTTGGAAAAACAGATGCAAATCCTTTCTTTGTCATTATGAATTTCATTGCTAGTTCTGTGATGTTTAATCCATTTCTTTCCGCAATTGGTTTTAGCTGTTCAACTTTTTGTAATGATGCTTTAATCCATTCTCCTTTTCTTACAGATCTATGATCTTTTTCATCAATCTTTGTATCTGCTTTTACTTTTCCAGTTAGGATACCTGATGCTTCTGGAACTCTAACTAAAATTCCTACATCTTTTTCTTCAGCTTTTCTCATTAACTCGTTTCCAGGTGTTTGCTCTAAAATATTGTAAACAGTTTGAACTGCACTGACATTTGGTCTATCCATTGCTTCTAATCCCTCTTGTGTCCATCCAATTGCTGGACCTAGTGCAACTTGGTATGTTTTGATTGAGCCTTCGTTGATGAAACTATCTAGTACATTGAAAATTGAATCATCTCTAATGTGATTTAATTTAGGATTGTGTAATCCATACATGTCTACATGGTCTGTTTGTAATCTTTCTAGACTATTTCGTAATGCCTTTCTTGTAAAATCTTCATCAAATTGTTGAGGTAATTCGCTGTGTCCTATTTGTTCTACATTCTCAAAATTATAACCATATTTTGTTGAAATGACAATTTCTTCACGCATGTCTTTGAATACTTCGCCAATTAGTTTTTCACTTTTACCTTTACCATACATATCCCCTGTTTCAAAGAAGTTTATTCCTACGTCGTATGCTTTTTTGAGCATTCTTTTTGCTTCATCCTCTTCGATTCTCTTACCCCACCAATCAAGAGCAATTGACCATGCGCCAAATCCTAATTCTGATACCTTAATGTCTGACTTCCCTAATCTATTGTAATTCATCTAAGCTCATTTTTTTGATTTGATCATTTATGTTTATCCGAGATTTGCACATGTGATATTGAATTTTTTACCCTAGACTTGAGATTAGAGGAACAATGTCTTTTTTGACACATACTAACATGGGGATGTCATTTTTGACATATGATGAAACTTCGGTTTCTCTAAGGTCCATAATCAAATCCTGAAAATCTCTGATGTTGTCTACTTCAAAGGCTAGCATAAAATCTTCATCGTGAATTCCAAATGAGTATGTTGTGTTTAGAAGAACTTGTGGATATTTTTTACTTACTTGAATATGTTCATCCATAATTTCTTGTCTTCTTTCTTGTGGAAGTAAATACCACTCTCTTGTTTTTGTAAATGGATAAACTATGACATGTTTTTTTGGATCCATTCCTGTGATAAATCCATGTTCTTTTTTATCTCCCTTAACATAGATTGATGGTCTTGTGCATGAAAGGTATGTCATTGATGGAATGATGTATTTTCCAAAAACTGTTTTGTATAATTTTTCCATTGCTGATTGAATTTCTTCAACTGATTTTGCTGCAAACCATAAAAGAAAATCTGAATCGTCTCTTAATCCTAAATTAGAATATGATCTGTATTTTACACCTGCATTGTTTAAAATAATTTCAACTTCTTTTGCTGATTCTTCTTTAGCTAAATCTGCCATCCATCTCCATTTAGGATCAATTTTGAAAAATGAAAAATTGAAATAATATTGCTCATCTGCTTCTGACATATTTCCACCAACTTTGAAACCCTATTTAAACAAAAACTAGATTTTCTATTCTAGAATTTCTATAAACTTATTTTTTGAAATTAAACTTTGATTATGCGGTTTGTTCTAAAACCCAGTCATAACCTTCTTGTTCTAACTTATCTGCAAGACTTGCATCTCCTGTTTTGAGAACTTGTCCTTTTGCAAATACGTGAACAAAATCTAATTTGTCTAAGAATTTGAGAATTCTTGCATAGTGAGTAATTACGATTACAGTGGATTCCTTTCCAGTTACTTGACTAATTGCTTTTGCAACTGCTTGAACTGCATCGATATCTAATCCTGAATCTGGTTCATCTAAAATTGAAATCTTTGGTTTTAGAACTGCCATTTGTAAAACTTCTGCACGTTTTTTCTCTCCGCCAGAAAATCCTTCATTAAGATATCTTGAAAGGAATTCTTCTTTTAGTCCTACTTTCTCTAGATTTTCTTTAAGATATTTTTGGAATTCTCTTACAGTAATGAAAACTTCCCTATCATCACCTTCAAGAGCTTTGCTAAGAGAATTGTATGCTGTTCTTAGAAAATGTGAAAAACCTACACCTGAAACTTCTGTTGGATACTGGAAACCAAGGAATAATCCTTTTTTGGCTCTCTCATCTGCTGTTAATTCTAAAATGCTTTCCCCATCTAACAAAATATCTCCTTTAGTAACTTCGTATTTTGGATGAGCTAGTAATGTGTATGCTAATGTACTTTTTCCTGAACCGTTTGGTCCCATAATGGCGTGAACTTCTCCTGATCCTGTTTTTAGATTGACTCCTTTGAGAATTTCTTTACCTTCTCTTGTAACATGAAGGTCTTTGATTTCTAAGACTGCCATGATGCGTTTTGTTTTGTTTCTATATATAATACAGACGGAATTTAGCTAATCCTAACGTAGATAATCATAAAATGAAAAGGGGGGGGGGGGTTAAATTTTGGCCAGGGATGGTCTCAAAGTAATTTTGAGTTTGTAACTTGTTAGAATCTCTTTACATCTATTTCTGATAGTAACTTCTGTGACTCCTGCAATGCTTGATACATCTCTTTGTAGAACATTCTGTCCTAGTAGAACTGATGCTACGTAGAGATATGCTGCAGCAATACCGTTGGGTGCTTTACCATCTGCAATACTGCTGTCTTTAGTTTTTTCAGCAATTTCTAAGGCTAGTCTTTCAACTCTAACCTCAGTTTGAGTCATGTTTGCTATCTTTGAGATGTATTTGTCCATGGTAACTACTGGAGCAGTCAATTGTCCCATTTCCATTACCATAGTTCTGTAGTATCTAGCTGCAAGTTTTGTCTTTGATTTAACATCTTTTGGTGGACAAATTCCTCGACAAATTTCTTCTAGTGATCTTACAACGTCACATTGTTTGCATGCCATGTAAATTGTAGCTGCAGTGATACTGACTACTGATTTACCCTTCACTTCAACATGTCCGTCCAAGTTTCTATATATCATAGAAGCAGTTTCCAAAACATTTTTTGAAAGTCCTAGACCGTCACATGTTTCACCCATTTTTGATAAAACATTTGCAAGTCGTCTTTCTCTTGGTGTGGAAACTCGTACTCTTTGTTGCCATTTTCTGAGATTGTGCATTTGATTTGCGACTTCGTGATTGATAGTTTTTCCACTAAAGTCTTTTGCACTGATAGAAATCTCAGTTGCAATTCCCAAATCATGTTGGGAATAAGTTGTTTGTCCTGTTGCTCTTGCTAGCTTCATCTTGTCTTCAAGATTCGAACTAATTGTTTCTGGACCGTAATCTGCTATCTGATCTGCGACTACAACGCCACAACCAGAACAGATGATTTCACCATTCTGAACATCATTAACTAATGTTGCTTGACATTCAGAACAGTTTTGTGTTTCTAGTACGTTCATTTTTTTCTTCTCCTAAATTTTTTCTTTGAATTGTCAGGAGAATGTTCAGTTGCGAAAACACTTTTGCCAATGTATTTTTTGATATTGTTTGTTAATGGAGTAGCTGATGCAAATGGTCTTTTTACTGGACCAATCAATTCCATTACTTTTGCAACTCTAGTTCCCTTCTCGTCGCAGAGTATCTGTCCTTCTACTAATTTGTTAGATAGTTGAACGATAACCCTGCCACTACCGGCTAGGTGCATTATTTCGCCTACCTCCTGCAATTAAAAACAATAATCATGATATTCTTATCATAGACTTCTGTCAACTTTCCTTTAGCTAAGAGCTAGATTTGATTTTATTTTGATTGTTTGGACCTTTTTGCAACAAGTTTTTCTGAAATTTTGTTAAGAATTTTTGTCTTGGAGGATCCTTTTGGCAAAACAACATATCCAGATCTTACAAATGGCCTTTTTGGAAATCTGACTTTTTCATCATGTTCTGTAATTTCAAAACCAGCAGCTTTTGTTGCGTCCATCAACTCTTTTAGTGAAGGATCAAAAACACATTTTTCTAATCCTAGTTTTCGTCCTTTAGATTTTTTTAAATTCTTGTTGAAATAATCCAACCAGATTACGACGTGTTCGTAATCTTTCATTTTATTCCTTTAGTAAAACTGCGTTAACGATTCCGTTTTGTCCCGGTTTTGAAACAACTTTACATTTGCCTTCTTGTGTTTCAAGGATTGCACCTTTTGTAATAATGCCTCTTCTTTGATAATCGTTGTTTGTTGAATTTTCTAAAACTTTTAGAATTTTAGATTTTTTTACTTTAGCATCTCCTGTTGCAAGATTAACAAAATCAATTGTTTTCAAAGCTGTTTTACTGTTGTTTCCTCTAACTCTTCTAGTAACAGTTACTTGAGCTCCGTTAATTGCTTCATTTGGATATCTGTCAGTTTCATACTTTCTTCTAATTCTAAGTGGATGTCTTCTTCCTCCAGTTGTCTTACTGGTTGCTAAATTCTCTACTGACTTTCTCACGAAATCATCTCCAAACTACTCTAATTTATACAAAACGCAGAAATTTAGCCTTAAATCAAAAACTTTGTTAATTTTGTATTAATTGTGTTGGAGGACTTGTTTGCTTTATTCCGCCAGCGGTTTTTCTTACTTTAGAGAATAGTCTTTGTTTTAGATCTTCTACATCTCCTTGTATTCCAAAGTATTTTTGGAACTTGTCAGTTGTAGTGTAAATTTTTAATCTTCCTACATTTTGGTGTGAAATGAAATCTAGTTGTCTTAATTCTTTGAGATGTGCATAAACTCCTGAACCTCTTGTTTCCACAAGTTGTTTTGATGAAATTGGTTGCATGTATGCAATGTATGATAATGTTTTCAATGTTGCATTAGGCAATATTGGTTTTGAAGCATATTTTTTCACAGTTGCACTGTACTCTGGTTTTAACTGAAAAACATAAGATCCATCTGGCAAAATCACCACTTCTAGTGCTTTGAATGCCGACTTTGTCTTTTTCATTAAATTATTAATCAAATCCAACGTCTTTGTTCTTGATTCTGTGCCTGAGGCTCGAATTAATTCTTCAATTCTAAGTGGTCTTCCTGCTGAATAGAGTGCTGATTCTATTCTTGCCATTGCCTCATCCATATTCTCAATTTTTCCCATAAATCATCACTTTTTGAAAATTAGTTAAAGAATCCCCTTATCCATTTTTGATCAGTTTGTTAACTCTTCTTTTATCATGATAATTTTGATGTCGTCTTCAATTTGCTCCAAATCGACCTTTTGATCTCTTGCCAAAAATAACACTGCAAAGAAGCATCGTATAGAATCGACTTCATCCAAATCTGCAATCATTTCTTGTAGAATGCCAAAACCTTTAGCTGCAATTTTCTTCATTACAAGATCTTCATATTTTCCAATAATGCTTTCTAGTGAAATGAAATATTCTTGGAAGTTGGGTGCTTCAATTGGTTCAATCTCAACTTGTTTACTTCTTCTTGACTGTGGATTTGCAATTGTTCCAATAAGATTCTGTAAAAGTCCTAACAAATCATCTAAAGATACTGGATATGTTGATTCATGTCTATATGGAATGTCAATTAATTGAATATCTACATCTGTTCTTTGATGCATAGGTTTTTTCTCCATAGCAGCTCTTTGGAGGGCAAAAATACTTTCTACTTTCATTCTGTAAATTAATGATGAAGATAATGCTGCCATACCAGCTACTTTGAGGTCTTTCTTGCCTGATTTTTCTAGAATTTTAATTAATAAATTCAAAATATGAATAAGGTCAATTTCCCAAACATCTTTTTTTGCAACTGAAGTTGGACTAAATAGAATATTTACTGGCTCTTGGGAAATACTGTTAGGAGAATCACTCACAAGATGAATCTCCTTTTATTCAATAATATCTAAGGGCTCTATTTTTTTCTCACATCCAGTCAACTCTTATATTGTTAGTAGGAAAATCAAATTTATGAAATCGGCTAGAATTCCAGGTCCTAATGAACCTCTTATTATATCTGAATCTGAAAATCCGAAGCCTGTAGGCACTCAGGTTCTCATTAAGGTAAAGTCTGAGGGCGTTTGCCACAGTGATTTACACTTGTGGGAAGGAGGATATGATCTTGGAGATGGCCAATTTTTGAAAGTCACAGATAGAGGAGTAAAATATCCTGTAACTCCTGGTCATGAAATTGTTGGAACTGTTCAAGAAATTGGAGAAAGTGTTTCAAATGTTTCAATTGGTGATGATGTCCTAGTTTATCCTTGGGTAGGCTGTCCAGATTGTCCAGCTTGCAAAGCTGGAAATGAAAACTTGTGTGACACTCCACAGTCTATAGGACTCTTTCAAAATGGAGGATATGCTGATCATACTCTAGTTCCTGATTCAAAATATTTAGCAAAACTAGACGGTGTAGACCCTGATGCTGCAACATCCTTGGCATGTTCTGGATTAACTGCGTACACTGCAATTAAAAAAGCAAATCAAAATTCTCCCGAGTTTATCGTGATTATTGGTGCTGGCGGATTAGGATTAATGGGTGTACAAATTGCAAAAGAAATTACTAATGCAAAAATTATTTGTGTTGATTTAACTGATGAAAAATTAGAAACAGCCAAAGAAATGGGTGCTCATTTTACTGTTAATTCAAAAGATCCTGATGCTGTTCAAAAAATCATGTCTATCTGTAATGGAAAAGGGGCAGATAGTGTAGTTGATTTTGTTAATGCCCCACCAACCGTCAAAACAGGATTGGCAGTTTTACGAAAAAGAGGAAATCTTGTACTTGTTGGGCTATTTGGTGGTTCAATTGAATTATCTCTTGTTACTATTCCTCTAAAATCAATCACCATTCAAGGTGCTTACACTGGAAATTATAATGACATGGTTGAACTGTTAGGCCTTGCTAGAAAAGGGGTCATAAACCCTGTAATTTCAAAGAGATATTCTCTAGATGAAGCAAACACTGCTTTACAAGACTTGAAGGATAGAAAGATTATTGGTAGAGCCGTAATCAATCCATAGTATCAATTTCTACAACAAAATTTTATAAAATAACAAATTTAGTTAGTCATTATGGAATCAAAAGCTACATACGAAATTGCACTTACTCATCTAAAAAATAAACAATTCATTAGTGCTCATAATCTGTTTCTTAATCAGGCTGAATCATTACAAAAATCTGATCAATTAAAATCTGCATTACTTTTTCTTTTAGCTGCTGAATGTAAATCGCGTCAAGGAAAAGACACCTCAAATGAAATTACAGAAGCAAGTAGTTTATTCTTAAAATATTCTTCTTCTAAAGATTCTAAAAATATCAAAGGTGCATTACTATGTGCTTCAAAATGTTTTCTTAGTTTGGGAGAATTTGATAAAGCAAAAGATGCTTTCCAAAAAGCAAAATCAATAATCCCATCCACAGTAAATGTTGTACGTCCTGTTGTAATTATTGATGATAGTAAAGCTATTGCAATGAAATTACAAAACTATGTTGAAAAATTAGGATATTCTGATATTACAATTTTTGAAAATGGAAAAGATGCAATTAAAGGTTGTAAAAAAATATTTTCTGAAAGTGATCCAATAATTCTTCTGGATATGGGATTGCCTGATGTAGAAGGTGATGAAGTTGCAACAAAACTTCTAAAAGAAAAAATTCATTTACAAATAGTTGTAATCACTGCTGACGAAAAAACAACTGAACGTGTGAATAAAACTATCAGCACTGGTGTATCTGCCTTTATTCAAAAACCCTTTACTCTTGATGAACTGAAAAAAGCAATAGATATTGCAGAATCAGAATATTCGTTATTACAATAACAACAATGACATATTCAAAATGTTTGCATCTTTAATGTCTATTTCATTAATTCTATAATCAATTAATTCTTCAGAAAATTTCTCAACAATTTTTTGAGATGTGTTTGATTTCTCTGATTCTACTTGAATTATTGCTAACATATTCCATTCTCCATCCATATTGGCAACTAAAAGATAATTATCTAATTTTGTTATGAAGTCTTTGATAGAATCCTTTACTGCTTCAAGAGATTTTGATGGTTTTAATTTCATAAACACTGCTTGATATTCATTAATACTTGATACGTCGGTTAACACTGCTTTGTAACCTTTAATGATGCCACTTTTCTCTAATCTCTCAATTCTTTTTCTAATTGTTCTATCTGAAACATCATGCCCTGATTTTTTTAATTCAGATGCAATTTCTTTTGATGGAGTTCTGGCATTATTGTTTAAAATTTCAATGATTTTTTGATCTACTTTGTCTAAATTTGCCCATGCGTCATCGCTCATATTCTGTCAAAGTTCTCATGCTTTTTGAATTTTTGGTTGTTCAGTAATTCTTTCACGCTTCAAATATCTTCATCTAACACCCATCCTTCTTTGATAATGGATTTATCATTTGGCTCACCAATCCCTGTTGCATATCTCCAAATAAACTTGGCATTTGTCATCATTTTTTCTTTAATTTTTAGTAATGATTCTATTTCTTCATTTAGATTTTCATCTGCATTTCCATTTTCCTTGCAAAATTTACATTTTGAATCCATGTTAATTGGATCTGATTCGATTAATGGATAAGCAGTACAGGCTAGAGGTCTGTTTTCATAAATCTTACATGGAAAACCTCCATGGGGTGATCTTTTTCCACTTTGAGTATCTAAAAATGGACATGTGTTTCCATTTTCTTCAATCCCCATAAGCTGATATGCTAAAATTTTTGTCGGCTTCTGTATTTTTTCTTCAGAAACTCCTATTCTTGGAAGAATTTTAATCTGAATTTTGTTGTCTCTAGCTAATTCTTCTATTCGCTCTTTTTCTTCAGGTAGAATCAATACTCCAATTTTTCCAAATTCCTTTGAAGGAAAATACTCTCTTTCAATACAGCATTGAGCACATTCATCCACACACTGAAATTTCATACATTATTTTTAGAATAATGCGTAAAATTTCTTGTGGCTGGAAAATTTTAGCCTAAATCAAAACCCATCAGTTATATGGTTATGATGATTACTTGTTGTATGGGTAAGCGCCAAGTAAAAAGTGAAAGTGCACTAAAGGAAATTCGTCTCCCTGAAGAAGGAGAGCTATTTGGTAGGGTATTGAAAATGCTTGGTGGAGAAAATGTCCTAATCAAATGTGATGATAATGTTACAAGAAGAGGCAGAATTCGAGGAAAACTAAAACGAAGAGTTTGGATTAGAGATAATGATATTGTAATTATTGCTCCTTGGGATTTTAAAGAGTCTGAGCAAGGAGATATTGTTTGGCGATTCACTCTTCCTCAAGTAGAGTGGCTTAAAGAAAATAATCACATCGCTAAAGATTTCTAAATTATACGCTTTTGATCAGTAAAATGATTATGCTTTACTTAATATAGCCAATTATTCGTTGAAAATCAAATGGAACAAGGCACCGTAAAGTGGTTTAACCGTACTAAGGGCTTTGGTTTTGTCGAAAGAGAATCTGGCGACGATCTATTTGTTCACAAATCAGATGTTGACGGATTCATCAATGAAGGAGACAAAGTCGAGTTTGAAGTTGGTGAAGGTAGAAAAGGACCTGCAGCCCAAAAAGTCAAAAAATTAGCATAGGCATATTTTTTAAATTTAAGAGTTCATCTTTGTTTTCTTAAATCAGTCTATCTTTTTCTTATTTTTAATATTTGAATTTAGAAAAATTTGTGGTCCCGCGGGGCGGAGTTGAACCACCGACAACCCGGTTTCTGTATGCCTGATATGCTGTTATTCGGTCAGCCATCTAAAGCCAACAACTACA
>NZ_JANQTA010000019.1 GCF_028278985.1 Candidatus Nitrosopumilus sp. | reverse complement strand
GTGCGACCCAATCCCTTTCCGAACTTGGAAGTCAAACCTGACGTCGCTGTTGTGCTACTAAGATGCGAGAGCCCTTGGGAAGCAACAGTGCTGGCATTTTCTAATTCAATCAGTTTTATTATCGGTTTTCTGTATATTTTCTATGGTTTATTGTTCTGTATGTGGAGAACTATGTGATAATGATATTAGATTAATGAATCACATGATGGAAAAACATGGATGGAGAAATCCAAATGTTGGAAAACCTGATAGAAACAGTCGTGGATATTAGATTCATAACTTTTGTAAATAATCTAAAATTAATCTAACACCAAAACCTGTTGCTCCTTTTGGATTGTATGATTTTTCTTTTGTTGCAGTTTGGGTCCATGCAACTCCAGCAATGTCAAGATGTACCCATGGAGTTTTTTCTATTGCATTTCTTAGAAATGCTGCAGCAGTAATGGTTCCTGCTGCTCTACCAATTCCCATATTTTTCATATCAGCAACATCTGATTTTATCATGTCCATGTAGTCTTGGTTTAATGGTAATTGCCAAATTTCTTCAGTTGTTCTTTTTGATGAATCAAAAATCTTTCCTGCAAGTTTTTCGTCACTAGAAACCATTCCTGCAACATTAGTTCCTAATGCAATAATACAAGCACCAGTTAAAGTTGCAAAATCAATAATTGCTTGTGGAGAGTAATATTTTTCTCCATATGCTAATGCATCTGCAAGAATTAATCTTCCTTCAGCATCTGTATTCAAAATTTCAGCCGTCTTTCCATTGTATAATTTGATAATATCTCCTGGTCTATATGATTCTCCATCAGGCATATTTTCAACCGATGGAACAATTCCTATAACGTTAATTGGTAATTTCAGTTCTGAAACAGCTTTCATTATTCCTAAAACTGTACATCCTCCACATTTGTCAAATTTCATCTCATCCATATTTGCTCCTGGTTTGAGTGAAATTCCACCAGTGTCAAATGTTACAGCTTTTCCAACAAGAACTATTGGCTTTTTATTTTTAGGACCATGATTGTGCTCCATGATGATTAATTTTGGTTCATTCTTACTTCCTTGACCTACTGCTGTAATTCCCCCAAATCCATTCTTTTTCAGTTCAGATTTTGAAATAATTTTACATTTCATTTTATTTTTGTTTGAAATTGTTTTTGCAAAACTTGCCAAAGTTGAAGGAGTGCATTGATTTGGTGGTAAGTTTGCTATGCTTTTCGTGAAAATTGCACCATCTGCAATAATCTCTGAAGATTTTAGAGCTTTTGAGACTTTGGTTGATTTTGAACTAACAATTGTAAGATTTGGAAGAACAACCTCTTTCTCTGCTTTGAATTTATCAAATTTGTAAAGTGACATTTTTACTCCTTCCACAATTTGTGAAACACTTGCAGTTACTTCTTTAACAAAACTAGGAGGTGCAACAATTGTGAATTCTTTTAATTTTAATTCACGGGCTTTTAATGCAATTTTACCTGAAACATATCTTATTGTATCATTAGTGATTTTGTCTTTTTTTCCAATTCCTGCAAGTAGGATTCTTTGAGCAGGTTTTTTGCCAGAAATTGGAATTACTGTTAAATTCCCTAATTTTCCACCATTATCCTTAATTGATTGATTAATTGATGATGTGGTTTTAGTATCATATTTTGGTAATCCTAATACTTTGTCAGTTTCTTCTAGAATAAATCCACAAAGTAATTGGGTTTTCTTTTTGGCTGATGACTCTAACTTGATTTTCATTATGATAAATCACATTTGTCATGCTATTTAGATTTAATAAATTCCCAAATCAAATTACGATTGATCGGTTTTGATTAGAAGTAGATTTTTATTAAATTTGACAAGATAACGATCGAGATGGGGCTTAATTATTATCAAATCAAAAAGAATATTCTCAAAGCCCGAAAATTAGTCATTAAGGGTACAAACACTGCTGGTTCAGGACATCCAGGCGGTTCATTTTCAATGGCTGAGATTCTTGGATGTTTATTTTACAAACACCTGAAATTTGATCCTAATAATCCTCAATGGGAAGACCGTGATCGTTTAGTTTTATCTAAAGGCCATGCAGCACCTGGTCTCTTTTCTAACATGGCAGTAGCTGGATATTTTCCTGAATCAGAACTTGAAACTCTAAGAAAATTTGGAAGTAAATTACAGGGGCATCCAGATCTTAAATGTCCTGGAGTTGAATTTTGTGGCGGTTCACTTGGTACTGGCTTGTCTTATTCCATTGGAATTGCACTTGCTGGGAAATTAGATTCAAAAAACTATCATGTATATACAATAATTGGTGATGGTGAATCTGACGAAGGTCAAGTTTGGGAGGCAGCCATGACTGCATCCAAATACAAAGTTGATAATCTTACAGTATTTTTAGATAGGAATTTCATCCAACAAGACTCTTACACTGAACGAGTCATGCCATTAGATGAAAAATTAGAAGGTGATAACTTATCAGAAATGTGGAAGGATGCTTCAAGATGGAAAACTGGTGACAAATGGAGATCATTTGGTTGGAATGTCATTGAAGTTGATGGTCATCGTGTAGAACAAGTTGATGCAGCAATTAAAAAAGCAAATGCAACAAAAGGTATTCCAACAATAATTATTTCTAGAACCATTAAAGGAAAATCAGTTGAACATATGGAGGATAATCCTCAATGGCATGGAAAAGCTCCTGATTCAGATGTAGTTCCTATCATTAATCAAGAATTGGATTCACAATTCATGATTGCACCTTCAATAATTGCAGGTGATATGACAAATCTAGAAAATGAAGTAAAGCGATGTGTACATGGAAGAGCCGATTATATTCATCTTGATGTAATGGATGGTCAGTTTGTTCCAAACAAAACTTTTGATCATACAAAAATTAAAGAATTAAGGTCATTAACAGTAATTCCTTTTGATACCCATTTAATGATTAATGAACCTGTAAAACATATTCGAGATTACATTGATGCAGGAAGTGATGTTGTAACAGTTCATGCAGAAGTAACAGATGAATCAAGTTTTGGTGAGATTCATGATTTATTGAAACAAAATCAAGTTGGTGTAGGTTTTGCAATAAATCCTGATACTGATTTCCCTGAATGGGCTAACAAATTCATTCCTTCATTAGATCAAATTATTGTAATGTCTGTTGTTCCTGGAAAATCTGGTCAAAAATACATTGAAGCTACTCATGAGAAGATGGCCCGACTGAAATCTCTTCTTTCTGAACATAATTTCTCAGGCTACATTGAGGCCGATGGTGGTGTAAATCTAGAAAATATAGGCTCGGTCTTTGCTGATGGTGCCCGAGCTTTTGTTGGTGGAGGCGCAATTATTGGACAACAAGATGTCAGAGTTGCAATCAAAGACTTTAGAATTGAAGTATTGAAATCTAGAAGAAAACAACTACTTGAAAAAGCAAATCAACTTGGAGGTTCTGAATTAGTAAACAAATGGATTAATCTACACGTAATTGGAGAAAAACAAGAACAAATTAGAAAAATTGCACAGGAGGCAGGTTTTGTATGAATGATCCAATCATGACTGACATGCGTTCTGAATATTCAAAATCTCTAATCCAATTAGGAAAAGATAACCCAAACGTTGTAGTCTTAGGAGCTGATACCACTGATTCATTAAAAACATCAGGTTTTGGAAAGGAATTTCCAAATAGATTCTTCAATGTAGGAATCGCTGAAGCAAATCTTGTTACTGTCTCTGCTGGTCTTGCTGTTTCTGGAAAAACGTCTTTTGCTAGTACTTATGCAATTTTTCTTCCTGGACGTGCAGTAGATCAAATTAGAAATAATATTGCATATCCTTCCCCTTCTGGAAAGAAAGGCCTTAATGTAAAACTGGTAGTTTCTCATGGAGGGTTGTCTGTTGGACCTGATGGAGGATCACATCAACAGATTGAAGATATTGCAATAATGCGTGTTATTCCAAATTTTAGAGTCTTTATTCCTGCTGATACAATTGCTGTTTCAAAATTAACTCGATTGATGGCAAATGAATATGGTCCTTTCTACATGAGAATGGCTCGTTCAAAAACTCCATTGGTCCATTCTGAATCTCAAGAATTCAATATTGGAAAAGGCATCACAGTTAGAGATGGAACTGATTGTACTATTGCAGCATGTGGAATTACAGTTCGCATGGCTTTAGAGGCTGCAGAATCTTTGCAACAAGATGGAATTTCATGTAGAGTATTAGACATGTATTCTATCAAACCAATTGATAATGAAATTTTAGAAAAAGCTGCAAGGGAAACTGGTTGTATTGTCACTACTGAAGAACATAACATATTTGGTGGATTAGGTTCTGCAGTTGCAGAATCTGTTTCTGAATCTTATCCCGTTCCAATCAAGCGTATTGGTGCTCAAGATATGTTTGGTGAATCTGCTAGGGATAATGAAATTCCATTACTCTTAGAAAAACACGGTATAACATCAATTAATATAGCAAAACAAGTAAAAGAATTGAGGAGCAAAAAATTATGAAAATTTTTCTTGATACCGCTAATCTTGAATCAATAAAAAAATTCAATGACATGGGACTACTTGATGGAATCACAACAAATCCATCTTTAATGTCAAAAGAAAAAGGCAATCCAAAAGATGCAATGGCAGAGATTACATCAATTATCAAAGGTGATGTAAGTCTTGAAGTTGTTAGTACTGAATATTCAGGAATGATTGAAGAAGGAAAACGTTTACGTCAATACGGAGAAAATGTTGTCGTTAAAGTTCCTATGACACCTGATGGTCTAAAAGCCTGTAAAACATTATCTTCAGAAGGAATTCCTGTTAATGTTACTTTGATATTTTCACCAAATCAAGCACTCTTGGCTGCAAAATCCGGTGCTAAGTATGTTAGTCCATTTATTGGAAGATTAGATGACATTGGACAAAATGGAATGCAGTTAATTGAAGAAATCAAAAAAATTTTCTCCCATGAAAACTATAATTTTAAAACAGAAATTCTTGTTGCAAGTGTTAGACACCCAATGCATGTAGTTGAAGCAGCAAAGATTGGAGCTGATGTAGTCACTCTTCCACCTGCAGTTTTAGACAAAATGTTAGGCCATCCTCTTACTACAATTGGATTGGAAAACTTCCTTAAAGACTGGGAAAAAGTAAAAGCCGAAAATCCTGATGTCAAAATCTAGATTCCTTTGAGAGAATACTCTAGATGAATAATTATAAAAATGAAAAATTAAGATTTTATTCTTCTATTTTTTTCTAGAACCGGTACCACGTCCAGAACTAATTGTTCCTTTGTATTCTGGTCTTTCCTTTGGTTCTGGTATGTCGCTTAATTTTCTTCTACCAGTGCCTCTTCCTGAAGATACTGTTCTACCAGCAGAAGCTGCTTTTCTTGCTGCTTGAATTTTTTTAAATTCGTCACCAGACCATTTTGAAGGATCACTATCTACTTCCATAGTTCCTGTGCCTCTACCAGTTCTGATTTTGATTTTCCCCATGATTTTTCTACAGATATCTGGTATTTATCTAAGCTCATTATTTCCTAGTTTGATAGATCTTGCTATTTTTTTGAATTTAGCTATTGATCCAACCTAATTTCTTGAAATAAGCAAACATGAGAATTGCTGGAATTGCAGATGCAAGAATTACAATGATGAATGTGGTAAATGGTCCTAAAACAGTAGAACTGTCTCCAATTCCACCTGGCAAATCAACATTCATTCCATAAAAAGTACCGATCACAGTTGAGGGTATTGCTAATGTGAAGATAATTGTTAAAACTGCCAACACTTTGTTTGTTTTCTCTGTACTTAGCACGAAATCAGTATCTTTATAGATCTCCATCGTTTCTCTGGACTCTTCTAATGTCTCAATTACTTTGTCAATGTGGTCAATTACGTCATCAAAATACAAAGTAAGTTCCTCTTCTTCACGTTCTGAAAATCTTTTGATATTCTTTGCAATTTCTAAAACAAATCTCTTTAGTGGATTTGCGATTCTTCTTAATCTGTTAATCTCTCGTCTAAGTAAAGCAATACTTCTTGCAACTGGTTTTGTTTCGTCAAATACTCTGTCTTCCATCTCATCTAGATTAGCAATAATTTTTCTTGAAGTATGAAGTAAATCATCAACTAGAACATCGATAATCTCGTGAAGTAAGTGCCCAGATGATTTTCCTAGCAATCTTTCTTTGCGTTGCTCATCCGAACCTGTTTCACAAATATCAACCAAATCTACTAATGGTTTTAAATCACCTTGATGTACTGTAACAAGAAAGTCTTTTCCAAGGAAAATTGACAGTTGACTATTCTTTGAAATTCCTACCTTTTGTGAAAGTGGTGGAAAATGCAAAATTACAAAGAAGTGGTCATCGTAACTATCAAGTTTTGGTAATTCGAATTTAGTCATGCAATCTTCAATGTTTAATGAGTTGAAATTGTATTTTTCAGCTAATTTTTCAACTTCATTTCGATCAGGATTCTGAAGGTCTATCCAAGTAAACTTCTGCCCTTCAATTGGACGTGTTCTACTCTCAATAGAATTGTCTATTGATTTCTTCCCAGAACGTAATCTATTGATGTTAAATCCTTTTCTCAAGTCGAAAGGTACCCTGATTCAACAAATTTAAAGCGATCGCTTATAATTTTTGAAAATCCTGCATATCTAAAAATTCATGATAATTTTTTGAGCCTACTTGAATGGTAGTAAATAGTTCATTCCAACCCATGTAAGTCCCATTGCGATTGCCATTGCAACCCACCACATACGCATAATTCAAATCAATACTAGTCAATAATAAATCTACAGCCTAATTTCCCGTTTGAACTTAAAGATTATTACTGGATACAGAATTTTTCTTTATTGTGGCCTTCGTAGTACAGTGGTTAGTATAGAGGATTGTGGATCCTCGGACAGGAGTTCGATTCCCCTCGAGGGCCCTCTAATATTTTAAAAAATACCGTATTTGCTTGATTCCATCTCTTCTTTGATTGCTAGTTTGAATCTTGGAGATTTACTTTCAACATTTTTTGTTAACCAAGTGAGGAATTTCTTCTCAGTCCCTTTTCCCTTTAATTTTTCAAAATCTGGTCCCATCATTTCAACTAACTTCAAAACAAGTGATTTGTTTACACTAAGGACAAAAAAATGCCATCCAAAAGCAAATTCTGAATCTGTCATCACAAAATCTTCTTGACTGTGGACCATTTCTTCTAATAATGTCAATTGATGGGTTAATGCCTTACTTGTTTTATCATAATCTACAGCTGATACATTGATGTTTAATCTTCCATCCATAATTGTATATCATTAAAACAAAATAAAAGGATTACACAAATTATTCTTTTAATAGATATTCAAAATCAATATCAAAATGCATTTTCATGATATTGATGTATGTTTGAATTGATTCTGGTATTTCATCACCACATGCTACACCTAATTTTTTTGCATTAATCCAAATTACTAATGTTTGAATAATTGTTAAAAATCGATCATTCTTGATTTCTGGACTTCCTATAGATTTTGTGTATCTTTCTGCAAATTCCCAAGCAGTTACAAAATCTACACATTTAACTCCAAAAATAGCCAAAAGTTGTTCCTGCATGGTTTTTGCTTTGGAAAATGGTGTTTTGTTTAGGATATATGGGAAATTTACTTTATCTGGTAAACAATCAGGAAGCGGACCCCATATGGTAATTATTTTAGTTTCATCATTTAGGTTTTCAAATTTTTCAAACATTTTGTTAATGATTTTATCATCTGTAAACCAAAATAGAATTACCGTTGCATCACTCAAATCTGCATTTTCAATATCTTCACATCTAAATTCAGCATTAACATTTTTTTCTTTAATGTGGTTTTTTGCATTTTGTATTTTTCCTTGATTATTATCAATCCCTATTGCTTTTTTCACATTAAATTCTTGTTTGGCAATTTGAACTCCAGTTTCATCACTACATCCAAGATGATAAAAAATATCATTTTCCCCTAATTCAACAAATTTGAAAATTTCTTGAAATGATTTTTTTGGTAGCTGTACATCTTCTCCACTTAGTACATTTTCAGGTAATGTTTCAAGATATTCTTCTATTTTCAATATTAACTCTAAAACAATAGAGAATTTATTCTCTTATACTTTCTAGTTTTGAAACTGCCTGCCACAATTGAGTTCTTACATAAGATGGCATATTTGGATCCTGTGTTACGTCATCTAACAAACTAATTGTATTTGCAGCTCTTACTGACAATGAATATTCATCATTGTTTAAATCTGCAATTAAATCTGTAATTGATTTTTTGATAGTTTTTGGAGTAGAATTGTTTGCAGCAATTTGATTTAATGTCTCAATTGCTTCTTTCATTGATTCTTTATTTTGAGCCTCGTCTGCCATTTTTTACACCTTTTGTTAAAAATTAGAAGTATATAGTTACATCTCTACAAATACACTATCTGATTCTACAGAAACATTGTATGAGGTTAAATCTCTAATTTTAGCTGGGAATTTTATCAATTTGCCTGTTTTACAATCAAATTCTGCTTTATGCCAGCCGCATGTGATAGTACAACCATCTAATTGCCCTTCCGAGAGACTTGCACCTGAATGTGTGCATGAGTCGTCTGTAGCACAAAATTCTCCATCAATATTTGCCACCAAAATGTCTCTTCCATCAATTGATACTTTGATCATTTTACCTGGAGGAATATCTGATGTTTTACCAGCGATAATTTTTCCCATTTGAGGTTTTTATTTTGTATTTCTTAATATTTTTTCGTATAGTGAATTCAAATGATTAGAAAAGCAATAGACTCTGACAAGGAAACCATACTAAAATTCTGTCAAAATACATTTTCATGGGGAGATTATATTGAGTATGTTTGGGATTATTGGCTAAAGGAAGATAATCTTCTAGTTTTTGAAAATCCCAGCCCTGTCGGTATTTGTCATGCTTTAACGTCCAGAAATCAACTTTGGATAGAAGGGATTAGGGTTTCACCAAATCACAGACGCAAAAAAATTGCATCTGAATTGATCAGTTATTCTGAAAAAATTGGTTTAGAAAACAAAATTACAACATCATTCATGTTAATTGATACATCTAACACTGCTTCATTAAACTTGGCAATATCTTTAGGCTATACAATAGTTGAAACATGGAAGTTTTATTCATTGTTGCCAAAAACCATCTCAAATATTCCAATACAATTTGAAAATACTATTGATTCAAAATTATATCCGATGTATATTGATTCTTGGAGATGGTTTCCACTAGACAATTCTTCAATAGAAAAATTATCTACTGAAAATAGAATTATTTCTTCTCCTATATCTAATAATTTTTCTTTGTCAATTCTAACAGAATCTGAACATTTTGATAATACGCTTATTGCAACATTATTTTCGAAGAATCATGAATCTACCTCTAACATTTTATCATATTTACAAAATCTTGGTATGGATAGAAAATTTGAAAGAATTCAAATCTTAACTAAAGAGGAATTACCAAATCATGAAGGATTAGAGCACAAATTAACTTTTCATTTGTTAAAAAAATCTCTTGTTTAATTTGATTTTGTAAATTTGATGGTGTTGTGAAGCTTACCTAAATTTTCAATTTCCATTTCTACTTTGTCTCCATCTTTTAGGAAAACTGCATTAGGTTTGTTCAACATTACTCCAGCTGGCGTTCCTGTAGAAATGATATCTCCTTTCTCAAGTGTCATTACTTTGGAAATTTTTGAAATAATTTCTGGAATTTTAATAAACATGTTGCTTGTTGATGAATTTTGTCTAATTTCACCATTGATTTTTGTTGTTAATTTTAGATTTTGTGCATCTTTGATTTCATCAACTGTTGTTATCCATGGTCCACATGGTGCAAATGAATCAAAACTTTTCCCTCTCGTGAATTGTTTGTCTTTGAATTGAATGTCTCTTGCTGAAACATCATTGAATACCATATACCCAAAAATCTTATCTTGTGCTTCTTCCACTGAAATATTCTTACAATTTTTTCCTACAATTAGAGCAAGTTCTACCTCGTAATCTAATTGTGTTACAAAATCTGGACAAACAATATCTGAATTAGTACTGTTTAATGCAGTTCTTGGTTTTATTACCAATGCTGGGTCTTCGGGAGCCTTTAATCCCTGCTCTTCGGCATGGTCGACATAATTGAATGCTAAACAAATAATCTTATTTGGATTAGGAATTGGTGGTAGAATTTTGAATTTTGAAAGATCTGCTTCATATGGCAACTCATCAAGCTTGTCTTTAATCTCGTCATACCAGCCATCAAACAAAAAATCTTTCACATTGTGAGGAATTGGCACGCCTGTAAGATATGTAATTTCATCTTTCGTTGCCACTTTGTCTCCTTTCACAAATCCATATGTCTCACTATTTTCGTATAACAATCGTGCAATTTTCATAATTAATCACTTATGTGTAAAAATGGCTTGATTTTGTGAATCTTTTCTACAATATCCAAATCTAACAAATTGAATTTCTTCTCCTTCTTTTAATTGTAGATAATGTGGTTCAGTATAAACATCTAATTCTTCTAAACTGTCTTCATTGAATTCTTCTCCGTTGAACAATGTTTTTGGAATAATCATCTTAATCTCATGAGCATTCTTTTCAGATACCCATTGAATTTTTGGAATATTTGTTGTATCTCCATCACCTACAAAATCTCCCTCAAATTCAGAACCAACTTTTGTTATTGAAACATTTCCTAATCCTAAGAGTCTGATTTGCATGCCTTCTTTAATTGTCTCAGCATCTTCTCCTGAAATGTAAAATCCTGAATCTATTTCGATTTTTCTTTTACCCATATCATTTACAGGATGATTTGGAATCTCAACTGCAGTAAGCGATAAATTATTTACAGTTAGTTTTTTTGCATGACTTACCATGAATAATCTCTTACTTGTTGCATCCACAAATTTTCTATTGAAAGCTTCTAAAGCATCAAATGGAGCAAGTGTATTTGCTTTAGTCAATCCCAATGACATGATAAATTTTCTAATAGCTTCAGGTTTTACTCCTCTTCTACGTAAGGCCTCTAAAGTTGGGAGTCTAGGATCATCATACCAAGAAACTTTTCCCTCTTCAATTAGTGGTTTGATAATTCTCTTTGAAATAGGCATTCCTTTGAATTCTAATCTTGAAAAGAAGCCTTGGTATGGTTTTCTCATATCTAAGGCATCTAAAATTGCATCAATTAGCTCTTTTCTCAATTCAAATTCTTTTGAACGAAATGCATGCGTAACTCCATCAATACTATCCTCTATGGCTACTGCCATGTCGTAACTAGGCCAAATTCTGTACTTGTCCCCAACTGTATAGTGTTTTTCATCTATAATTCTGAATAAAACTGGGTCTCTCATTACAGCATTATCTGCTTTCATGTCTCCTCTGAATCTAACAATAGCTTCTCCTGGTTTGAATTTTTCATTCATCTTATCCCAATTTTTATTATTTTTTTCAATATCGTCAAAACTACATTTACAATCTTTTCTTTCTCTTCGATTTTTGCTTATCTCATCTCTCTTACAAGTGCAAACATATGCTTTTCCTGAATTTATCAACTCTTTTCCTTTTTCATAGAACACTTCCATATCATCAGATGTACTCTTTACTTGATCAAATTGTATTCCAAGCCATTCTAATCCAACTTTAATAGCAGCATGATATTCCATTCTTTCTGCTTCTGGGTTGGTGTCATCCATTCTTAGGATAAATTTTCCTCCATACATTTTTGCATATTCAGAATTTATGATAGCGGCTTTTGCATGTCCAATATGTGGATAACCATTTGGTTCTGGTGGAAATCTTGTAACAACTTTACCTTGTTCAGCTCCAGGAAGATCAGGCAATCCCTCTTTCTCTTCCACTTTTTCTTTTGGTTTTAATAATTCTGGAAATTCTTTTTCAATTTCACTTTGTTGTTCTTCAGATGATAATTGATTAACTAAAGCAACAATCTCTGAAATCACTTCAGAAATTTCTTTCACTTTTGTTCTAAATTCTGGTTTTGTACCTAAAATTTTTCCTAAAATTATTTTATCTTGAGTTTGTCCGTCATGTTCAAATGCATTTTGAAGTGCCATTTTTCGAATTTCTTTTTTTATATCGTCATCCAATATTCTAATCTCCTGTAGTCGATAATGAATCAGGCTTTTTTATAGTAACTGTAATTTACTATTTTCTTACACACTTCTCTTAACTACAAAATCTAATAATGCAATCAAGTCGTTTTTTGCTGAACCAGAGTATTTTGATAATGATTTTTCTGCCTTTGATGCGTATTTTAGAGCCTGTTTTCTAACACTTTCTTCAATGCCTAAGGAGCGAATGACCTCTACTGCTTTATCCAAATCTTTTCTTGAAATCTTTGAATTTCCAAAAGCCTTCAGAATAATTTTTTTATCATTTCCTTTAGCTGCTTTAATTGCCATCAAAATTGGTAATGATTTTTTTCCTTCTCTAAGATCATTACCTACAGGTTTTTTAGTAATTTTTGGATCCCCCATTACACCTATCAAATCATCTGTGATTTGAAAAGCAATTCCAAGATTTCTTCCAAATGATGACAAGTTTGAAATATCTTTTGTTTTGTTTGTTGCACAAATTGCACCCATTGCACATGATACATCAAATAATGCTGCGGTTTTCTTACCGATCATTGTGATGTAATCAGCTTGAGATGGAATTTTTTTCTCTTCAGCCATTTTTACATCTAGTAATTGACCTTCACAAACGTCTACACATGCTTTAGCTAATCTTGAAACTAGATGGGCTGTAGCACTTGGAGATAATTTTGAATCAGTAATGACTTGATATGCCTTGGAAAATAAAACATCTCCTGCTAAAATTGCAATTGGCATACCAAATTTTTTATGAACTGTAGGAACTCCATGTCTCATTTCATCATTGTCCATTATGTCGTCATGAACTAATGTAAAGTTATGAACCATTTCTACTGCACTTGCAGCAGGCATTGCATTGGATATTTTTCCATTAAGGATTTGACAACTTCTGATTACCATAAATGGTCGTAGTCTTTTTCCTCCATGTACAATTAGATGTCCTGCAGCATCATAGAGTTTTTTTGGATTCCCCTTTAATTTTGAAAATAGATACTTGTTTACTGTTTTTGCATTTTTTTCAATTTGTTTAGTTTTTTTCATTTATGAATCTCCATTTATCTTCAGGTAAATGCACATTAATTGCTTTTAGCAATCCTTCATGCATTTCATTACTCATCCACGCAGATAAGGTATTTTCGTATTTTTTGAGCGTGAATTGGTCTGATTTTTCTAAAAATTCAAGGGCAATTAACATCCATGGACAGTAAATCTCTGGATGCTCATTAATTTCTGAAAGTAAGTCTTTTGCAGAAATTAATTTAATTTCATCAATCTCCCCTTCAATTTTTTGTAATTTTCCAGATTCTTCAGTAATCCCAATTAGTGTTCCACAAACTTCATTTTCAGAACCTACATCTTTGTAAGGAACATGATATTCAAACTTGTGCAAATAATCTAGTTTTCCACTAATTCCTAATTCTTCAGGCATTCTTCTTTCTCCAGATGAAACATATGTTTCTCCTTCTCTTGGATGACTTGCAAAAGTCCCATCCCAATCACCTGGCCATAGCATTTTTTCTTTTGCTCTTCTAGTTAAAACCAATCTTCCATCTTTGTCAAATAACAATGCTGTAAATGCTCGATGAAGTTTTCCATTAGGCAAATGACATTTTACTTTTTCTTCTTTTCCTATTGGATTATCATTTCCATCTACTAAAATTACAAATTCTTCAGCCATATTATTTTCCTCTAAACAGTGTTCCTTCAAATCTCTTATTTTTAACCGCTTTCACAATTCGTTCAGGTTTGTTTCCATTTACAAAAAATACTTTCAATCCCATTTTTGCAATTTTTGTTGCCTCTTCTACCTTCCTTGTCATTCCACCTGTAACATCCATTTTATTTTCAGAAATGAGAGGTCTTTCTCCTTTCAATTCTCTAATTAGTTTTTTTGATTTAAGATCGGAATATAGTCCATCTTCATTTAATGCAAATATTGTTAATTTTGGTTTTAGAATTTTTGCAAAATGTGTCATAATTTTATCTCCTGATAAAATGTATGTTTTATTCTGACCATACCATAATGCATCACCAAAAGTGACTGGAATCATGCCTGATTTTGCTATTTTTTCTATTTCTGTGACTTTTTTTGAAATTGGCTTGTTTCCTGACATAAAATCAGTTGGTGGTAAACAATAAGGTGACAATTTGTTCTTAATCATAGAATCCAAAATTATTTTGTTTAATTCTATCATTGAATTTTTTACAATTGATACTCCTCTAAGATCATATTTTCTTTCTTTTGTATGCATATCATATTTTACTGACCAATAATGGCCATATGATCCTCCTCCGTGAACGATAATTATTGGTTCATCAATTTTTTTGAGATTTTTAACTATTTTTTCAATGGTTTTTCTTCTAGGAGATAGAGCTTTTTCTTTATTGGTTATAATTGAACCTCCTAATTTAATGAGAATCATGATGTTTCAAATTATTTAGTTCATTAAAAAGTATCTAGTCCCTTAAAATCAATTTTTACTGAAAAACATTCGTAATTTTTATTCTTAAATTCTTTCAAAGTTTCTTCTGCATTTTCCTCGTTTGCTAATGAAAAAATACATCCACCTCCACCTGCGCCAGTAATCTTGGATCCAAATGATGTTTTGTTACCAACCTTCACCATTTCTCTTAATGTGTCATTTGAAATTCCTATTATTTCCAAAAATTTTTGATTTTCAATGACTTTTTCACCTAACTCTTTAATTTCATTTTTTTTGAATATCCTTAGAACGCTTTCAATTAACTCTGATTCTTTAGAACATAATTCTGCAAATTCAGTTTCATTTTTGTCTTTGAATTTTTGTACTTCTGCAACAACTTTTTCTGTGGAATGTTCAATGTTTGAATTTGATATTACAAGTTGAAAATTAGGCTCAGATTCTATCTTTGTAAAGCCTGTTTTATCATAAACCATTATTCCTCCATGAGTGGAAACCGTACAATCTGCACCAGATGTGTTTTTAAAAATAGTTTTTTCAGCATCTATTGCAAGTTCTAAAATTTCATCTTTTGTTTTCTCTGAAAATAATCCTGAAATTGCCCCTGCTCCTGCTACACAACAAGCTGATGATGATCCTAATCCTACTCCAAGTGGTATTTCTGATTTGATTGATATTTTTATTCCTTCAATCTCTGATTGTTCTTTGAGTAATTTATCTGCAAGAAAATAGAATGGTTTGAGAGGTGAATTAATCTCATCAATGTTTTTGTTTTTATCTAATTCTAAATCTCCAATGTTTGATTTAATGCTGATTTTCTCTTCATCAATTGCTTCAGCTGTAACAAATACTCGCTTATTTATTGCACAAAGAACAGCTTTGATTCCATGTACGACAAAATGTTCTCCAAAAAGAATTACTTTGCCTGGAGCTGATGATTTAGATTTCAAGTAAATTCTAGAATGAAAAATTGATTATTCGATTTCCTCTTCGGCAATCTTTGTTTCAAAATCATCAATTTCATATTTCATTGGTTCATCTTCCTTCAATTCTCCTCTTTCAATGAGAATTTGACGTACCAATAACCAGTAAACTGTTGCAAGAGCTTTTCTACCTCTGTTATTTGCTGGAATAATGACATCAAGTTTGGATGTAATGTTGTCTGTATTTGCAATTCCAATAACAGGAATTCCTGCATTTGTTGCTTCAGTGACAGCTTGTTCATCTACTTGAGGGTCTGAAATTAAAACTAATTTTGGTTCAATGTAGTATGGTAATGATGGATTGGTTAATGTTCCTGGCATAAATCTTCCAAGTAATTTCTTGGAACCTAAAGCTTCACAGAATTTCTCAATTGGAGTCTCTGCGTATTGTCTTCCTGAACAAACGATAAGTTTGTCAGAACCTAATCTATTGATGAATTTTGCAGCAGTTTGAATTTTTTCTAATGTAATATCCAAATCAAGCATGTACAGTCCTTCTGGACTTGCTTTAGTGATGAATGGTTTCATGAATTTAGTTTTTACTTGTGTTCCTACTCTAATTCCTGTAGAGAGGATCTTCTTTTTGATGTCAGTTGTTTCTGCTTGTTGGCTCATTGCGATTTTAAATCTCTGCCATACCGCGTATTAAATCATGCTCTGATAGGCGTAATAATTCATTGAGTTTTGCCACTCTTTCCCCTCCAACAACGCCCACTTTGAGCATCTTTGACTTTGTTGCAAGACCTATGTGTGAAATTTGTGAATCTGTTGATTCGCCTGATCTATGTGAAGTGATTAATCTGATATTATTTTGGTTTGCTAGATCTGCAAACTCTAATGCATCAAAAAGACTACCAGCTTGGTTAACTTTTAGAATTGCTGCATTACA
The DNA here is from genome assembly GCF_028278985.1 of Candidatus Nitrosopumilus sp. GTDB lineage: Archaea > Thermoproteota > Nitrososphaeria > Nitrososphaerales > Nitrosopumilaceae > Nitrosopumilus. The sequence continues at coordinate 27,090 of NZ_JANQTA010000019.1, read as the reverse complement.
TGATTTTTTCTCAATAGCCTTTGCAAGAATATTCTTGTTTGTTACAGTAAGATCGTCTCCAGTAACTAGTGTATTTGGAAACTTTGATGTTAATTCAGACATATCGTCAAATGCTTCTTCATGAACTGCATCTTCTGCATAAATTAATTTGAATTTATCAATAATATCTGCAGCAAAATCAATTTGTTCTCCTGTAGAGTTTTCAAATCCTGCTCTATCGTAAATGTATTTTTGTTTCTCTTCATTCCATTGTGTTGATGATGCAAAGTCAACACCTAAGGAAACTTCTTTTCCCAAAGTATATCCTAAATTCTCACATGCTTTTGCAGAAACTTCTAAAGCCTCTTGATTTTTTAATTTTGGAGCCCATCCTCCCTCGTCTCCTCTTCCATTGGTGAAATTAGGATCTTCTTTTAGCAAAATTTTCTGTAATTCTTTGTGTACTGCAAGATTTGTCTTAATTGCATCTTCAATTGTTTTTGAACCTGTTGCACAAATTAAAATTTCTTGTATGTCTGGAGTTCCAGGACCTGCATGTGCACCTCCTCCTAAAATATTTCCTAATGGAAATGGAAATTTGAATGATGATTCAGATGATAATGTTTGGAATAACGGTTGATTTGATGCCTTTGCTGCAGATTCCATTGAAGCAATAGTTACTGCAAATGCCAATGCGCCTCCAATCCCAGAATAATTATCAGTGTTGTCTATTTTTTTAAGAATATCGTGTATTTGCTTCAAATCTGATGATTCAAGACCAATAAATTTTTCAGAATTTTCATTTAAGATTCTAAGACTTTCTTCTGGTTTTCCATTTAGGAAACTAACAGCTTCATATTTTCCAACACTAGCTCCTGATGGGGCACATACTCTTCCTAGAAAATTGTTATCTGATGTAACATCAACTTCAACTGTTTTGCTGCCTCTACTATTGTATAGAATACGTCCTTCAATCGAAGTAATTTTGGCCAAATTACTCTAACTCAGATTGAACTTCTTGTTTTCTTCTCTGAATTGCTTCATAGAATGGAATTACTTGTTGAATTGTCTCAACAGTTGTCAACATCATCCTTCTGCAACAATACATTTCCATTCCTAATGAATCAAGAACCTTATCTGGATCTTCCCCAGCTTTGATTTTATTTTGATAATCATCAAACTTATCTGCAATTAGTTTTCCACAGGTAAAGCATCTAACAGGAATTAACATACAATCGAAAAGCTAATCAAGGATTATAAAAACCATGCAAGAAAATCTTGTTGCGGGCGTCGCCCAGCCTGGCCAAAGGCGCTAGCTTGAGGGGCTAGTCTCTCAGGAGTTCGTGGGTTCAAATCCCATCGCCCGCATACACAATTTCTGAAATTATTTCTTTAGATTTTGTAAAGTTTTGATTAAATCCGATCTTCTCTTTTCTTCAGTAATTGCAGATCTTACATCATCTACCAAAATTCTATTTACATCAATTTTTCTTCTTGCTTCTTTTACAACTTTATCGTACATTGAAAATGTGTAAAGATTTAGATACAAATTCTCCATTACATCAAAAATTCTTGTTGCTTCATCAATCTCACCAATTCTAATTTTATCAAAAACCATTCTCTTTAATTCTCCAACACAATCAAGTAATCCCAGAACATAAGAGTCTGGCATTACTGCCAAATTTTTGTCAGTTGGAATTTCTTTTTTCTCAACTACCGCAATTAATGCTGCTGCCTCTACAAATTCCTGTTCTGGAGTAGTAAGATATCGTCGTAAATCTCCAGTTGCTTTTTTCTTGTATTTTTTTAATAGTGATTCAGCTTGTTTCAAATTTGTTTTACCCGTTTTGACATCTCCTTTGTGAACTGCAATAATTGATCTACTGCATAAAACAACTATCTCTCTTGTATTTTTTAATAAAAATTCTCTAGCATCTTGAACTTCACCCAAAGATTTGGCAATCTTATTCAATGATGGTTTTACATTCTTTAATGTCATAATTGCTAATGGTTAAAAACTAGGATAAAGCCGTTTGCCAAAGCTCTTATTTTGGATATGGATTTTTTCTAATTATGGAAATTACTGTAGATCAAATGTACAATATTGAAAACAAAGGTCATGATATGGGATTTTTAAAAAAATTCATGATGGAAAATGCAGGAGCTGCTGCAGTTAGACGATTAATAGAAAAATATGGTGATGTCTCATCAAAAAAAATTCTAATTTTTGTTGGTATGGGAAATAATGGTGGAGATGGATTAGTAATGGCTAGACACCTTTCTGGCTATGATGCCAATGTAACTGTAAAATTACTTGGTTCAATTGAGAAAATTAAAACTGAAGAAAGCAACTGGAATTGGAGTATTCTTGAGAAGATGCCTTCTGTAACTCTGCTAACTGGTGATGAAATCGTATTTGATTTTGCTCCTGACATAATCATTGATGGAATCTTAGGAACTGGAATTTCTGGTGAAATTCGTGAACCATATGCATCTGCAATTAACTACATCAACCAAACAAATTGTTTCAAATTTGCAGTTGATGTTCCATCTGGCTTAGATCCTCAAACTGGCGAAACTGCAAATATTGTAACTAAATGTGACTTGACAGTAACTTTTCATAAAATGAAACAAGGAATTCCAAAACGAAAAGATCTGACAGGTGAATTATTTGCTGAAAAAATAGGAATTCCTCGTGAAGCTGAAGAGGGAATTCTATGATTGTACATCAATTACAAGTTGGCAATATGCAAAATTTCACATACATTGTAGAAGATGAAGATACAAGTGAGGCAATAATCATTGATCCATCTTGGGAATTAGTCGAATTAGAATTAATAATTAAGAGAAATGATTTGAAAATAAAATACATTGTAAACACTCATCATCACTTTGATCATACTTTGGGAAATGAGGCCATGGCTGAATCTACTCATGCCCCAATTATTCAACATGAATTATCTGAATTAAAACACGACATCACTGTAAAGGATGGTGATTTTATTGAATTTGGAAATTCAAAATTAAAAGTCATTCACACTCCTGGCCATTCTGAAGATAGTGTGTGCTTGATTGGAGATGGAAAGATTTTTTCTGGTGATACCTTGTTTGTAGGAAATTGTGGACGTATTGATCTCCCGGGTGGAAGTGCAAAAGAACTCTATCATAGTCTTTTTGATATTCTATATTCTTTAGATGATGAATTGATAATGTATCCTGGTCACAATTATGGGTCATCTGAAACCTCAACAATTGGTAAAGAGAAAAAAACAAACCTAGTTATGCAAAGAAGATCTGAACAAGAATTTCTTGAAATGATGGGTCAGTGATATTTTGGAAAGCTTTCAAATTTCCGGAAATTCAGACAAAGCAACTAATTTTTTAGAATCCATTAAATCCAAAAACTTTCTTTTTTCATTTGTTATTTCTTATACTGAAACTTGTGAAATACCTGAAATAACTATTGCAGGTGCTGAAAAAGAACTAATTCAATATACTCCACCTGCTGATGCTGAATACCTCCATTATGGATATTGTAAAACAATTGACAAAATACCAATGACTCCTGATGGCAAACCAACTCCTGGTTTATTGACTAAGGTTGCCTTGGAATCATCTAGTATTCCTCACATTACAATTAACGCAGGAAGTAAAATTGCACCCCAACTCCCATTCATTGAAACTGGATTGCCATTTGGAAAAAACATCTCTATTGAAAAATCAATGACTGATTCAGATGTATCTCATGCAGTAGATTATGGGAGAATTGTTGGAAGAAATTTAGCTTCTATGACCGATTGTTTGGTAATTGGTGAGTGTATTCCTGGTGGAACAACTACTGCTTTGGCAGTTTTGAAGGCATTAGGATTTGATGCAAAGGTTAGCTCTAGCATTCCAACCAATCCTGTCAAACTAAAAAATGAAGTTGTTTCTTCGGCATTAACTCGAATTAATTCTGATCATCCATACAGTATTGTTGCTGAAATTGGTGATCCTATGATTCCTTTTGTTGCTGGAATGCTTAGTTCTGCATCTGATGTAACCAAAGTTTTGTTAGCAGGTGGAACACAAATGGCAGCAGTTTTGGCATTTGCTGAAAAAATTGGTTTTCAAGATGAGAATACCGCTATAGGGACAACAGCCTATGTGACAAATGATGATTCTGCAAACTTCAGTGAACTGATTCAAGAAATTTCTGATATCCCTGCAATTTCAGTAGACCCTGAATTAGAAAAATCAAAATTTTCTGGATTGAAAGCATTTTCTGAAGGATTTGCTAAAGAAGGAGTTGGTGCAGGTGGCTGTATCATTTCTTCAATGATGAAATCGGGGCTTGACAAAACAAAATATCTTGAAAATGCAGAAAAAGAATATCACAGATTGTTTACTTCACTGTAACTGATTTTGCTAGATTTCTAGGGTAATCAGGATCTGTGTCCTTTTCTAATGCTGCATAATATGATAATAATTGAATTGGAATAATTTCTAAAATTGGAAATTCTGATTCAGAAATCTTGGGAATTTCTATCCAATAATCATAGACATCACTCTGAACATCTGAAATACCAATAATTTTTGCTCCTCTAGCTTTGATTTCTCGTGCACTTGTTAGAGTATCTGTATATGTTGAATCATTTGGATTGATAATTATTACAAATACATTGTCATCCATCAATGCCAATGGTCCATGTTTTAATTCTCCGCCTGGAATTCCTTCAGCATGAATGTATGTTAATTCTTTGAGCTTTAATGAAGCTTCAATTGCAATTGGATAATGGATTCCTCTTCCAAGAACGTAAATGTCTGAAATATCTTTTAGTTCCTTTGCAGTTTTCTGAACATTTGTAGGATTTTCTAAAATTTTTCCTATTGATTGTGACGTTTGATTGAAATCAATTTTCAAATTTTCCTCATTTAGGTATTTGACAATTTTATAGAGAATCACTAATTGTGATGTGAAACTTTTAGTTGCAGCAACACCGATTTCAGGTCCACAATTCATTCCTATTGTTACATCTGCCTCTCGTGCTAGTGATGATGTTAGTAGATTGACAATTGCAATAATCTTACAATTTGCTTTTTTTGCAATTTTTACTGCGTCAAGAACATCTGCACTTTCTCCACTTTGAGAAATGGCAATCAAAATTGAATTATCTTCAATAATGTCTGGTGAAAATTGGAGTTCACTTGACATGATGGGTTCGGCCTTAATTTTTGCATATTTTGAAAGAATTTGTTTTGCTATCAGTGCTGAATTGTAACTTGTACCACTTCCTGTAATGTAGATATTTTTAGCATGTCTGATGTAATCAGCTGTACTCTTAATTTCATCAGCAGTTTTTTCTCCTGCTTTGAGAATTGTTTCAGGTTGTTCATAGATTTCTTTCAATGTAAAATGAGCATAATCACCTTTGTAAGCATCTCCAAATTCTTTTGAAACTTTGGTAATTCCGTATTTTGCATGCTCCCCGTTAAAATCCAAAATTTGAAATTTATCTTTCTCTAAAATTACAAAATTTCCATTTTCCATGTAAATTGCATCATCAGTATATTCGATGAATCCTAAAACATCACTTGACAAAAAGAAATCATCTTGTCCAACTCCAATAATTAGCGGTTCATGAAATCTAGCTGCTGCTAATTGTCCGTTTTCAAACATTGCAACAAAAGCATAATGTCCTTGTAATTCAGACACTGTCTTTAGGATTGTTTCTTTAACATCTTTTGTGATTTCATAATTTTTTTGTAGAATATTGGCAATTACTTCACTATCAGTTTCACTTTTGAAAGAATATCCTTCACTTTCTAATTGATTTTTTAATTCTTCAAAATTTTCAATAATTCCATTATGCACAATTGCGATTTTTCCTGAATTACTTGGATGTGGATGTGCATTTAGATCCGTTACTTTTCCATGAGTCGCCCAACGTGTATGACCAATTCCAATTTTTCCTGGAAGCACATCTAACTGAACTTTAGAATTTACTTCATTTACTTTACCTGTGCCTTTTTTGACTTCGATTTCATTATCATTTTCTGTGGCAACTCCAACACTATCATACCCTCTATACTCCATTCTCTTGAGACCTTTGACCAAAATTGGTGCTGCAGTCTCATTTCCATAATAGCCGATAATTGAGCACATGAGTATTCTATCTCTAAATGGGGGTTATTTACTGATAAGCCTATTTTTTCGATTATTCTGTTGAAGAACTTTCATCTTTTGGTGCTTCTTCAGCAGCAGCCTCAGTTGCTTCTTCAGCAGCAGCCTCAGTTGCTTCTTCAGCAGCAGGAGCCTCTTCTTTAGTTTCTGATTGTGTTTTCTCTAACATTGCAGGAATTTTTGATTCTGGTGAGAAATGAATACTCTCTTCCTCAGCAATCGTTACAGTATATGATGGAATGTCTACTTTTCTTTCTCCAACCATAATGTGACCGTGAATGACTGCTTGTCTTGCTTGATAAGGTGTTTTGAATCCTAATTTCTTTGTAACAATGGTTTGCAGTCTTCTTGCAAGTAAATCATTAACGTTAAGATTCAATACATCATCTAAAGTTGCATCGCTACTTACTAATCCAATTCTTGCAAGTGATTTCATTAGAATTGGTTCTTTTTCAGCTCTTACTTCTTGTCTTAATGCAAGTAGTGATCTTGCTTGATGTCTAACTCGTGATAATTCAGTGTGAGCTTTCCATAATTCTCTTTTTGTTCTTAATCCAAAAGTACCAAGTGTTTTTAGCTCCTCCATTTTTAATTCATAATTAAGAGGTCTCTTTGGTTTTCTCCAGACTCTACGTGGATATTTTGGATCTCCCATTCAAAACACCTATTCTTTTTTCTCCGCTGGAGCTTCTTTCTTCTCTTCTGCTGGAGCTGCTGCAGGTGCATCACCTGAAGGAGCTGCTGCTGCGGCTGCTGTTGGTGCTGCTGGAGCTGCCTTCTTAGCTGGAGCTGCCAATCCACCTTTAGCTACGCCAACTGCTCCGCCTTTTCTACCAGAAGTTCTAGTTCTTTGTCCTCTAACTTTTAATCCGCTAAGATGACGATAACCTCTCCAACTGGCGGTAACTCTTTCTCTTTCAATATCGTTTCTTAATGTAAATGGAATATCTGATGTAAGTAAATGCAAATCTTTTCCTGTTTCAATGTCTTTTTGTCTATTGAGAAACCATGTTGGGAAATTTGATGATTTAGGATCTGTGATCAATTTCTCAATTCCTTGAACATCTGCATCTGATAAATTTCCGATGTTTGAATTTGAATTTATTTTTAAAGTATCCAAAATTGCAGTGGCAAAATTGTACCCAATCCCTTTGATTTGGGTCAATCCTAAGAGCATCTTCTTCTCTCCGGGGATATCGTTTCCCACAATTCTGACAATATGTCTATATTCTTGGCTACTCAAGTATTCCAAAATTCTAAGAATCCCCGATAAAAACCATGCTAGGCGTCAAATTGTTTTCAATATGAATATCTGTATAGGCATGAAAAATCCCTAAAATGACTAATTTTGCATTAATTATCTAAAGTCTTCATCATCTGTCCAGTCATTTCCCTGAACATTCCACTGATTGCATTGGCAGCATTTTTTGATGCCTCTCTGTGGGTCAATATCTATAGAATAACAATGTACGCCTTTTCCAGAAGGATCATTTGGACATAGTTTTTGCATAATTCTTCTTTCCTCTATTCCTAATTATACTCAACTTTTTTCAAAAAGTTTTAAATTTCTATATTTTTTAATTGAAGAAAATGTCTGATTCTTTTGATCGCGAGAAAGTTGTCGAATGTATGTTTGATCCTACAACTGCCTCGATTCTTGCGGCTTTAGAAGATGGAGAAAAAGAATGCTCATTTTTAGCAGAACAAGAAGCCATTTCTGAATCTGAAGTATTGGATAGACTAGCATACTTGATAGAACATGAATTCATTACTCACAAGACAGATGACGGTAAATGCAGGATATCAGCAAATACTAACAAACTTACTTCAATTGTTGAAGATAGTGAAAATTTTGATGGTACAATTAGTGGTCTTGAAAAAATGGATAGTTATCTAAATTGATTTTTTTCTCTTTTTAATTCCGTAAATTCCTGAAACAACTATTCCAATCATTCCCGCAATTAGGATATATGATGATAAAAATCCAAGTGATTTCTTACCTGCATCAGGTAATGGACCAATTGCTCCAAAAACTTGGGTTTCTTCATTACTGTTACTTTGAATAATTAATTTGTAGTTACCAGTTTGTTCTATCTCAAATTCTTTTTCCATTGTCTCAGATTCGATTACTTCTGATGAAATTTCAATATCTGATGAATCAAATACTTTTGCAGAAAATGTATTTTCTTTAAATTCCATTATTTGAACTGCATAAACACCATAGGTAAATTCTTCAGAAGAAAATTCTCCAGAAATTGTTAAATCTTGATTAATGCTAATTATTCCATTTCCTTGACTAACTCCTTCCAGTATTACTTGGTTTCCAACTACCAGCAAGATTAATCCAATAATGATTAGAATGCCCGAAACCACTAACATTATTCCTGATTTTTGCACATTTTTCGAAAAATCTTCTTTAGTTTAAACTTAATTTTTGCTAATCACATTTAGCCAAGATTAACAAAGTTAGATCAGGCTAAAAAAGTTAGCTCATGCTAAATTTAAATAATCCTGACTGCGAGTGTCTTTGCAGACATGAAAAAACCCATTTTGGCAGGATCTATTATTATTGTTGCAATAATTATTGGAGTTTCTGCAATTTTTGCTCAAAACAATGATGATGTGCATATTGATAATATTGAAAGTTCAGATAGCGATTCAGAGAAAATTATCATTACAACTACAACTAATGTGATTACAGATTTAGTAGAAAATATTGGTGGTGATAATGTTTCTGTTACTGGATTAATGGGATCAGGTGTGGATCCTCATTTGTATAGGCCTAGTGCAAGTGATGTCAAAAAACTACAGAGTGCTGACATTGTATTTTACAACGGATTGGATTTGGAAGGAAAAATGGGAGATATTTTTGTTAAAATTGGAAGAGAAGGAACTGCTGTTTGGGCAGTCTCGGAAAATATTCCTCCCGAATCATTGTTAAGTTTGGATACTGATGGTCATTTTGATCCCCATATTTGGTGGGATGTAGAACTTTGGATGGAAGCTGCAAAAGTTGTGGCAACTGGATTAAAAGAACATGATCCTGAAAATTCAGAAAAATATGAAAAAAATCTTTCAGAATATTTGATTCAATTGGAATCATTGAATTCAATAAATTTAAAAAAAATTGATTCCATTTCTCAAGAACAACGAGTTCTTGTTACAGCTCATGATGCATTCCAATACTTTGGACATTCATATGGTTTTGAGGAACTAGCCATTCAAGGATGGAGTACTGATAGTGAAGCTGGTATTAGAGAAATCCAAAATTTGGCTGATGAAATCTCAAAGCGAAAAATCAAGGCCTTGTTTGTAGAAACTTCAATTTCTCCAGCAACAATTGAGGCACTAAAGGCAGCTGTTCAAGACAAAGGACATGATGTTGTCATAGGTGGGGAATTATTTTCTGATGCTATTGGAGAAAAAGGAACCACTGAAGGAACCTATGTAGGAGCATTTACGCATAACATCGATACCATAGTAAAGGCTTTGAAATGATGGAACAAAAATCAAGCGAAAAAAATTCTAGAGCAGAGAAAAAATCTTCTGTAATAATTAGGAATCTTTCAGTCACATACAGAACTGAACCAGCATTGTGGAATATTGACCTTGACTTACCTGATGGAAAAATGATTGCTATTGTTGGTCCAAACGGCGCAGGCAAATCTACGCTGATTAAAGCTGTTATGGGATTGGTTCCAATTACTGCCGGTAAAGTAAGTGTTTTTGGAAAATCCTATTCTAAGAATAGAAACAAAGTTGCATATGTTCCTCAACGAGGTTCTGTTGATTGGGATTTCCCAACAGATGCATTAGATGTAGTTGAAATGGGATTGTATGGTAAACTTGGATGGTTTCATCGTCCAAATTCTAAAACACGCGATTTAGCTCTAGAATGTCTAGATAAAGTGGGATTATCTGATTATGCAGAAAGACAGATTGGAGAGTTATCTGGTGGTCAACAACAAAGAGTATTTGTGGCAAGGGCTTTGGCACAAAATGCTCAGATTTACTTGATGGATGAACCATTAAACGGAGTTGATGCAATAACAGAGAAAACAATTCTATCCATTCTTGAGAATCTTAGAAAAGAAGGAAAAACGATTGTCATGGTGCATCATGACCTTCAGACTGTCGACAAATATTTTGATTGGGTTGTAATGGTTAATAGAAATCTCATTGCTACTGGACCAATAAAAGAAGTGTTTACAAAAACAAATTTGGATAGAACCTATCAAGAAAAACAACGCATGTCTATTCAGTAAATGTATGTGATTTCAAAATGGTTCTTGAAGAAATTTTCTCTGCATTTCTAGGAATTTTTACTGATTATACTCTCAGATATGTTGCTCTAGGATCAGCTATTTTAGGAATAACTAGCGGTGCTTTGGGATGTTTTACGGTATTACGAAAACAGAGTCTATTTGGAGATGCCTTGGCTCATGCTGCCCTGCCAGGAATTGGATTTGCTTATCTATTTGCTGGAACAAAAGACTCGCTTCTTTTGATGTTAGGGGCTGCAATCTTTGCATGGTTTGGTGGAATTATCACACTTGCAATCACAAGTACTACTAGAATTAAACAAGATGCAGCACTAGGAATAACACTCTCAGTCTTTTTTGGATTAGGAATTGTTTTGCTAACTTATTTGCAAAATATTGGAGGTGCAAGCCAGGGAGGATTGGACAGATTTCTGTTTGGTCAAGCAGCTGCATTGATAGAATCTGATGTCATTAATCTTGGAATTTTAGCATCTTTTTGTTTTGCTGTTCTGATTGTATTCTATAAAGAATTCAAGATAACAACCTTTGATAGTTCATTTGGCAAAAGTTTAGGATTTCCAATAAAATACATTAACGCATTATTAACATCAGTAATCGTTGTAGCAGTTGTAATAGGATTACATACAGTTGGTGTTGTTCTGATGGTTTCTATGTTAATTGCTCCAGCAGCTGCAGCAAGACAGTGGACTTCAAATCTCAAAAATATGATAATTCTGTCTGCAATCTTTGGTGGTTTAAGTGGAATAATTGGCTCGATGATTAGTAGTACAACAGAAGGAATGTCTACTGGACCTGTCATTGTAATTACTATTACTGCAATATTGGGAATCTCATTATTATTTTCACCAAAACAAGGGTATCTATTCAGATATCTTCGTAATCAAAGGAAATCACCATCTCCTCTAGATGAAATCAAAACCACAGATAAAGAAAGGAGCAATCATGGAAATTTCTAGTGATTTAATTATCATTGGTACTGCCGTTTTAGTTGCCGCAAATTGTGCCTCAATTGGTGTTTTTTTGGTGTTAAGGCAAATGGCAATGATGTCTGATGCCATCAGCCATGCTGTATTACTTGGAATAGTTATTGCTATTTTTGCTGTGGGTGGCCGAGAACCGATTCCAGTAATTGTGGGTGGTGTACTATCTGGAATCCTTACAGTATCCTTGGTAGAGTTATTGTATCGTTCAGGAAAATTAAAACAAGATAGCTCAATTGGAATTATTTTTCCGTTTCTATTTGCAATAGGAGTTATTCTTGTAACACAAGCTGGTAATGTCCACATTGATGCACAACATGTTTTGTATGGATCAATAGAGTTTGCACCATTTGATTTGCTATATTTGGACGAACTTAATATCGGTTCAAAATCTCTATGGGTTCTTGGTATTTTGGCAATTGCCAATGTATCTTTTATTGGAATTCTTTACAAAGAACTAAAAATTAGCACCTTTGACAAGTCGCTTGCCTTAGGTGTTGGATTGATGCCTCTATTGGTTCATTATTTACTGATGATTATGGTTGCTACTACTGCAGTTGTTGCTTTTGAATCAGTTGGTGCAATTCTTGTAATTGCATTTTTCATTGTTCCTGCATCTGCATCATATTTACTCACAGAACGGTTATCCAGAATGTTAGTTCTATCAGTTTCCCTAGGTACTGTAAGTGCTGTAATAGGTTACTTGTTTGCTATAATTGCTGATGTATCAATATCAGGTTCTATGGCTACTACAGCTGGAATTATTTTTGGATTAACTTGGGTTTTTGCTCCCAATCGGGGACTGATTAGTAGATGGAGGCGAATTTCAAAACAACGATTTGAAATAGATTTAGGAATTGTACTAACTCTAATTCAAAATGAACATGATGCAGATCGTCAAGTTTCTACTTCTACAATATCAAATTCCTTAGGTTGGTCCAAAGAATATTCTAAAAAACTAGCTGAATTTGTTAAAGCGCAAAAATTTGTTGAAATAGATGCTCAAGGCAATCTAATACTTACTGGTCTTGGATTAAAAAAGGCAGAAAATTTTTCTAATTGATTTGAAAATCATTCGTCTGGTTCAGGATGAATGGTAATAACGGAGTTTTTAATTTCAGCTCGAATCAACTGCTCAATTTCTGAAGTCAAATCATGAACTTTTTCAATTGATAATTCTTTATCAAATGAACAATCAATGTCGATTTTTTGAATATTCTCAAATCTCAAAGAAACAATTCTTCCTATTGCCTTAATCTCTTTATAATTTTCTAAAATAGATTTAATTTCTCTCTCAGCATCCTTGTCTTCTAAATTAAAATTCTCAGGAACTGTGATAAATGGTTCTAAATGGATTGTTGCATGCTCAATTTCAGGAATCTCTTTTTGAACTCTTTTTTCTATAATCTCTGAAATTTTATGTGCTGAATCAAGATTAATTTCTCTATTTACCATGACGTGCAAATCTGAGAAAATTTTTCCGTTTGTTTTATGAGTACTTACATTGTGTACTCCTTTAACTCCCTCAACCCCTTGGGCTAAATCCTGAATTTTTGCATCCAATGGAACATTATCCCAATTTGGTTCAAAATGAATTGTAATTGATGCGTTTGAAATTTTATTTTTAATGTTCTTCTCAACATCACTGCTTATCTCATGGGCTTGATCAAAACTTGTATTTCCTCTTAATGAAATTGTGATATCTGCAAAAATCGTATCACCTGAACGTCTCATTAGAATTGGATTTGCATCTAGCACCCCTTGAGTCTCTAAAGAAATTTTTCTAACATCTTGTACAAGTTCTGGAGAAATAATGTCAGTCAAATCTAATGCTGTTCTATAAATCAATTTGATACTAAGTATTGCAAGTAATCCTCCAAGAATTAATGCAGCAATAAAATCTCCATTGTAGAATCCATATGACACAAGAACAATTCCTGCAATGGCAACTACGGTGGAACCTAAATCCATGAATGCATGATAGAAATCTGCTTTTAATGTAGAACCTCCAATTTTCTTAATTGATCTTCGTAATAGAATTACTCTGAAAATGTCTACTCCAATTGTATACAATCCGCCTATGATTGCAAATAGGCCTGGTAGAATAGTTGGTGGTGGACTTTGAATTCTATTAATTGATTCGTAAATGAAAAAGCATGCAATTAGAAAAATTGCGATTCCTCCAATTAATCCTCCTAATGATTCAATTTTTCCATGACCGTATGTGTGCTCTGCATCTGGTGGTTTAATTGCCATTCTTGCTGCTAAAAGTAAAACAACTGTAACAACACTATCCAACAGTGCATGAATACTATCTGTAATTAGTGCTAGACTGTTTGAAACTAAGCCAAAAACAAGTTCTACTACGAATGCTGAAAAAATAGCTAATAATGAAATCTTTAAAACTTTAGTTCTCTGTACAAACATTTCCATAAGATCTGATAATTTTTTGCTGTATTACAGGTTTCTAAGAAGAACTTCTACGACAATGTTATTTGTGATAACTGATTTTTTGAGCTGTTGGACCAGAAATATTGGTATGTAATGGCATATTTTTCAATAATTTCTCTACTACCAGTTTTAGATGCAGAAGCATTTAGCAATCCAAATTTGTTTGTCTCTGCTGAAAATTCTCAATTTGACAATCATTTTTCAGGTTCAATGATTATTGAAGTTGTAATTAATGATAATAACATTCGAGATACTGATGAAGGAAAAGGAGAACCTGATGTCACATTAAACGGAAAGTCATTAAGAATGGTTCAAGCCACTGATGGAAATTGGTATGCCTATTTTGCACATGTTGACAAAGCAAAAATTGCCGATTCTACAGTTGGTCTCGACGGAACAGGTTTAGATTTTGGTGTTTTTTGTGGAAGAGATACATCTGATTCTGTTTTTGGAATTTCATTAACTGAAACAGATGGATTTGCTGTTCCTGGTCCAGGTGGACTTGGTTCTTCTACCAATGGTGAATCTTCTTTTTTATCCTGTACAGGCTCACCTGATGGAGTTACTGATAACAATAATGTTGTCCGACAAAGCAAATCAATCAATACTAATTCCGATGTTCCTGTAGGACAGATTGGTCTTGATGAAGATGCATGGCCTTTGATACAACTTTTTTCGTTTGATGATGTTGAAATAGAGTATAATCCTGGAGGTCCTTCGCAAAAGGTTACATTAACCTATGATGAAATCCCAAATGTTTCATTAAGTAAAGATAGAGAACTGTATCCAGAAAACTCTGAAGTCTTTTTAACAATTAATGATTTTCAATTAAATCAAGATCCTACCGATGAAGATTCTTGGACATTTAACGTAAATTCTTCATCATCAGTTTTCTATCAAGCATTTGATGAAAATGGTTCTGATTCTGCAAATGGTGGTGCTGGATTAGTTGATCTAAAATCTTTTCTGTCTTCTTTAGGATTTGAAGACAATGGTGAACTTTCAATATCTGTTGGAAATATTCTTGAACTTCAATCAAATGATGAGCAACCAACAACAAATGTTTCAGATGGAACTCAAACGTTTTCAAAAATTTTAACATTTGTTGAGAATGGACCTAACTCTGGAATTTTTGATAGTGGAGATGATAATGATGAATCCAATTTGGGAATTTTAGATGATGCACCAAGGGGACAAACTGGAACAATCACCTATAATGATGAATCAATGTCAATTTTGACTGGTTCCTCAACTGCTTCTGTTGCTTTGCAATCACCATCTTTGAGTATTGTAAGTAATTTACCATCACTTACTCCGGGTACAGAATTTGAGATTGTTTTGACTGATTCTGATCAAAATATCAATTCTGGTGCAAAAGATGACTTGGATTTATTCCGAGATACTGCAATTATACCTACAATGAGAATTGGTGACCCTGTTACTCTTGAGGACGCATCAGATGTTGACTTCTTTACACTATCTACTACTGCTTTGAATCTAGGAGATTCTGCAAATTCGTCAATTCCTGATGAAAATTCAGCTATTTTACACATTGATACTTCAACTGTAACTAATGGTGGCTTTGAGAAAATCTCTCTAAATCTGGGAATTTCAGCCTCTACACTTCAATCTACTTTGATAGATTCTTCAGAACAAAATAGTGATGGTACAAATTGGATAAACTATGATTTGAGGTCTTTTGAAAATGATCTTGCAATCTCAGATTTCTCAGATACTACATTTACACTGACTTTTGGAACACTTGGAACTTCTCCAGTCACAATAATTGATTCTGGAGATCTTAACTCTTCTCAAGGATTTATTCAATTAGATAATGCAGATGTTCAAGCTATAGATGGTAAATCTGGAACTGTTTTCCTTGTAATCAATTTTGATTCTTCAAATGATAATGGTTCTGATGGTATGGTTTCAAATGAAAGTAATTCTCAACCAATTGTAATTGATTTCTTTTCATTTGGAGAAAAAAACTTGGAGGATACAAATAATTCTATTTACCGTTTTGAATTAGAAGAAACTTCTGATGATTCTTCAACCTTCGAAGGAACTTTTGAATATGCTGTAGCTAACCAATTAAATTTATTAGATTCTAACTTTATCCAAACAATTCGAACTATTGATGAAGATGTAAAGTTTCTAGTAGTTGACAGATTAATAGAAGATGAAGGAATAAAAATTTCATATTCAGATCTTGATGAGGTAGGTATCTCTCTTCTCACAACTTCTCAATCCGATATTAACACAAGTTCTGGAATAATTACATCTGATTCAACAACATATCGTTTTGGTCAACCTGTTACAATTACACTAAATGATCCAGATCTAAATTTGAAAAATGATATTGTTGATATCTATTTTGTTATCAATGATCCCAATTCTGATGATGTAGACACGGTTGGAAATGCAAACGGTGTTTTGCTAGAAGTTTTGATTAAAGATATTCGTTACAAAAGATGTACAGTAAATGGTGTTGAACATGGTGGTCTTGGAGCAACAGGATTCACTCTAGTTGAAACTGGCCCAAGTACTGGAATTTTTGAAGGTGTCTTCAAAATGCCATCTCAAATATGTAATAAATTTGGAACCGAGTTAATTTCATCATCAGGTGGCAGCCTTGATGCTAAGTATTTTGATTCAAGGGATAGTTCAGGAAATGCAAACACCTTCAGTTTGTTAAGAGAAAAATCTGCCACATCATTTTACACATTTCCTCAACTAAGTTCTTATGAAATTATCCGTCCTTTGTCTGGAGATGTTGAAGAGATTACTTTATCTGGCAATTTAGAAAACCACAGAAGGGGAATTCCACTATCTGTGACAATTGTATATCCTGATGGCAAATCACAAAGCTTTGCATCAATATTATCAAATGGAGGAAATTACAAATCAGTAATTTCAATTAATGAAAATTCCCCTGTTGGCTTGTACAAAATTGAATTATCTCACAATAGTTCTAATGTTGGAACTTTATCATTGAATGTAAAAACTCCAGAATTACCTATGTGGTTAAAGAATAATGCAAAATGGTGGTCTGCTGAATCAATTTCAGATTCTGATTTTATTGATGGAATTGAATTTTTAATTGATGAAGGATTGATCTTGATGTCTCCAACTTCTTCAGAACCTTTTGTAACCCAAGAAATTCCATACTGGGTAAAGAATAATGCAAAATGGTGGTCTGAAGATCAAATTTCGGATGATGACTTTTTAAAATCAATCCAATACTTAGTCAAAAAAGGTATAATTCGAATATAATATGGTCAATTTTTCTTTCATTCAAAATATAAATACTCTCAAGCCATGAAAAAATTGAAAATGAGGCTAACTGGATTCTTAGCATTTGCATTGTTATCCGTCTCGATTTTATCATACGGTATTAGCGGTTCTGCTTTTGCAGCTACAGATCCTAATCCTGCATTAACAATTTCATCTGATTTAGATACTTATTCTAACGGTTCAACAATTTCTATTTCTGGAACCATTGCAGATTATGATTCTGGAAAAGGACTAACTTTCATTGTTACATCACCTGATAACAATATTGTAACAATTGGCCAAATTACTCCAAACTCCGATGGTACTTTTGAAAAGACCTCAATTGCTGGTGGACCTTTATGGAAATTAGCAGGAGATTATAAAATTGAGTTTCACTATGGTGCAACTTCATCTGAAATTACAATAAATTATGTAGGTGGTTCACAGGTAATTACAGAACCAGAGCCTGAACCAGAGCCTGAACCAGAGCCTGAACCAGAGCCTGAACCAGAACCAGAGCCTGAACCAGAGCCTGAACCAGAGCCTGAACCAGAACCAGAACCAGAGCCTGAACCACAATGTGGAGCAGGAACAGAATTGGTTAATGGAGTTTGCCAAGTTGTTGCAACACAAGAACCAGAAGGTAATGGAGGCGGTTGTCTTATTGCTACTGCAGCATATGGAACTGAACTAGCACCTCAAGTACAATTCTTGAGAGAAGTTAGAGACAATACTGTAATGAGCACTTCATCTGGAATGGCATTCATGACCGGCTTTAACCAATTGTACTATTCATTCTCACCAACTATTGCTGACTGGGAAAGAGAAAACCCAATGTTCCAACAATCAGTTAGAGCATTTATCACTCCAATGGTTTCTACTCTTTCAATTATGACTCTTGCTGATAGCGGTTCAGAAATTGAAGTACTTGGATTGGGAATCTCTGTTATTGCATTGAATCTTGGAATGTATATTGCAGCACCCGCATTGATTGGATTCAAAGTACACCAACACTTCAAATCTAGAAAATAATTTTATTTTCTATAGTAACTTATTATACTGAAACTATCTAGACTATTCAATGAAAATTGAATATGAAGAATTTGATACCATTGAAGATATCTTCATGTATATGGCATCAGCTGCCCCTCCAATGAAAAATACCATGCCAGTAAATTCATACAAAGGCTATGTAATGTCCTTCATCCCACTTAGCCCAACTACTGGAGAAACATATCTGATGATCTATGCAAAGGGTTCTCTTGAACCAGGAATCTATGAATTTGATGTTACATCAAAATCTTTCAAAAAAGTTGATGGAATTGAAAGAGCAGACAAAGTTTACTTTATCTCTCTAACTCCAAAAAGAAACACAATAGCTGATTATGCTATTGAAAATCTATAATTTCTTTGTTTGAATCTTAGGGGCAGAGACTGATCTGCTTCTAGCATATTTGTCAATAATTTCGTCAGGAGTTCTTCCATTGAATAGATCCTTGCATAATCCTCTAAGGTATCTCATAATAGCCCAGGTTCCTGCTTTGAGAATTCCATACATGAACACCTTCATTGGTGGTCCGTAGGTTTTATTTCTCAAAATAATTGGAATGATATCATTAATTACTCTCAAATTATTTTCCCAGCATTTCCAGAATAATGTAAACTGAGCCTCGTTTAAGTTTCCAAAGTGCATTGAATTCTTTTCACTAAAGTCTTGGTATAACAATGGAGCTACCAATCCTCTGAAATCCATTTCTCTAAAGTCACTCATCATATCAATAGTATACTGAATATCATCAGGTGTTTCATCTGGCCATCCAATAATGATAGTAGCAGCTGGGAACCAATGGTTCTCATTCAAAATTTTTGCACCTTCTCTAACCACACTTCCCCATTCTTCTGGAGCAAATGGTTTTGTCTTTACACCAAGATGTTTCTTTACCATATCTGGTGCAACAGTTTCAATTCCTAAATTAGTTGCAAGCCATCTTCCAGATTCATGTTGATTATTAATTTCTGCAATGTTGTGCATCAGTTGTGGATCTGCAGCAACTGCTGAAAACGTCATGTGAGTTGTTCCAACAAAGTTTGCTCCCAGTCCTTTCAGTCCTTTCCACAAATCTGTTATAGCGTCTCTGTTTGGAATAAAATCTCTATTGTCACATCCATAGAGCAACATTTCATCTGAATGTAACCATACTGAATCAAATCCATAATCTAAGTTAGTTTTTGCTTCATGCTGTAATCTTTCTAATGGAAGGTCTTTCTTTGATCTTTTATTTACATCACAAAAGTCACAACCTCTTCCACATCCTCTCATTGCTTCAATTAGGGAATTGATAGTTGGACCTTCAATAACTGGGATATTTTCTAAATTTCTAACAAAACAATGCATAAGCTCTGGTGCATCTCCCTTCTCCAAGTCTTGGAATAGGTCTACAGCCAACTCATCAGCCTCTCCTACTACAACTGTGTCAAGACCATGAATTTTCATTCTATCTGATTTTGCTAATTCCCATGCGCCGTTACCACCAACTACAACTTTGAAATCATACTTTTTCTTTAATTGAATAATACTTGCACACATTTTTTTGAATTTCATTGCTACATAAGATAATTTTTCAGGTGACATTGTTGTAGTAACTGGTGCCATTCCTAATGGATCCATAACGTTAATTCCTACAACTTTTGTATCTGGACCAATTGATTTATGCAACATTTCAGGATGTGCCATGAATACATCTTCTCTTTTGTATCCTCCTTGCAACAAAGAACTTTCAACACGTCTTAGTCCAACTTGAGCAACTTTTACTTCTCCAGTGATTGGATCTGTTTCAACTGAAGGACAAAATACTTTGTCAAAAACCCATTCTGGAAGAACTTCATATGGACCACATGCAATAAATCCATAAAGAAAATTTCCTCTATAATTTGTCATTAAACTACGATCAGCAGTAAGTACGATACGTTTGCCAGCCAACTATTCAACTTCGTTAAAGTATGGTATATATCATTTACGAGGATGGCCAACCACGATTTCTCAAAAAGATCTTATTTTATCCTGATTGAACGATTTGCAATATTTGCAGCAATTCCTCCAGCTGCAATTCCATTGTCGATGTTGACTACTGATAATCCTAATGAGCAACTTTGTAACATTGATGCCAATGCCGCAATTCCTTTTTCGCCATATCCATAACCTACCGAAGTGGGAATACCAATTATTGGAATGTCTACCAATGTAGAGACTAGTGTTGCCAACGCTCCTTCCATTCCTGCTGCAACTATAATACAATCCACCTCTTCGTCTACCATTTTCTTTAATTCTGGAAAAATTCGTTGAATTCCAGCTACTCCAACATCATAACTAATAATGCATTTACAATTCATGGCCTCACACATTAGCCTTGATTCTTCAGCTACCCCAATATCTGATGTTCCTGCAGTCAAAATTCCAACCTTCCCTCCATTCTGTTTGATGGTCTTTTTGTAGAGTAAAAGTGAGGAAGAATTTTTACCAGTTTTTATTTTAACTTTTAATTTTTTAGAATATTCTTTAATTTTTGAATAATCATTTTTTTTAAGTCTAGAAACTATTACTGCATTAGATTTTTCTAAAACTCTCTTGACAATTTTTTTAATTTCATCTAATTCTTTTGTTTCAGCAAAAATTACTTCTGGAATTCCTCTCCTATTCTGCCTACTAATGTCTATCTTAGCAAATCCTTCAATTTCTTCAATTGAGTATAATGAAAGTAATTTTTTTGCTTGATTTACTGTAATCTTATTGTCTTTTAATGATTCTAGGATTTTTTCAACATCCAATATTTGTTGTAAAATAACTAGATAAAAAAATGCTTAGATTTCGATTCCAGAAATTGCGCCTTTAACACTATCTACTGCTTTGTTAAAGACTTGTTTTTCTTCATCATTAAGATCCAATTCGATGATTTTTTCTACTCCGTTCTTTCCAATAACTGCAGGAACTCCTATTGTGACATCTGAGTGACCATATTCACCATCAAGATATGTTGCAACTGGAATCACTTGTTTTCTATCTCTAACAACTGATTCTAAAATTGCTGATATTGCATTTCCTGGTGCATGAACTGTAGCACCTTTCAATTCAATAACTTTTGCAGCTACTTGTTTTGTATTTTGAACCAATTCCTCCAATTTTTCTTTTGGTAAGAATGATGATAATGGAATTCCTGAAACTGATGAGAATCTTGGAAGTGGCAACATGTTTTCTCCATGTTCTCCAATTACAAGTGCCCTAATGGAGTCTCTTGAATGTCCAGTTGCTTCATGAATAAATTGTCTAAATCTTGATAAATCTAACATTCCACCCATTCCAAAGACTCTACTTCTTTCAAATCCTGAAACTTTGTAGGTAATGTATGCCATTGGGTCTAATGGATTTGTGACAGGAATTATCATAGAATCATCTGCATATTTCTTGACATTTTCTACAACACTCTTTACAATTGATGCGTTAATTTTCAACAAATCCATTCTTGTCATTCCTGGTTTTCTTCCTGAACCTGCAACAACTACAACAGCATTGGAGCCTTTCATATCTGCAAAGTCATTTGAACCCTTTACTTCAACATCGATTCCTTGTTCAGATAACATGTGGTTGATATCCATGGCCTCCCCCTGAGGAAGTCCTTCTGCAACATCTAGTAACAAAATTTGATCATCTAATCGTTTTAATGCTGAAAATAATGCTGCATCGCCACCTACTTTACCTGAACCTATTATAGTAATCATGAAATTCGCTGTTAATTCTCAATAATTAAATCTAATGAAATTAAAATCAGATTAGGCGAATTTATAAGCATTTTTGCATTTTTTGAATTATGGTGTTAGTCATTGATCCTCAGATAGCTGGAATTTCTGGAGATATGCTACTCTCTTCATTAGTAGATCTTGGTGCTGATAAAAATAAAATCTTAGATGGGATAAAGAAATCTCAAAAATTCTTACCACATTCTACCATTAAAGAAATTGATTTTACAAAAATCACAAAGCGTGGTGTTGAAGCTACTCAACTAAAATTAGAAATCGATGAAGATGTTCATGAACGTAAAGGCATTGAGATCAGAAATGCTATTTCTGATTCAGCTCAATTATTGGGATTATCCTCCACAGGAAAATCTTTTGCAGAATCTTGTATTGATACTTTGATTTTATCAGAATCAAAAATCCATGGAATTCCCACAGATTCAGTACACTTCCATGAGGCCTCAAGTATTGACACTCTAGTAGATATCCTGGGAATTACTATTGCTTTAGAAGATCTTGGAATTTTTGATGAAAAGGTTTTGTGCATGCCAGTATCTGTTGGTGGAGGTTCTGTAACTTTTTCTCATGGCACAATGTCCAATCCTGCAAGCGCAATTCTCGAAATTTTCAAAAATTCTTCATTAAAAATTCAAGGTAATTCTTCTGAAAGTGAACTTACAACTCCTACTGGAGCCTGTATTCTATCAAATCTATCAAAAAATCCTATTGACTATTACCCAAAAATGAAAATTGAATCAATTGGATATGGTGCTGGCCAAAAGGATTTTGAAAATTTTTCCAATGTCCTAAAAATTGTCCGTGGAACACAAAATGAGTTAGATGTAGATTCTGTTAAAATCCTTGAAACAAATGTTGATGATGTCTCTGGAGAAATTTTAGGTAATTTGATTGAAAAACTAATGAGTAAAGGAGCAAAAGATGTGTCAATTTATCATGGAATTACAAAAAAGGGTAGACCTACAAATCTTGTAAATGTAATTTGTGATGAACAGAAAGCTGAATCCTTGGTTGATACACTGATTCATGAAACAGGAACTTTGGGAATACGCGTTTCTGAATCAAATCGCTTTATTGTTCCAAGAACCATTCATTCTACTAAAGTGAACATATCTGGCCAAACATTTGAAGTAAATTATAAAAAATCCTCATTTAAAGGAAAACATGATTTTAAAATAGAATTTGACGATTTGAAAACTATCTCTAATCATATCTCCAAATCGATTAAAGATACTGAATCATTATTAAGAAAAGAAATCGAAAAAATTGAGGATACAAATGAGTCATCTTGATGAATTAATCGATTGGTTTAACCCTGAATCAAAAGTAATGATTGCACTTTCAGGTGGAGTTGATAGTGGTTTAGTTGCTTATGCAGCATTTCAAAAACTAAAAACAAACGCAATTGCAGTTACAGCTGATTACAAGACTTTGTCAAAAGAGGAATCGGATACTGCAAAAGATGTTTGCAAGGAAATTGGAATTTCACACATTTTTTTGGATTATAATGAATTGGAAAATGAAGATTTTGTTAAAAATGACTCAGACCGATGTTTTCATTGCAGATCAGAACTAGGTACTCATTTAATCAATTTGGCAAAAGAGCATAATGTTGATGTTATTGTTGATGGAACAAATATTGATGATTTAGGTGATTATAGGCCTGGAATTGAGGCTCTAAAACAACACCAAATCAAAAGTCCTCTTGTTGAGACAAATTTTTCAAAAAATGAGATTAGAGAATGTGCCAAATCTGTTGGATTGTCAATTTATGATAAACCTTCTAACTCTTGCTTGGCTTCTAGAATTCCATGGGGTCAAAGAGTAACTGCTGAAAAATTAATTCGAATTGAAATGGGTGAGACAATTGTCAAACAACTAACTCATCTTAAACAAGTTCGAGTTCGTGATTTGGATGGTCATGCCAAAATTGAAGTTGAATCAAATTATATTTCAATTTTTAATAATTCCTTATTAGAACAATTATCCGAAAAATTAAAGATGATTGGATTCTCTGAAGTTGAAGTAGATCCAGAAGGATACAAACCAGGAAAAATTAATGTGATTGCAGATTGATTTATCTAGATAATGCAGCATCAACCCAAATTCATGAAGATGTAATTAATTCAATGCTTCCCTTTTTCAAAGAACAATATGGTAATCCTTCTTCTATCCATCGTTATGGACGCCAATCACGAAAAGCAATTGAAAAGGCTAGAAAACAAATTGCTCAACTAATCAATGCAGAACCATCTGAAATTCTAATCACTTCTGGAGGGACAGAATCTAACACTACTGTTTTACATGGACTGACATCAAAATCATCTAAAGGTAAAATCATCACTTCTTCAATTGAACATGATGCAATTTTAGAACCATGTAAGAAATTAGAAAAATATGGAGTTGTGGTGGAATATCTTCCTGTAAACGATTCTGGAATTGTTGAACCCTCTTCGTTAGAACAAAAAATTTCTGATGATACTACTTTGGTATCTATAATGTTTGCAAATAATGAGATTGGAACCATACAACCCATTTCTGAATTTGCCAAAATTTCCCATTCTCATCAAGTCCCATTTCATACTGATGCAGTTCAGGCAATAGGGAAGGTTCCGATTGATGTTAAAGCAATGAATGTTGATTTTCTTTCAATCTCGTCTCACAAACTAAATGGTCCCAAAGGGGTAGGTGCTTTGTATATTCGAAAAGGATTGGAAATTGACCCTGTAATCTTAGGAGGTGGTCAGGAACACGGTTTACGTTCAGGCACTGAAAATGTCGCTAGCATTGTTGGTTTTGGAAAAGCCTGCGAAATCGCAAAAACCAATCTTGACTCAAATATGTCAAAAATGCTTTCCTTACGTGATGATCTAATCCAAAAAGTTACTGATGAGATCCCTGAAGTTACTGTCAATGGAGATCTAAAATCTCGATTACCAAATAATGCTCATTTTACATTTTTAGGAGTTAATGGAGAAGATTTGATTATCAAACTTGATGAACATGGCATTGCAGCATCCACTGGTTCTGCATGTTCTGTTAATACTCAAAAAGCATCTCATGTATTACAAGCAATGGGCTTTTCTCATGAACAAATTACTGGCTCTCTTAGATTAACAATTGGCATCTTTAACTCGCAAGATGATATTGATAGAACAGTAATTTCACTAAAACAAATTGTTAAAGAATTACGAGATGTTTCTCCTTTCAAAGACAAATATTCTTTTTAATTAAATCCGCATTTGTAACTTGTTTCTTGTTGCCAAAATTGATATCATAATTCCAGTAACTAGAATTATCATTACAATTGCACCAAATTCTGGAACAACATATGTTCCAATAATTTCAATGTCTGAATCTCCTTGTTCAAAATTAATTGTTATTACTCTTGAATCTGAATGTACTACTGATTCTTGATATGCAACTTCGATTCCGTCAATTAATATGATAAAGGTATCATCTTTTCCATCTTGTTTTTCTGCTCCAATGAATTCTCTTGGAAGATCTAACGAAATGGTTCCCTCATCAGTAGAGTCTATTTGAACAATTAATGCAAAAATATCTGAATCAACTACCATGTCTTCAACAGTTCCTCCTTTGATGGTATATTCTACATCAAATGTCCCATGACTTCCTGCATCTACTTCAAAAATTGTTGTAGTTTCAATTGCTTCAGATTCTGGTGTATACCCAAATTCTGATTCTGCAATATTTCCTTCACCATATGATACTCTTACAAGATAATCTCCTGACTTGTTCCATAATGGGCCTTCCGCAATAACTGTGTGCGAATAACTGCCATCTTGGGCTACTGTTATTTGTGCAATATCTACAAGATTTCCTTCAGTGAACAGCTGAAGTGTGACTGGAGTTGCGCCTATCACTGTAGTGACTTGTCCTGAAATTACAATTGTATCACCTTCATCATAGTTATTGTCATCCGTTTGAACTGAAATCAATGATTCTTGAGCAAATACACTTCCTGTGGAAATTACTAAAAATGCCAACAGAACATAATGAATCCTTAAGCCCACAAAATTTTCTATGTGTGTATGTATATTTCCTTTACTATCAAAAATGAAAAAATGAAAAAAGATGTGATTTTTAGTATCTTGGCATAATGCTAAGTCTTGATTTTGCAGAGATTGCAATTATTGATATGATTGCAACTGCTAGAATCATGGCTGCGATTGTACCAAACTCTGGGACTACAAAGGTACCAATTATTTCAATTTCTTCAGCGCCTGCTGGGAACATCACTGTAATTTTTTCTCCAGCGATTTCAGAATCATCCCACTCTTCTCCGTCAACAAGTACCATGAAGGCACCGTCAAAGGTTTGTTTTGTTGGAGATACTGTTAGCATTCCATCTTCTTCAGCGTTGATACTAATGACAATTGAATTATCATTAGAATTGACTGTTGCACCTGTCACCATTCCACCAGTAATAGTAAATGGTGCACATTGTCCACCTACACTCAACTCATTGTTCTTACATTGTCTGTCTGGAACATCAGGAGTTTCGTATGTTGGTGTATATGCAACTCCACCAGTAAGCTCGACTTTTGCACTGTTAGTTTTTTCAGCGCTTCCATAGTTTGCTTTAATGGTGTAAGTACCGTCGTATTTCCACATTGCACCTGCTGTGTTTAGTGTTGTCTCAAAACTTCCATCGTCAGCTACATCGACTTGGTCAATTGTGACGATTGAATTTAGAGGACTCACAACAGTAATTGTAACTGGAAATCCAGAGGCTACATTTGCTACTTGGCCTTTTACCATAATCATGTCATTGTGACCATAATCTGTTTTGTCAGTCCAAACAGATACTGGAAGGTCATCTAGAAGCATCTGATTTGCTGCTTCTCTTGCATCTTCCATTGAGCATCCTACACATGCTTGTGGAAGATCATCAGCAGCATATGCTGATGACATGGTTAAAGTACCGACTGCAGTCAAAACGGCTAGTAGCGCGAACGACGTACGGCTGTTCATCTTGAAGCGAATTGAACGCGTCTCTATTTATGTATTTTAAAAAGAGAAAAAAGTTGTGAACTTAGTATCTTGGCATAATGCTAAGTCTTGATTTTGCAGAGATTGCAATTATTGATATGATTGCAACTGCTAGAATCATGGCTGCGATTGTACCAAATTC
>NZ_JANQTA010000004.1 GCF_028278985.1 Candidatus Nitrosopumilus sp. | reverse complement strand
TTATTCATCTGAATCTCTTCACTCTGCAGTTGTAGAACTTGTTGCACACAAAGATGCACATCTAAGATACACTACAATTCAAAATTGGAGTAATGATGTCTATAACTTAGTTACCAAACGCGCCTACGCATACGAAGGTGCAACTGTTGAATGGATTGATGGAAACATTGGAAGTAAACTAACAATGAAGTACCCAGGTATTTACCTAATGGGCGAACGTGCATATGGTGAAACTCTTTCTATTGCATTTGCAGGAAAAGGACAACATCAAGACACTGGCGCTAAAATGGTTCACTTGGCACCAAATACTACATCCAAAATTACATCAAAATCTGTTAGCAGATTAGATGGACGTTCTACATATCGCGGACTCTTAAAGGTGGGCAAAGGTGCAACAAATGTCAAAGCAACAGTACGGTGTGACGCTCTGCTATTGGATGATACATCAAAAACTGATACCTATCCATACATGGAAATCAACCAGGAAGATGCAACAATTACTCACGAAGCAACAGTTGGTAAAATTGGAGATGAGCAAATATTCTATCTTATGAGCAGGGGATTTTCTGAAGAAGAAGCCTTGTCCTTAATTGTCAATGGTTTCATGGAGCCATTCACAAAAGAATTACCAATGGAATATGCAGTCGAACTAAACAGACTCATCAAACTAGAGATGGATGACTCTGTAGGTTAGTTTTCCTTTGAGTTGAAATGACGGACGGTCAAAAGACTCTGACAAACATACAAGTATGTTGTCTTGACAAATACGAAGCACAAAAGATGTCTAGCATGATTTTTCAAAACAAAGACAGGCAGGTGTTCATCAAAGACATACTAAGCGTTTATGAAAACGAAGTAGTAGTATCTTTACTTGACAGATCTGCACACTGCATAATGCTAAGAGACGTAACTCAGACAGAAAAGTTTGCAGACTTTATCCAACAGGTAGTGGAATGCAATCAGAAGATCACAGATGTAAAAATTGTTGGTGACACTGTCTTGCTGACAAAAGAAAATTCCAGATGACAAACATAATGACTAGTCTTTGGATACAAACAAAAACGGAATCTGATTTTGAGTATTGGTATGTAGACTATATTGATTGCGAAGTAATCAAAAGTGAAAAAAGACCAAAGTACCAAAGCATAAGGAAATGGAACGGTACAATTGAAAGTTTTCTTGAAACAAAAAACCTCAAATACAAAAAAGAAAAAGACAACACATTCAGATTTACAGAATAAGATATTTTCCAACAGAAGAACAGTTGACTTGATTTGAACAGATTGTTTTTGTTAGTTGAAACTAATTTCACAGCATTTTAAATAATAATTCAACGCTAAGTATTCTATGCCAATTGCAGAAAATTTTCCAGAGGGGCTAAAACCTATTGGAAAGATTACAAACACAAATGCTGAGAGTTTTCACTGGGTTTGGGGGCCAGGAAAATCTGACGGAGAGGCATTCAAGAACGAGGATGTCAAGAAAGCATACGCGGCTCGTGGAGAAGAGCAAGTCCCATTGGGTGTTAGCGGCACAATGGTTGCAGTTGACTGGGACTCTTGTGTAGCTGATGGCGCATGTATCGAAGCATGTCCGGTTCAGGTATTCCAGTGGTTCAGAACTGAAAAAGACATTCCTGCAAAAGATGCCATAGACCAATCGTTTGAGGGCACCGGAAGTTCTGCCAAGGATGAGAGAAAAGACTATACCGATAAAGCAGATCCTATACGAGAGTCAGATTGCATATGGTGTATGGCATGTGTTTCGGTTTGTCCTCCACAGGCAATCAAGGTTGATCAGGGAAATCTTGAGGCACATGAAAAGGCAGCAGGAACTTATGTCAAAATAGAGTCTGGGACAAACCCACATGCTCATGACTAATCATTATTTTTTTATTTGAATCCAACGTCCCATAGCTGCAAACAAGAAATTATTTGTGCAAGCCGACTTGTTTACATCAACATCCCAAGAACAAAATCCAGGCTATCTAATCTAAATCAAAGGAACATGCTTTTTGAATTCCTTTAATCTATTTCGAATGGTTACATTACTGATTCCAGAGATTCTGGATATTCTTAATTGAGAGATCTCTTTGTTGTTAAGAAGACATGCCATGTATATGGTTACAGCTGCAACTGAATCAGGCTTTTTTCCTGCTATGATCTTCTTCTTCTTCAAAGAATTGAATATTTCTATTGCATCTCTCTTTATTTTTTCAGGGAGTTCCAAATTGTTTGAGAATTTTATAATGCTGTTGACAGGATCGGCAACGGGCATATCAAGGTCCATGCTTCTGGACAGAATCCTGTAACTTCTTGAAACAGAACTCTTTTTTTCCTGGAGATGCTTTGAAATATCTGTTAGAGTCCTAACCGTTTCAAGTTCTCTGCATGATGCATAAATACACGCCCCAGTCATACTCCTAACTGATCTGCCCTGTACAAGGTTGTGCTCAAGAGCCTTCCTGTACAAGTATGAGGCTCGCTCAACGATGGCATCCGACAAAGCCATCTTATTTCTCAGTTTTTCCATCTCATTTAATGCAACAATCAGATTCTTGTTGCCAGATGAGCCTGTCTTGCTTCTTGAGTCCCATGTTCTCATTCGACTGTATGATTTTCTGAGTTTCAAGGGAACTGGATTGCCACTGGCATCATAATTTGAACTTCCCATGACCGTAGATAGTCCACCATCATGGATTCTATTGGTTATTCTAGGCCCTGTTCTGGAATTTGGTACGTTCTCAGAAAATCCATCATGTGATAGATCAATTGTATTTTGTTCGAGTACTTGCCCGCAATTTTTGCAAACCATCTCCCCTTTAACATCATCAAATACTGACGAAACGTGCATGCAGCCAAACGGTTTTTGGGAACAGGAAGAGGTCATTTTGCATCTCCGTGAGTATCTACTGAAAGTACAGACATACTGCATTGGCAATGTGTGTGCTCATGTTTATGTGCCCATAGCTAGTGTAAAAAAACGGAATATGATTTAGACAGACGCTACAGTTTTTTTCAACTTCCATTCCTGTTCCGTACTTTATGCACGAATCAACCATCATTGCATCTATATCGTTGTTCAAAGATTTAAGCAACATGAAAATTAGACTGGTCTAATTAGAGGAAGCTAACTGTTTTCTGTTTTTATTTCATGAATCCAGAAAAAATAGTTTGGACTAATTAGCTGTTTCTAATTTTAGAATTGTTTTTTAGTATAATTTGTTTTGACTGTGTAATGAACAACAAACATTGCAATGTATGCGATTCAAAATTAGAAGTTGAACACAGATGCAAGTTTTGCAACGAGCCAACAAGACTGTTTTGTCATACGTGCGGAATAATGGCTGAAAAAATTATGCATCCTGCATGCATGATAATAGACATGAATAACATGGTTCTGGAAGCACAAATACGCCGCAACTAATTTTATTTTTTTTAAAAAAAATCCCAAACTAATTCAGCAATAGATACATCTACCAAGATAGTCCCTTGAGTAAAATTTGTAAACTAGTTTGTTGCCCTATTCTCTCTTCTACGTTCTGAAAATTCGTATGTCATTTTTTGCACATTACCTCGTCCGTTCCAAGGTCGTTGTACAATGCCTCTATCGTATCCAGAGCACATTCGGATATGTATGGGTATGCAGTAGTTATTTGCGGGGCCATCAAATCCTCAGGTGCAGTAGAATGCCCCAATCCAAAACCGTGGCCCAGTTCGTGCCGCACTATAGTTTTTAGCTGAGGCATGCTCAGTTTCTCTACGTTGTATATTGTGATGTGAGCCTTTAGTATCTGATGTGAGTTTTCATCAATTACAGTGGTTGTATAGCCTGAAATTCCCTCAGGATGCGGCATATTGTTGAGTTCTATCAGAATGTCGCCTTCCCCTTTGTCTGTAACATGAAAATGCAGATTCTTGGGGATAGGGTGTAATGTTGTATTGTTGATGCTGTTTAATGCGCCATACCATCCCATGTAATATGTTGATGTCGTACCTTTAGGACCCTTGTGCAACAGGGAATCGTCTATCTCAATTTTCTCTAAGGACATGATCGTATCAAGAATTGCATCCTGTCTTTCTTTGGTTGCATAAGCAGAATCAACAACATGCACATGGAACAGATCTTCCTCAAGAATCTTCCATGCAGCCCAAGTTGATACTGTGTCACCCCTAAGGTTTTGTACTCGTAACATTGTTTTCATATGCTCTGGCTCATTTTGGACTACATCATTGTTTGAAAATGTAAAGAATCCGACAGTTCCTAACGAACCCACTATAGCTAGACAAACTATGATTAGCTTTGTATTCTGACCCTTTTTGAGATTATGTTTTATTAAATGCCTTAATGTTGCATTTTGCAATAGTTCTTTTTGTTTTTCATTTACGTTTTGCCTAGAGTCTTTGTTATCACTCAAAAAGATGGTCCCCTATTGAAAAATTTCTTGCACACTATTCTTGTGCTTTTTCTTACTGATTATGTCCAGTAGCAATGTTGGCGTTATGGGTTTCTCAAAGATCATGGGTATACCTAGGTCATGTATCTGTTTTGGACTGACTTTAGAACAAGTTAAGATTATTATATCAAGGTCCGGTTTGTCTTGCTTTATTGTTTTCAGATGGTTAAGAAACTCAGGATCATCTTCTAGGTATTCTGAAATGAATATGTCTGTTTTAAAAGAGCATGCAAGCGAAATAGCTGTTTGGAACTTGTCAGATACCATCACATGATATCCGTATGATTCAAGAAAGATCCCAAATGACTTTGACAGCGTGTCATCTCTGTCAAACACAACTATGTTCATACCCCCATATTATATGAAAAGTTGTTATTAAAGAGATCCAAGTCACAAATTATAATTACAAACCACTCACAAAAGCCATGCATGAAAATTAACAAATACGGGAATTTTAGAATAAATAGGCTTGGATCAGTTTTGGAAAAATTGTAGATTCGCAGAACAATACTATTTCTCAATAACAGAGTATGAATGAGATTTGAACTGAAAAGAAGTATGTCCATAAGAACATTAACGGTTCAATTCCACAGGGATTCAGATATTCCTTTGGAGTTCAAAACGGATGGATTTAGGCACAATCATACAGAATGTGGGTGCATTGCAAGACAATGCTTACTAGCATATTAAATGCGATAAGGACTTCTTGTTTGCATGAAAACTGCAAAAATTTCAAAATTTGATTGGTCAAGAGTTGACGACAAGCATTCTGGACATACCCAATACGAATGGGGAGAACCAGAAAAAAGGTCTAAAAAATAGATTTTAGATTCTAATCTTTAAGGGCTCGAACCACTTCTGGAGATAAAGATAAACGCATAAGCAACAAATTCAATTTGATGGGATTTTTTGATACAGAAAAAGGCGTAGACGAATACATCAAAATCGCTGAAGGCTATGACGGCACAGAATTAATCAAGATTTTACAAGAATATTTGCCTAAAAAATCCACAGTTTTGGAATTAGGGATGGGGCCTGGGAAGGATTTAGACATTCTAAGCAAAACTTTCACTGTTACAGGTTCGGATTATTCTCAAGTGTTCTTAGACAGATACAAAAAGGAAAATCCTGAATCGGATCTCCTAAAACTTGATGCAGCAACTCTTGATACTGAAAGGACTTTTGATTGTATTTATTCTAACAAAGTGTTACATCATTTGCCAAGAGAAGAGTTGAAAAAGTCTATTCAGAGACAAGCAAAAATTCTCAATCCAAATGGCATAATTTTTCATTCATTTTGGAAAGGAGACGAAGATGAAAACTTCGATGGGATGTTATTTACAAGATATCAGATTGATGAGTTGAAGCAAATTATCGGAGATAGTTTTGATATTTTGGAAATGAAAGTATACACTGAGATGGAAAAAGAGGATTCCATCTATGTGGTATTAAGCAAATCTGTATAGTGTTAAACCTTTATTGGAAATAAAAAATTTGAGAAAAACTTAGGTTTTCATTCCAAAATGAGAGTTCAGCCAATCAAAAAATCCCCCTTAAGAGAAATTGAGATGAAAAAACCGTAACAAGAGCACATACAGTCTGGGGAAAGCACGACGCAGTTGTACGGTTTGATCATTAATGGTTGTAAAAAGTTCTAAAATGGATCGTTGAATTTGCAACACTATTTGGTGAGATCAATTTGGCAAGATCAGAAAAAGTATCATACAAATCAGCATTAGACATCTAAAAAATAGGCCTAACTCTTGCTGACTTGCATACAAGAAATTGAGGTATCACATATCTAACAAGTAGTGTAGACAAACTAAACGAGCTTGGTATGTTTGTCTATAATGAATCCAAGAACAGCTCATGAAGATTTGCTGCAATTAACACATAGCAATTCCCCCTTAAAAGGTAAAAGTCCCATTTGAAGTAGATATGATACACTATGAGAGAGCGTAAATGACTCTTACATCTAGAGCATGTTGCAATCATATTTGCCCAATTATCTGGGCATTACTTGAATTTCAACGGATTGTTTTAATCAGAATAATTTGTCACATTTGAATAATACTTCAATAACACATGTCAAATTATATCTTCTTTGTTTTACGACGTGGTTTTGTTCTTAGCATTGATTTTCAACAAATTTATTTCCTCATGCCATTCATTTGAATTAATTTATCAAGCTTGATTGGTTAAAAAATTCATGGGTGTGTTGAGAATTATTTGTGTTGCATTGTGTTGCTACTAGTATATCAGTTACTTTTGCTATAGTAAAGTATGAAAACAGGTAGATTCATCAGAGAGGTGCCATTACACGTCTACTGAATTAGAAATATTTCAAAAAGGAGGTTTTACATCAACCCAGCCATCTACTTATGCATTAATGTCCAAGGCAGAGATCTTTGAAAGATTCTGTGAAGAAATTTATTTTCTTCAAAAAGATGTGCAGAAATTAAAACAAGAATACGTCCTGATTGAGAAAAACTCTCGACAACTACACAGGAATTTGGTTTTATCCATCAGCAAAAATACTTGATTGAAACATGGCAAGACGTGTAACTTTTGTAATTGATTATTCCACATACAAGAAACTTAGAGATCTTCAAGCAAAGATGATAAAGAATTCGAAAAACAACATAAGTTTCTCAAAGATGATAAATGATCTTTTGCGAAAGTCACTTTAGTCATGATAAATGGGAATTGATGGAATGAGAGATGAAAATTCTTTTCAGGATTAGGATTTAAAAGAGTTAGAAGTATCATAATTACAACACGATCTGGTCTTGATGCAGAACATTTAGCCAATCCTAATTCAGAATTAAATTTTTTCTTTTGGTAACACGAGATGCTAGCTCAGAGCACACACTTTGATGCTGCTCATCAGTTAGTCTAGAACAAGCACCAGATTTGTATCCTCCAGCCAAAAGAGAGTCTAATCCATCAAACAAACCTGCAAAAAGAATTTCAGGATCTTCTAATATCTTTGAGCGTTTTCTCCATAGTCCTTTAATTCTTCTTTATTTATTTCAGACTCATTTTCCAAAATAAATTTTTAAAAATCTCATGGTTTGATATCAGGTAATGTGATGAAGGCAGAATTTACTTCTCTGACAATATCTTGAGCATTGGAATCTCTGTGAGCAGAGATTAGAACAAGATAGTCTTTTGTAGGAATGCTTATCATTGTAAGATTGGTACGTCTAGAAACAATATAGTCAATAGTGCCTAATTTTTCATCAAAGTCTTTTCTCATCATATAGTCCAGCATTAGTTGTACATACATTGTCTGATTTTCCTTGTCAGGCAAAAGAGATTCAACGCCGTCTCTAAAGCCGCCTGCAATCTTTCTTCCCATTTTATTTAATACGCCAGCAAATCTAATCTGAGGCATAGAGAGAACTTTTTGACATGCAGTTTCCAAGTTTTCAATTTCAGAAGACACAAATAGCATTAAACGTTGCAAAATAAATACAATTCACTTTTTAGCATCCATTTGAAATGAATGGTTTTAGTTAATGGACTCTACAAAGTTCTTGCCGTCATCGGTCGCACATTGTCGTGGAAATGTTTTTTTGACAAGATTTCCCGCAGAAACGCATTCTTCAAAATTTGTAATTTTTGAATTACTACATTGGCCAGAATATGCCTGAATCATTTGGGCATTTTTTAATTTGCATTGATTGTTGTATGTTAAACCATCTAGTCCACATACAGGGGAAAATTCAAGAGTGCAAGCAATTACCGGAATATCTTCTTGCCATCCCCTATCTCTTAATTTGCCAACTGATTCTGGAAAAACACAATATGGGGCAGTGCTATATTCTCTAAACAGCAGAGCTCTATTCTCAGCACAGATGATACCATCTACAGAGATTCCAGCATGCTTTTGTTGCAGTGGCCTCAAATATGGCTCCGGGACTCCATTAACCTCACATATTTTTCCTGGATAAATTCCTGGACCGCAGCGGTCATTTAATACACAAATGTTTTCAAGCGCAACAAATCCTGGGGCACATATGTTATTGTAAGGAATGTGAGAAATATTATTTTTTGATTCAGCACCAAACTGAATTTTTGTTATTTCATTTACTTCAGCATTTACAGAAAAACCAAATAGTATTCCAACAGATAACAGCATGAAGACAAATGAAAGAATACCATACATGCAAGATATTGAATGTTTTTGATTAATTACATTTGCTGTGGTTTGTTTTTTGGACTCAGCATAAGTTGCTCATGTTGGTTGTGGGTGGCTTGTACCAATATTTTGTTTTAAGACTATACGCGTACAAACCAGTCCGATAATTGTTGCAAACCAAACTGTGGATAGTCTCATCATGATTACAACTGATGAAGCAACTGCAAGTTCAAGACCTTGCCTAACAAGTAAAAAGTCAGCCATTCCTTCATTAACGCCTATTCCTGCAGGAAGCATTGACAATACACCATATCCTAAAGCAGTAAAATGAATTTGAGATGTCAACAAATATCCCAGATCTACATTTAGGGACAGAAAAACGATGTATACTGCCAATGCATCCAAACTCCAACCAGCTACACTTAGCATCCAACCTGTTGCCATGTTTTTTGGTTTTGTTAGAATTGCAAAAGATCTACCAGGCTCAATATTTGATAGGCCTTCAGATAGAAATTTAATTTTAGATACTTGGGCATTTATGAAGCTAAAAAATCTCTTATTTTTCAGTACAACATAAAGTACTGCAAGCAACAGAGAACAAAAAAATACCAAAAGTGCAGATATCCATTCAAAATAAAATAATATCCCAACAAAAATTATTGAGGTTCCAGCAAGCAAATCATGATAGCGTTCTAAAAAAATCACAGAAAACGATTTTTCTGCAGAAATTTGGAATCCTTTTTTGAGATATACGGATTTAAGAAAAACTCCTATGCCTCCAGGGGTTGCCACCAAAGATAGGCCGGCTAAATAGACAAGCAAGTTTTTGTAAAAAGGGATTTTTTCCTCTAGCATAATCAAAAATTGCTTTTGGCGTAAACTTTTGACTATATGAGATGCAAATCCTATAAAGAAGATTGCCAATAACAACTCAACTCTGATTTTTGAAAAAGATTCAAAAATTTCACTAACGTCAGAAATTAAGATTAATGCAACATAGAAAACTATTGTTGTTGCAACTATTAACAGCCATTTTTGTTTAATTATTTCCATTATTGATTTCATTTCCATATCTCTAGAGATAATGATCTTAATAAGCCCATTTTATTTACAGGGTAAAAATAGGAATATTGAAAAAGGCTATTGTTCGTATTGGCTGAAGGCTTAGATTGTGCAAATTGTACGGAAATGCATGATGGTCATTTTTACAATTTTTGTAAATGTATTTGCCACGATAAAATTGCAAGAAAAATTGTGGGATAAAAGTATGCATTACTAATTTAATGATACGTATTGGGTAAACTCTTTGAGTCTAGTTCTAATTGTAATTTCTGTAATTCCTGACGTCTTTGAGATTTTAGATTGAGATATGTTTTTGTTGTTTTTGATGCATGCCATGTAAATTACAGTGGCGGCTACAGAATTAGGTTTCTTGCCTGCAACAACTCCCGTTGCTTTTAATTTGTCCAAAATTAATAATGCATCACGTTTGATAGTTTCAGGTGTTTTTAGATTGTTGCAATAACGCACAATGCTAGATGTAGGATCAGATATTTGAACTTCAAGGCATAGTTTCTGAAAAAGAAGACGATATGCCTTAGCTATGGTATTTTGTCGTTCATGAATCTGCTTAGCAATTTCTTTGATGGTTCTGCTAGTCCCCAGATCTCTGCAGGCTGCATATACACATGCTCCTGCAACTGCTTTTACTGTTCTGCCACGAATCAATTTTTTCTCTACTGCTTTTCGATAAAAATACCCAGATCGCTCTACTATGGCATCAGATAAGGACATTTTTTCTTTTAGTTTTCCAATCTCAGATAGTGCAACCATCAAACTTCGGTTGGAAGTGGACCCAGTCCTGCTCCTAGAATCCCATATGCGCATTCTGTTTAACTGACCTTTGAATTTGTGCGAAATGGGTTTCCCGCTAGAGTCAAAATTAGATTTAGCGATAATAGTAGATAGGCCACCATCATGAATAGTTAAAGTTGATTTTGGCCCCACTCTAACATTTTGTGAATTATCTGTAAATCCATCAGTGGAATAATCCACCATATTTTGAACCACAACTTGTCCACAGGTTTTGCAAATTTTTTCACCTGCATTTTCGTCAGATATCAAAATTTTATGATTGCAAGTTTGATGTATTTGTGTTAACATTTGATATCCATATACACTTGGTAAATTTATACAACGTGGAAATTAGAGTGAGCTAATTGTCATCCAACCAACATAAGAGATGCAATTCCTTTAACAACTATCAAACCACCAATAATAACTAAAAATTTAATGTCATGATTTTTTTTTGTTATTTGTACTTCTTTATTCATATAATAGATTACATTTTGTGAAATAAATAATGAATGTATTATTTGTGTTGCAATGTGTTGCAAAATTCAAAAAAATAAGACGTTAGAAAAAAAGAAATTAGATGGAGCTGTCATAGATGCACAACCATCTTTTATGTTCTCGTAATTCCACGTCTGAATCAAACGCGTTTCCGCATACACATTTGTGTATTCTTTGTTTCTGAACGACTTGCATACAGTACTGTAGTCAAAAAAACTATTTGATATTCGTGTATTCATTGTGTTACATTGTGTTGCTATTTGTTCCTAAGCGACAAGTCTCAGCAAACAAATCATTAGATTTATCAAAATGCAAGCAGAGGTTAGTTCTGAAGGAATTTTCTGTAAGTTGCATAATTTTGTGCGTAAATATTGCCTAAAATATGCAAATAAGTGTCAAAAGACTTTATCGTAGAAATTCGCATTTTGACATACGCATCAAACATTTTAGTGGACATTTCTACGTTCTGTATATGGTTTTTTTTCATGGTTTCAGAAAATTCTTGGATCTGTCTTAAAACTCCTTGATCAATATTTAACTTATCAAAAAATTCTTTTTCTGCAACATAACATGCACTACTAGCATCATCAAGCATGTGCAGGTATTGAGTATAAAGATCAGAGTATTTTTGTACAATTACGGGCATTTGGCACTCCATGCTTTGAATTATGTCTGAGGTGTTATTTTTCATAATGTCACATAAAGAAATTTTATCAGGTTTGGTCTTTGATTCAGCCATGCGTACATTGGTTTGTTTTGACTAAAAACCTTTGAGTTACATTTAGGAATTAATTTGTAGGTGAGGTCACTATTTCTGTATAAATTGAATCAGCATTGTTTGAATGAATCATAGCACCAAAAGATACACAATTACCGTTAGAGATCGTTTTATCATATACAATTGTTATTTGTTCAAAATCAGATACAACTCTTATTTCAAATGGAGGAATGTTAGTTTGGTTTGCACATATTGCAAAGTTATAACTGTACCAATTTGGAGAATATTCCATTTTGATTGTCTTAAGATGTTTTACTTCAAAGATTTCAGCAAAACTTGTATTAGATAATGCTAAAAATAAAATTCCAAATAATACGATAACCAATATTTTCATACGGGCATCAGAGGAATTTGAAGATATACCAGAATTCCTGCAAGAATCATGGTTGGTACTGAGATTACTGCACCCGGTTTAATCCATTCTTTGAGTGTAATGTGACCACGTTTGCGTCTTTCAAGCATTCCTATTGCGACAATATTTGCAGTACTGCCAATTAGAGTGAGATTGCCAAAAAATGTTCCACTAAACAGCATTCCCCACCAGAACGGGTAGTTGTGTACACCCATTTCTCCAAATTCATGAACTACCGGAATGAATGTAGCCACTGCCAAGACGTTATCCATTAACGCACTTAAGATGCTTGTTATGGGAACAAAAATGAAATACAATACGGATTCATCATTTCCGCTAATGTCATACATTCCCTGTGCCAGAACTGTTGTGACACCCAACATTTTCATTGTTCCAACTGATGCAAACAAGAAGATGAAGAATGCCAGCGTCCACCAGTCAACTCTTCGTTCTACTAGCTCTCGTGCCTTGTTGTGATTAAGGAATAGTACAATTCCTGCAGCTGCAAAAGCTACTCCGGGAAGAAGCACATTTTTCTCTAATCCAAGTGCCTCCTCCATTGGACTGTGTGCAACAAGGGCTGCAATTGTTCCTATGAATATTATCCAAGGAATTCTAAAGTCCTGTTTTTCTTTGGAGTCATCTGAGGTTTCCTCCAAGAGAAGAGATTCAGATTCGTCAGTAGCCTTTCCATCAGATTGTCCTTTTAATGCAACTCCCATCTGATGAATGTATTTTCTAAAGTAAAGCAAGCTTAGTGGTACTGCCACAGCCAGACCGGCAATTGAGACAGGAGTGGCCCATCTAAGAAATTCCATGAATGTAAGATCTGCCCTCATTGCAATCAAGACACCAACAGGATTACCAACTACGGTAGCACTGCTTCCAATGTTTGTTGCAAATACTGTCATCATAACTAATGGAATAGCACTGATTCTGAGCTTTCCTGTAAGATGCAAGACAGTAGCAGTCATAAACAAAATTGATGTAACTTCATCTACAAGTGCAGCAAATAGTGCAGACATTAACATCAAAACAACAACTAATTTGATTGGATTCTTTCCAACCCCTTTCATGATTTTTCCTAGAAGATGCTCAAAGAATTTTTTCTCTTCTAGAAAACCAACAACTATCATCATTCCTACCAAAAATAAGATCATATCAAATCCTGCAAACTCAATCATGGTATCTGTATCAAGTAGTCCTAATCCCAACATGACAGCTATTCCAACTAGAGCAAATGCAAGCCTAAATCTCCAAAATAGTAGAGTTCCTACAATTAAAGATGCAAAAACAGTTACAGAAGCAATCTGTGCAGTGTTTAATCCAGCAAAACTAACAGTAATTGCAATGGCAGCTAGGATGATTGGATACAGGTACTGATTTTTTATCATCAATTAACCTCAGGCTTTGACATTATCTGTAAATGATCATTCTCTTTTACTATCCAGATTTGGAATCCATTTTCAACTAATAAATTAAAAACATCAAACCATGGAAACTCTTTGTTATCTGTTACAATTATCTCGTATCCGCCATAATCCTCAATTACCTTACCAGTAGAACCAACTCTTTCTATCAATCTTTGATACATGATTATTTTTTTTCTCCGTCTATCAACAATACAGGACAAAAGATTTTCTCAAGTACTTTTCTTGAAATACTGCCAAGTTTCAAGATGCCTTTTACTCCAGATAGTTTCTTTCTTTTTGCCATTATTACCATGTCATATTTTCCTTCATTTGCAATACGAATAATCTCCTCATCTGGATAACCATGAACAACTTTGATGCTGGTAGGAATTCCTTTTTTGCGAAGTTTTACTGCTTTTGATTCTAACAATATGTGCATTTGTGTTTTCATCTCTCCTCGTGCTTTCTTTAAATCTTGGGCAAATTGTTTTTTTTCTCCACTCAGAGATAATGATGGAGGGATTGGAATATGTTCAACTACGTGTAAAATAGTAAGTGCCGAATTATTTGTACTTGCAATTTGACCAGCATGCTCAAGGGCTTTGTCCCCTGCAGGAGAGCCTGCATGTGGTACTAAGATTTTTTCATACATTGATAATGACTCCTCTAATTTCGCAATTAAAATAGTATGTGAAATGTCGTAAAAGAATTCCAGATCTAGTACTATCAAACAATCTTACTTTCATGATTCAAAAAGAAAATTATTCCAAATATACAGATAGCAACACAATGCAACACAATGAATACACGAATATCAAATAGCTTTTTTGACTATTTTATCCCATGAGACGAAAGCTAAGCCAGACAGAAATTGAGGCACAAAGGAAAGAACAGAAAATGCGGGCTGTACTTTCCACTGTAGCAATGAAAAGTGGCAAAATACTCAAAATTGCAGGCAAGGTAGCCAAACAGGCTACAAAATTCAAAGAACCCAGATCACAAAAAAAGATTGCCACTATTAACAAATCTCGATACTAGGTTGCCATCTAGTATCATTTTCTATTAAAAAATTTTTAAAAAAATCAAAGAGTGATTTTCTTTTTACGCGGTTTTGATCTCATCCGGGTTTTGCAACAAGGGCATTTTACTTCCTCTGAAAACAGAAATACCGCACATAATGAACACCATTTTTGTCCGATTTTATATCGAAGACTATTTGGAATTGGAATGGATTTTAGAGTTTGGCATAGTCCTTTGCACATCTGAGCCATTAATCCCACCTCCATTTTTCAAATTCTTTTTTTCTTCTCATGGCATTACTTGCACAACATAATGATTATACTGGTAGCAACACAATGTAAACAAAAGAATAAAATCTATCTTTTAGTTATTTTCAGCAAATTTTTGATTATCTGTAAGATTGTTTAATGTATAGTATTCTTAATTACTAATCTTTTGGAAATTTGAATGTGATTCTATTTTTTGTAGATTGTACATCCAAGCTTTTTTGAACAATGTCATGAAACAACTCAGTGATGAGTGTCTTGACATACAATGACCATTTTTCTCCCAGATCATGGTTGATCTTCAAAATGTACCATGATTTGTCAGAATTTACATCGTGTTGCATCCATGCCACATATAGCCAAGATCTTATAATTTCGATAAATTCCTCTATAGAGTATTCACCTTTCATAAAATTCAATATATCTGAAAACGTGTCTTTTTCTACTTCTTCTGCAAGTTGGATAATT
Source organism: Candidatus Nitrosopumilus sp. (assembly GCF_028278985.1). GTDB lineage: Archaea > Thermoproteota > Nitrososphaeria > Nitrososphaerales > Nitrosopumilaceae > Nitrosopumilus. The sequence goes on along the minus strand of NZ_JANQTA010000004.1, from coordinate 81,085 downwards.
TCTTCATCACTCATTTTGTTAATAGAGTATTGAACAAAAGGCTTGGTCATTGGCAGTAATCCCAATTTACGCTCGTATCTTTCCCACAAGATATGATTGGCAAGGATTTTTGTGACTAGTGAATTTACGTTAATCTTTTCTAATTCTGCGTCTTTTTTAATTTCTTCAATAAGCTCAGGATCTAATCGGAATGTTATTGTTTGACTCTGCTTTTTTTTCACAAAAAAATATCAAGTTTAATAGATGTTAAACCTTTTGATAATTTTTGAATATATTCAGTTGCAAAAATTTTAGATTCAAAATTCATACAATTTCAGCAAAATAGATAAGTTGCAAATTGTTATTTTTTGGTGTTCTCAAAATCCTACGCATGGTTATTGACAACCAGTATTTGATGATCAAGAATACATCTAGTGAGATTTATTAAATTCATCAAACCTACATGAATTCTAGATAAAGAGTACAGGACGATTTCATAACCAATTCAAATACCTTTTGTTGAAATTAACCATAGAAGAATATCTTTCTATGATTATATCTACAAATTTTTAACTACCGTGTTCTGTTCAAATCATAGTGAACACATTTGAAATCAAACTGCTCTGATTTTTTTCTTTCTCTTGGTTGTTCATTTAGTTTCAATTTTTCACCTCAAAATTAGTATGCATGCATGATTGATAAAACACTAGCAATACATTGTGGGACATTGTTTTCATCAGTTTAATATTTCAAAAGAACCAATAGACAGTATGAAAAAAATTCGGGTACCAATAGATGGATCCCCAAATTCCTTTAGGGGGCTCTCCAAAGCAGTTGAGATTGCAAAACATGAAAATGTTTCACTTTTCCTTTTTCATGTTGTGACTGCCTCTCCTTCAATCGTTATTGGCGCCTCAAAAAAAGTGGTTAATGAAAAAATTATGAAAGGTATTAAAAAGAACATTATTGATCCGGCCGTTGAAAAATGTAAGAAAAAAGACATTCCTCTTGAGTATAAGCTAGTCTATGGATCTGATCCAGGTTATGATATTGTGAAATTTGCCAATTCCTATTCGTTTTACATGTTAGTAATAGGAGCTCGTGGAACCAGTAAGCTAAAGAAAATTTTTGTTGGAAGTGCATCAGACTATGTACTGAACAAGGCAAAAATGCCTGTTTTGTTGGTTAAATGACTTGAGTATGTTAAGGTAGAATTTAATGACTTTTAAGAAAATTCTTGTTCCATTTGACGGATCTCTGCAGTCAGGAAAAGCATTCAAAAAGGCAATCGAGATGGCACCAAAATTCAATTCTCAAATTATGCTTCTTACGATATTACATAAAAAACCAAAAAATCTCTCTCTTGATAAAAAAATAATTCAAGAGATTCTAAACGAGGATGATTTTTCAACGAAAACCATCAACAGGTTAATGCAAATTGCACAAGACAAAAAAGTTCAATTGGATTTTGATGTAGAATTTGATTCTTCAATTCCAAATGGAATATTGAGATATTGCTAATCCGAACAAAATTGATCTTATTGTAATTGGTTCCTATGGAATAACAGGTCTTCAAAAACTAGTTCTAGGAAGTGTTGCGTATGGAGTTATTCAAAACACTAAACTTCCCATCATACTAGTAAAATAAAATTTTTCAAATCTATGAATAAAATAAAATGGAATGTTTTTGAGAATAAATTGTTCCATTATTAAATGGTGTATGGTGGTATTATTAATATAAAAAATAAAAACTAGGCTTTAGTATTTAATATTCCATGGTCACCTCCAATTTTTTCATAATTGATTATGGTCATCATTACAGATATACTAGTAGCAACACAATGCAACACAAAGAATTCGCAGTTAATTTATGTCATTTTGAAATATCTACTATTATGAAAACACAACAAATTTCAACATGGGACAAAATGGTTCACGCTCCATTCAAGAAAGTAGTGAAATTTGATCTATTATGCATGGGAATTGGAGCTGTGATGGGAATAGGAATAGGTGCTTTTCTTGTTGCTAGCGGAACAATAAGTTAGCATCTTTCTTGTTTTTTATTTAACATGCATTATTCCAACAAACCATAGTTTTGTAAGTGATTTAGGCATAAATTGTGACAGATTTAGAAGCTAGTTTCTATTTTAATTGCAATAGCAAATTATTCAATGATTTTGAATTTAGAAAAATGGGCAAAGGGGAAAAAGGGTTTACCTACATGAAATTTTATGTAGGTAGAGACCTGCATATACCATTCCTACCATTATGCCCAATGCAGAAGTATATGCAGCAAAAATTATTGTGTTTCTAAGACTAACGTATCTTGTGTGTTTTGGTTTGTACATTATTAGAGATTTCATTTTTTTCACCTCAAGGAAAGTAAAGGGAAGATCGCTCATAAATGAGTAGTATTACATTGTGTTGCTACTAGTATATCTGTAATTATTGAAAAAAATACTCATGAAAAGACCAGACATCCCAATCGAAATCAATGATCATTTGTTAATTTATGGAAAAGAATCTTGGGAAATAGAATACAATGAAAAATGTCCACTTTGTGGTTCCAGAATTGATGAATTTCAGTCGTGTGCATGCGATGCAGGTGGAGATTAGCATAATTTATTCTGTGAAATTGAAAAACTAACTGCGAGGTAGAATTTGGAAAAAAGAATTTCTCAATGCAAATGTTGTGGGACTAAATTTGATAACCGTGCAAGTGATTATTGCAGTACAGAATGTTCAAGACGTGCATTAGATCCTACTAAGCAATGTACTGAAGTTACAAGAGACAGGACAATAAATTAGGAACAAATCTCAAATTTGGCCTTTGTTAGATGAGACATCTTCGAATACAACAGCAACACATTGTGTGACATTGTTTTCCATGAATTAAAATAAAATTATGACGTAATACTGTCATGAAACATAGAAACACACGATTCAGCAAACAAACAAGTGTAGGAGATTATTTCAAAATAGTCTTTATTGCATCGTTAATTCTGATGATAGCAAGCATGTTGATTGCAATGGTTGAGGAAAATAGCAAATCACCAGTAGACAGACCGCAAATTAGAGTAAATTCTGAAGAATCCGCTTCAGAACTCAGTATTTTGCAAATGATTAGTCCTGCATACGCACAAACTGACTATGTCCATACATATGATACTAGCATAAAATCATACGAGACAGTGTTTGTCAGTGGTGCAATGGATGTTCGTGCAGACCACAAACCTGCAACCATGTCTTTGATTGGACCTCAAGGAGAGATCATCTATGCCATACCTACTGAATTGGATGAAAAAGGACAATTCAAATGGCTGCTACACCCTCCAGCAGGGGGATTTGAGATTGGCATAAACAAGATCATCATGTCTCATCCTGATTTGGAGTTAGAACTACTAACAGCATTTGAAGTAACTGAAGAGGTCCAACTAGCATCAGAAATGTCACGAAAGATTTGATCTTTTGTAACATATCCTGTTTTTTGTTTAAACAGAAAATATTTTCAGAAGTTTTGATAAACTGAAGAGTCTGAATAACTATGTTACATGATGCCAAATTAATGTAAATGTTTTAAAAATTACCACTAGGTTTACAATAATGTTTTTTTTTAATATGAAAAAATCAATATTTCTTTTATGAAAAGAATAAACCAGAACAATATTGAAAAATGTTCAGAAATAATTTATAATAAAAATGTGTACGAATATCTTAGGAGTGAAAAATAGATTGGCATCTACAATTTTTAAAGATATTTTAGTTCCCTATGACGGTTCAAAAAATGCATTTCGTGCTTTTGATGTAGCAGTGGACATTGCAAAAAAATATAATTCAAACATTACTGTATTGACATGCATTACAAAGCCAGCCTATCGCGGAACATGGTATCATGATGCAAGTGCATCGTCTCCAAAAATGAAAAAAGAAGAAAAAGCAGCTGAAGAAAAAATTTCCAAAATGATAGAACCTGTAAAAAAGAAAACAGATCTATCAATAAAGCATAAAATTATTCCAGTAATTTCAGCAACAAATGAAATCTCATCTTTTGCAAAATCACACAAAATGGATCTTGTCGTCATGGGTGCACATGGAAAAACAGGTTTGGAAAAAATATTACTTGGAAGCATCTCGCAAGGGGTCAGTCAAAAATCACACTGTTCTGTAATGATTGTAAAATGAGAAAATCTCTCTTTATTTTTTAAAATTTGAGCCTAATCTAGAAGACTTGGACCATTTCTGGGTTTGAATCTCATCAGATTGAACCAAAATCTATCAATTAAGAATTTTTTAGAAAATATTGTCTAAATTTTCATTTGCTTTACGCCAAATACTATTGTGCAAGTATTGGCTTAGATATCGGATTCAACATGATGAATTTGGAATTATCACACTTCCACACATTAGATCATAAACATATTCATTCTAAGTTGTTTTAAAAAAACTGTCTTGGTTTTTTGCGTTTAGGGGTTGTTCTTAGAAGAGTATGGCAACAAGGACAACGGATGTATTCGGATTCAAAATAATTAGAACAGAATGAACAAAAACGATGATTGTTGAGATATCGCAAAGAATTGCGAAGAGGTCTTGCTTTGTTTAGGTGACAGACACCTTTACACATGTATCCCATTTTCTATTTGCTCCTTAGAACTAGATGTTGCTTTTTCAACCAGTTCTAGTTGGAACTTTCTTGATCATCATCTAATATCATAAAAATTTCTCTTTCTGATAGATATACAGGTAGCAACACAATGCAACACAATGAATACACCATTATGAAATACTATTTTCACAAAATAGATTCATGGAAGTCCTCCAAATAGAAAAAAAATACAGATGTGTTTGTGGAAGTATGTTTAAGACAGACTTTCAATTCAGAGAGCATAAACGCTGGTTATGCATTTACGAATCAGGTCTATAATTTTTAGACCGTTTTTTTAGAAATTTCAAACAATTGATTGGGTTTGAATATCACAAATTCAAAGTTCTAAAAAATAATTTTTTGTTTTTAATTTATACTAGTACTATCTTCAAATGTACCAATTTTGTTTTAATCTCTATGTGTGTATCAAAATCATCTAACGTCCATGGGTGAGAAACCAAATTATTTGCTTATTCATCTAGTTTCTCACCCAATTCTTTTCTCAAACCGAAAATTTGGAATCAAGTCTAGCAAGGCTTGAACCAGTTTTGGACAAAATTGTTGATTCACAGACCAACTTCTGTTTTGTGCATATTGGCTAAGAATTTTTTAGAAAATAATGTCTTGGTTTTCCACTTGATTTAGATTTAATCTAAGTTTGCTTCTATTTCGATTTGGGTCTGTAAGGATTCAACTCCAGGGGGATCAGCTATGTTTTGAGAACAAAAATTGGTAAAAAAGGCTTGAAAATTAGTTTTGATGACTAGTCGTCATCATCAGGCTTGTCTAGTGCATGTTTGATGGCTTTCATTGCATGTTCCCATGCTTTCTTGTAACTATCTATTGCCTTGTCAGGCTTTCCTGTATCACGAAATGAATCACCCTTTGCAAAGTCTTCAGCAGATTTTGTAATTTCTTTGTCTACTTTCTTTTGGTCTTTTGGATTTGTTACCGGTGTGTTTTCAGCCTCCAACATTGCAGTAATGGTCAATACCCTGTCAGCATTTACCAGAGTATCAATACCAAAATGAGCTGCTGTCTTTAGTTCAGGACTTGGTGTCTTCTTGTTGTCATCATCATCGTCATCGTCATCCTCGTCAGGATTTATAATTTTGAGAAGTTTCTTTACAGCACTCTTTTCCTCATCAAAGACTTTATCTCCTTTCTTATCATTTAGATTCACCTCATCCTCCCATAGTTTTATCTCAAGACTCTTCTCAATCTTTTTGATTGTATCTCTAACGTCTTTTGATTCTGATTCAAATGGTTCAAGCGTTGTTAGAACTCTGTTCTTTAGGTCTTGAGCGCCAAGGACTGTTGCGATAAATGTGTCACTGCTTGTTCCTGCGTCATCATCATCAATAGTTACAGTTACGGCATATTTGCCAGGTAAACGATAGATATGACTTTCAGATGCAGCGCCTTCAGTCAACACTCCAAGACTTCCAGGGGTTTCATCAATGATTAGTGATGTGTCACTTCCTTCGCCCCAATTGGCAGTTCCAACAAAGTCTTCATATGTAGAGCACACTGCACAGTCAAATCCAGGATCTGTAAATGTAGAAGGATCAAGCTTGACCAAATCATGAATTACAGCCTCTTGATCATTTCCAGCTTCAACAGTTGGAGCAACGTTTTGAACTTGAACTATTCCTGAATCAACTGTACAATTATGTTCGTCACATACTTGTAATGAAACAGTAGGTGTTGCAGGTCCATCTGCTGTATCTGTAAATTCAACTGTCTCACCAGGAGTCTCAAAAGTACCATCATCATCCAAATCCCAGGAATAGGTCAGTGGCTGAACAGGAAGATCAACATCAAATGAGGCAGAACCATCAAGCATGATTGTAGAGCCCTCATGGACAACATATGGGCCTCCAAATACTGCAGTTGGTGGAACTTCTGGGTCTAACTCAAAGCTTGCAAGTTGCACTGTATTGAATCCTCCAAGGGCAAACGTGTCATCAGAGATTACATCGTTTCTTTCTTGCTCTCCCTGTGGACCGCTGTTCCATACTGCTGGGAGGGTAATGAATTTGCCATCAAACACCACTGCAGGAGTTTCGCTGATCTTGTGGAAGTGTGGACCGTGATGGCAATGGAATCCTGAGCAGAGGAATCCATGACAGTGACAGTCAGAATAATGTGGAACAGGATTGTAGACAGGAATTGGAGGCACGACAGTAAATCCAGGAACTTCCAAAAATGCCTCAAGTGATTTCATAGTGACATCACTTTCAGTGCTGACTTCAGTAAACTGTGAAAGAGTAGTCTTGTCTGAATCAAGCAAGATTGTCGGAGTAACAACAATTGGCTCTGTTCTTCCTTGTGGAAACACAACGTTGATTTCACTGTTTTCGCTGAAAATCACTGAAGTTACTTGGCCAGAACCATCAACGTCAACGTCAACTACAGAACCAGTCACTCCCTCAACAGGACTGCTGAAATCTAATTTTGTTAGAATTCCAGTGTTGAATCTAAGTTCTTGGTTTGCAATAAAGTCAATGTCAGACTTTGCATCAAAGAAGTCATAAGATAATTTTGCTCCTGGAACTGGAACAGATGCTCCAAATGATGGACAGACTATTGGAAGTGGAGGAATTCCAGCTGCTAGACATTTCAGATTTGTGTAAACTTTGTCAATATCAATTACCATTGAAGAGAACGTATTGGAACCAAACCCAACAACTTCTCCTGAAGGTTTTACTGATACATCCTCAACCTCTACTGACACAGGACCAAAAGTTGCGGCAGTCCCAATCAATGCGTTTGATACAAAGTCTGGAACAACATTTGTTGTTCCAGCAGCATCAAAACTAAACATGGTAGTCTTTCCTGTGTCAAAATCAATGTCTGGAATTGCAAACAAGTCAGCACATCCAAACAACAGACACACATCGGTATCAATGAATTCCTTCAATCCCATATCAAAGAACATTGTAAGGTCGCCTTTTGATGAAGAATCAATGTTTGCATTTGCAGAATCTAAAGTCCATTGAGAACTAATTGGAACACTTTCACCTGCCAAGAATGTATTTGCATCTAGATGTTCAATTTCAACATCACCTGGATAATACACATCTACTGTTCCCTCAAGGTTTTCAGTACCTGCAGACATGCTCAAGTGTCCGCTTGTTCCTGCACTAATTCCTCCACCCAATTTCTTTTTGGCCAGAGTCACATAGTCACTTGCACCATCACTTTCATCCCATGACTGAGGAGTAAACAAGTCCCAACTTGCAGAACCGTCATTTGAAGGACTCCAGATGTCCTGATCAGTTGTAGTAAATGTGGCATCACCACTAAATGAGGCAAAGACATCAGGTGGAGACACCAGACCACTTCCCGGACCAGATGTACTTACAAAGACGCCAACATCAAATGATGAAACGCCACTGCCGTCATCATCGCTAACGGCAACAGTTACAGAGTATGCACCATTTGAGAGATAATTATTTGCCAAAGAGAATGTCATGTCAGGATTTAATGCAAGTGGTTGCACTCCTGTTCCGTCACCGTAATCAACTGTTGCACTCCAAGAGTCATTACCAGGATCTGAAAAGGAACCGGTTGCTGTAAAGTCCTTATTATCACCTACTGTTTTGTCATCAACACCAACTATTGGAAGAACATTTTCAACAGTTACAGTTCCAGTATCAGAACTTGAAGATAAACCATCATTAGCAGAAACCATTACAGTATACACTCCATCATTAGAATAGACATGACTAAGATCAATTGAGCCGTCAGGATTTGGAACTACAACTTGTGGTCCAGATCCATCTCCATAATCTACAGTTATTGTTGGAATTTCACTTCCAGGATCTGAAAAAGATCCCAAGGATGAAAACAAGTCACCTTCGTCAATTGTCACATCATTCCCTGCATCAACTGTTGGTGCAACATTGTCTACTGTTACACTAAATTTGCCAAAAACAGAATCGGCGCCATCATCAACTGTTACAGTAACATCATAGACCCCATCATTGTCATAGACATGTTCAAGCAAGAACGTTTTGTCAGATTCAAACCCGACGTTTGATGTTCCAGTTCCGTCACCAAAATCTACTGAAACCACCCAAGGATCTTCTCCAGGATCAACAAATGAGCCAGTAGTTGAAAACAAGTCTCCCTCATTGATGGTGCCATCGGTACCAGGAGTAAGTGTAGGCGTGACATTGTTGACAGTAACAACAAACTCTGCACTGGTTGTAGTGCTATCAGGAATTCCATCCCCATCAGTGTCAACTCCAGGACCATCAGTAATGGTAATTGTTACGATAAAGTGGCCATCACTTAGAAATGTATGATTAAGATCAAATTCCTTGTTAACAGAATCAATTACGAGGTCTTCAAAATCAGAATCGCCCCAAATCACACTTGCAGTCCAAACATCGCTTCCAGGATCAATAAAAGAAACATCAGGAATTGAAATAGAATCGCCTTCATCTATAGTAAGATTTGGAATCGGTTCTACTACAGGAAGCACATTGTTTACAGTTACAAGAGCTGTTTCAACAACAATATCAGATCCATCATCAACTGAAACTTTTACCTCGAATGGAAGCCCTGCATTAAGAGAATTGTTGTCTTGAGAATAGACATGATCAAGTTCAAATGTTTTTCCAATTAAGACAAGCGGTTGTATTCCAGAACCATCGCCATAATCTACAGTTGCAGTCCAAGAATCTGCATCAGGATCTGCAAATGAACCTGAGTAAGAAAATGTATCGCCTTCGTCAATTGTATCTCCAGAACCTGCATCAACAACAGGGGCAATGTTTGAAGGTACATCATCTACAGGGTTATTTGGATCAGTCTCTCCTGCATCTACAATACCATTAGCATTTAGATCCTCATCGCCATCAGGCAATCCTCCACCATCAGTGTCTGTAGAAAGAGGATTAGTTGTTGTTGCACCAGCGTCAGCATCTGGCACAAACACGCCAGGGTCAGAATCAGCACCTTGTGGAGATGCAAGACCAACTTCTACACCATCAGTCAACCCATCCCCATCTGAATCAGAATTTAGTGGATCAGTGCCATGAATGTTAACTTCTGTGCCATCAAGTATTCCATCATCATCAGTGTCATCATCAAAAGGATCAGTGGCATAAATTGAAGTTTCATCAGAATCATCTAGTCCATCTGCATCGCTATCAACAGCAAATGCCTGTTGTGAAAATGAAAATCCAGTTAACAAAAGACTAAACAACACCCCTAACAATAATCCACGACCATGCATACCTAGGATCATCGCATTGATTATGATAATTAAAGATGATCAGATGTTAGCGATCAATATGACACATACAAGATTATGAACACTGTATTTAGTCAAAAGTAAAAAATCCGATCACATTCTAAAAACTTGGAATGAAAATACAAATAATTTTTCAGAATGATTCCTCAGAGACTTGAACCAATCATGATTTAACAAATAGGGATTTAGAATTAGTCAGAAAATATTGTCCAAATCATGAATAGTATTTTTAACTTAATTGTGCAAAATTAGTTTTCACATAGGGATTCTGATGTCTCAAAACAAATTTTATGTAACTGCAAATTCAAGATTTTTTCTAATTTAGATGATTCACCTACTGTAGATCTCAAGTATGCATAATAATCTTGGTTCAAACCAAATTTGGTTACAAAGTTTTTTCCATTTAAGAATATTCAGCAATCCAAGGAAGAATTGTGCAGTCATTTGCATATTCAATTTTGATGTATCCATATCCAGCATGTCATCTATGACATATTTTTTAATAGACGTATCTCGTTTAGGAATTCAAGAATAAATATTTCTAGTAATATACTAATAGTGAAGATGGAGGAAGATTTCCAAGATATTGAAGACATCAGTAATGATTTTCAAAGATACATGGCAATAAAACAAATGAATTTGAACCAAATTAGGAAAAAACAATTTCAATCCAGCATGAGTAAGAAACCTAGAGAAAGGTTTGAAAATATGATGTATGAAAAAAAGAAATTTGAAAGAAAAGAGATATCTCAGATAAGCCACATTGTTGAAGAAGTTAACAGAAAAATCAGTTTCAATCTCAAGAACATCAAGAAAGATGAGATCTTTAAGAAAAAAGAGGCAATTCAGAAAATGATAATTCTGAATGAAATCGAGAGGAAAATTTCAACTAAGGAAGAAATCACGGAAAGAAAGACATTTGCACAAATAGTAGATTTGCTCACTCATGTTGAAATTCTTTTAGAAACTCCAGCATTGCCTCCAAAACAAATCGAACACTTGAAAAAAGCTAGAACAAACATTCTGCTAGGTTTGAACCTAACAGATACAAATCCGTGAACCCAAATGTATCACAAAATGTGCAGTATTCTTGGCAGCATGACCGTAATAGGATGTGCATTAATGTAATTACGTATTATTACATGTTCATCTTATTATACAGATTGTCAGAAAAAGCAGTATGAGAATCATAAATACTAAGATCTTCATAATAGGTGACTGCGGGAATGAGAGTGTTAGTAATAGATGATAATTCAGAGATAACAGATATGCTTTCCAGGTATCTTAAACTGGAGAATATTGGAGTTACAGTCTCAAATGATGGCAGAAATGGTCTAGTATTAGTTCGGAATTCAAATTTTGACAGAATAATTTTAGATTTGGCAATGCCAGAATTTTCCGGAATGGAAGTATTAGAAACAATATGTAATGAAAGAATCGTCGAACCAAACAAGATAATTTTGTTTACAGCATCATCAATTTCCCAAGAGGAAACAGACAGAATGCTTGCATTAGGTACAAAAGCATGTTTAAAAAAACCTGCCAAGATGAATGAATTGCTACAGGTCTTAAGATAATAGATCTGGGGGATACTTTTTGATAACAAGCACACCTAATGAACGTGATACTTGCCAGAAAAACGAGATACTGCAGGAAATAGAGAGAGTTCTGGTAAAAAAGACAAAGAAACTAGAAAAGGAAAATGAAATTCTAAGAGGCAAGGTTAGCAAAGTAGTGCATGATCTTGCAGAATCTGAACAAAAAAACATAGTTCTAAAGCAAATTAATGAAAAGATCAGATACAACATAAAAAAGATCAACGGTACAAGAACAAAGTTTGAACAGATAACATCGAAAAACCACAGTAGAAGGGAACTGGAACAACAAAAAGAAATTCTCTTAGAAATCGATACCAAGAAAAGCCATCAACATAAAAAGACAGTGGGAATTGTGGCAATGGCTGTTATTGCAATCATCGTTTCAAGTACAACATTGGCAATAAATGATCAACAAGTTGCCAACTACGAAGGTATGATAAAATCCAGTTTTGTGATTGAGAACCTAAGAGGAGACACTGTTGAAACAGCAATATCATGGCAGATTCCAGATGAAAAAATTCTCTATGTCAACATCATTGATGATCAGCACCTAACCCCAGAACGATTTGAGGTGATTCGTGAGACAATCTTTTCAGAAGAATTTCACGAGATAGATGACAGTGAATTACGAAAGGGTCCAAAAGGAAATGTATCAAAATACTATATTGGGTGGATGGGGGCACTAAAAGAGGCATCAAAGGAGCCTACAAAATTTCCAATACCCACCAACATGGAGATAATATCAGAGAAAAACTACATTGCAGGTGACATCAACATACGCCTAACTAACTTAGCTCACGGTGACGGCATTTCAGGATTTACAAAGGTAATTGCAGATACAAGCAAGAATCAGATTCTCAAAGCAGAAGTTACAATATACGATGTTGACAGGATAAGCCTGAAGGAACTTGAAGTAATTTCAAGACATGAATTAGGCCATGTGTTTGGATTGGCACATTCATCTGCACCAGAAGACCTAATGCATCCAGAAATCATTACCCCATATCCATACATTTCGCCATGTGTGGTTGATGCCGTGCATTCCCTGTACGATGGCAGGAAGAAAAGCGAGGTCATATGTGAAAAATGACTAAAGCAAAATCTGCTGAACAGAAATTCAATTTTTCATATTTTTTTAGATACACCATACTTCCCACAGTGGTATTGTTGGTAATTGCATACATTGCATCGATTCCTGATCTTTGGGTGGTTTCAGAGACAGATCATTTTTACTTCGAGATGGTTTCAGTAACTCTTGCTGTAATCTTGGCATATTATTGTCTTGTAAGAGCAGTTACGTTCAAAGACAAATTCAGCATGTTTGTAGGACTGGGATTTGTGGCAAGTGCATCAATTGATTTGCTGCACGGTTTTTTGACAATTTACGGACCAATTACGGATTCAGTCATGGAATACTTTATACCTCAAACCTGGGTTGCAGGAAGAATTCTGACGGCGCTCATACTATTCATAGGCATCATGAAATTTACCAGAAACTTGGCAGATAATGACAAAGAATTGAAGAAATCGGCAACAGTGTATTCAGCTATTGTTTCACTGCTGGCTGTAGTGATAATTTTAATCTCCATTGCAAAGCCATTTCCGTTTATTGTAATTGACTTGCCAATTCATAGACCGTATGAGATTATTGCCACAGGAATATCCCTAGCCGCAATAGCATTATTTTATAGAAAAAAATTGAATTTGCTAGACAACAAATTTTACAACGGAATATTGTTGTTGCTGGTGATTGAAACGTTTGTAACGCTGACTATATCATACTCAGCACATGTATTTGACACAGCATTCACGGTTGCACACATGTTAAAAAATACAGGCTACTTGGTTTTGATTCTCACACAATACACATCAATTAGTGAACAGTACAGTAAGAGACATATCCTCTACGAGAAGCTCATTACAGCACATTCTAAATTGGAAGACAAGATAAAGACTGAAGAAGAATTGGTGAATCTCAAAAAAGTAGAAAAGATGAAAGACGAATTTTCTGCGATGATTACACATGAATTAAGAACTCCACTTACTCCAATCTTAGGAAACGTGGATTATCTTCAAAACAAAAAGGCATCAGAGAATCTCACTGATGAGCAAAAAAATGCAATATTATCAATCAAAAATAATGCCGTGCATCTAAACAAACTCATTTCAGATTTCTTGGATGTTGAAAAGCTTTCTATGAACAAAGTAGAATTCAAAACATCACAGTTTGATGCAAAAAAGATTCTTGAGAAAATAAGGGAAAACTTTGAGTACGTTATGACAGATAAGAATATCACAATTGAGATCAAATCAGAGTCCATAGATATCGCGTCAGACAAACAACGAGTTCAACAGATACTTGAAAATCTTGTAAGAAATGCATGTGATTTTGTAGAAAAAAACAAGGGAAAAATTATTCTTGATTCAGAAAAAATAGGCTCAAACATAATATTTTCAGTCAGAGACAATGGGATAGGCATATCCGAAGAAGCCCAAAAAAACCTGTTTAGGAAATTTTATCAAATTGACACATCATACAAAAGAAAACACGGCGGAAACGGATTAGGATTATCAATTTGCAAAGCAATCACAGACGGGTTGAAAGGCAATATTTGGGTAGAAAGCCAAAAAGGCCACGGCGCAACATTTTATGTTCAGATTCCGCAAAAACTAGAAGATGCAAGATGACTACAGAGGATACAAACCACAAGATTCGAGAATTAGAGCAGATCAATATGATTTTAAAAGATATGATGAAAAAGGAAAAACATTTGAATTCAACTAGTCAAAATCCAATAGAAAGCAGGATAAAAGAACTAGAGTCTGCAGGTGAAATATCAGAAGAGCTTTTAAAAAAACTCGAGACAAAAGTAACCTTTTCAAAAGATGAGATTTCAGATATGAATGATAAGCTCAGAAACCCACTAGTTCCAATAATAGGATATACCGATATGTTGATTTCAGGAAAATTTGGAAATTTGGAACCAGAGCAGTTAAAAAAAATTGAACATGTAAACAACAATGCAAAGTTACTCAGCGAACGGCTGTACAAAATGTTGAACGAAATGTAAAAAATCATCACTGCGTTTTAGAAATCCTATTCTGTTATTACATCAATGTGGGTTGTACAGTGTTTATAAATTCTGAATTGTTTGAGAACCTTTGACTTGACCGTAAAAAACGACACTACATACATTCTAAAACTGTCACAGGTCATAGATTCTAACTAGTTTTGTAGACAAAATGACCCTGCATTAAACAAAAGGACATGCAAATCCTTCAGACTTTAGATTTCAGGAAATAATTCAGAATTATTCTTTCTGAGAGCACTTTAGAAGGTATTGTCCAGTTCTGCCATCCAGTAACACGCTGACACCAATGTCTGTATCTTGACTTTGAAGTCCGAATCTTTGTTCGTAAGCTATTGTTTTCAGACAGATTAAAAATTACTTCAAAATGACCAAAAGTTCTTTACAATCCACAGGTTTTTCCAAAGCATTCACATTTTTTTATCTACATACTAGAAGGATTATTTCTGTCCAAGCCTTTTGTTTTTCTCCACTCTTTTTCAAAACTTTCTTTACATGACTTGTGGCATCTTTTGCCTTCAAATTCAGACATACCATCAGATATGCTCATTTTATTTTTACAAATTGTGCAAATCATATTTTAATCAGATAATAAAACGATATAAAAAAATTCACCCATTGTCATATTTTAGATAAAAGGATGAATCTTGTAGATGTTGTGGAAATAAATTATGCAGTTTTGCCAAATGCCCTGAATGCAGAATTAATGTTCAGAAAATTTGCCTTAAATGTGACACAAAAACACTTTCAAAACACGACTGCTGCTCGACACACCAAAAGAAAATCATTTTTTGCTAATATCGGATTTCAATCTTAAAGGATTAAACCAATATCAAGAATTTGTAGAATCAAATCTAGCAAGGCATGAACCAGTTTTGGACAAAATTGTTGATTCACAGACCAACTTCTGTTTTGTGTATATTGGTCAAGAATACTTTAGAAAATAACGTCCAGAGTTCAAACTTTAGAATAATTAAAAAAGTAGAAATCAATAATTTCTTTATAAAGAAAAGTAGGGAGTGTTTAACCAATTAGACAAAACTCGATGGGAGCATGTAATAATTTATTTTCATTAGGGCTGACGATTTGTAAAAACATGGCCCATAGTCTTTGAATTTCCGTCAACATCCACAGTTATTGGAATGGGCTCAACAGTTGAACCAAGAAATTCATTGATTTGGCTTTTAGTAAACCACTGACTATAATATCCAAGACTATTTCTAAATGCAACTTTTTTTTCGTCAAAAGAATCATCATCGATTCTTTTTACCATTTTTTTCATAGGATGATAGATTTTTGGTGCTACAAATGAGAAATCATTTCCATTAAAGGCAGAGATTAAGCCAAGTCCATCTTTGCCAGCAAGATTCATTATGTTTTCAAAAAATTGTTTTCTTTTTTCAGCTGGAATTACACCAATAGTATTGTACATACACATTACAATTTTAATAGAATCATCAAACAATTCATCGATTTTAGGATTAGTTACATCATAATGGAAAAATGAGATTGAATCTAAATCTAATTGAGATTTTTTCATATTAGATAACTCAACCATAGGTTTTGAAGCATCTAGACCACAATAAGATACAGAGTCACCAAGAATCTTTTGTAAGGCAAATAGAACTCTACCAGTTCCAGAACCAAGATCAATTATAGTAAATTTTTTTTCAGGACCAATAATTTTTTTACATATTTCAGAGGTGATTTGAATTTCTTGTTCAATAAAATTTGAAATTACATGATCAGGGTTATTTTCAACACTCCCATCGTATTCTGATGACATGTCATCCCATGCTTCTCCAAACATGATTGAAATATCAGAAATTAGATAATTTCAGTCTTTAATTTGAAAAATTCTATAGAATTCAAAAGAGACATTCAAAATGTTTCTTTAAATAACAATTTTGTTTTTGTCTAGTGTTGGGCTTACGTGAAATTGATTTGAAAGAAGAATATCGTTCAGATAGAAATGACATAGTTGCAGAATTTTTCTTTCCATGTTTAGGTCAATGTATTGAATACGACAGATGTGTGGATTTTCTCTCAATTCAAACTCTAGCCACGATTGCCATGGCATTTGAGAATTTTGCTGAAGGAAAAGCAAAATTAAGAATGATTACAGGTCACAGATTTCGAACAACAGACCTCAATTTATTTACAAAATTATTTTCAGAAAAATACACAAAATCATTTGATGGTAAGTTCATCAAAGATACAAAGATTCAGAAATTGCAAAATATTGTAGATAACGGTCAAATTGAATTGAAGATAGCAATACCCAATTCAGAACAAGTAGCAGATTCTTTTTCAGAAAGAATAGGTATTTTCAGAGATGATCAGGATCAAGCTGTTGCATTTACAGGAACTTCAAGAGAATCATTTTCAACTCAAACAAGAGATTTTGAATCAGTAGATGTTTTCACGTCATGGAATGACAAATCAAGGGTAGAAAGAAAAATGAAAGACTTTGAAGATTTGTGGGATAACAAAACAAAGTATCTTGAAGTTTATGATTTCATGTATGCAGAAAAAAACAATCTTCTAAAATATTCATCAGAGTGGGTTTTGCAGGAATAGTTACTCGAATTTAGTTTTATTTTCATAAAAATTCATTCTATTAATTTTGTAATAGATTACCTCTCCTCTTCGTTCAATAACTGCAATAATTGGTTCTTTACCCATTTGAGTAATTTCTTCAATCTTTTTTTGCATTTGCCCCATTTTCTCCTGTTGTCCTTCATTAAGACCAAAAATCAGGAATTTTGCTCCTTTTTCACCAAAGTGACCACGTTCATAAACACGAAAGTCTGAACCAAATCCAAAACCATCTTTGACTACATAACCCCGATTTCTCAAATCTCGATAAATCAGAAATTTTGTTAAAATTTCAGAATCATTTTTTTGGCAAATACTCATGTAAGTGTCAAAGTCAATTTGCTTTTTGCCTTTTTTCAAAACAAGTTTTTTTGTATAAAGCAAGTACAGAGTTTCAAAGGATTTTAAAATTAATTTAGAGTCTTCAGTCTCACCAAAACCTTTGAGTTCCAAGTCATGAATCATTTTTTTATCAGAAATGAACACTTGATCTGATATCATTTGCCCCTTTACTGAGAGAATATCATCCATTCTGAAGTGAAAATCAAAGGTTTTCCATATAAGCATTGGAAAATATGAGTGGTCTCTGGCTAACCGTTAAAATATGGGCATTTTGGTTTGAGGATATCATGCATGGCGCTAATTACAGAGAAGGCAACGGACAAGTGTTTACCAGAAAAGAGTACATCAAGGGCAAACCAAACATCAAGATTGCAAAATTTCAAGGTGGCAAAAGAGGCACTTACGAATATTGTGTTCAATTATGTCTTAATGAAAAAATTCAGATTAGACACATGGCAATTGAATCAACAAGATTAGCAGCAAATAAGACTTTAGAGAAAACTACTGGTGAATCAGGTTACTATTCTAGATTAAGAGTATATCCACATAATTTGCTTAGAGAAAATAAACAGATTGCAACTGCAGGTGCAGATAGAATTTCTGAAGGAATGAGAAGATCATGGGGCAAAGCTGTCAGTTTAGGGGCAAGAATTGTTCAAGGACAATGCATTATGGAATTATACGTAAATGGTGAAGCTCATTTAGAAGCAGCTAAAAAAGCACTCAAAGGAGCATGTGTTAAAATGCCAGGAACACCAAAAATCAAAGTTATTGAATGGAACAAACCATCACCTTAAACTCTCTAAAACTGATTTTTTAGATTCTACAAATTTTAAAAATTCTTGAATTTCTTGTTCAGTAGGTTCACGATTGAGAATTCTCTTTGATTGATAAAAAAATGAATTGTATAATCGACCAACAACAATTCCAAATACAAAAGATTGAGAATCACTACTAGATGAAATCAAACTTGAAAGATTTTGCATATGTTCTTTATCTGAGACCATATCCTGAATTTTTTGTTCTATTTTCTTGAGAAGTTTTTCATCCACAGTTTGTATAATCTCAAATAGTTAAAAACAGTTTAATATCCAAATTCAGCCTCTAGGATTGTTGCAGTTATAGTACAGTTTGGTTAATATTCGAGCTTGCCAAGTTCGTGACCCGGGTTCAAATCCCGGTAACTGCACCATTATTTCTGATTTTTAGGAATTAATCCAGTTCGAATTATCTCAAGAGCATCTTGGGCTTTTTCAGGTCTGGGCAACTGAACCATAAACACATTATCTTTTCCATAATTTGATTTTGGAGAAGTCAAGGCAAGCATTGTTGTTTGAGCTAAACATTCAAAAAATTTCAAATCAGTTTTTGCATTAACAAGAAATTTTTCAACAATATTTCCTTTAGAAAATGTCAGTACAATTTCTACAAAAACATTGCCTAAACCATCCTGAAGAATATTCAAATCAGTATTTACAGAGAACGTTTGTCCAGCAACTTTTGATAGCATTTCATCATATTTTTTGTCCTCAATAACAATACACGGAGTTTCTTTTCCATCAAAATCAAATGTAGTGATTCCATCATGAACTTGTTCAAGAAACTTGTTTAGTTCATCAGACATCGTCTTTTTCCTCCAATCTAGGAATTATTTTATCGCCAGCTTTTACCAAAAATGGAGACAAAAATGCTGTGATAATCGAAATAATACCAATTAATGGGAACAAGAAAGCGCTTACTGCACCAATATCAACACCAGCTTTTACAATAACAATAGAGAACTCACCTCTTGGAGCAGCTAAAGTAAATGCAGAACGCATTGCCTTTCCACGCCTTTGTCTAAAGATGAAATTACCTATCATATTTCCACCAAACTTCATTCCTGTTGCAACTGCAATTAGAGCAATAGCTACAAAGATGTAATTTTCAAGTTGCGAAATATCCATGAGTGCTCCTACTGAAATAAAGAAAATTGCTACAAACATGTCCTTAATTGGACTAGACAATAATTTTGCAACTTCAGCAGATTTGGATTCTGCTACCAAAACACCTGCCAAAAAGGCTCCAATTGCCACAGATAATCCTACAATGTTTGCAAACAGGGCATAACCAAAGCAAACACCAAGAACACTTAACAAAAGAATTTCACGATGTTCGGCAGCTGCCACTTTATCAATTAGTGGAGGAATTACTCTAGTTCCTACAGTAAAGGTTCCAACAATTAGTGCAGTTGCAACAAGGACAACTACTACAATGGATTCGATTGAAACTGTTCCAACTAAAGCAACAGATTGTAAAGATGAAATCAAGATTACTGCAATAACATCTTCCACAATTAGAATACCCAAAACCAAAATGGATGATTCTTTTTTGATTCTACCCATTTCTTCTAAAATTTTCACAATAATTGCAGTACTTGAAATTGATAATGCAGCTGCAATAAACAATGCATCCATAAATTGCAATCCAAGCGCAGTAGCAGTATAGAATACAACTCCTAAAGTTGAAAATAATCCAATAGTTCCTACACCTACGGCAACCTTTCCAATACTTCTAATTTTGGCATAAGGAAATTCAATACCGATAACAAACAATAACAAAATTACTCCAATTTCTGCAAAGAGATGCAATGCAGTAATATCAGATAAAATTCCAACTCCTTCTAATACATCACCTGGAGGCCCGCCCTCAGGTAACACCCAAGACCAAAATGGAGATAAAGGTCCAATCAACATTCCTGCAAATAGATATCCTATGATCAGAGGTTGTCGAATTTTGAAAAATGCAAGGGTAACGACAGCTCCAATAATCATGATAAAAGCTAAATCAGTTACAAAGCTAGTGTGAGGTAATTCGGGAGTGATTTGCTCAATTAAACTACTAACAGTATTATTTAGAGAACTTTGAATTCCACCTGAATCAATCTGCTGCAGATAATTTTGCATGTTATAATTTAACAAATTTGTTTAAAAACGATTCCGAATCAAAAATTTGAAAAGTTTTTTCCCTCAAAATAAAAAATGAATCCAGGCTCATCTTACTGTTTAACCTCTTTATGCTCAATTATCTTAATGGTGTTGCAGAGTGATGATTAGGTCAACTGAATTCTATGTAGAGATATGACCTGGGGTATCTGACTGCAAAATTGGTTACATTGGAATTACCTGATTATTAATAGTACCGTACCATACCGTACTATATGATACAATGTGAATTTTGTACAAGAGGTTTCCTAGAAACTCCAAACGGATTGGCTGAAAAGACCTTCCATGAATTGCTACACGAACCAGAAGTTGTAAACAAGTAGCTCTTTACATTTTTTATTTTAGACCTAACTTTTTTATCATCAAATTTTTAATTCATTTTATGGCTGCAAAGAAAAAAACAGTAAAACCTACAACTAAAACAACAGCTAAAAAAACTGTAAAAAGAGAACCAACCCCCTCTGCAGTGTTAAAAAAAGTTGCAGCAGTTTCTGATTCAAACAAAGTACTCCAAAAAGAAATTAAAGCCATGTCAAAGATTTTTGGTGAAAATCAAAAAGTTCTAGTTTCAATGAAAGGAATGATTGACACTTTAACATCTACCCTAGAGCATATCCAAAAACAATCAAAGCAGATCAACATAATTGAAGAAGATACTCAAAAATTGTATTCAGGCCTTAATCAAGTTAGAACACAATCAAATCTAGTTACTAAAATCAATGATCAAACTGCCAAATTGCAAGATGAAATTAATAGAATTTCTGAATTGCAAAAATCATCAAAATCTCAAGAATTAACTCAGCAAGTAGAAGATAGTATGAATTCTATCAAAAACAATTCTCAAATGATTATTAAAATTGCTCAAAGAATTGATGAAGTTAGAGATGATCTTAGAAAAGTTTCTGGAAAAACAGATTCATTTGTTGATGTAGGAACAGATATTGAAAATCTAAAAAAATCAATTGATGAAATTTCTGGAAAAACATCTCAATTAGAATCAGGCACTCAAATTGTTGAAAGTCTCAGACAAGAATTTGGAAAGATTACAGAAGGTGTATCTTCATCATCTAATTTGAGTTCAGAATTAGAAGCAATTAAGGTGACCATTGATGCCATCTCTTCTAAAGCATCAAAGATAGATTCACTTGGAGGAGTTATTGATGGACTAAAGCAACAATTTGAGACAATTTCTGAAAAAGCTAGTTCTGTAGACAGTTCTAGCCTTGAATCAATGAAAGAATTAGCAGGTAAAATTGACAAAATTGAGACTGAGATTAGTTCCCTGTCTCATAGAGCAGATTCTACAGCATTTGTTGGAGAAGGCCTAAAATCAGTTCAAGCAGATTTCAGCGATTTCAAGAAGAATGTTTTTGATAAAACAAATAGTATTGAGCAAAAAATTTCCACAGTTTCAGAAACTCTCAAAAAACAAGACGAATCAACTGCCGAAGTAAGTAAAAAATCTGATAAATTAATTGAAGAAATCCAGTCTGTCAAAAATGCAGCCAACAAAGCTTCAAGTGATTCTTCAAAAGAAATGATGGCATTATTGAAACTATCAGAATATCAGTCAAATATCAGAATGAATGCTGAATCAAAATATGGAGAAGCTAAAGATTTAGAAAAAATGGCAACACAAACTTCAGAGATTGTAAAATTGTTTGACAAGGTTTCACAAGATGCCGGTGAAAAGATACCATTACCTCATGAAGTAAGACAATGGGCAGTGGGTAAAATTTTTGATTGTGCAGACAAGTGGGAAATTAGATTTAGTGATGTTTATTCAATTTTATCAAATGCAATTGGAAGAGACATGCTTAAAGAAGCAGTTAGAATTCAACAAGTTAGAGATATTTACGGAATTAGAGCTGTAGATGAAATTAGAAAAGATTTGAATATTTCTTAAACACCTGATTCATCTGTTTCTTTGAATTGTTCTCTCTTCTTCTTCAAAGCTGCAAAGATACCAATGATTGCGGCAATCCAAACTACACTAAATAAAATATTTCCAATACTAACATACATGTAAGGAGTTGCATCCATGATGTTAGTTTTAATCAAAAGTGATCTATCACTGATATCCATCATTCCGGTGTGATAAGCAGAACTATCTTTAGGAACAGTAGAAATCTTCTCAACACTTGCTGCCAAAGTATTCACATCTTGTTGAATTCGAATAAAGTTTGTAGTTTCAATTGGAAATATCCAAACAGGGTTTTTTGATGGTTCCCCTCTAGCATTAGTTGTTTCTGGAAGTTTTTCAAGAATGTAATCCATATCAGTTTGAATTGCTGCTAAATGTGCTGAGATAATGACAGGATCTGATGAGCCGATAATGCCATCAAGATTTCCTCGAATTCTATCTAGGGGGTAAATATCGGTATTATACCCATACAAAGCCATACCTACACCAAATACAATAATTGCAAAAATTCCTAACATAGATAATTTGTAAACTGTGTTTGCCATCTTCTCTTTCTTGGTAACTTGACGAGATGTACTTGATTTATTTCTTTTAAATCTTGTATGAGAAAGACTCAGGTAAGCAATGTAAAAGAATCCAATTGCTTGAAGGGCAATTATGGGTACAAATACAGGATTGTTAGAAAATATTGCAATAAAGATTCCTAAGATTCCGTAAATACCAAAGAACAGTTCAAGTAAAGTTACTTGTGAAAATGGTAAATTGTATGCATTATCTTTCCAATCATCCTTTTTCTTTAAAACACCATATTTTGGAGTTCGTAAGAATTCGTTTTTCTTTCCTAGTACTGCATCAAATACTGCAACAGTATTGTTTACAGACATTCCAGCATTGTAGACAAGTAAAGCTGGAAGAATTTTCGCTTTAGATTTCCACGATTTATGATACATACTTTGTATGATCATAATGTATGCACCAGGACCCATAGCAAGATATGTTGCAATAGTTAATGCAGGAAGAAAGCTTATGACATATAGATTAACTTGACCTGCTAACAATATTGGTAATGCCAAAAATTGTATTAGCATTAATGGGTAAACAATATGACGAGTTAATTGAATAAAGGCTTGAATCTTTGCTTCAATTGCAACTTTACGCTTTACAACAATATCTGAAAGTAATTTTAAGGCGCATTGAATGGAGCCTTTTGCCCAACGGAATTGTTGTCTTTTTGCTGCATTCATTTGTACAGGCAATTCTGCATCGACAACAATATCTGGAAGAAAAACACATTTCCAGCCTTTCATTTGTGCACGATAACTAAGATCAAGATCTTCAACTAAAGTTGCAGTATGCCATCCACCAGCATCCTCAATACAATCACGTTTCCAAATTCCAGCGGTACCATTAAAATTCATAAACAAATGAGAATTACTTTTTGCTTTTTGTTCAATTAAAAAATGAAAGTCTAAACTAAGAGCTTGAGCTTGAGTGATTGCAGAATAATTTTCATTGACATGCCCCCACCTACATTGAACAAGGCCGATATTAGATTTTGAAAAATTTGGAATAGCTCTTTTTAGGAACCATTTTGGAGGGATAAAATCAGCATCAAATATTGCTACAAGTTCAGTATCAGTTGTTTTCATTGCATATTTCAGAGCACCAGCTTTGTATCCTTTCCTAGTACCTCTACGTACATGTTCAATTTGGAATCCTTTTTTCTTGTAATCATCAACGGCGTTTCCCAATAATTCTACAGTATCATCATCAGAATCATCCAATACCATAATCCGCATTTTGTCTTTTGGATAATCTAATTCACAAACAGCATCAACCAATCGTTTTGCTACATATTTTTCATTGTAAATTGGTAATTGGATTGTAACTGATGGAGTTCCCAAATCAGCAGTAGATTGAACATTTTTTCTTTTTCTTGAAAGATATGCAAGATAATAGAAATTGCAAGTATAGGCTGTAATTACAATTGCAGATATGATAAACAAATCAAATACTAATTGCATGAAAGGGTTGACTGCCATATCCCTAATTTTGGAGAACTACTATTCGCTATTTATACTTGCGAGAAAATTACTACTTTTGTTCAAAGATCTTAATTGCCTGAGGAGGACACACACCTTCACAAGCAAGACAAAAGATACAATCAGGTTCTTTTGACATCAATGGTTTTTTCTCTGATGCAGGATTTCCCGGAGTATCAAACCATTCGTAAACACCTACTGGACATGCTTCAATACAACCACCATCAGCTACACAAATATCATAATCAACTGAAACAAATTCTCCCCAAACACCCATGATGCCATTACTGGTTCCTTTTCTACCCCAAGTTTTGATGGTATGCTCAGGAGCATCATATGCTGCAGAAGATTTCATCTTTGATTTGAATTCAACATCTATTGGACCTGGTTTTGCACCATCTGGAACTTCAATTTCACCTTCATCCTCTTCTGCATCATCTTCAGTAGCTTCAACTGGTTTGACTTTAGCACCCAGAACAATCTTTGCAAGAGGAGTTAATTCTTCTAATTTTTGAATTGCTGCAATTTCAGAAATCTTTTCTGATTTTGCAAAATACGAAACCATTTTGTCAGCCAAAATAGTATTTCGTAAAATAGTATCAATTACCATTTTTGCAAAATGGTCTGCTTTCTTTCTGTAATCTTTGACCCAGTTTGGATCACCAAATTTTTCAATTGGGAATATCTGATAAATAATATCAACAACTTCACCAGTAACAATTTCAACTGTTACAGATAGTTCAACTTCTTGGTATCCTTTTGCATCAGGATCATCCATATTTTGTTCAGTCCATCTGTATGTTGCAAAAATTCTGTCTGCATACATGTCCATCTCAAATGCTTTTTTCAAACCATCATGAACAGATTTGATTTCATTAGGATCTTCAAATTTGATTGGTAGTCTGTAAAGTCCTAGCTTGAATCCATGTAATGGATAAACTCCACGTTTAGCAGTTGGTGCTTCCATAGACCAAACTCGATCTTTGAGAAGTAAGGACATTTAATTCTGGTAAAATTATTTTATTTAAAAAGGTTATCAGTCGTCATCATCAGGACAGGTTAGTTCTCTTAACTCTGTGTATTTTTTTTCCATTGCTTCAGCATGAATCAACACTTGTTTGAGATCAAAAGAATCCTTTGAAAAATACCACCTAATTGGAACCCAATGACCAATTCCATCCATATCATGAATCATACCTTTGTCAGCCTTAACTCTGAGTTTCTCATCAATAGAAGTCTCTTTTACGGTAAGACCTCGTTTGGTCTTGTCTTCCATAATCAGATCGGCATCTCCATCTTTGATAAAATAGAAAGAACCTTTCTCAAGGACAGGAAGGTCTAGTAGCAATTTATTTTTCCACAGGGTTTCCTATCATGTTACCCCATTCAGTCCAAGAACCATCATAGTTTCGAACTTTGGGATATCCAAGTAGATATTTTAGAACAAACCAACTGTGTGAAGAACGTTCTCCAATTCTACAATAACAAATTACATCTTTGTCTGCAGTAACACCTTTTGGTTCATAATTTTGTTTTAATTCCTCAACAGCTTTGAAAGTTCCATCAGCATCGTTAACTGCAGTTGCCCATGGAATATTGTTTGCACCAGGAATGTGACCACCTCTTTGTGCATGCTCCATTGGATATTCAGGAGGAGCTGTTATTTGTCCAGAAAATTCTGCAGGTGAGCGAACATCAACCATAACAGTATCTTCTCTATCAAGAGTTCTACTTACATCAAACAAGTATGCACGTAATCCTTCATCAGGAGGTAGTGCTTTGTAAGATGTTGATGCAATTTGTGGTTCATCTGTTGTATAATCTCTATTTTCTAATTCCCATTTCTTTCTGCCACCATTCATAATTTTGAGATTCTCATGTCCATAGTATTTGAAAACCCAAAAAACAAATGCTGCAAACCAATTGTTAAAATCACCATAAAGAATTACTTCGCTTTCAGGAGTAATTCCATTTTTTGACATTAGTTCTTCAAATTGTTTTTTGTTAATGATGTCTCTTGTAACAGCATCATTGATGTCACGTTTCCACCAGATTAAACTGGCACCATTTATGTGACCTTTTTGATATCCATTAACAGGATCATAATCTACTTCAACTAATTTTCTATTTTCATTTGGAGGATTTTGTGAAACCCACTCTGTATCTACTAACACTTCAGGATGTGCGTAACTCATGTTTTTTACGAATCCGTTTGCATACTTAATTGTTTTTCCAAAATTTTTCAAAAATATCATTTTTATGTAAATAAGAATCAGAAGAACTGCTTGAAACTCCAAAAAGTTGCAGTTGTAAGTAAGGTAGGTTCTAAAGATTCTGAACAAGCAGCCAAGGATGTCGCTAAGAAATTCCTTTCAAAAAAATCAACTGTCTACACCATTTCTCCAATTGAAGTTCAAGGAGCAAAAAAGATGGAGACTCTTGAAGAATTAAAGAAAGTAAAATTGGATCTTGTAGTTACATTGGGAGGAGATGGAACAACATTACGAGTTTTTAGAAATTTAGAAAATGAAACACCGATTTTAACAATCAATGTTGGAGGAAATAGAGGAATATTAGCTGAAATAACAATTGATGAAATTGATGAGGCCATTAATCAAATTCAAAAAGACAAATTTTTCTTAGATAAGAGAACAAGAGTAGTAGCTTCATGTGGAGGAAAAGAATTCCCACCAGCCTTAAATGAAATTTACATTAGCAGAACAAACTTGACAAAAACTGCTGAAATTGAAATTAAATTTCAAAATGATACAGTGAAACAAAAAATGGATGGAGTAATTATTGCAACACCTAGTGGTTCAACAGGACATTCATTTTCATTAGGAGGACCAATATTGCATGAGAGTTTAGACGTATTGATAATTACACCAGTAGCTCCAGTATACAGATTAGAATCAATTGTTGTTCCTGATGAAAAGATTGAAGTGATTTGTTCACATGATTGTAACATTGTAATGGATGCTCAAGTAATCAAAACAGCAGATTTTGAAGAACCAATTATTATTAAGAAATACAAAAAACCTGCAGTCTTCATTCGATTAAAGAAAAGAGGATTGCGACAAATGAGTAAACTTGGATTCTAAAATTTTAGATGCTAGTGCATTTTATGCAGGAGTTCCATTTAGATCATCTAGTGATTGTTATACAACATCATTAGTGTATGACGAGATAAAACATATCAAAAAAAATCACGATGCATTAGGAACATTACTTGAGACAAATAGACTAAAAATTAGAGAACCCGATAATCAGTCTACATCCACTGCAACTAAAGCAGCTAAAGATACAGGTGATTTTCAGCAATTATCAAAACAAGATATCTCCATCATAGCATTGTGTATTGAAATGAATGGGGAAATTATTTCAGATGATTTTGCTATCTCGAATGTTGCAAAAAATCTAGGTCTGAAAATTTCTCCAATAATGACTACAGGAATAAAAGATGTTGGAAAATGGGTCCATTATTGCCCAGGATGTAGAACAAATTATTCTTCAGGAAAAGAGTGTCCCATGTGTGGTACCCCATTAAAAAGAAAATTACTCAAATACTAGGAATCATGAAGAGTTTTTTGATTAACTTCTTTTTGGAATTTACTTTTAGAGTCTAGCATTTTCTTAATTTTTTTAGCACGTGCATCTCCTAATCCTTCTACTTTAGCCAATTCAGAAGTTGTAGCTGTGAAAACTTTCAAAGGAGTTCCAAATTTTTCCAACATTCGAACAGCAAATTTTTCTCCAATGCCAGGAAGACTACATAAGACAGATAGTTGCTGTCTTTCCAAATCAGATGATTTTTTAATTTTTTTCAAGTAAGGGCCTTTTGGAGTATCTTTTTGAGAACACATTGAAACAAGTAATTTTGCAGTATGAGTTGCACTTGGTGTCGGTATAACAGGAATTTTAAAATCAAGAACAACAGTTGAAATTGCACCATAGAATATCAGAGGGTTTTCAGTAATCTCTTCAATTTCATCTACATTTCCTTCCATTAGTACAACTGGATGCTGAAAATGTTCTTTCAATCTAGAACATTGATCAAATAATCGCCCATCAAAAACAGAGGACATTAAATCTCGAATACTCTTTCTTTCTACCACTGTTTCAGGTGCAACAATATAATCACCTATTGGGAGAGTTTTCATTTCTAGATTGAGTCCAACAGATTTTAGAAGTTCAGGAATTCCACTTTTACGTTCTCTTTCATCAACTATGATTCGGAGATTTTCAATTTTCACAAATTACATCTACAGGATTTGTTAATATCTTTTTGAATAAAATTATTTTCTAGGATTTTCTTCTGCTGGAGGAGGTGCACCTGCTGCTCCGCCTTTCATTAATTCAGTAATTTTTGCTTCTTGCTCTTTTAGAGTTTCTTTAACACGATCTTCTTGTTTTTCTAGCACAGTTGCTCTAGTTTTTGCCATCTCTTGTTTTTCTTCAAGTTCGTCAATCATTTCTTGTTTAGTTGATTTAATCAAGACAGTTCCTGCATGCTTAAACACAGCATCATTTTCACCTGCTTTTTTGAGTTCCTCTAACGCCTTTTCGGTTTCAGCTTTTTCAATTTCCAGATGTTGTTTCTGAGTCATAATTGATTGCAGATTCTGTTGTGTTTGCTGCATCTTCATTAATTGCTCTTGAAGCCAAGGTGGCATTTGTCCAGATGACATAATTTATCAAAAAATTTGTTTCATTATATCTTTACCGATTCAATTGTTTCATGACTTGCCTGAATCAGTCTCAAAGTTGAATTTAGATTTGCACGTAAATGGGGTAAATGATTCGATTCAACTGAGATAGTTAGCATCTTATCAAACTCAATTTTTGTTTTTACTGGGTTTTCTGGATAAAATTCATTATCAGTATTTACTGAATCAAAAATTGCTTGTGTTTTGTCTTTTGCATCAACAATAATTTTTGCTTTATAATTTAATGTCATATGCAGTACCAGCTACCTTATAGCTGCATTTCTTACAAGACCAAATTCCAACTGCATCTCTGGTAAGTGTTTTAGAGCCGCATTCAGGACATGCTCGTTTTTCTTTTAGTTGTAAATGAATTTTGGTATATTGTTTTCTTATCTTAATTCCGTATCTTGCACCTAATCCTTTTAGGGATTTTTTACCTTTTGCCAATTTATTGACCTCCAGATTGAACTGCTTTTAATTTTTCTCTAATTTGTGAGCCTACTTTTACTGAGGTTTCACCACATTTGACAATTTCTTCTAAGGTAAAACCATCATATCCACCTTTTTGCAAGGCACAGATATTTCCATCAGAATCAGTAGTAATAGTAATTCTAGCATCCATACAACCCCATTCATCACCATTAGGATCAACAATTATGTGATTTCCAATTTTACCCATAGTAACTGAAACAGGAATTGTTGTTATTGGTATTGGTGATTCTTCACCTTCAACTAAGGTTGGAACGTCATCTACCATATTCCATTTTGGTGTTTGAGAAGAAAGTAATGCTCCTGTTGCTGCATAGGAACATGCATCAAAAAGATTACCATCATAATCTACAACAACATTATCAGCAAATACACCAACAACTGATTTGTCTTGTTCAATAACTAATTGAGATAAATCAACCATGTGACTTTCTCTGATTCCTCTATCAACAACTCTAGCTAATTCAATTACGTCAGGACCTGGAGGACCAGTCTCAACTGTTGGGTGAGATAGTGGTAATAATTCAGCAGTACAAATGAAAATTCCTTTGTCTCCCATATCTGGGAAAGGTCTATCGGGTTGAATTTTTACTCCACAGACAACTTCAGTATCACCAAGTCTTACTCTAGCAGAGCCATTTGCTTTTGGAATTGCATTAATTTCAATTGAAACATCACGTGCTTCATCAAGTCCTCTTCCGTCAACACGTTTACCTTGTTCTAACAATTCAAGAATTTGATTTTTCTTTAACTGATCAACAACTGAATGAGAACCCATTTCTAATTATCTCCATTTCCAAAATATTTGTCATTAAGTGCCTTCTTTTGTAAATCATAAACTAATTTGCAACCTTCGATTCCTACTTCAACACATTTTTTGTATTCTTCAGGAGTTAGAACTCCGTCCAGTTGCATGAGTGTAACTTTTTCTAGACTTGGCATGTAACCTATTGGCATATCAGCTTGACCTGCTTGGTCTTCTTCATTATTAACATCAAGAATTACAGTGTCAGCAACTTTACCTGCGGCAATTGCAGCCACCATATCTCTCATTGGAATTCCTGCATCGGCTAAAGCAACTGAAGCAGCTGTTAAAGCAGCACATCTAGTTCCACCATCTGCTTGTAATACTTCAATAAATACATCAACTGCAGTTCTTGGAAATTTTTCTAACATGACTGCAGGCTCTAATGCCTCTTTGATAACTTTAGAAATTTCAATTTCTCTTCTTGAAGGTGCAGGATTTTTTCTTTCACCAACAGAAAATGGTTCCATATGATATCTAACTCTCAGTATACCAGTGTCAGTATCAGACATATGTTTTGGATGAACATCACGTGGACCAAATACTCCAACTAGAATTTTATTATCACCAAATTCAATGTAAGCTGAGCCATCTGCATTTTTTAATCCACCAGCTCTAATCATGATTCGTCGTGGTTCGTCTACTTTACGTCCATCGCAACGAATTCCATTTTCGTCCAATAGGACCATTGTTGCTTCTCTTCCACCCATTATGATTCACCTTTTGATTCTAACATTTCTTTCACTTGATCAGTCAAATTAGCAACATGTGCTTTCTCATCGACCATTTGGATTGCCTTTTTGGCCTTTAATAATCCCTCGGGAGACTCGCAAGAAACTACAACCCAACCATTTTGACCAATGGTAATTGCGGCATTGGTAGCCATTTCAATTGTCTGTATCATGGTTCCTCGTTTTCCAATTAGGCGTGGAACTTTACTAGGAGATATTTTTACTAAGTCACCAGAATCAATTTTTCCCAGATCTCTATCAGAAATTGTTACAAGAGGATCTCTAGTTCTATCAAAATTTGCAATTCTTGCTGCAACAAGATCTCCAGAAGCCAATTTTGATGTAAGTTCATCAGCATGAGCAGAGAAATCACGACCAAATACATCTTGAGCTGGCAAAAATCCCACATAACATGAATTGATATCTAATTCCCATGAAAGTGAGGTATGAGAAATTACTTTGCCAATAACTAAATCATTAATTTTTGGAATATATTTTCCTGTTAAAGGAATAACACGTACAGAATCATCATAGATTTCTGAGATTCCAATTGTAGTGGAAATAATCTTATTTCCTTCAAGTACAACATTTTGTTCAGGTCTAAATGGACCAGAAGTTACAACATCACCGGGAATAACGTATTTTCTCTTATTTTCCATTATTGCATTACCTCAACTGAAGCAGATCCTTTAGTTATAGAACCTAATCTATCTATCACGTTTGGCCTTGCTGCAGCGGGTATTTCAAGTATTGCTTTTAGTGAACCATTATTTTGCCATTCTTCTTTTTTCAGTGAACCAACTGATTTTAGAACAGCATATGATTGAGAAGCATATTGTGCTGGGATTGTTATTTCTAGTTGCAAATTTTCTGATTTTAAAGCAATGATGGAACGTAGTTTATCTACAATATCCTTTACTTGTTCATCTACACTTTTTTGAGAATCCACAGAAACTCTACCGTCTTTCATTGCTTGTTCAATTCTCAATGGAGGATGAGGCAGGTGTGTTTTTGGATCCACATACGTTTTTGCAATATATTCAACAATCTGCTTTTTCTTTTCTTCAATCATTTTTCGTCTTTGATCAGTTGTAAGATTTAGGTCACCTTTCTGAAGAATAATTGTTGCAATTTCAGTTTCGTCTTCAGTTTTGAATGCCTTGAGCAATTTTTCAGTCGAAGGCTTTGTGCCTTTACCAGAATCAGTGTAAATATCATCTGAAATCAAAATAGATGAAATTTCTTTTTTCTTTCCTAATTTGTAATCCAAAGCAGGATCAGGCTTCACCAATATCTCAAATTTCTCGCCTTCATAGGAATATCTTACCACTGTAACATCGGCCATTTCTGAGATACCTATGATAATTTGGTATTTATCTATACGTAAAACTAGCTAGATTTTTATGTGGACTTTGAAGATTTTGTTCAAGATTTGTCATCCTTAGAAGTAATTAGCAAAGATAATCAAAAAATGGCTGTAAAGCTAAAGGGCGTACCATTACAATATGCAAATGCACTTAGACGAGTTTGTCTAAATGGTGTTCCAGTATTTGCAGTTGATACTGTTGACATTATTGAAAATACATCAGTATTGGCAGACGAAGGACTTGCACACAGATTAGGACTAGTTCCATTAAAGACAGATTTATCCAGATTTAATGAACCTTCTAAATGTGAATGTCAAAGTGAAGCAGGATGTTCAAATTGTAAAGTTATGTTAGTTCTTGATTCTGGAGATTCAGATGTTACTCGAACTGTTCTTTCAAATGAATTGTCTTCTGAAGATGATTCAATCAAGCCAATTTCTGAAAAGATTCCAATTGTACAACTTGCACCTGGACAAAAAATCAAGGTAGAATGCTATGCAAGATTAGGAAGAGGAACAGAGCATGCAAAATGGAACTCTGCAACTATTTCAACACTAACTGAGACTGACAAAGATGATGAAAGAGTTCTTACAGTCGAATCAACAGGAGCACTTAGTCCTGAACAAATAATCCTTGCCGGAGTAGATGAAGTCAGCAACAAGCTTGGCGAATTCAAAGAAATGGTAAGCCAAATTCAGGAATAAAGTAAGCATACACATTATATTTGGGTTTTAAACCGCATTATTCACATGACTAATCAAGTTGTTGTACGCATGGCAAGAGATCTCAAAAAGGCATCTACAAAGAATGATGCTCCAATTTGGGGAAAATTAGCAGAATATGCACTCAAGCCATCAATTGCAAGAAGAGATATCAACTTGAAAAGAATCGGTCAATTAACTAAAGAAAACGATACTGTTGTTTTCCCAGGTAAAGTTCTAGGAACTGGAAACGTACCTCATAAAATTACACTTTGTTCATTTTCAATTTCAAATTCTGCTGCTGCAAAAATCATTGAAAACGGGGGAAAAATCATCAGTTATTCTGATTTGATAGAACAAAATCCAACTGGTAAAGGAGTGGTACTACTTGGCTAATGGTAGATTAAACAAGCCAAAAGGAGCAACCAAACAAGAAACAGTTGTAAGAACTGACAGACCAATTGTTGTGGATGCAACTGATCATATTGCTGGACGATTATCATCAAACGTAGCAAAATTACTTCTTCAAGGTAACAGAGTATCAATTGTTAATTGTGAAAAAATTATGTTAAGTGGAACTCGTTCAAACATCATTAAAGAATACAGAGACTTTTTAGAAATTTCCAGTATTTTGAATCCTAAACATGGACCATTCCATCCAAGAAGACCAGATACAATCATTACAAAAATGATCAGAGGAATGTTACCACATGGAAAGAAACCATCAGGGATTGAAGCACACAAAAGACTAAGAGCATACATTGGTTCTCCTAAAGAGTTAAAATCATTAGAAAAAGTTCAATTTGAAAAGGCAAAAATTAAAAAATCTGCTTCTAACTATACAACAATGGGAGAACTAGGCAGAGTAATAGGGTGGACTGAATGACAACTCCAAAAACTGAAATCTATTTTGCAACAAGAAAAACAGCTAGCGCACATGTTTACATTACAAAAGGACAAGGTAAAGTTAGAATTAACAATATTCCAGTAGAAATGATTCCACAAGAGACAGCTCGTGAAGTAATTTTAGCACCATTAGAAATTACAGGGGATTTGAGAGAGAAAATCAATATTTCTGTAAGAGTTAGAGGTGGCGGATTTATGGGTCAAGCTAGTGCAGTTGCAACTGGAATTTCAAGAGCATTAACAGGCTGGACTAAATCAAAGAAAGATCCTAAAGATCATCCATTCCCAAAATCTACTAGAGAAGATCTTAGAAAAAGAATCACAGATTTTGACAAATATTTGATTAGCGGAGATGCCAGAAGAAAAGAACCAAAGAAATTTGGCGGCCCTGGTGCAAGAAGAAGAAAACAAAAATCATACCGTTAGACTGTGAAAGCTGTAATCTTAGCAGGCGGCAAAGGAACTCGAGGCAAGCCATATACAGATTATTTTCCAAAAGCAATGACACCTATCAATGGAAAACCATTGATAGATTATGTCGTACAATATTTGAAATCATTCAAATTTGTAAATGAAATAATCATAATTTCAGATTTTGAAGGATTAGGCGGTCAAATAAAAAATTATTTTGGAAATCAGAAAAAAATTGTCTTTGTTCAGGATTCTCAAAGTGGGACTGGAGGTGATTTACTGCATATTGAAAAACACTTGAAAAATGAATCAGAGTTCATTTTGTGGTTTGTAGACAATCTATGTGCAGTAGATCTTGTGAATATGAAAAAACATTTCAAATCTAAAAAAAGCGATGCATGTATTGCCACAAGAACAAAACGAAAAGAAGAAACGGGTTTTGCAGTAGTTGAGAATGGAATAATCAAGGAATTCAAAGAAAAACCAATAATGAAATTACAGTTATCAGAATGTTTAGGTATCTACATGTTAGGAAAAGAAGTTCTAAAACGAATCAAATCAAAAAAACAAAAAGAAATCAATCTCTCATATGATATTTTACAACAATTATCCAAGGAAGATAAAATTAGTGCATTTGATATTGGAAATAGTGAATGGGTAGATGCTGAATCCCCTACAATTTTAGAAAGAAATCAAAAAACAGTAAATAAAATCATAAAACAGATGGGACTTTAGAATTTTTTTCAAATTCAGAAATTTTTTTCTCAAACTGTAAAGTTTGTGCAATATCATCTAATCCCTCTAAAAGAATTCTTTTTTTATGAGGATCAATTTCAAAAGGAATTGTTTCTGAAGAGGTAATGATATTTTGGTTTTCAAGATCTATCTTCATAGAATTGACATCTAATTGTAATTTTTCAACAATTTTTTGTTCAAGAGAAATTGGTAAAATTCCATTTTTGAAACAGTTGCTAAAGAAGATATCTGCAAATGAGGGTGCAATAATTACTGCAAAACCATAATCTTGTAAGGCCCATACTGCATGTTCACGTGATGAGCCACATCCAAAATTATCACCAGCAACAAGAATTTGAGAACCATCAAATTTTGAATCATTTAGAACAAAATCATCTTTTTCGTTTTCATTTTCATCATATCTCCAATTATAAAACAAAAATTTTCCAAATCCAGTCTTTTGAACTAATTTTAAAAATTGTTTAGGAACAATTTGATCAGTATCAACATTGACCTTATCTAATGGAGTTACAATACTTTCAACAGGCTTGAATGGTTCCATCTAACTCAAATCCAACTCTCTTACATCAACAAAGTGACCTTCAATAGCAGCAGCAGCGGCCATTACAGGACTAACAAGATGAGTTCTGCCACCAGTACCTTGTCTCCCTTCGAAATTTCTATTTGAAGTGCTAGCACATCTTTCTCCTGGGGCTAGAATGTCAGGATTCATTCCAAGGCACATACTGCATCCAGCTTCTCTCCATTCAAAATTGGCATCAGTGAAAATTTTATCTAATCCCATTTCTTCAGCTTGTTGTTTTACCATTTGTGAACCAGGTACAACCATAGCACGAACATTTGGAGAAATTTTTTGGTCTTTGACTACTTTAGATGCTTCAATAAGATCTTCTAATCTAGCATTAGTACAAGAACCAATGAACACACGATCAATTTTGATATCAGTGATTGGAGTTCCAGATTTTAAATCCATGTAATCCAGAGCTTTTTCTGCTCCTTTCTTTTGATTTACATCACCTTTTGCAAAATCATCGGGGGATGGAACCGAATCAGTTACATCACAAGTCATTCCAGGATTAGTTCCCCAACTTACTTGAGGGGCAATGTCATCAATTTGTAATGTAAATTGTTTTTCAAATTTTGCATCATTATCAGTTTTTAGATTTTCTTTCCAGTATTCTACTAAAGAATCAAAATTTTTTGGAGTGTATTGTCTATCTCTAAGATAATCAAAGGTTTTTTCATCAGGTGCAATTAATCCGGCTCTAGCTCCTGCTTCAATGGACATGTTACAAATTGTCATTCTTTGCTCCATTGAAAGATCAGTGATTCCTTGACCACGATATTCAACAACTGTGCCAGTTCCACCTCCAGTTCCAATATTCTTGATTATAGATAGAACAATATCTTTGGCAGTAACTGCATAAGGATTCTTTCGTTTACCCTCAATTCTTATTTCAAAAGGTTTTGGTTTTTCTAACCAGAGAGTTTGAGATGCTAAAACATGTTCAACTTCACTAGTTCCAATTCCTAATGCCAAAGCCCCAAAAGCCCCATGGGTAGAGGTATGACTATCACCACAAACAATTGTGGTTCCAGGTAAGGTTATGCCTAATTGGGGTCCAATTACATGAACAATTCCTTGATTTGGGCTATTGATGTCAAATAATTTTATTCCAAAATCATTACAATTTTTTTCCAAGGTTTGAATTTGTACAGCAGAAGTTTGATCAAGTATTGGTAAAGATCTATCATTTGTAGGAACATTATGATCCATAGTTGCAATTGTGAGATCTGGACGTCTAACTTTGCGGTTATTCATTCTCAATCCATCAAAAGCTTGAGGAGAAGTTACTTCATGAACAAGATGTCTATCAATGTAGATTAATGAAGGTCCAGTTGATTTTTCAACAACGGTATGTGAGTCCCAAATTTTTTCAAAAAGTGTTTTTCCCATTTTAATCCTGTTCAGGTTTATACTTGAAGAGACCACCTGCTGCAATAATTTTTCCAATTATTTCAGAAAAGGGTTTCATTTTGTAGGTTTGATTTTTTGTATTATTTTTTATTTCATTTGATGAAATATCAATATCAAGTTCATCTCCTTCTGAGATTGATTTGTAAGCATCTTCTTCAATTTCAATTGGAAGTAAGAATGCACCATCTACAGAATTACGATAAAAGATTCTAGCAAAAGACAATGCAAGTACAGCCTTTACTCCAGAGTGAGACAATGCAATAGGAGCATGTTCACGTGATGAGCCACATCCAAAATTCTTTCCAGCAAGAATAAAGTCACCTTCATTTACTTTTGAGTGAAAATCAGGATCTAATCCTTCCATTGCGTGTGTTGCAAGTTCAGCATAATCATGAACTTTTAGATATTGTCCTGGAATGATCACGTCGGTGTCAATATTGTCTCTTTCATATTTTATGACATTGCCTTTCATTACAAATCCCTCGGGTCAGTAATTTTTCCAGTGACAGCTGATGCAGCTGCTACCATTGGAGATGAAAGATATGTTTGTGATTCCACATGCCCCATTCTTCCAGGGAAGTTTCTATTTGTAGTACTGATACAGATTTCATCTTTTGCTAAAACTCCCATATGTGCCCCACAGCAGGCACCACATGTTGGAGGTCCAACAGTTACACCAGAATCAAGGAAAATTGAGAGTAATCCATTCTCCATAGCACGTTTGTAAATTGAGATTGAAGCAGGTAAAATTTCTGTTCTGATTTTTACTTGTCTACCTTTGAGAACTTTTGCTGCAGCTTCTAGATCTTCATATTTTGCACCAGTACAAGAACCAATGTAGGATTTGTCTAATTCTACAGAAGGAGCTTCTCTAACAACTGCTACATTTTCAGGAGAAAATGGCTTTGCAACAATTGGTTCCATTTCAGATGCCTCATATTCATACATGTTTGCATATTCTGCATCATCATCTCCCTTGAAGAGTCTAGCATTTGTTGCTCCGCGACTTGTAAGATAATCAACTACTTTTTGATCAGCTTCAACAATTCCATTTTTTGCACCTGCTTCAGTTGTCATATTACATAATGTTAATCTACTTTCAACGGACATTTCTTCAATTCCAGTTCCGCCAAATTGCATAGTTCTATAATTTCCACCATCAGTTCCAATATCACCAATAATTTTCAAAATCAAATCTTTTGCCATTACATGATCTGGAAGTTTTCCATTTAGTTTGAAGAAATCAGTTTCAGGAACTTTAAACCAAATTTTTCCATGAAGTAAAACATATGCAATGTCAGTATGTCCTAAGCCACAAGCAAAAGCGCCCAATGCACCAGTTGTATTTGTGTGAGAATCACCACCAACATAAACATCACCCGGCATTACCATTGCTTCTTCATGAGATAATGTATGACAAATTCCATATTGACCCATTCCATATTTGAAATGTTTCTCAATTCCATAGTTTTTAGTGAAATTAGATAGTTTTACAATATTTTCAGCAGACATTTTTTCTGCTGATGGAACAAAATGATCTTCTGCTACCCAAACTTTGGTAGGATCCCATAATTTGTCAACAGAAATACCTTGTTTTTTCAATTTATCAAACACTTTGAGAACTCCAGGTCCAGACACATCGTGTACCATAACCTTGTCCACATTTGCAAAAACTACATCATCAGGGGCTAAAGATGACTTGCCTGAGGCTCTAGCAAGGATTTTCTCAACAATATTCATAATCAAAAAAGCTAATTCTACAGATTAAAAGCTTTTCAGAACAATAAAAAAGAAAAAAGATTATCAGTATTCGTGGAACTGACAGTTTTACCACTTTTGACAGAAAGGAAAGAGGAAAAGTTTGACGTATTTGAAGCATTGATGGATGCCTTAACAAAAAATAATGCAAAACTAGAGGAAGGGGATATTGTTGTTATTTCTACAAAATACATTTCTAATGCTCAAGGCAGAATTATCGAATTAAACAAAATTAAGACATCAGATGAAGGAGAGCAAATTTCTAGAAAATTTCAATTAAAACCTGAAATTGCAGAAGTTGTTATTAGAGAATCAGATAAAATTTTTGGGGGCATTTCAGGATTTGTAATTACATCATCAGATGACATTATGGCACCAAATGCAGGAATTGACAAATCAAATGCAAAAAAAGGAAAAATAATTCTATACCCTAAAAACCCATTCAAAACTGCTGAAGAAATTCGTAGAAAAATCTTTCTAAAGTTCTCTATTCATGTTGGAATTATTCTGGTAGATAGTAGGTTAATGCCAGCTAGAATTGGAACTACAGGTGTTGCAATTTCTTGTGCAGGATTAGAACCAGTTTTAGATATGAGAGCCCAAAAAGATTTGGATGGAAATCCATTAAAAGTAACATTTCAAGCTGTTGCAGATAACCTTGCAACAATTGCAAATTACAAAATGGGAGAAGGAGCTGAATCAAAACCTTTTGCAATCATCAAAAATTCAGGGACAAATCTAACTGATAGAAAAATCAATCCTTCAGAAATGGCCATCTCACCGGATCAATGTGTGTATGTAAGAGGTTTGTCAAATCCCCCATAAAACAGGAATAACAAGTGGTTCTGCTTTAAATAGAGGTATTTTGGTGGCAAAATATGGAGTACCTCACAACATATCCAAAGACAGTTTCATTTTTTGATGGAATTAAACACAAAATTGATGTAGATAGTAAAGAAGGTGTTGAGCAACTTCACATTGTAGTAAAGAAGAGTTTTGAGGAATTAATGAAAATTTTCACAGAGGAAGGATTTACCAAAGTGAAATTTGAACACAAACAACCTGATCAAATCGGAAATGGATTAAATCTAAAATTAAAAAAACCATGGGAAATGCATGTAAGAATGGTAGACCTCAAAAAAGGTCTCATTGGAATTCATGCAGAAGTTGAAGTTTCTCGTGATTATTTACAACATTTGTTTTCTCAAAGAACACCTGTAGTATACGAAGTTGAAGAGATTCTCAAAAAATATCAAGTGGAATATAGTATTTGGCATGATAAAATTAAGAAAAATGTTAATGCTATTGTTGATAATTACAAAGTGAAATTAGCAACTCCAAGTTTGCCGGTATTTGCATGGAAGCCAATGTTATTTGTAATTGGAACAATTGGTGCATTCTATGGTTGGAAATATTTCAACACAATTTGGTAAATTATACACCTAGAGATTCAGCCTTAGTTATATCTAGAAAGACTTTATCACCTACTGACAATCCCATTTCTTTGTATTCATGCATCTCCAGTTTTAATTGAGTTACATTTCCTTGCATTCCCATTCCTCCGCCCATTCCAGAGAGCATTTTGTTAAGATCTTTCATCATGTCATTCATGTTGGTAAATCCCATTACTTTAGGACTGCCAAATGGAGATTGTGGATTTTGTGTTCCACCCTCTTTGAGATCTTTAATTGAGGATAGAGATACAACTACGTATGGTGCACCATCAGGAGCAGCATCTATACTTCTAACAACAAATTCTTTCTTCATAGTGATTGTTGATTAGATATCCATATAATTTTAATTTTAAGCATAATTTGACCTAAATTCACTAGTTTTGAAGCTTTAATTACAAATTTTGAGAATTCAAAGTAATGTCACAGGAGTTAACAACCACGCTAACGTATTATGGAATTTCACCATGGGAGATTGAAGTATTGTATGGATATTTGAATTCTCATTTCAAAATTGTTCAAGAGGAAATTGAGCAGAATGATGAAGATTTTGTTAGTTTTTTGGATGTAAATATTCCACTTACATTTAATGAGGCATTTTTCCAATGGTTTGAATTCAAACGTTGGGAAAAAGTGAAAGCTGTTTTTAAAGAAATGAAGCGTAGAAGAGGGAGTGGAAATGCATTAAAGGTTAGGATTAATTTTTCAGGAAAACCAAAAATCATTTTTTCTATAGATATAGAAGATAAACAATGGTTTGACAATGCAATTGAGAAAATGGATTTTGTGTTAGAATTATTACCATATCATTTAGATCCACAAAAACTTCCTAACGAAGTTTCAGAGATTGCATACAAATTTGATTCAGAATCAATTCGTTGGAGACTTTATACAGCAAATTCAGAAAGTAAAAAGTATATTTTCCGAGGAGATATCTGGAAAGAAGTTACTTGAGATCTTTTTGTAATGGTTCAAGTAATTCATGTAATTCTTTGTATTTTGATTCTAAAAACTCTAAAGCATCATCTAATTTTTTAGATTTACCATATTTGTAACGAATTAATTCTCGATGATGCCAAAATGTTTTATCCTCGCCAGCAGACAATGTTGTAAAGTAATCAGTCCCTTTTAGATTATCAGGAAGTTTTACATCATGTGGAAATAACATTTCAACAATAAACCATTCATCACCATCAGGATAATCAGAACCAGTGTCAACATCAAAAAACACATGTAAAAGATCTGATTGCATCAAACCATCATCATTGATAGCAGGGTGCTTTACACTGGATTTTTTGAAATCCAAATTAAGTAACTTAGGCTCAAAAAAACCCTTTATGATAGATTTTCGAAAAATTGTATTAGCCTCGTTGATATTCAACAGGATAATAATCTACAAACTAGTCTATAACTTGTTAGGTAATTTTCTAAACCTCAAGAGAATCAAGGATTTCAGAAACATCAGTTGTCGGTGAACCATTTTCAGAAATTTTTTGTTTTGCTGGAGGATTCTCTAAATAATTAGGAATTTTATCAGTCAGTCTGGCAGTATATGGAGAAACTAATTCATTTTGATAAAATACACCAGTTGGAAT
This sequence comes from Candidatus Nitrosopumilus sp., assembly GCF_028278985.1. Lineage (GTDB taxonomy): Archaea > Thermoproteota > Nitrososphaeria > Nitrososphaerales > Nitrosopumilaceae > Nitrosopumilus. The sequence goes on along the minus strand of NZ_JANQTA010000004.1, from coordinate 38,967 downwards.
TTTTGTATCCCATTCTAGCGATTTTATCAGGGCTTGAGAAAGTTTCTCATTTACTTCTGCTTCTTGAGCATAATGGACAACAGGATCATAGTGAGTATCTTCAAGTTTATAGATTCTTGAATGTCGTACCATAGAATCAGTTGCTAAATCAACACCAGCGTACCAATCTCTAGTATTGATATCATTGTAAGTTGGACATGGTTGTAAAACATCTAAGAATGAAAGTCCCTTATGATTAACTGCTTTTACAATCAAATCTTTCAAGTGCCTTACATCATATGAATAACCACGTGCCACAAATGTGAATCCACTAGCTACAGCCAATCCAATTGGATTAACATTATAATTTGTATTTGGTGATGGTAGAGATTTTGTTTTTTCACCTAATTTCAAAGTAGGAGAAGCTTGCCCTTTGGTTAAACCATAAACTCCATTATCAAAAATAATGTAAGTCATATCGACATTTCGTCGTCCTGCTGCAACAAAATGACCTGCACCGATTCCTAAACCATCTCCATCTCCTCCAACAGCTACAACTGTCATCTCCGGGTTAGCTAATTTGCCACCTTGTGCAAATGTTAAAACACGTCCATGAAGTGTGTGAACACCATAAGTGTTGATATAATGAGATGTTTTTCCAGAACAACCAATTCCTGAAAAAATTGTGGCCTTATCACGCTCAATTCCCATTTCAGCTAATGCCATTTGTAATGCATTTACAATTCCAAAATCACCGCACCCTGGACACCAATCATTATGGACGGTTGTCTTATAGTCTGCAAGTTTAAGCGCCATGGCTTAGAATCTCCCTTTTTTCAGCCTTGTTTTCAACAATTTTCTTTAATGAATCATATATTTCAGTGCTAGTCATTCCTCTTCCAGTATATTTCAAAATATAATAATCAATATCTCTTGAAATATTTTGCTGAAATATTTTCCCTAGTTGACCAGAATGATTTGCTTCAACATCAATTAGGATTTTAGCTTCGGAGAGAAGGGATTTAACATATTCTCCTGGAAATGGATGCAGTAATTTGATTTGCAAAAATCCAATATCAATTCCATCTTTCTTTAGCATAGATAACGCATCAAGGATTGGACCCTTTGTGGAACCCCATGAAACTATAGTAAATTCACGAACACCAAATGATACTACTTGTTCATCATCAGGGATTTCTTCAAGAGCTAGCTCTAATCTTGACATTCGTTTATCCATCATTTTGATTCTAATTTGAGGATCTTCAGTAATGTGACCATATTCATCAGATTCATCACCTGTATTCCAAAATATTCCATTATCCAATCCTAATCTTGAACGAGGGGAAATCCCATCATCAGTAAATGCAAATCTTTTGTATTCACCATCAATTTTTTCTAAAAGTTTTCCACGGTTTATAGTGATTTTTGCAGGATCAAATTTTTTACAAGTTACAACTGAACTTGATAAAAATTTGTCCATCATGTGAATTACTGGAAGTTGATAAATGTCAGCATAGTTAAAGCATCTTCCGGTATCATAGAAGCTTTCTTCAATATCACCAGAAGCATATACTAATTTTGGAAAATCTCCATGACCTGCAAAAACTGTAAAAAGTAAATCATCTTGTCCATGTCGCGTAGGGAGTCCTGTAGAAGGACCACTTCTTTGATACAATGTAATTACTACTGGTACCTCATTAATTCCAGCCCAACCTAGAGCCTCTGTCATCAAAGCAAATCCAGGTCCAGATGTTGAGGTGGAAGATCTTGTTCCAGTCAATGCTGCACCAATCATCATTCCCATTGCAGAAATCTCGTCTTCAGATTGAATAACTGTAGTAGAACCAGGTCTACTGTTTTGAACATTCAATATTTCATTTGATTCCAAATAGACACTTTCATCAGAGGCTGGTGTGATTGGATAGTATGATTGGAATCTACAACCAGAAACCATTTTCCCAATAGACGTGCCATAATGTCCTTGAACAATAATTGTATTGGGTTCTTTAGATGTCCCAGTAAGTGTTTGTTCAAATCCATTGAATTTTGCTGTTGCGTAATTGTATGAATAAGTTGCAGCTTGTTTATTGATTTCAGCAATTTGAGGTTTTTTTGAAAAAATTGAATCAATTGAGTGAAGAAGTGATTCAGAGGGCATTTTGATTAATCCTAATGACAAAGAAACACCAATCACATTATACATTCTAACAAGACCACGAAGTTTTGGGTTATCAACTTCTTCAGAAAGAGACTCTAAAAGAGATTTGAAAGAAACAGGAAATAGTTTTACGCCTTTTTCTTTTGCAATTTCTAAGACTCCAGATATGGTAAAGGGTTTATTTTTTGATTCCAAAAAATTATGCAGTCTTTCTTTAAATGGAGGATCAAGAGTACGAACTTTGTCAGTATCTACATCTTCAAGTTCAGAATCATAAATGATTGCCCCATTTTTTGAAACTTCATCAAAATGTCTGAAGATTGTTTCTGCATCAAATGAAACCATTAATGAAACATCATTAACATTTGAATGAATTTTTTCATCAGAAACTCTTACTATGAAATAACTATGCTCTCCTTTAATGTTGGAGTAAAATTCTCGTTTTCCAAAAATCTGATATCCCATTTCAGCACATACCTTTGAAAAGATATTTGCTCCAGATTCAACCCCACTTCCTTGTGGACCTCCAATTAACCATGAAAAATCGACTGATCCCATTAAAATCACCTAGAAGAGTAGCTCCTATCCACCTGTAGCGGCGTCAAATAAAGCACATTCACATTTATCACGCTCACCACAATAAGGACAAACACATACGCATTTCTCAATTGAATTTCCACACTCTACACAAATAGCAAATTCCTCTTCTTCAACTTCAGAAGACATAATGAAATTACAAAGAAATCGTATAAATGGTTTGAGATGAATTTCATAACTATGAAAAAGAAAATCTTCCTAACAAGAACATTACATGAATTTGCATTAAAAGAATTGAAACGAAAATACAATTTAGAAGTTCATTCGGGAAAAATTCCTATTCCAGAAAAGACATTGCGATCAAAAATTAAAGATATTGATGGATTGATATGTTTTCCATATGACAAAATCAATCAAGAAACAATAGACATTGCAAAAAATCTCAAAGTGATTAGTACGTATAGTGTTGGATTTGATCATATTGATATCGAGTATGCAAAATCAAAAAAAATCAGAGTAGGATATACTCCAGAAGTATTAACAGATGCAACTGCAGATTTGGCATTTAGTTTAATGATAGATGTTATGAGAAGAGTTTCTGAAGGAGATCGAATTATACGAAAAGGGGAATGGAAGATAATTTACGGTGCTCATGATTATGTAGGATATGATTTGCAAGGTAAAACTCTTGGAATTTTGGGTCTGGGAAGAATTGGAAAAACTCTTGCAAAAAGAGCAAAAGCGTTTGATATGAAATTGGTGTATCATAATAGAAATAAAATTTCTAAGAGTTTGGAAAAGAAATTAGGAATAAAATATGTTTCATTTAGCGAATTAATCAAAAGTAGTGATATAATTTCTATCCATGTGCCCCACACAACTGAAACAAATCATTTGTTTGACATGAAAATTTTTGAAAAAATGAAGAAAACATCATTTTTGATTAATACATCAAGAGGAAAAGTTGTAAAAGAAAAAGATCTTGCAAAAGCATTAAAAAAGAAAATAATTGCAGGAGCAGGATTAGATGTATTTGAAATGGAACCAATTTCCAGCAAGCACATATTATCGAAACTAGAAAATGTCGTTCTAGCACCACATATAGGCAGCTCTACAAAGGAAACCAGAGAGAAAATGGCTCAGATAACTGTCAAAAATCTCAATTTAGGGATTAATGGTAAAAAACCATTTTTTTCAGTCGGTTATTGATTTTATGCCTAAGTTTACAACAAGAACAATGTGCAGTTTTTATATCTAAATTGTGAACTATTGGTAGATTGAAAAAATTCAAACATACTAACGAAGAATTAGAATTAGCTAAACTACAATCTGAAAAAGAAAAGAAGAAGAAAGAATCTGAACAATAATATTTTTTCTCCTTGTCTTTTTCAGACAAGGTTTTTTTTAAAATTTAATTTCTGAAGTATATTTCTCTTTGAGTGTATCATAAATTTTTTTTCGATTTAATTTTAGAGATTTTGATTCATCATACATTTTTGTAAAGAATGCAGCTAAAACACGTTCATTGTGCTCATCAAAAAAACGTACACTAAAACTTGTTTTTTCAGGTTTTTCTTCTTCAACAAATTTTGCGGATTTGATTAATTCTGAATTAACATGCATATGGGCTGGACCATCATTTTCACCAATAGTAATCCATTTTTCCTTTTGATGAATGCTAATAGAATTACTCCTTACTTCACTGACTGCACTTGAACTTTTTACAATTAGTAAGACATCATCAACTTTTACAATATCAGACAATAAATCATAAAGCAATACAAATGGTAATCTCTGAAAATATTTTAAATTTTAGGATTTTTCATGTCAATTTGAACAAAATCTTCCTCATCACCATGAATACAATCAGTCCCTACAGCTTTAACAGGAGCAAAACTGATTTTTCCTTCATGGATTTTACCTTCATTTTGAAGAATTCCAATTTTGCCTGAAACAATTTCTTTATGTTTTGTGCATGTAACTCCTACCATGTATTCATCCTTATTGTCAATTATCGATACAATGAATTCAGGAGGATTTACGCATTGTTTGCCTTCTTCCATAACAGAACATTTGTCAGGTAACATAATTTGGGTTTACATTTACACGATATTAACCTTGATTGGCACGTATTCAATTTAATATCAACTAACACGTACAAGATACAAACAAGATGACAAAAAATTTTGATATTTTGATTATTGGTGGCGGAATATTAGGAACATCAATTTCTTATTTTCTTTCCTCACTAAACAAATCAAAATCAATTGGAGTGATAGAACAATCTGAAAATGTAGCCGTACACACTAGTGGGAGAAATACGGGAAAAGTTCATGCTCCCTATCTATACAATCCTGAGAAGAAGAAATTGTTTGCCAAGGCAGCATTTCATGGATATGAAATGTGGGAACAGTATGCTAAGCTAAAAAATTTGCCGTTTAAAAAAGATGGAGTGATTGAAGTTGCGTTAGATCAGAAAGGAATCAAAGTACTTGAAAAATATCTAAAATGGGCAAAACAAAATGGACTTGAAGATTCAGATATAGAACTAATGGATAAAAATGAAATTAAAAAGATTGAACCAGAAATTCAATGTGAGTCTGCCTTGAATGTACATAGAGATGGTTCTGCAGATTACTCAAAATTTACAGAATCTTTAATGGATGATAGTAAGAATAGTGGTACTCAAGTATTATTGAATTCCAAAGTTACAGAAATTAAAAAAGAAGAACAAGGATGGAAAATTGTTCTAAATTATGAAAAAGAAGTGTTTACAAAATTTTTGATAAATGCAGCAGGTGGAGAGGCTATGGATATTGCTCACGATGTAGGATTGGGTGAAAAATTAACGGATGTCCATTTTAGAGGAGAGTATTGGAAAGCTCCAACAGAATACAATTCATTAACCAAAACAAGTATCTATTCTGTTCCAGAATTTCCAGATTATCCATTTTTAGATCCTCACTGGATAATTAGAGTTGACGATAGTTGCGAGATTGGTCCTAATGCAGTTCCTGTTTTTAGTCCATATGGATACGATAAAACAGAAAATTTCAAAGAATTTTTACCTAAAATGTTAGAAATGCTAGGCTCTGGTGCACGCAAGGCAATTTTTGACAAACAATTTCAAGAACTTGCAATGAATGAGATACAATCATCAATGTCTAAATCATCAATGGTAGAAAGAGTACGGAGATTCTTACCAAAAATCGAACCTGAAAAATTTACAGAAAAAGGAACAGCTGGTATTAGATCTTCAGTAATTAATGAAAATGGGAAGTTTGAACCTGATGTAATTTTATTGAATAATGAATCGTCGTATCACATTCTAAATTATAATTCTCCTGGAGCAACAGGAGCACTGGCATTCTCTGCACATGTTGTGGATAATCTACATCAATCAGGATTATTCAAAAGTGAAGATTTGAATGCAGATTGTGGTCCATGGAAATTTTCTGAGATTATTGAAAAATTAAAAGAATAATGGCGCCGGGAGGGAGATTTGAACTCCCGTTCCCTTGCGAGAACGCGCTTTATGGTAAATTATTTCCAGGCGCGCGCCCTACCAGGCTAGGCGACCCCGGCACTGTCTTACGACAAAATTATTCGGAAAGATTTCGATATATATTGTGTTATTTGGAATATTGGATTTATTTCCAAAGTGTTATAGTTGTAGATTTTTCAATAGTGTTGCCCTGTTCATCAAAACCCTTTGCAGAGATTTTGTAAAGGCCTTCTAGTGCAACATCACCATCATTCTTTATTTGATCCCATGAAAATTCAACTTCATCACCAGGAACTAATGTGGATTCTGCTTGAGCTGCAACAGGAGAATACATTAGAATTCCAGATAATCCAGTAATTCTTAGACCATATGACATATCAGAAAATTTTATTGGGATAGTTCCTGAATTTATAATTCTAATATTGATTTCTTCTCCAAGTTTAAAATCAAATTTTTCAGTAACTATCGAAATTGATGATCCTTCAACATAAGTAAGTTGGCTAGTTGTTTTAAAATCAATTAGATATATCCCATATCCTAAACCGGCCATAACTCCAATTGCTGCAAAAATTACAAGACTTTTAGAAAACAATTTTTAAAACCTCAAAAATGAGCTATTCCTTTGTAGGAGTTGGTTTTGTTCTCCATTTTTTAGGATATGTGTTTGGAGCCATAATGATTCTTTTGGTCTCAAAAGCATATCCTTTTGTTGCATCACGAATTTCACTTTCAGACATTGTAGACTCAGCTAGAGCAACAGCTTCTCCTTTTTGAGTATAGACACCTACAAGATCTCCTTTTTTTAGATTGGGAGATATTTTCAATATTCCAGGAATGGCTAATTGGGCACCATGACACATTGCATCTACTGCAGAATCTCGAATGACTACAGATTTTATTTCACTTAGTGCAAATTCAACGGGTTTTATCATTTTCATTAATTTACTGTCGTCTTTCTTTTCTTCCCATAAAGCAAAAGCATCTGCTAATTCATGTAAAGTGACAAGACCGTCAGTTTCTCGAAATTGATCAACTCTGGTTCTTCGTAATTCAATCATGGTTGCACCAGGTCCCAAGATTTCACCAATATCATAATACAATTTTCTAATGTATGTTCCAGCTTCACAAAGCACACGAGTCAACAGTAATCTTTCTTTTTGCTCTAAAACTTCAAATTCATAAATTGTTCTAGTTCTAGTCTGTCTTACAACAGCAGAGCGTTGTGGTGGTTTTTGGAAAATTTCTCCTTTGAACATTTCAATAACTTCAGATAATTTTTCTTTAGATGGAAGAGAATGAACTCTACCTAATGCATGATATTCTTTTGGTCCCAATAGTAAGACGCCTAAAGCTTTGGTAGCTTCTCCCAATCCTAATGGAAGAACTCCAGATACCTGAGGATCCAAGGTTCCACTATGACCAATTTTTGGGAGTTTTAGAATTCGTTTAGTCCATGCAACAGTTTCATGGCTAGTAGGACCTGGAGGTTTATCCAAAATTATTATTCCATAGTTTAGTAATTGCTCTACAGTTCTTTTATCATAATAGGTGCCAAAAGCATCATCAGTTATATCTTGATCAATTTCGATTAGGTTTTCTAATTGTTTTAGAGTCATAGTAATTTTCTCACAGTTTCTTTTGCAACATCAATGACTTGTTGTGCAGTAAGATTGTCAGTGTTTATGATGACATCAAAAACAGATGTATCATCTCCAAAATCATAATTGTATAGTTTTTTGTATAATGCCTTGTTTTTATCAAAACGTTCCTTTGTAATTTCATATGCTTCAGAAGAACTCATGTTATCTCGAGATTGCATCCTTTTTGTACTACTAGCATGAGAACCTTCTAACCAAATCTTGATTCCATCTGAAATTAACCAAGGTAATGTATAACTGGTAATTACCATTCCACCTTTGTTAAAAAGTTCAGTTAATCTAGAATCTAGATTTTTATCAAATTCAGAATTCTCCTCACGTTGACTCAAAAACTTCATTCCATCAGGGGTATCCCACCAATCATCTCCATCAGAATCAAATCCTTGTTCTTTAGCCATTTGTTTTAGAACATCACCACCACTAAGATATTGTAATTGAAATTCTTCGGCTAATCCTTTTGCTACAGTTGTTTTTCCAACTGCAGGAGGTCCAGAAATTACTATTGATTTGGTCAACTGAGATCCATGGAAGTTTTTGTTAGCTTCATAATAATGCCACTAAATGCAATTGATGAAAGAAAATACCATGCCCACAAAAATAAAGCATTTTCAGTTTCACAAACATGTTCAGGATCAGCTGCTTGTTCCGCAGTACATGTTAGTTGGAAGAAATCTCCCGGAATAACATTTAGTGGAATTGGTGAAATTGCTACGGTGTAAGAAAATAGTTGTGGCAATACAAAATAGAAAATCAAAATCAATGGAACAAAAGTTATCATCATTGGACGCATGTTCATTTGCATCATTTCCATAGACATCTTGTTCATGTATGCAGATTTTTTGCCAAGCTCGCTCATTTTTTCCTGGTCTTTAGCTCGCATAGCAGCCATTCTTTCTTTCTGGTAGGCTCTTGTTTCTTTCATAATTCGTTTTAGTTTTACCTGGTCAACCATTTTCTTTCGTACAGCAGCATTAAACACGTTTAAGATAATTCCAAATCCAGCAACTGCAAACAGAGAGAGAATCAATCCTTTAATCATTGGATCATCACTTCCTAATGCACCTCTTTCACCTCCAAAGAAATCAAACTGAAGATGAATTGATTCGATAAATAAGAAGATAAAGTTGAAATCCATTTTTTACAGTCCTATTGCTTTGATTATTTTATCTGCTGCTTCATCAATCTTTCCCTCACCATTCATTACATGCTTTACAGGAGCACCTGTCAAAACAGCACACGCAGAAATCATGCCTGATTGAACATCTAATTCTTTCTTGATATTGGCTAGAGTAATTTTATCTCTGTTTCTAGTATCATCTTTCATTCTACGATTGTAGATTTCTTCAGGTTTTGCAGAAACTGATACAAAATTTGTAGGGCTAATAATTTTCAAAACATGCTCAGGTAATCCAGGATAATATCCCTCTGGAGAACTAATGAATGCATGAGTGTCAATAATCACAACATCTGAATTTTTTGAAGCAATTTTTTCAGCTGCAATTTTTTGTAAATTCTGTTGTTCAGAAACAGGTAGTTTTCTAAGACCATCTCTATCAGACAAACCGTTTTCTTTTGCAACATCAAACATTAGAGTTCCAAAACTAATTACACTTACAGTTTTTTGATGATTTTTGATAACCTCTTCAATATTTGATAGGAGAGTAGTTTTCCCTACGCCAGGGATTCCCACCATTATGATTTTTTTATTTTCTGCCAAGTAACGCACCCAAACGCGGCATAGCAACTTCTACTTGTTCTCTAACTAACTGTGTGTAATAGTTGATGAGAATATCTACCATAAGTAAAATTCCGATTCCTGAACCAAATACACCTAATACATCAGATACGCCTGCAAGTAAACCAAGAATCATAGATCCAATGATTGTTACAGATGGAATGTACTTGTTCAGTAATGACTCAATGGGTTTGTTTGATCTTCTAAATCCAGGTACTTGTACATCTGCATCAAGTAAGTTTTGAGCTGCTTTGTTTGGGGACAAACCACCAAGTTCAACCCATAATCTACCAAATACAACGACAATTCCAATCATAAATAGAACATATCCTACAGCACGACCTGGATCCAGTGCAGCAACATCAAGACCTCTTGGAGGTGTGATATAGTAAATGATACCACCTATCGGAGATGAAGGACTGGTAGGATCAAACTGCGCGATAAAATTCATGAAGAAATTATTGTTTCTCGGGTTCATGTTCGCCCATAACATTTGGAATATGAACACTGCGTTTGCAGTTAAGGCAGATGCTAAGATAACTGGAATGTTTGAAACATACATCAATTTGATTGGATAAACAGCAGAGAATCCTCTGTATTTTGTAGATACAATTGGAATCTCAATTTTCATTCCTTGAGTAAATACAAGAATCAACAATATTCCCGCCGTCAAGCAAAGACCGAAAATGCTCGGCAATTGGTTCGAACGGAAGAATATGTTTGAAACATCACCATTCATTATTGATTGACCGATATACGGCAGAATACCAATTGTTCCTCCATCACCTGCAGGCAACGGACTAAACAGACTCCATAGAATTTGTTGAGCAACACCAGCCATAATGAATAGACTAATTCCACTTCCTAGTCCCCATCCTTTCTGAATTAGTTCGTCTAAGAACATGATAATTACAGAAGCCGCCATCAGCTGCCCTATCATCACATAAAGAACATTTGGATCAGTGAGTCCTGGACCATAAACAGCTGCACCATATACAATAGATTCAGCTACAATGACAATGTAGGTTACCATCTTTGTTGCAGTTTGGAATACACCTCTTTCTTCAGGTTTCTTAAAGTCAAATTTGAGAATATCAGAACCTCTCAATAATTGCATCAAGAGTCCAGATGTAACTATCGGCCCAATACCTAATTCAACAAGTGTACCTTGTTGGGATGCAAAAATAACCCTTGCAAAGGCAAGGAAATCAAATTCTGGTGCAGTTGCTCCAAATAGTGGAGTTTGGCCCATTACCATGTAGATAAGTAATGCAACTCCACACCAGAGTAATCTAGTTGGTAAAGGAATCTTCTTTTTTGGTTTTGGAACTTGAGGTAAGTAGGGTTCAGCTTTGAATACTGCTTTTCTAATGAAGCTAGTGATAGTACCCTCAGCCATTGTCAGATAGCACCTCTCCCCCAACGGCCTTTAATTTCTCTTCAGCAGATGATGTGAACTTCTGTATTTTGACGGAATATGCATTTGTTAATTTTCCGCCACCAAGGAGCTTTTCAAATCCTGCACTTTGCAAGTCAATGATTTTCTTTCCTCCATCTTCTTTACCGAACTTACTGAACAGGTCATCAAGATCACGGACGCTAGCCCATTTCTTTGTAATATTTGGGTGAGGTGGTTTAGTTGAATCATGGCCATAATGATCTGGGTCTTCTTTTAACAAAGTACTGTAGTGATGTTTCATCATACCGGTAATTCCAAGACCACCTTTGTGACCACTTGCACGATGTTGACCTACTTGTCCCCATCCCATATGTCGTCCGCCTCTAAGTCGTCTTGTTTTTCGTAATCTAGTTGCCATGTTAAATCATTCTCCTAACAATAGTATCAAGTTCTTTATTTTGTCCTAGAACTCCTTTTTGTCCATATAGTCTCTTGGTACTTCTCTTAAATCCAAGTCGTGGAGGTGCTAAAGCAAACCATGGTTTTAGAGGTTTTAATTTTGATAAAGTTGCTTTCCCTTCAGACAACGCAGTTGCTAATTCATCAGTACTAGCAAATCCAAGTTCTTTTAGATCTTCAGGAGTAATTTTTTGATATCCAGATTTTCTTGCTTTCTTGTCAATCAATTCTTTTGCCAAGGAAGCATCTAATTCAATCCATGAAACATAATGTTGTACTTTTTTTAACATTCCAAGAGTGTTATCTTTTGCAGGAAGAATTGTTGCACGATATTTTTTATCTAATTTCAATAAAGTCATCGTGTGTGTTGCCCAATATGGAACATCTGCTTGACCTCTAATTCTAACAACAAGATATGCGTTTGCCATTTTCATCAACCCTGACTAAATGTCTGTCTCAGACAGTCCAAAATTGCTTTAGATGTAGAATTCATTGTTGGAGTAGAGCCTTTTGCTGTTGTCCATGCGTCTTTAAGTCCTGCTAATTCTAATAATCTCTTAATTTTACCACCTGCAACCAAACCTAAGCCACGAGGAGCAGGAATTATTTCAATTGTTACACTTCCACCCTTTCCTTTAACTTTGAATGGAACAGAATGTTTTTGATCACATCTACATTCCCAACTGCCACATCCAAGTTTGATAGGATTTACGTTTAGGAATGCAGCATTAGTTGCTTTTTCAATTGCAATTCTCATTTGTTTAGATTTACCTTGACCAATTCCAAGATATCCATTTTCATTACCTGCAGCAACAATTGCTTTGAATCGAGTTGATTGTCCATTTGAAGTCATTTTTTGAATAATTCCAACATCTACAACTTCGCTTTTCAAATCAGGAAGTAATTTTTTGATAATACCAGCTTCTTGAATTCTTAATCCAGCTTCAATAATTTCCTCTAAAGTTGTAATTTCACCAGATGCAACTTTCTTTCCTAAAATTGTTTTTGGTTCCCAAACTTCTTCTTCAGGTTCTCTTCTTGGTCTTCTAGGACGATCTCCAGCACCACGTGATTGTCCTGGTGCACCTCTAGATTGTCCCGGTCCACCTCTAGATTGTGCTGTTTGACTCATTTCATTTAACCTCAGTATCAATTGTTGATTTCATTTTTGGAATATCGTTTTTTACTGTAAGATGTTCTCCATTAATTCTTTCTTCAGCAGGGAAAGTTTCTTCATTAGCAGGTACTTGGACACCAGCATCGATTACTCCTTTCAGAGCAGCTGCCATTCTTTGTGTATATTTTCTTGTACCTGTATACAAGATTGCATCATTTGCTCCTTGACCAAGTGCTTTCTTTCCAGCCAAGTATCCAGTCAGATAGGCAGCTGATACACTTTTTCTAGAACCTTTCCATCCTTTTTCTAACAAATATCTAGAATGTGCTGATGCGATGACCTTATCACCAGTCATTCCAGGCTTAAGAATTTGGACTTGAGTATTTTCATTTGAAATTGTAACTGTAATGAAATCACGTTTACCCATAAGCATGGTACCGCGTTTTTTATAATTGGTCTTCTCTTCTCTAAGTCTTCTCAATATTTTTGAATAGGCCATCTACAGAAACCGAGTTTGGACCTTCTCTTATATACGTTAACCGCGAATGAGTGCAGCTAACAGGGCCTTTTGAGTATGTAATCGATTTTCTGCCTCATCCCATACAACTGATTGAGGGCCATCAATTACTGATGATGTAACTTCTTGTTCACGTTTAGCTGGAAGACAATGCATAAAGATCGCAGTCTTTTTTGCAGATTTCATTAATTTAGGGTTGACTTGAAATTTCGGTAAGAATTTCTTGATTCGTTTTGGATCTTTATTGTGTATGGAAGAATAGGTATCAGTAACTACTACATCAGCATTTTTTACTGCAATGAGGGGATCAGAAGTTAATTCAATTTTTGTGGATTTTTTAGCTTCCTTGATAACATTCTTGTCTGGTTCAAAACCCTTTGGTGTCGCAATTGACATTATTGTGCCAGATAATGCAGCACCATATATCATTGAATTACACACATTATTTCCATCACCAACCCAAGCAATTTTCAATCCTTTGATTTTTCCAAAGTTTTCTTTGATTGTCATAAAGTCTGCTAAAATTTGACATGGATGGAATGTGTCGGATAGACCATTAATTATTGGAATAGTTGCATGTTCAGCTAATTTTTTCAATAACTCATGTTCATAGACTCTTGCCATAATACAATTAGAATATCGTGATAGAGTTTTAGCTGTATCTTCAACAGATTCGCCACGTGATAGCTGCATGTCATTTGATGAGAGATTAATTGCATAACCTCCTAACTGATACATTCCAGTTTCGAAACTTACTCGAGTTCTTGTAGATGGTTTTTGAAAAATCATTGTAAGTGTTTTATTTTTAAGAACAGGTTTATTTCCAGATTTTTTTAGTTGTTTTTTTAATTTAATAGAATCATCAATTAAGCCCGCAAATTCCTTTGGAGTTAATTCCGCTAAAGTGAGTAAATCTTTTGTTTTTAATTTCATTTTCTAAAGAACCCGAACCTACCTTTTTTCTTTTTTGGTTCTTCTTTATCATGTTTGTGAATCTCTTCTTCATCTTCATCATCCTCGTATCCCTCATCATCTTCATCATCATCTGCACCAGGTTCTGGTTTTCCATCTTTAATCCATTGACGAATTTTTTTACCTAGCTTGAAAGCTTCGTCATCACTTTCTGGTGGAGGTACATCAAACAAATCGGAATAAGTTGCAATCTCATCATCTTTGATTCCTTCAAATGGATCGTCAGATGTTGGTTCTGGTTCTGGTGTTGGTTCTGGTTCTGGTGTTGGTTCTGGTTCTGGTGTTGGTTCTGGTTCTTTCTTAATGTCAACATCATCTAGTGTACCAAATACAGTTTCAAGAAAAGTTTTCTTATCAAAAGGTTTTAGATCAGGATATTCTTGTCCAACACCTACAAACATTACTGGTGTTGCAGTAACTTTAACAATTGATAGAGCAGCCCCACCTCTAGCATCAGCATCACTCTTAGTCAATATGGAACCATCAAATTTTGTGTGTGCATGAAATTCACGAGCTTGATTTACAGTATCATTCCCAGCTAAAGAATCGCCAACAAAAATTTTAAAATCAGGATTGACAACTTTGGTAATTTTTTCAATTTGTTGCATTAAGTTTTCACTTGTTTGCATTCTTCCAGCAGTGTCAATTAGAACAACATCAGTTCTATGAGATTTTGCATATAGTACAGCATCACGAGCAACTGCTGCAGGGTCAGAATTGTAATTTTGCGCAACTAATTTTAGGTTTAATCGATTAGTATGTTCTCTTAATTGTTCAATTGCTCCAGCTCTAAAAGTGTCAGCAGCTGCAACAACAACTGAATATTTTTTCTGTTGCAACATATGTGCAACTTTAGCTAAAGATGTGGTTTTACCAGTTCCATTAATTCCAAGGAATAAAATTAGGAAAGGTTGACCTTGTTCTTTTTTTTCATTAATTTTTCCAAAAAGATCAACTTCACCAGCATTATCAAAATGTGCAGATATGCTAGAAATCAAACTATCTTTAACAAATTTTTCAATTTCTTTTTTATCAACTTTAGAACCAATCAATTTTTCTTTAAGATCATCTTTGATAGAATCAATAACTTCAGTAGCAACATCCGATTCTAAAAGAGAAATTTCTAACTCAAAAAGAATATCTTCAATGTCTTTTTCATTAAGTTCTTTTTCGCCTAAACTTTTCGCTGCATTAGAAAATGCGCTTCGAAGTTTATCAAACATCTTATTTTCCTGGATTTGGAGGTTGTACTGACTGCATTAATTGGTTCATTTGTTCTCTACCTTGTTCTAAACGTGCAGCTGCTTCCTGTTTTTTTGCAGCAGTGTCTTGTAAGGCAACTTCAATTTCTTTAATTCGAGCTTCTAGATAATTTATTGCAGATGGAAAATCTTTTTCAAGTGCAACTCCAGCCCCAATGTTTAAAACAATTTTTTTATCTGAAGAGATTTTTGTTGGAAGATAAGTTCCCATACCAATTGGAATCAAAGTATCAGACTCTGGTTTTTGACTAAGTGATCTAATAGAATCAATTGCTGCAGTGGCTTCTTTTAGAACATTAAGAAAAGTACCTTCTCTCTGTGATAAATCAGTAAAGTAAGTTTCAAGCATTTGCATCTGTTGCATCAATTGTTGTGCTTGTTCTTCACTCATTTACTACAAGCCCGCCTCAGAAGGTTATAAATGGATTCATGAAACTGAATATCTTTCAATCAAAATTAGAAAAGATAAGAAAAAATAAAGTTTGGACTTTATTTTGCTTTAGAGAATCTGCTCTCTACCTCATCCCAGTTTACAACATTCCACCATGCTTCAATGTAAGCAGGTCTCTTGTTTTGGTAGTTGAGATAGTATGCATGTTCCCAAACATCACAGCCTAACAATGGAACTAATCCTTCAGTTCTAGGACTTGTTTGGTTTGGCATAGATTTGTACTCAACCTTTCCAGAAGAAGGATTGTATACTAACCATCCCCAACCACTGCCTTGAATTACTGCTGTAGTGGATGAAAATTTCTCTTTGAAGTCAGAAAAGCTTCCAAAGGAATCATTTATTGCATCAGCAATTGATCCTCCTGGTTCTCCGCCTCCATTTGGTTTCATGTTATTCCAAAATAGCCTATGGTTGTCATAACCACCACCGTTGAAATTAATTGCACCTCTTTTGTCCTCTGGAACTGAATTGATGTCAGACAAAATATCTAAGATGTCTTTGTCTTGAATTTCAGCTGGACATGTTTCAAGGGCTGCATTAAGTTTGTCAGTGTATGTTTGATGATGCTTTGTATGGTGAATCTCCATTGTTCTTGCGTCAATGTGAGGTTCTAATGCATCATAAGCATATGGCATTTCAGGAAGTGTGTATTTTCCCATGTGTGCATTTGATAATTTATTCCATTTATTGGTTTACAGGTAATCATTTTTACTTGCTAAAATTGCTAGAAGATTTGTGAAATTCTTTGCAATTTTTTCTTTAATTGTAGTAATTTTGACTGGATTAATTTTATCCCAATCAATTGATTCAGAAAATGAAATTAAGACATATCTTGACAGAAGTGTTCCTTACGTAGGAACTGAAATTCCAAGGATTCAAGGAATAGATGGTTCTGGAATTAAAATTGCAGTTATTGATACAGGAGTGGACTTTAACCATCCAGATCTTTTTGGTTGGGGTCCGGATGGAAAAGTGATTGGAGGGTACAATTTCATTCAGAGAGGAGAACCGCCTTTAGATAAAAATGGACATGGAACTCAGGTGGCAGGAGTAATTGCAGCAGATGGTCAAGCCACAGGAATTGCTCCAAAAGCAAAAATTCTTGCATACAAAGTTTCAGAAGATGGGGAAGGAGTATCTTCAGAATTAATTATTGAAGCAATTGAAATGGCAATAAAAGATGGTGCAGATATTATCAACATTAGTCTTGGTGTAAACAAAACAAATTCAAAAATCGAAAGGGCTGTAAATTATGCACTTGAAAAAGAAATCTTTGTTGTTACTGCTGCAGGAAATGATGGTCCAGGATTTGGAACCATCGGTAGTCCTGGAAGAAACTATGGTTCTGTCACTGTTGGAGCAACTTACAATAATTTGACATCTAGTTTAGTAGCAACATTAGAAGTCGATGAAAAACCATACACAGTAATTCCAATGGTAGGTTCAACTAAAGTTGATGATCCAATTACTGGAAAAATTGTTTTTGGTGGATATGGAAAAATTGATGAGTTAAGTCAAGTTGATACAAAAGATTCCATAGTTCTTGTAGAAAGGGGTAGTGATGTTGAAGGAGAATTACTTTATTTTTCTATCAAAGAAAATAATGCAGCTAATGCTGGTGCAAAAGCTCTGATTGTTTACAACAACATTGAAGGAATTTTTCTAGGAGAATTAATTCATGAATTTATGGAACCAGATTACAAACCACAAATTCCTGTAGTTTCAATTGATAGAGATGAAGGATTAGAAATAAAGAATTTAGTGATTAACGAAATTGAAGGTTCATTACATTTGTTTTACAATCCAGATTTTGTTGCACATTTTAGTTCTAGAGGACCAGTATCACCATTTTACATCAAACCTGAGATAGTAGCACCGGGTGCATACATCAATACTACACAAAACAATGCAGGATACAATTTTACAAGTGGAACAAGTTATGCAGCACCCCACGTTAGCGGGGCAGCAGCACTATTACTTCAAAAAAATCCTAATCTACACCACCACGAAATTAAGTCCATATTATTGACTACAGCCATGCCTGTATCTGATGCATATGGGCAAGAATTTTCAATTTCTGAATCAGGCTCAGGTAGAATAGACATTGCAAATGCATTTGATGCAAAATTAGTGATTATGCCACCAAATTTTGTTTCATCAGTGTCATCAGATCATTTAATCTCAGAACAACAATTTGAATTAAAAGTCTTAGAAGGAAGTTTAGATTATATCCAGATTGATTTTGAAGGACCAGAATTTATCAAATTTGCACATTTCATTGAAGGAGAAAAGTTGATAACAAAAATGAGTATGACAGAAAAAAATTATGGAGATCATGAAGGTAAGATAATCATTTATCATAATGAAATTAGATACGTAGTTCCATTTTTGTTACATTATACACAGGGTTCAGTTTTAGTGAATCAGCAAAATGACAAATTAATTTTTGATATTTATCATCCAGAAAATTGGAGTTTTGCAAAAATTACTGTGACAAATAGTAAAGATGGAAAAACTTCAACAACTACAATGACTCCAAATAAACAAGGCACAATAGATATTTTTGAGAATTCAGAATATTGGATTGATGCAAAAATTAGAACAAACAAAAATTCTTCAAGTGCATACAACACAATAGAAATCAGTACATTGGATGAAAAATCTCAAAATCTTAATTTAATTGAACTTCCAGAAAAACAAATTCTAATCATATCAGGAATTGTGATAGCTGTAGGTATTGTTGGAATTTTAAAAAGAAAATAACTATTGAGAAATTTTTGGTCCTGCATCAATTATTTCTTGGGATGCACCTTCAAATTTCTTAAAGTTTTCAACAAACATTTGTGCAAGTTTTTTTGCAGACAAATCATATTCATCTTTGTCTATCCAAGTGTTTCTAGGATCTAAAATTTCAGATGGAACTCCTTCAACTTCTGCAGGAATATCTAGATTAAACAAATCATTATGGTTGTATTTTACAATATCAAGAGCTCCAGATAATGCAGCAGTGACCATTGCACGACTATACTTTATCTTGACTCTTTTTCCAACTCCATATGGGCCACCAGACCAACCAGTGTTAATGAGGTAAACTACAGTATTGTGCTCATTGATTTTTTCTCCTAATAATTTAGCATAAACTGAGGCTGGTCTAGGCATGAATGGAGCGCCAAAGCATTGAGAGAATACAGACTTTGGTTCCTTGATTCCTCTTTCGGTTCCAGCAAGTTTACTTGTATATCCTGACATAAAGTGATACATTGCAGCTTCCTTGGTAAGTTTTGAAACAGGAGGTAACACTCCTAATGCATCAGCTGTCAAAAAGATGATGACTTTAGGATTTCCACCTACACTTGGAATTACAGCTCCAGGAATGAAATCTAATGGATAACCTACACGGGTATTTTCAGTTAAAGAGTTATCATCATAATCAGGAACATTATCTTTTAGGACGACATTTTCTAAAAGTGCACCAGGTTTGATTGCATTCCAAATTTCTGGCTCTGCTTCTTGACTAAGGTTAATACATTTTGCATAACATCCTCCTTCAAAATTAAAAGTTCCATTGTCTGACCATCCATGCTCATCATCACCGATTAATCTTCTATTTGGATCAGCTGAGAGTGTGGTCTTTCCAGTACCAGACAATCCAAAGAATAAGGCTGTGTCACCTTTTTCACCAATATTTGCAGAACAGTGCATTGGGAAAATTCCTTTGTCAGGTAACAGAAAGTTCATTACTCCAAACATGGATTTTTTCATTTCACCAGCATATTCAGTTCCACCGATTAAGACAATTTTTCTTGTCAAATCAATTAGGATGAATACATCAGTTCTTGTTCCATCAATTTCAGGATCTGCTTTGAAATCATTAATACAAAGAATTGTAAATTCAGGTTCGTGATTTGTCAATTCTTCACTTGTTGGTCGAATAAACAAATTGCTTGAGAACATATTTTGCCAGACATGATCATTGATTACTCTAATTGGTAAACGAGTTGCAGGATCAGCACCTACAAAACCGTCATAGACAAAAAGCTCTTTGTTTTCAACAAAGTTTTTCATCTTTTCTAAGAGTTTTTCAAATTTTCCACTTGGAAATTGGTGATTAATTTTGCCCCAATCAATTGTTTCATGAGTTTTGTCATCATATACGATAAATCTATCATCAGGTGAACGCCCAGTATATTTTCCAGTATTTACCGAAAGAGAACCCGTTGAATTAACCACACCCTCTTTTCGCTCTACTGCAAGGCTTACCATCTCTTCAGTACTAAGATTTCTGTGGACTTTAGAAGGGTTAATTCCAAAATCTTTGAGTTGATTTGAAAATTTATCAGTTATAGCTGTTCCTACTACTTGAGTCAGAGATTTTTCCCTCCAAAAATAATTTGTTCAATCCCAGGCTTGTTCATGAGATATTTCGATCCGCCTTGAATTTCCTTATTATCTCTTTCCTATCAAAAATTTTTTCACGTCTAGGAACGTATTTATTCCAAAATTCAAGAGTCATTCTAATGCCGATCAATAAAGAAAAAATTGCAAAAAGACAGGAAGTGAAAGAAAATAATCCTGATTTTGTGAGACCTGAAAGTTGGAGATATGTTAGACTTCAAACAAACTGGAGAAAACCAAAAGGTATTGATCATCATCAAAGAAAACAAAAAAGCAGAGGCAGACCAGGACTTGTGAAAGTTGGATATGGAGGTCCAAAAGAAGCAAGAGGGTTACATCCATCAGGATTTACAGATAATTTAGTTTACAACTTAAGTGATTTAGAAAAATTAGATCCAAAGAAAGACGGAATTAGATTTGGTCATAGTGTTGGAACTAAGAAAAGAAAAGAAATTGTTGCTAAAGCAATAGAAGGGAAATTCAAAATTTTCAATGCAAGGGTGAGTGCAAGTGGTAGTAAATCTTAAAGCTAAGAAAAGACTTGCATCTAGAGTCACGGGTGTTGGTGTCCACAGAATCAAATTTGATACTGATCACTTAGACGATATTGCTGATGCAATTACTAGAGAAAACATCAGAAGTCTCATCACAGCAAATACAATTAAGATTAAGACATTTACTGGAACTTCTAGAGGAAGAGCTCAAACTAAAAAAGAGCAAAGAAACAAGAGAGGAACTAAACAAGGTTCCAAACAAGGAAGAAAAGGAGCAAGAGTGGGTAAAAAGGAAGTATACGTTGCCAAAGTACGTTCACTCAGACGTTTGCTAAAAATTGCTAAAGATAGAAAGGATTTAACAAATCCAGAATTTTGGGCACTCTACAAAAAAGTAGGTGGTAACACTGTTAGAAACAAGGCCCATCTTAGAACTTTGATGGATGAAATCAAAGCTAAAAGAAGCAACTAAAAACGATAGACTCTATTTTCCCAATCTAGGATTTTTCCATCTTTAATTTCAATGCCTTCATCGTTTAGCATTTTTGTTTTGATATGTTCACCATATGCATATCCACCAATTTTACCAGTAGACATAACAACACGATGACATGGAATAATCACAGGATAAGGATTCTTGTTCATGATTTTTCCAACAGCTCTTTGACCATTTTTCAAACCAACTGCTTTTGCTAATTCACCATATGTTGTAATCTGTCCTTTTGGAACTTCAAGTAATTTTTTGAAAATTTTTTGTTCGAGATTCAAAGTTTAATCACTTCAAGATTTGTAGAATCCAATAGATCAAGAATTTTTTGTTTGTTTGGACCAAGACCATTCCAATCCAATAAGGCAGATTTTGCTATACTATTCTGTTTCATTATATGATTAAATAATTCATCATCAATATTCTCCAATGCATGTTTTGGGACTACAGTTCCTAAGGCATGTTCGCCTGTCAACAATTCATTTGTGAATTTGGTTGGATAATGAGTGCCTCCAAAACAAACGGCAACTGGAAATTCTTTTACAGGTTTTTTCATTACAGAGTCAACAATTTCGGCTACAGAAGAGCACAAGGATGTGTCAGTCCATTGTTTTTCAGTTGTTCCAATTTCAATAAAGATAGAAGGTTTTTTCAGAGCTGTAGGACCATGATGAGTTGCCTCAATTGTAATTTGAAAATCTGAAAATTTTGTTTCATTTTCTTTTAAGGTTTGAAGATATATTTTTTGAAGGCTAGGATGAGGAATAGCTACTTGCCGATCATTGCCACCAAATTTTGCTTCTGAAAAATTTCCAGTACAATGACATGTAAGTGCTAATACTCCAGATTCAGCTGCATGTTTAGAAAGAAAAACAAATCCATCATAATCATATTTTTCGTCTAACCAATCTGCAGAAATTGCAGGAGTTGGAATAGTAACTAAATCATAATCTTCTCCATGAAAAATACCATCTTGAAAATTCATGTTTTTGGACAAAAATTCTGCCATGTTATTTCCAGCAGGGTCATCTTGATACGCAACTAGTAGTTCCATGAGATAAGAGATATAAGGACACCCTATTAATTTTCAGCAATGAATCCGAAACAGATGCTGAAAGATATGGGAAATACCTTGAAAATGGCAAAAAAGCCCGACAAGGATGAATATTCACAACATTTGAGATTAGTATTATTAGGAATTGGTGGTGTAGGAGCCATAGGATTTACTATTCAGTTCGTCTTTTCAGTGATTACATTTGGTAGGTAAAATTGTCTGAAGAAATAAAATCACATTTGTTTGCAATTAGAACCACAGGAGGACAAGAAAAAGTGGTAATGAGGTTATTAGAGGCAAAGGCCAATGCAAATCAAATCAGTATTCAATCAGTTTTGTTAGTAGATAATCTAAAAGGATATGTCGTAATTGAAGCTGTCAATCCAAGTGATGCATATATGGCAGTAGAAGGAGTAAGACACATCAGAGGTCAACTTAGAGGAGAATTGGAATTCAAAGATATTGAAGGATATCTTATCAAGAAATCAACAGTTTCACAATTAGCAGTAGATAATGTAGTTGAAATTACAGGAGGTCCATTCAAAGGAATGAAGGCAACAATTACTAGAATAGATCCTGAAAAAGAAGAAGCAACAGTAGTATTATTGGATGCATCATATCAATTACCAGTCACAGTAGACGCAAATTACCTAAAATTATCAAGTGAGGCTTAGGAAGGATTAAATTTTTCATAATGAGGGAATAGATATGGGAGAACAAAAAATTTCATCACTTGTTACAGGAGGAGGAGCATCTGCAGGTCCACCACTAGGTCCAGCTTTAGGCCCTCTTGGAGTTAACATTATGGAAGTAATCAATGCAATTAATGATAAAACTAAAGACTTTGAAGGAATGAAAGTTCCAGTTACAGTAGTTGTCGATAGTGATACCAAAAAATACGAAATTGAAATTGGTATTCCATCAGCCGCTGCATTAATTATGAAAGAAGCAGGTATTCAGAAAGGTTCAGGTGCATCTGGAACTGAATGGGCAGGTGATGTTACAATGGATTCAATTGTCAAAGTAGCCAATACAAAACTTGAGAAATCATATGCCTCATCATTAAAATCAGTGGCAAAAACCATCATTGGAACATGTGTAGCTTTGGGTGTGAAAGTTGAAGGAAAAACACCTAAAGAAATCACAGCAGAAATCAATGAAGGTAAATGGGATGAAAAATTCCAATAATCACTGAATTAAATACACAGGATCTTTGTCAGTTTTTTGTAATTCAACAAAAGTTTCAGTATTTTGAATTCCTGGAATTTTGCCTATTTTTTCAATGACTACAGAGTGAAGAGATTCTAGGTTCTTAGCATATACTTGAATCATAATATCGAATCTACCAGTAACCTCAGAAATTGAGACAACTTCGGGGGTTTCCATGAATTGTTTATGAATTGCATCTTTGAATTTAGGATCTCTGTTTATTCCTACAGAAGCCTTAACACCAATTCCTAAGAGAGAATCATCTATTTCGACGGTAAATTTTTTGATTAATTTTTTCTTCATCAATCTCTTAATTCTGCTATATAGAACAGATGCATTAATTCCGAGTTTTTTTGACAAAGTTGGGACAGAAATAGATCCATCTTTAGTCAATTCATAAAGTAATTTCATATCTAATTCGTCAAATCGGTGCAAGTTGTTAGAAAAATCTCTTTGTGATTTAATATATGTAGGTTTTGGGAAAAATCTACTCCGTATTTTCAATTATTTGAAAGAAATTTTGTAATTTTTTTAAAATAATAGATTTTCAGGAAGCTTGGCTCTAAACGATTTTAAGTAGGCTTTCTCGAAAATGTTCGTAATGATTACAGAGGCTCAGCTAGCTGAAATGGTAAAAGAAGCCAAATCTGCCACAAAAGAGAGAAAATTTAAGCAATCAGTTGAATTGATAATGAATTTCAAAGATATTGATGTTAAGAAAGGATTTGCTCTAAATGAGGTTGTACAACTCCCAAAAACTAGTTCTCCTGCAACAGTATGTGTTATGGCAACTGGCGATATGGGACAGAAAGCTAAACAAGCAAATGCTGATGCAGTTGTAGGTACAGAAGAATTAGAAAAATTTGCTACTAACAAAAGAGAATCAAGAAAATTTATCAACAAATATGATTTCTTTTTGGCCGACACTCAAGTCATGCCATTAGTTGGTAAAACATTAGGTCAGTTGTTAGGACCAAGAGGAAAAATGCCAACACCAGTACCATTTAATGCACCTATTGATTCATTCTTACAGAGATTTAGATCATCAATCAAAGTTAGAACTAGAGCATCATTATCAATGTCATGCAAAATTGGAGATCAAACGATGGAAGATTCTGATTTAGCAATTAATGCTCATTCAGTATTAAGTGCTGTTGAAAAGAAATTACCAAATGGTGAGAAAAACATCAAAAGGATTATGATAAAAACAACAATGGGTAAACCGATAAAGCAAGTACAAGAGGTTAAGAAGAAATTTGCATGAAAATAGAACTACATATCCTAAAAGAAAAGCTCAGATGTATCAACAACTACAAGAGCTTCCAAAAAAATACAAAGTAGTTTCCCTTATCAAGATGGAAAAAGTTCGTTCCACACAAGTTTTACCATTAAGAAAAATTCTCAAAGACGATGTTGAGTTTGTAAGTATCAAAGACAAAGTTGCAAAGAAAGCTCTTGAATCATTGGATGTTCCAGGAATCAAAGAGATGTTAGGAGATCTCACTGGTCAATGCATGTTTATGTTTACAAACATGTCTCCATTCAAGCTAAACGTCTTACTTGCAAAAAATAAGATTATGATGAATGCAAGAGGCGGAGATATTGCAAGTATTGATGTTGTAGTTCCTGAAAAGAATACAGGAATTGCACCAGGACCAATGCTTACTGAATTCAAAGAGGCAGGCATTCCTACAAAAATTGATCAAGGAACAATATGGATTGCAAAAGATAGCACACCAGTCAAAAAAGGAGAAGCAATTAACGCAAAATTAGCATCAATTTTAGGTAAATTAGATATCAAACCAGTAGAAGCAGGAATTTCATTATTTGTTGCACTCGAAGATGGTTTGAAGTATGCAGCAGATGAAATGGTCATCGATGTTGATAAAATCAGAGATGAATTTGCACAGGCTCACCAAGAAGCAGTTTCATTATCCATCGAAGCAGCATATGTTACACCTGAGAATATTTCACAAATTCTATCAAAAGCATCACAATATGCTCGTTCATTATCTGTAGAATCAGGATTTATGACTGATGAGACAAAAGAGCAAATTTTGCAAAAAGCAGATGCTCAAGCAAGATCTTTGGCAGGTCAAGTAAAAGATTACACACCAGCTTAATCAGCAGTACCTTTAGCTTTAGGAAGATTCCAATTATACTTCATTGCAAGCAATCGAATTCCTGTAGCCGAAACAATTCCAATTACAGATGCTACTTGTATGTCAACTCCTGAAGACAATACCAAATAGAAAATTATAATTCCAACAACGCTAGCAACTGCATAAACTTCCTTTACAAATACAATTGGAATTTCTCTTACGAATACATCTCTTAAGATACCACCACCAATAGCAGTCAAAACGCCTGCAAATAACATTGGAAGAAAGCTAAGACCTACAATTTGGTAAGCAATGGATGCTCCAATTATTGAAAATACACCTAAACCTATAGCATCAAAAACTAACCAAGTGTTCATTTGATTTTTTAATTTTGAATAAAGGAAGAACATTACAATTCCAGCTCCAACTGTCAAACTAATGTAGATAGGATCTGAAAATGCCGTAGGAAATCTTCCAAAAATTACATCACGCATAATTCCACCAGCAACACCAACTACAGTTGCTAAAACAATAATTCCAAAAATATCAGCCTTGTGAGATATTGCTTTTGATGCGCCAGTAATTGCAAATGCAATAGTTCCTAAATAATCCAGTATACTGATAAACCCATCAATTGGAAATGAAAAATCTACCATTCAATCCAAAGACGAGTTATTGATAATTAAGAATTGATGAAAAATAAAGATCAAAAGTAAATTGGAAAAAAGAAAAGTCGTCTAGCCAAATAATGAGGATAATCCTTCCATGGCTGCTTCTTCGTTCTTTGGTTCTTCTTTCTTCTCCTCTTTTGCCGGTGCATCTGCTGCGGCTGCGCCATCTGCTGCTGGTGCTGCGGCTGCTGCAACTGCGACAGGTGCGGCTTTAACTGCCTCATCGATGTTTACATCGGCCAAGGCTGCTACTAGTGCTTTAACTTGGGCTTCGTTAACTTCAGCACCAGATGCTTTGACAACTGAGCTGATATTTCCCTCGTTAACTTCTTTTTCTAGCTTGTGAAGAAGTAAAGCAGCGTAAACATATTCCATTGTATCGAGATTTTCTTAGGGCATAATATAAAACTATGGAGAATTACGCCTGAATTAATTCAGGATTTTTAGACTTCTGCAAACTGAATAAAGTGTACGTTTCAGATTTTTGTCAATTAGAGAATCCATCTTTTGCTTTAAGACTCTCTTTGCCTCATCTCTCTCAGAACCAGGTGGTAATGATAAAACTGAGTTTAGTAATTCAGGTAAGGATTCGCGAACCCATCCATCTAACATTGTGTAAATTTTTGGAGGAAGAATATCACATTTGTCTTTGTCAAGATCTAAAACTTCTGTAAAATTTTCGTGTTCCACACGATAAACTAATGCTAAAACAACATTGTCGGGAGTAGGATTTTGAAGAATTTCAAGTGAGCGTTCACCTGTTTTCCCTTGTTCAATCTTATTTTTCAATCCAACAGGATTTACAATAACACCATTAACGCCTACTTTTCTGCCTTCAACACCAGTTACGATTGCAAATACAAAGTCATTAAAATCACCATTTTTCCTTACAGAAAAAATATGAATGCCTTCTTTGAGAGTAGGTTTTCTTCCAAACATAGATAGAATTTGGAGTATAGTGTATTTAATGTATTATTAATCGACAATTCTTAATATCGGAATAGAGCAGCCTGAACATTGGATAAAAAAGAGATTCTTAAAGAATTTTCATCAGATCCTGACAAATACTATAATGTCAAATTATTCCAAGAGCAAGGATTTGTTAGAAAATCCTGTGCAAAGTGTGGAAGATTCTTCTGGACACTAAATGCAGATAGAAATCTTTGTCCAGATGACGGACTTGACACTTATTCATTTATCGGAGAGCCACCAACATCGAAAAGGTTTGATTATACTCAATCTTGGAAACAAGTTGAAGAATTTTTTGTGAAAAACAATCACACATCAGTAAGTAGATATCCTGTAGTTTGTAGATGGCGTGATGATTTGTATTTCACAATAGCATCAATTGTGGACTTTCAAAGAGTGATGGGCTCTAAGGTTGTTTTTGAATTTCCTGCAAATCCACTAGTTGTTCCACAAACTTGTTTGAGATTCAAAGATTTGGAAAATGTTGGAGTTACAGGAAGACACTTTTCAAGTTTCTGTATGATTGGACAACATAGTGTTCCAGATTTAGGAGGATATTGGAAAGACGAATGTGTAGATTTGGATTATAGATTACTTACCGAACAATTTGGAATAAACAAAGATGAAGTTGTTTTTGTAGAAGATGTTTGGGCTGGAGGAGGTTCATTTGGTCCATCCCTTGAATATTTTGTTCGTGGACTTGAGCTTGGAAATGCAGTGTTTACTGAATTCCAAGGTGAATTAGGACAACATACTACTCTAGACCAACGTGTTATTGACATGGGTGCTGGATTGGAAAGATTTGCATGGATTACTATGGGAACTCCTACAGCATATGACTGTTGTTTTGGTCCAATTAATGGGAAATTGTTTGATACAATTGGAATTGATTCAGATTCAGAGATTTTACGCAAATACTTTACTGAAATTGCAAAAGAGATTGATCATTATGATGACTTGAATCAAGTTAGACGCCTTGCAGTAAAAAATGCTGGAATAACAGATGAACAAATGCAAAAGATGATCACGCCTCTAGAAGGAATGTATCTTATTGCAGACCACTTGAGAACTTTGATCTTTGCTATTACAGATGGAGCTTTACCATCAAACGTTGGCGGAGGATATAACTTGAGAATGATGTTACGAAGAATTAACGCAACTATCTCGAAACTAAATTTGAAACTCAATATTGATGACTTGATTGATTTGCATATTGATTATCTAAAGGACACATATCCAGAACTAGATGAGAAACGTGATGACGTGAAGGCAATTTTGAAGCTTGAATCTGCAAGATACGAAGAATCAAAAGTTCACATGAAGAAAAAGGCAGATAAAATTAAAGAAAAAGGAACACCATCAGTAGATGAACTAATCACATATTACGAATCTGACGGCATTACACCAGAATATCTCAAAGAAGTTGATGCAATTGAAGAAATTCCATCATCATTTTATTCGAAATTATCTGATTTACATCAATCAGATAAGAAAAAGACCATTGCAGAGTTACCATTAGAAGGACTTCCAGAAACTGAGACATTATTTTATCAAGATGACCCAATGGAGTTTGAAGCTAAAGTTCTCAAGGTGATTGACGACATGGTAGTTCTTGACAGAACATCATTTTACGCAAGAGGAGGAGGTCAAGAGCCAGACTTTGGAAGCATTGCAGGGTTCAAAGTATTCAATGTCGATAAACATGCAGACATTATTGTTCATCAGTTAGAAGGCGGAGTTCCAAAAGAAGGAGAGACAGTTAATTGTAAAGTAGATGAGATTCGTCGTGCCAATATAACAAAGAATCACACTAGTACTCACATTATCAATACATCATCACGTAAAGTATTAGGTTCATGGATTTGGCAGCATTCAGCTTTTAAAGACGATGATCATGCTAGATTAGACATTACACATCATTCATCCCTTTCTAATAATGAAGTAAAGAAAATTGAAGATGAAGCAAATGATATGATAAAAAAAAATTATCCAGTAAGTATCAATTATTACGATAGAGGAACAGCAGAACAAAAGTACGGATTTAGAATTTATCAGGGAGGTGTTGTTCCAGTAAAGTCTGTAAGGATTGTATCAATTGAAGATAAAGACATTGAAGCCTGTGGTGGAACACATGTTAAGAAAACTGGCGATATTGAATTAATCAAAATTACAAAGACCAAACGTATCCAAGATGGTGTAGTACGTTTAGAATTTGTTTCAGGACCTAATGCCTTTGAATATGAAAAACAACAAGAACAAGAATCAAAACGCAAAGCCGAAGAAGCAAAACAAAGAGAACAATTAGAAAAACAACGTGATGAAAACAAAGCTAAAGCTCGAGAAAAGATTCCAATTCTATTAGAGAAAGTTTTAGCTGAAGAATCAGTTGAAGAAGAGGGAATCAATTCAAAAGGGAAATTATGTTTTACATCTAGCCCTGATTTTGATGATTATTTCCACCAAAACTTTGGAAAGAAGCTAGTTGGCAAGGACCCAACTGCAGCATTTTGCGGTATTTTTGAAGCTGGTCCAACAATTCGAGTTATGGTGTTTTCAGGGGAACAATCAGGCGTAAATGCAGGTGAGATTGCAAAGGAAATAGCCTCAATTTTGGGCGGTTCAGGTGGAGGAGATGCCAAATTTGCTCAAGGTGGGGGAAAAGACACATCTAAAAAAGACGAAGCAATAGTCAAAGCAAAATCTATGATTTTAGGGTAAAGATGGAATGACGTTAAACTGGACTGAGATTGAAACAAAGTGGAGAACCAAGTGGGAAGAAAACAAAGACTTTGAAACAAATCCAAATGATAAACCAAAAAAATTCATTACAGTAGCTTATCCATATCCAAACTCACCTCAACACATTGGACATGGTAGAACTTACACACTAGCTGATGTTCATGCAAGATTTTACAGAATGAAAGGGTATAACGTACTATTCCCAATGGGATTCCACTATACAGGAACTCCAGTACTTGGAATGGCAAAAAGAATTGAAGCTGGAGAAAAAGAAATCCTAGATGGTTTGCGAAATATCTATCATGTTCCAGAAGATGCTATCAAGACATTTGTTGAACCAATAAAGATTGCAGACTATTTCCATGAAGAGATAAAATCTGGAATGATTGAGATGGGTTATTCAATTGATTGGAGACGAGAATTTACTACAATTGTTCCAGGTTATCAAAAATTTATTGAATGGCAAATTACCACACTTAAAGAAAAGGGCAGAATCATCCAGGGCAGTCATCCAGTGGGTTGGTGTCCAGTTGATCAAAACCCTGTATCACAACATGATACAATGGGCGATGTAGAACCAAAGATCGATGATAAGAATTTCTTGATTAAATTCAAGTTAGGTGATTCAATATTTCCAATAACAACATTACGACCTGAAACTATCTTTGGCATAACGAATCTTTGGGTTAATCCAAACACTGTTTACAAAAAAGTTTCAGTTGATGGAGAAGAGTGGATTGTATCTGAAGAGTGTGCAAAAAAGATTTCATTCTTTGAGAAAAAAGTAGAGATTACAGGTGAGATTCAAGGTTCTGAAATTATTGGCAAGACTGCAACGAATCATGATGGACGAGAGATTCCAGTATTGCCTGCTGAATTTGTAGAGCCTAGCATGGGTACAGGATTGGTAATGTCTGTGCCTGCACATGCTCCTAAAGACTATCAAGCACTAATGGATTTGAAGGCAAAAAATCACGATTTGGCCTCAAAATTAGAACCTATTCCAATTATCCTAACAGAAGGTTACGGAACTATTCCAGCAAAAGACATTTGTGAAAAGATGGGGATTTCTGACCAATCAGATGACAAATTAGAAGAAGCAACCAAGGAGCTATATCTCAAAGAATTCACTGATGGAAAGCTTAACGACAAATGTTTACAATTTAACGGAGAAAAGGTACAGTTTGGTAGAGATAAGATTAGAGCTTGGTTGCAAGAAAATAATCATTTAGAAAAGTTCCCAGTTTTGGAGAATGCTCCAGTAAGATGCCGTTGTGGAGCTGAATGTGTTGTTAAAGTATTGAACAATCAATGGTTTTTGAATTATGGTGATGAGGAATGGAAAGAATTAGCTAGAAATTGTTTAGATGTGATGAACATACTTCCCAACAACATCAAAACAGAGTTTGTCGAAGTAATAGATTGGCTACATGAGAGAGCTTGTGCAAGACAACAAGGATTAGGAACTAAACTTCCTTGGGATAATGATTGGATAGTGGAGAGTTTATCTGACTCTGTAATCTATATGGCATACTATACATTATCACGATTTGTGAATGACGGAACCGTAACTCCAGAAAATCTCACAAAAGAATTCTTTGATTATGTTTTGTTAGATAAGGGAGATGTTTCGCTAGCTGCTTCAACATCAAAACTTTCTGAAGATGCAATCAACGCAATGAAAAAAGAATTCACATATTTTTATCCAGTTGATTCTAGACATTCAGGTCGTGATTTGGTTCAAAATCACTTGTCATTTTTTGTTTTGAATCATGTTGCAATATTTGAGAAAAAATTGTGGCCACAAGAAATTGTTGTTAATGGAAGTGTAATGATGGATGGGGCAAAAATGTCTAAAAGTATGGGAAACATCATTCCATTAAGAGCTGCAATTAAAGATCACGGTGCAGACCCAATTAGATTGGCAATTATATCATCAGCAGAGTTACTCCAAGATGCTGATTTTAACATGGAATCAGTTTCAGGCATTCAAAGCAAGCTTGAATCTCTATTAGAGGAGTGCTCTAGGCTCAAAAAATCCCAAATCACAGAATTACAGGCTGAAGACAAGTGGATTTTATCTAAAACTCAGAGTAAAATTGCTGAAATTACAGAAGCCGTTGAAAAAATGAGATTACGTGAAGCGCTCCATGATATCTTGTTTACATTTGAAACAGACCTTAGTTGGTACAACAAGAGAGCTACAGCAAAGAATCGAGATGATGTTTCAGGAATTTTACATAAAATCAATTCAGCCAGAGTCGCAATGTTGTCACCATTTGCACCTCATATTGCTGAAGAGATGTGGGAGAAATTAGGAAATTCGAAACAAGTATCTAAATCAGATTGGCCAAAATATAATGAAAGTGATGTTGATGCATCATCAATTCAATCTGAGGAATTACTAAAGAGTACAATAGAAGATATTGGAAACATTATCAAGGTGACAAAAATCACACCAAAAAAAATTGTACTTTATGTGAATTCTGATGAGTTCAAATCCAAAGTTTATCGTAAAATTCTCAACATCATGGTTGGTGGAGAAAATAACATGGGAGTTGTGATGAAGGAACTCATTGCAGATCCAGAAACAACTGATGCAAAAAAGAATCCAGACTTTGTTCAGAAAACTATCAAGGATTTACACTCTGAATCAGAAAACATTAAGAAAATGAAACTAGAGTCTGAATCTTTTGATGAAAAAGAGTTTTTCAAGTCTGAATTAACCAGTATAGGTAAGAAAGAGTTCAAGGTAGATGTTGAAGTTTATTCAGAATCAGATGAGAATATCTATGATCCTAAAGGGAAAGCTAGACATGCCAGACCTTTCAAGCCAGCAATTTTAATTGAATAAAATTATTTTTCTTTTTCCAGAATTTCTTTAATTTCGTTATTGGATTTTATCCAAGTTTTCAAATATGCATAGAATAAATTTTCCAAGTCATCAACCAAGCCTTCTAGCCTAGGATCACCACGTAAATCAGATAATTGTTCATCCAAGTTTTCAAGAATTACGTTTAACCCCTGATTGGATGTGTTAATTTTCTCAATTGCCTCATCTATACCCATATTCTATTCACGACATTATTGATATTAAATAATATTAATTTTATTTTGTTACACTGCTAGAATTGGTTCTCAAATACAACTTCGTCCAAAGCAAGTTGTCCTCCTCTTTCAGCTGCTGGTTCAGCTGCTTTTCCAACAACAACCATCATAGATATCAAATGATCCTCAGGAAGATTGATGATTTCAGCAAGTTGATCATATTCAAATCCAACCATAGGACAAGAATCTAGTCCCATCTGTCTTGCTGCAAGCATAATTGTCTGTGCAGCAAAACCACATGAACGAATGGCTTCATCACGACGATTTTGAGGACTATCAGCATATTTTCGTGCAAGTGAATTTTTAACTTGTTCTTGTTTTTCAACAGGATGATTTCTCCAGTATCTAGTAGGTTCATCTTTCCAAGCACTCATGTTTCCACATAGAACTACTACCAAAGAACCATCTTTTGGTTGAGCTTGATCTCTAGCTGCTTTTGAGATTTTTTCTTTAACAGATTGATCAATAACTGTAACAAATCTCCAATTTTGTTGATTGTAACTTGTTGGAGAAAGAATTACTAATTCCATCAAAGATTTTACTTGTTCTGCAGTCATTTTGTAAGAACTATCAAATTTCTTAACTGCACGACGAGTTCTGATTGCTTCAAAAGTATCCATAAATCAACACAAAACTATCCCAAATTTAATTTAACAAAAGGTGATTGAGCTTAAGATTGACTCCAAAAGAGTTCAATGACAGCTCGTCACTTAAGATCAGAAACAGAGGGTTATCTGATGACAGTGATTGCCTTAAGGTCTGAAACTATTGTAATCAGACGACAGACTACCTTTTCAAATTGATTCTAGATTTTTGATATTTAACTAACGCTACTTTTTCCTACTAATGGTAACAACAGAATACGGAACACTAGAGAAAATTTCAGATAGTGTATTTATTAGGCCTAGAGGATTCGCAAAATATCTTGAAAATTGCAGTAATGGGAATGGGTGTTGCAGGCTCCTACCTAATGGCAAGACTCAAAGATTCTGAGCATTATGTCACAGGTTACGAATTAAATCCAAAAGAAAGACATGACTCAATCTGTGCTTGGGGCACGATCAAACCAATCCTTACCGAATATTGTAAAAAGACTGGTAGAGATTTCAATGATTTTCTAATTCACGATGGAAAAAATATGCATGTAAAAATGAATAATGATGTTAAATTCGATATAGGTTTACACGGTCTTTGTACATATGACAAGCTTGGTTTGATCAAAGATTTCATTAAAGATTCTAAAGTCATTTACGGAAAACCACCATCATTAGAAGAGCTTGAAAAAGAATATGACATGATTGTAGATTGTACAGGTTTTCACAGAGTATTCTTACCAAAATTAAAAGAAGATTTCTTCTTGCCAACTTATGAATACAAAGTTGAATATGAAAATGGAGTTCCATACGATGATTTCTATATTGAGCCATTCCCGGGAATGTCAGGATACTTTTGGTATTTCCCATTAGGAGAAAAATGGGCCCATATTGGTGCTGGAGATTATAACAAAAACCACATCAAAGCAACAGATGAGTTTTTGAAAAAACATGGTGGCAAAGTAATGAAAACAAAAGGTCGTCCAATTAGATTAGCAACTCCAGATAGATGCAAACCATACTACTCAGGAAAAGTTGTTGGAGTTGGAGAATCTATTGGAACAGTTTATGCGTTATTAGGTGAAGGAATCATTCCATCAATGCAATGTGTTGAGATTTTCTTGAAGAACATGCATGATTTCAAAGCATATGAAAAAGCAGTAGAAGAACATTACAAAGTATATGCCAAAGTATTCAATTTTGTAAGAGCAAAAATCAAAAAAGACTTTAACTTTTTCAAATCACTTCCAGACTTTTTATCTATCTTCAGGTACATGAAGAAAAATGAAGATAGATTTGGAATGGATATTAAAATTGCAGATTTGATGAAAGTGGCAAAAGCCTAACCAATAGTTATTGAGCCAAAACCTTCTCGATTAGTTCTGCTAGATGCCATATTGTAATCAAAAATTATTTTGGAATACTCTTTGAATTCTTCTTTCATAGGATCTAAATTGTCAGCCAAATAGAATCCAGGGCAATCACCTGTAAACTGATAGGTAGCATGAACTCTAGCCTTTCCCTGCTCATTTTCAAGCCATGTTGAGAATGGATATAGGTAACAAACACCAGGCCTATCAGGATGCATGCTACAACCGCCTTTGTCATCTAAGAATCTACAAGAAATATGAGTACCATCATCTGCCTCAGTTTCATCATTTTTTCTTTTTAGATTAATTGTAGTCATTGTTGTCA
Source organism: Candidatus Nitrosopumilus sp. (assembly GCF_028278985.1). GTDB lineage: Archaea > Thermoproteota > Nitrososphaeria > Nitrososphaerales > Nitrosopumilaceae > Nitrosopumilus. Next base: position 3,702 of record NZ_JANQTA010000004.1, on the reverse strand, counting down.
TCTGTCCAGATGGTCCAGGTTCTTGATATGTTACAGTTAGAGTTTCATTTTTTACAAACTCAGATGGTTTTTGATATTTTAGCCCCTTTCCAATTGTGATTAAATCATCAGAGGTTAAGGGTAGACGTCCTTGTCTATCACAGCAGTTATGACAATCAGGCCAATAGCATTTCCACAAAATGAATTTTTTTTCTGTTGTCAAATATGGAACATGAAAAACAACATCTTTTACTTTAATTGCATGATCACTTACATCAGTTACCTTTCCAAGCATAAAATTTCTTAAAATTGGATCAACATCCCAATCTTTTTCTAGTAAATTTAGTGATTCTTCAATTTCGTTTTGAGACAACTATTAAGTTATAACATATTTTGTTGATGTTATTAATGTTGAGCGAAAAAGGGAAATATGCATCTGCAACTGAGAATAGAAGATTTGTTTGGAGTCAAATAATTTGGCCATTAATTTTAGAGTTAAATGATGTAGCTTTTTCTTTAAAGCAATTTCAAAAAAAACGTGATCAAATCTGTGATGAAAAAAATATTTCAATTAATATTCCATCACGAGGACTTGTTTCATTAATGCAAAAAGGCATTATTAGAAAAGAAGGAGATATCTATTCTATTCATTTTAGATTAATTCCTTACATGAGATTAAAAGCAACTTGTGATTATGCAACTGCAATTCATGAAGTTAGACTAAAGTGATCAGCAAATGATTATATTCTTTCATTTGAAAATTTCTTCAAGTAGCCCGATAGTCTAGCGGTCAAGGATTCTGCCCTCTGGATCTTACAAAGTGGATATAGGCGGAGACGGCAGTTCGAATCTGCCTCGGGCTACTGTAAAAATTCTATCTAGAAGCCTGTGCGATACGTTCTAGCTCATTCTTTTTCTTAACAGAAGGAGCAGCAGGATCATTTGATGCAGCAAGGATTAGTTGTTCAGCCATATGTTCCTCAATTGGTTTTGGATTTGAGAAAGTGGCTTCTTTAATTGCATCAGAAATGAATTTGAGTGCTAAATCAACTCGTCTAATTGGTGCAACGTCAACTGAAACGTGATAAACGGTACCACCATAAACAATTCGTGTAGTATCTTCATTAGGAGCAGAAAATTCAACTGCCCTTACCAAAACTTCAACAGGATTCTTACCAGTTTTTAGAGCAATAATATCAAATGCAGTTTTTACTGTATTGAGAACTTTGGTTTTCTTTCCAGTCATTCTTCCAGTGTTTTTTGCATATTTTTTTCCAAAGTGCATTGTTTTATTCATCAAACGTTCAACAATGTTAACATCAGCTTTGTTGAATCGTTTTAGTGCAGAACGACCATATGTGTATGGAAGAATTTGTTTTCTTAATGAAATTGCAGTTTTTAATCCTGGATCTTGAATTTCAATATCAGATAAATCCCATTTTCTAAATAATAACAAATTTTTTGTTTGTGCCATTTCTCTATCTCCTTGGTTTTTCTTTCTTACCTATGACTAGTTCATGTAATGATGTACCATTTACTTTGAATACTTTGAATCTAACACCAGGAATATCTCCCATTGCACCACCTTGAGTAGCACCCATTCCTTGAATATGAACTTCGTCGTGTTCATCAATAAAGTTCATTGCACCATCTCGAGGTAAGAATGCAGTAACAGTTTTACCATTTTTAATTAATTGAACTCTAACACATTTTCTTACAGCAGAGTTTGGTTGTTTTGCTGCAATACCAACTTTTTCTAAAACAATACCTCTTGCTTGTGGAGCACCACCTAAAGGATCTGCTTTCTTGTCTATACCAAGTTCTCTTCTTTTGTAAGTAGAGATTGCCCAGCGTTGTTTCTTTTTCTTAGTTGTTAAAACTCTTCCAGCAAATAATCCAAGTGGTGATTTTCTCAATTCTTACATCTCCAATGTAGCTTTTTCAGGACTGTTAATCAATACACTAGTAATATCAAAATAGCGTTTTGCAAGCATTCTTGCTTTTTCTGCATTTCTACCTTCTCTTCCAACTACAATTCCTTTTTTACGTGGGTCTACCATAACTATTGCCTGTTTTGAACCATCAGTTCGTTTATTTATTTTTACTTCAGAAACTAGTTTTGAATTAAGTAGATTTGACAAAAATTTTGCAGGATCCTCATCATATTCAACTAATTCAACATTTCTTTTCACAATATTTTGAAGTGATTTGATATGAGTTCCACCCTTTCCAATTGCTAATCCCATTTTTCCAGTATTTACAACAAAAATTACTCTATCTTGTTTTTCATCTTCGACACAATCACGTGCAGTTGCACCTGTAACATTTTGGAAAAGAGACATCATACGCATTTGATCAGTTGTTAATTTGATAGATTGTGTCATAAGAATTCCTTTTTAACTCCGAACAAAAAATGTCTCATTTAAACTTTCATTAAATGTACTACATCTAATCATTTTTTTCCTCAACTTCTGTATCTTTAAGAATTGATTTGATGTTTGCATCAGCGATTGATGTAAATGAAATTGTTGAAATTCTAAATTGTAAGCCACATAGTCTGCCTAATGCGACTGATGTTCCTTGGAAGTTTACTAATGGTATTTTTTCTTTTTTTGCATCGGATTCAATTTTCTCAAACATTTCTTTTTCAACAGATTGAGACAATACAATTAGTTTGGAATTTTTTACAGAGTTCAAAACTTGTTTGGTACCCATTGTTAACTTATCCTCTTTTAGGGCATCCTTTAATGACTTCTCAAGTATTTTACTCATATTCCTTATGACGATCGTCTTATCAGGGCTTTATAGGTTTATTGAAAACTTACGCACAAAAAATAACAAATCAGTTTAGAAAACCGAACAAAGAACCCAAAACAATACTCACTTCATCAAAAAAGTTTGAAGATTTTTCCTTTTGTGAAATCGTTTGTTTTTTAATTTCAGATGATTTTGATTCTGTTATTGTATGAACTATTGAAGTAGGTTCAAAATTCTTTGAGATGGGTTGAAGTTCATTATTTAATTCTGATTTAAGAATTTCAAGATTTTTTTGAGCTGTAATATAATTTGGATTTGCATCTAAGATTTCTTCATAAATCAAAACTGCTTCTTTTTCATTACCCAAATATGCAAGAGCATTTGCTTTGTTATTTTTTGCAGGTAAAAATTCTGGATTTACATTTATGGCTTGGTTATAGTATTCAATAGATTCTGAATAATATCCCAATTTTCCTAAAGTGGAGCCCTTGTTAACTAGGACTTCAACATTTTCAGGATCTTTGATCAACGAATCATTAAAAAAATTCAATGAGTTTTCAAAATTACAAAGACGATAAAGTGCAGGTCCCATTCCATCATAGTAGGTTATAGTATCAGTAAATTTACTATCATCACATTCTAAATTTATTTGATTTAGGATTTTACCTAATTCAATATCTTCAACAGAAAGATTGTTTTGTTTTTTATTTTCCAAGTGGTTATTATTCAAAATTTTCTCATCAGAGTTTGTCTGTGGAACATGTTCTGTTTGAGAATTTGTATTTTCTGAAAAAATTTCTGTTACTTCTGATTTTTCAGAACTAGATGTTGAGGATTTCTTGTCAACTATTGGTTGATCAGTAATTGTTGTGTCTGGAATGCTTTCAGTTGTTGTTTCTGGAATGCTTTCAGTTGTTGTTTCTGGAATGCTTTCAGTTGTTGTTTCTGGAATGCTTTCAGTTGTTG